>NZ_JAKFCM010000033.1:0-113908 GCF_036676645.1 Ramlibacter sp.
CGCTATTGCAGCTTCAGTTCACCGTCGAAGCTGACGCGCAGGTCCAGCGCGGGCACCTCCAGCGTCATGGTGGCCGGCAGGGCCTCGCTGCCGGCCACCTTCCCCTGCTCGATCGCGCGGGCCACCGCCTGCTCGATCTCGCGCTGGGAGCTCACGCCGACCATCTTGAGGAACTTGCGGATGCTCATGTTGAGGGCTTCGTCGTCCATGCTGGCCTCCTGCCGTAGTAGCAGCCTGCATCCTAGCGGGCCGGCGAGCATCGCCGCAATTCCACGAAGCGGCCGGTACGGCCCGCTACGGCTTCGGGATCGACTCCATCCACAGCTGCAGGCGCTCCTGCAGCGCCTGCCCGGCCATGCCGCGCAGGACGCAGGCGCCGTCCAGGTGGAGCATCGCGCGCGTGATGTGCCGCGCCCATTCGGGCGAAGCGGTGAGCTCGCCCAGGCGGGCCGGCTCGCCGCGGATCAGGAAACAGCCGTTGAACGTGCCGCCATGCGGCTCGAGCAGGACTGCGTCGAAGGACTCGATCCGCTTGTCCTTCTGCAGCGCGGCGAGGAACTCGGAGAACTCCTGGAAATGCTGCCCGCTGAGCATTTCGCGGCCCGGCAGCGAGCGATTCCAGCCAAACACCAGCACGTTGGGACCCATGGCGATTCCTTTCCGGTGAGTGCATCAGGGATCGCCATTGGAGTGCGCCGGGGCGCCTGGCGGAATAGTCGGATGCTCCCGGCCGCCAACCCGACCGTAGCGCCGCGGCCAACTCGGCGGCGCGAACCTGGCACGGGACGTGATCGCCGTATGCACACCCGGCTTGCGCGTCTGCCGAGCCGCTGATTACTCAAGCGCAGTAATCGGTGCCCCTGAAGCGCCCGTGGCATGGTCGCCGTCGCCGGCCTTGCCGCGGCTTGCTGCCGGTCGCGCCAACAGGCCCAGCAGGAGCACGCTTCCACTTTGGATATCGGCGCGGATGCCGTCGCCCGCGCCTTGCGGATCCCCGGACCGCAGGGCCTTGAGGACCTGGTCGTGATCGGTGCTGGCCTTTGCGTACCGGTCCAGCTTGTACAGGTGGTGGAAATAGGGGGCGACCTGGAGCCAGAGCCCTTCGATGATCGTATAGGCTGACTCGGAGTTCGCGAGCTTGTAGATCGTGAAGTGGAATTCCCTGTTGTGGCGCAGGAATCGTTTCACGTGCTGGTCCGCCACGGCAGCCGTCATCTCCGCCGCCAGCTTCTCCAGCCTGTCCAGGACCGCCGGCGTGACGTGGTCGACCGCCCACTCCGCTGCAGAGCCCTCGACGACACTGCGGACACGGGTGAGATCGAGCAGCCGCTCCCGGGTCAGTGGCGGAATCCCGATCGAGCGCCCCGAAATGGTGGTCAGCGCCTGCGCCGCCACCAGGCGCTGCAAGGCTTCGCGGATCGGCATTGCGCTCACCCCGAATGCTTCCGACAGGGCCTGCACCGTGATGAGCTGCCCTGGTGCGATCTCGCCGGTCAGGATCAGGTCGCGCAGGCGCTCATAGACGTCGTCCTGCAGTCTGCTCTTGGACATCCTGACCGGAGTCAACGTCAACACACGCGAGGCCGAGGTACGCATATCAGGCAAAAAGCTCGAATTCTCGATCAGGATGGAACGCTGCCCAGGTAGGCCTCGCGCAGCGCCGGATTGCTCTGCAGCTCTGCGGCCGCGCCCGAGAAGGCGACGCCGCCAGTCTCCAGCACATAGGCCCGCGAGGCCAGCTTCAGTGCGATGTGCGCGCTTTGCTCCGACAGCAGGATCGTCATGCCGCCGGCCGCAATCCGCTCGATCAGCCGGTAGACCATCTGGACCATGATCGGGGCAAGACCCAGCGAGGGCTCATCGAGCAGCAGCAGCCTGGGCTGCCGCATCAACGCACGACCGAGCGCGAGCATCTGCTGCTCGCCGCCCGACAGGGTGGCCGCGAGCTGCAGGCGGCGTTCGCCAAGCCGGGTGAACAGCTCATAGACACCGTCGAGCCGCCTTTTCACTTCGTTGGCGTCCCGGACGATGTAGCCGCCCATGCGCAGGTTGTCCTCCACGCTCAGGTCGCCGAACACGCGGCGGCCTTCCGGCACGTACGCGAGGCCCGCCTCGACGCGCTTCGCGCTGGTTCCGGCAAGCGGCGCGCCCGCGAACTGGACCTCGCCGGTGCACGGGACCAGCCCCATCAGCGACTTGATGATCGAGCTCTTGCCGGCCCCGTTGGCACCCAATACGGCGACAACTTCCCCTTCGCGCACGTCCAGATCGACTCCATGCACGGCCTGGACATTCCGGTAGTGGACTTTCAGGCCGCGGACCTGGAGCAGCGCGGAATCGACGGCGCTCATGGGTTCGCCTCCTCTGCTGCACTGAGTTCCGCACCGAAGTACGCCTCCAGGACCTTCGGATCGTCGATCACCTCCTTCGCCGGCCCATCGGCGATCTTCTCGCCGTGATCCAGCACCGCGATGCGCGAGCACAACCCGGTCACGATCCGCATGTCATGCTCCACGAGTGCGATGGTGATGCCGCGCTCGTGGATCTTGCGAATCAGTTGAACCACCTCGGTACGCTCGGAGGGATTCAAGCCTGCCGCCGGCTCGTCAAGCAGCAGCAGCGATGGATCGAGCACCAGTGCGCGTGCAATCTCCAGCCGGTTCTGCGCACCGTAGGGCAGGTCCTTGGTCAGCACATCGGCGAGGGCCGTCAGGCCGACGATCCGCAGGCATTCACGCGCCCGGCTTTCTGCCGATTCCAGCGCTTCGCGCGAGCGCCGCAGCCCCAGCACGTCGCCCAGCGCCGAGCCCGGCTCGGCTTTCAGTGCCGCCACCATCACGTTCTCGTGGACGGTGAGGTTCACGAACAGGCGCTTGTTCTGGAACGTACGCACCAGGCCGTCGCGCACGATCTGGGCCGGCGCGACGCCGATCAGCGACTTCCCGTCGAAGACGAGGCTGCCCGAGTCGGGCCGATAGATGCCGGAGATCACGTTGAACAGCGTGCTCTTGCCCGAGCCGTTGGGCCCGATGACGCCGAGCAGCTCGCCCTTGGCAACCTGCAGGTCCACCGCGGCCAGCGCGCGCACGCCCCGAAAGCTCAGCGAAACCGCTTTCACGTCAAGCATCGCTGGTCCTTTCCTTGACCACTTGCGCTGGCTTCGGAGCGCGGCGCGGGAAAAGGGACAGGATCCCCCTGGGAAAGAACATCATCCCCAGCAGCAGCAGCATTCCATAGGCGATCATCCGGAACTCGCCGAATGGTCGCAGGTACTCGGTAGCCGACTCCAGGATGGCGGTGGCCACCAGCATGCCCTCCAGCGAACGGTAGCCTCCGAACATGCTCATGGTGAGCAGCAGGATGGAGGGTTCCAGCGTGAACATGTCGGGGTGGATGTAGCGGACGTAGTGCGCGTACAGGAAGCCGCCCGCGCCAGCCCAGCCCGAGCACAGTACCAGCGCCAGGACCTTGTTCCAGGTCACGTTGATGGCGACCGCGGAGGAAGCAAGCTCATCGTCGCTGATCGCGCGCAGCCGCAGCCCCATCCGGCTGGCGATGATGCGCTTGGCCAGGATGTACGAAGCGGTGGCCATGGCCAGCGCCAGGAAATAGAAGGAGAAGGTGGAATCGATTTCGAATCCGTTAACGCCAACTGCCGGGATCGAGCGCACCCCCTGCGGGCCGCCGGTGAATTCCACTGCATTGAGCAGGACGATCCAGACGATCTGCTGGATGCCGATGGTGGCCATGACGAAGTACAAGCCGGCGAGTCGCATGGCGGGGCCTCCGAGCGCAGTCCCCACGGTGATGGCGCCCAGCACCGCCGGGACGAACGTCGCCAGCGGCGACCACCCGAGCTTCGTGGTCAGCAAGGCCGTGACGTAAGCCCCGACCCCGAAGATGGCCCCTTGCGAGAGCGAGACCCTCCCCGTGAAGCCGGTGATGAATCCGAGGCCGATGACCGGCAGCGTCATGATCAGCACGAAGTTGGCCACGTGGACGACGTAGTTCGGGGCGACGAAGGGCAGCACCAGCAAGAGGGCCAGCACCGCGCACAAACGGCCGAATCGAATGATCGGTTGGTGCGTCATACCTTCACCGGGGTCGAGGTGCCGAGCAGGCCGTTGGGGCGGAAGATCAACATCGCGAGCAGGATCACGAACGCCACCAGGTCCTTGTACGCGGACGAGATGTAGGTGCCCGCCAGGTTCTCCAGCAGCCCGATCGCGATGCCGCCGAGGATCGTTCCCGGGACGCTGTTGATGCCGCCGAGCACGGCTGCGGCAAACGCCTTGAGGCCCACCATGTCCCCCATGTCGAAGGACACGAAGTACAGCGGGCCGATCAACACCCCGGCACCCGCGGCGACGGCGAAGGTCAGCCCGAAGATGTGTGCGATCGCGCGCGGCACGTTCACCCCCACGGTGCCGGCGATTTCCGCATCGGAAGCGACGGCCCGCATCGCGCGACCGTGCCGGGTATACGTGAAGAACGAATGGAGAAGCGCGACCAGGACGACCGTGCAGCCGATCACCCACAAGTAGGCCTCCTGGAAGCGCGCGCCACCGAACTCCACGAGGCGCTCGCCGAACACCTTGGGAAACGGGACGGGTTCCGGGAAGAAGACGCGGACCGTGTTCATCAGCACGATCCCGAGCCCGATCGCACCGACGATGAACACGTCGTGGTCATGGTACAGGCGGCGGAACACGATGCGCTCCAGGACGACACCGATCAGGAACGCAAGCACCATCACGATCAGCAGGAGCGGGATGGCCGGAAGCGCGAAGCGGTTGGCAATGATCAATCCGAGGAACGTGCCGGCCATGAAGACATGGCCCTGAGCGAAGTTCACCATCTTCATTGCGCGGTACAACAGGGTGAAGCCGAGCCCCACCACCGCATAGATGCTGCCCGTCGCGACCCCGCCGATGAGGATCTGCAGCAGCATCCCGACGCTTCCGGTCGTTTCCATTACTTGTCGCCCTTGTACGCGCGGAACTCGCCACCCCCGACCTGGACGATCACCGACTGCTGGACCAGGTGGTTGGTCTTGTCGAAGTAGGCTTCGTTCGGCAAGCCGAAGATCCGCCCCTTCCAGGTGGTCAGGCAGCTGCGGAACTTGTCCTTGTCCGTGCCGGCCTTCTTCAGGCAGGGCGCCACGATGAACTTGATCGCACGGTATTCCCAGGCCGCCAGCACCGGCCGCGGGGGCTGCGAGCCGCCCGAGAACGCCTTCACGTACCGGTCGGACCACTTGCGTGCCTCGGGGTCCACGTCCTCGTGGAACATGGTGGCGAAGATCGTCCCCTCCGAAGCCTTCGGCGCCAGGGTGATCAGGTTCTCGTTGGCGATCCCCGTGGTACCGAGGAACTGGGCCTTGATACCGATCTCGCGGGCCTGGTTCATGATGGCCGGCGCCGCCGGGATGGTCCCGAAGATCGCCAGGCCATCCGGATTGGAGGCGCGGATCCGGGTCAGCTGGGCCGTGAAGTCCTTGTCGGTGGTCTGGTAGACCTGCACCTCCACCGGATCGACGCCCAGCTTCTTCATCCGCGCGACGAAGCTCTCGCGGTTGGAGACGCCATAGTCGTTCGCGTCATGGATCACGGCGATCCGCTTCAGCCCCAAGCGCTTGAGGGCGATGTCGGCGACCTCCTCGGCTTGCAGGGTGTCCGACTGCAGCACGCGGAAGGTCCACTTGTTCTTCTCGGTCGTGATGCGCGGATTGGAGGCGCCCACCACGACGTACGGCATGCCCGCGCGCTCGGCCGGCTCCATGGCCGCCAGGACCTGCGAGCTCCCCCAGCCGCCGACGATGAGGTCGACCTTGTCATTGATCAGGCGCTGCATGGCCGTCACCGACTGACCCGGATTGCTGCCGTCATCGACGACCACCAGTTCGAGTTTCCGGCCATCGATGCCGCCCTCGGCATTGATCTCCTTGACCGCCATCTCGGCACCCTGGCGGATACCGATGCCGTAGGAGGTGCCCGGGCCGGAGAACCCCGCGATGACGCCGATCCGGATGTCTTCGGCCTGCGCCGAAGTCGCCGCGACCGCGGCGCCGAGGATCGCAATCGCTGCAAGCTTGTTTCGCATCGAATTCACCTTTCAGTTGGATGTGACGCGGGGTCACGGCTGGGTTGTGCCGCTCCGGGAGCGGCCTGTGTGACGCGGTTTCCCGCACCGATGATCTCTACCGTTCCCTCATCCCCGTTCACGCGAACCCAATCGCCCGTCGCAACCTTGGCTGCCGTTGCGCGGCCGAGTTCGACGGCCGGGATGCGCAGGACGACGGCGCCGAGCGCGACCTGGGTGTTCGACTCCTGGACGACGTACGCGGCCGGCGCGCTGCCGGTGAACTTGAGGGCCTGGTGCCAGATGGACCAGGATGACGATCCCTTTGCCCGGCGGAAGAAAACGACCTTCCCGGCGACCGATTGGCCCTTGTTCGGGCTGGCCTCGATGATTTCTCCCGTCCTGACGTTGAAGGCGCCGTAACCGCCGAGGCAGTCCTCCATGAGCAGCGCCTCGCCTTCGACGACGCCCGGGTAGATGCGGCGGCCGCAGATGATTTCGCTCATCGCAAGTCTCCGCGCCAGGTCCCGGACACGGCCGCATCGATGCACTCGTCGGTGGTGCCGAACCAGACCTGCCGCACGCCCGTGGTTCCGGGTACGTAGTGGGCCATCTTGGCTGAATCGGTCGCGACGACCGTCGAGGGATCGACCATGTTCAGGACCAGCCCGCACGAGTCTTCCATGATCACGGCCCCGGCCTGCGTGATGGCGTCGGAGTAGCCTTCCCGGTCCATGATGGCCTTGACCGACCGCATGGTGGTGACGTACAGCGCCACGTTGTCATGGAGCTTCCGGCCATCGAGCTTCTCGGCCAGCTCCTTCATGCGCTCCAGCCCGTAGTGGGGGCATCCCAGGATGATCACGTCGACCGCCCGCGTATCCGAACTGTTGAGCCGCTGGTACGCCTGGGCGCGCTCGGCTTCGCCGTAGGTCACCACGTCCTTCGGCGGCCGGCCGCCGGCAGCGGCCTCCAGCGTGGGAGCTTCGGGCGTCACGCCGACGATGTGGTACATCGCCACGCTGCCGGTGGTCATGCCGGCCGCACTGAAGGCGATCAGGCTGTAGAGGTCCCGCGGATCATCGAGGTTGGTGTAGACGGGTATGCGTTGGCCCAGGGTTGCGCCGAAGTGATATCCCATCAAGTACCAGTCCTGGGTCGACCGGGGCTGGCACTGCACTTCGACCCGGATGTCGGCACGCCGGTTTTCCTCGAGGTGCAAGCCCCACAGCGGCGTCTTGCCGGTGAGCGCCGACGCGAACGCGCTGTGCTGCCCCTCGATGTTGGTCCGTCCGCCCAGGACGGAGTTGCAGTACGCCTGGGCCGAAGACTCGTTCCAGGCGCAGTGCTCTCCCTTCCTGGGGGAGTTGCCGGACTGGTAGGGCGTGCAGGTGAGCAGGTTGACGACGCCGATCCGCTTGAGATAGCGCTCGATGCCCTGCATGAGGTCGCACGCTTCCTGCCCGCCTCGTTGCAGGGTGGGATACCGCTGGTCGCGGTGGGTGGCGTTGGCGGTCGTGAACGCCCGCACCTTGTCGACGACGATCGTTTCATCGCTGTCCAGGAAAACCTTGGAAGCGATCGCATCGGGGTCGAGGCTGGGGACGACCGAACGCAGGATGTCGATGTCGGGCAACGTTCCCGCGATCAGGGTCACGTTGTTCGTATCGACGAATGACTCGGCCCCCAGGCCTTCTGCGTACCTGGCCAGCAAGGACATCGCCACCTGCCGGGCTCGCCCTTGGCGCCCCTCGAGCATTTCCCGCTCGTCTGGCTTCAATTTCAGCATGAGTGTCTCCTGCCGGCGCCCACGTTTGCCGCCTCGGCGTAAGGTCGGTGGCGCTCAGCGCCCACCCGCGCGCCTCTGGCGCTCTTCCTTCGTCTCGCGCTGGCCGCCCACGCGCGCCAGCGGCCTGCCGCCACTGCTGAGCGCGACCACCACGACCACCTCATCGGGTCCGGGCGCATCCGGAACGCTCACTTCCATCGCGTCCAGGTAGGGCATCCACCACTCGTCGTCCTTGAAGAAGAACGGGACATCGATGCGCGTTCCAGGGCCGCCGCGCTTCTTGGTCGAGGGAATGATGGCGGTGCCGCCATCCACCGCTGCGCGAAGGGGCTTGCCCATCTTCGGGTGGATGAGCGCAGCGCAGTGCTCGATCTCTCCGGCGATGCCCACGATGGAAGCCTTTCCGTAACCCTTGACTTCGCCCGGAGCCACCTGCAGCGCCTCGACCGCGCGGCGCGTGAGCTTGTCTCCCAGCACCTCGCCGAAATCGACCAGCGGGGAGAGGTCTTCGACGTAGCGGCCCGCGAAAGGGTTCTCGACGACGGCAATGGCGGCGACCTTCCGCAAGGGGGGGTCAACGTCCCGCCCGGCCTCGCGATTCGTGTCTTCGACGATCAGAACCCATTTCCTGACATTGATAGTGCTCACTGTATAGACCTCTTGTTGCTAGGGCTGGTGCGGGGCTGCCCGCTCGGTTGGGGGCGCAGCGGACCTGCTGCGCTCCTGTTCAAGGAATTCCACTGCCGACCGCAGGATGAGGAAGCAGGACGCGGCACCCGGGTCCACGTGTCCGCGCGTGCGCTCGCCGAGTCGGCTGGCGCGCCCCTTGCGGGCAACGAGCTGGCGCGTGGACTCCATGCCCTGCTCGGCCGCTTCGAGGGCGCTTCGCAAGGCGCCGAAGGCGTCCTTGCCATCGCGCACGGCGGTCTCGGCGGCGACGGTGGCCGGGTGCAGGCAGTCCACCAGCGTCTTGTCGCCGGGTTCGGCTCCACCGAGTTTCATGACCGTGTCCAGGGCGGCCCGGAACGATCCGCTCAGCTCCTGCGGCCCGAACTGCGCCTTCCCCGTCAGCGTGTTCGCGGCGCCCCTCACGCCAGCCCCCAGCAGGGCGCCGACGGTTGCCCCCGCAGCGGCCTGGAAGGTATGGGCGGCCTGCAGCAGCAAACCCGGGACCGACGACTCGGAGGTCGTCGCCAGCGCCTTGCGGACAGCCCTGAAGCCGATGGTCATGCTGACACCATGGTCTCCATCGCCCATCGCCGCATCCAGTTCGGTCAGGTGCTCCTGCGCCGACTCGACGTCGCGCGCCACCTTCTCGAGGAGGCGCATCATCTGCTCGGTCCCGATGCTTGCTGTCATGGCGGCCGGTCAGTTGTGCAGAAGGAAGGGCGAGTGGATGGGGGCGCCCAGGAGCCGTTTGAATTCGGGGGTGAGTCGAAGCACGCTCACCGAACAGCCGGCCATCTCGAGGGAGGTTGCGTATTCGCCGACGAAGGCCTTGTGCACCGCGACCCCTTGCGCCGTCAGCAGGTCATGGACCCGCCGGAAAAGCACGTAGAGCTCGGTCGGGGGCGTTGCGCCGAGCCCGTTGACGAGGACCGAAACCTGGTCGCCCTCGCGCAACGGCAGGTCGGCGCCGATCTCGGCCAGCAGCGCCTCGGCGAGCTGGTCGGCGCTCTGGAGCTTGGTCCGCTCGAGGCCCGGCTCGCCGTGGATGCCCATGCCGATCTCCATCTCGTCGTCCGCGATCTCGAACGTGGGCCGGCCGGCCGCCGGCACGGTGCAGGGTGACAGCGCCACCCCCATCGTCCGGGTGTTGGCGATCACGGCCTCGGCGGTGCGCTTCACCTCTTCGAAGCTGGCGCCTTCGGCCGCTTTCGCGCCGGCCAGGCGAAGGGCGTAGTAGAGCCCGGCAACCCCCCGCCGGTTGTGGGCTTGCTCCCTCGGGGCGGATGCCACATCGTCATTGCCGATGACGGCGGCGACCTGTATCCCGTCGGCGCGGGCCATTTCGGCAGCGGCCTGGAAGTTCATGACGTCGCCCTGGTAGTTGCCGAAGATCTGCAGCACGCCCCGGCCGGCGTCCACCGCCTTGATGCAGTCGTACATCGGGGCCGGGCCGGGCGAGGAGAAGACGTTGCCGACGGCGGCCCCGTCGGCAAGGCCCTGGCCGACATAGCCAAGGAAGAGCGGCAGGTGCCCGGCGCCGCCGCCGGTGACGATGCCCACCTTCTGCGGCACCGGAGCCCCGGCTCGCACCAGCGCGCGGCCGGTTTCACCGGCCCGGCGCAGATGCCCCGGATGCGCCTTGAGAATGCCGTCCAGCATCTCGTCAACCGCATCAAAGGGGTCGTTGAGAATTTTCTTGGTCGCCACGGCTTGCCTTTCGCTCGCGATGGAACGATCTTTGATCAAAAATCCAAGATCAGAATCCGTGGAAGTACTGAATACTTTTGTACTGGTTCAACTTGAAACCAGCGCCGTGCAGGTCAGCCAGGATCTGTTCGGGCGTCATGCAGCGCCAACGAAACAATTCGCGCAGGTCTATTCCGCCCTGTCTCGTCCCTTGGACAGCGGGACAACTCGTCGTTTTCTTGCACCAGCGGAGGATCGCTGAATGCGTGGGCCGTGGTTTGTTGGTTGGCGGCTGGGTAGTGCTGCTGGAGGATGTGCGGCTCTACCCGGCATGAAGGTCGCGTCGTGGGGCAGTGACTGGCCGCCGATTGCCGACTGGGGCAGGCTACTGATCCCCCGCGAACATTTTTTTTCGCTTCTGCCTGCCTGCCGATATGCCCCGACTAGAGCAAATGCTCGCGGCTGGGACTCTCAGGAACCGGACTGGACAGAGGAGTCTCGCAGCGGTCCTCCCTCGGCCATGCCGATGGCGCGGACCTCGCGAGGGCTCGCACCGAACGATCGTCGCACCGTACGCGCGAAGTGGGCTGCATCATGGAAGCCGCATTCCAGCGCCACGGAGGTCACTTCCAGGTCAGTGTTGTGCAGCAGCCAGCGCGCGCGTTCGAGGCGTAGTTTCTGGCGGTAGGCGGCCGGGCTCAGGCCAACGTCGCGCTGGAAGCGTCGTTCGAGTTGTCGCCGGCCGATGCGCAGCGGCTCGCACAGTTGCGCGATTGGCAGCGACAGATGCAACTGCTGCTCCAAGAGCAGCATAGCTTTGTGGACCAGACTGTCGGTTGATCGCTCTGACAGCACTTCCTCGGGCTGCAGCGTCCGCGACGGCAGGGGCTGCTCCTCGATCATGATACGGAGCGCTTTCACCGCGCTGCCCCGTCCAATCGTCTTTTCGATCAGGTACGCGGCCAAGTGGACGACGCTCGTTCCGCCGGCGCACGTCAGGCGGTCACGATCGACGACGAACATCTGGTTCGATACGACCCGACACTCGGGGAACTCGGCGGCAAATTCCTCTCGATGGAACCAGCTCACGCATGCGAGATAACCGTCAAGCAATCCTGCACGGGCAAGCACGAACGATCCTGTGCAAAGCCCGACCAGCTTGACCCCGGCGCCGGCCGCACTTCGCAGGAAGGCATAGAATTTTTCGGGTACTTGCTGTCCCCCGTGCAGTAGACCGCCCACTACAACCAGATAGTCGTAAACGTGCGGCGGCTCCAGCGATGCAGTCGGCATCACACTCGCGCCGCAACTGGACATGATGGGGGTGCCGGCAGTGCCAAGAATCTCCCAGCGACACTCCCGAGGGCGGCTTCGATCCCCCTCATCTGCAGCCAGACGCAATACGTCGACGAACGCGGCAAAGGCGGTCAGTGTGAAGCGCGGAGTCAGCAAGAAACCGACACGCACTTTTTCCTCGATCTTGTCCACAGTTGCCGGTGGCATTTTTCGAGGGCTTCGCATCACATTGGATCGCTTTTCGTTGCACACACCATCACTGCTTTAGACGGGCTATGTATTGCGATGTTCGGACGGCGCGTCCGGAGGCTCCAATAGGGACTTTCCCACATTCGCTCCGGTCAGGCGAACAAGGGGATGCGAGCAGTGCCGGCAGTGGACGCGCCTTGGCGCTACGTTCTTTCTTCGACGGCGCCTCCAGCTCACGCATGGGACGAACGAGAAACCGGCTGTCAAGCCCGTGAATTCTTGGGCGGTTCGGCTTCGAACCAATTCTCGTTTTCGAGGAACTGCCAGATTCTCTGGCTCACCTTTCCGCCTTCGGCGACAACCCGATCCTCGTCAGCCACTACCAACTTTCCTCGTAGAACTTGAAAGCGCCCGTTGGTCATCACATGCCGGACGTTTCTTCCGCTCGAATAAAGAAGGTGGTGAAGCGGCTCGGGGGGAAGAGCACCCACACCTCCCAAGGGTCTTGTCACGTCCACCGCACAAAGGTCGGCCTTGGCGCCGACCGCTAGGCGGCCGAGGTCATCGCGACGCAGCATCTTGGCGCCTCCAATGGTCGCTGCGCGGACCGAATCCATGACTTGCGGGCGCCGCATCCTTGCACTTGACGTCGGCTCTAGCAAGGTCGTGCGCAACTGACCGTTCAGCGTCGCCAGCTTGATGTTCTCTACGTAGTCGTTCGAGATCTGGTCGATCCCGAGCGATATGTTCAATCCGCTCGCCAACGCCTCCGGATATGGCTGAGACGCCTGGTGCAGCATGCTTGCCATGCAGGCGCAGTGAACATAGTTGACGCCGTGCCGCTTCAGGATCGGAGGATCCTGCACCAGGTCCATCTTGTAGAGGTGTGCTGCGATGACGGGCTGCGAAAAGAAGCCCAGACTCTCCAGCCAGGCGACCGGCCTTTTCCCCCAGAGACGCTCGCAGGCCTCCACCTCGCGGATGCGCTGCGCGAGATGAATGTGGACGCCGTTGCCGAGTTCCTCGGCCGCATGCTGCACCGCCTTCAATGTTTCGGGGGTGTGCGTATCGGCTGCATGAATGGCCATCTGTGCGCGCAGCAAGTCACCGTCGGAGCTATTGAGCGACAAACCGAACTGCCGCGCCGCTTCGATCTCCCGCAGGGTTTCCGGCACCGAGTTGAAGAGGACTTCGTCATTGTCTCGATACCAGATGTCATGAAGACGATTGCCGTTCGGCGCGATCACGCTCACATAGGCGCGCACCCCCCATGCGCGGGCGACGCGCACGAACGATTCGGCGACACGAACCGAGGCGCTCATCTCCACGAAGGTGGTGCAGCCCGATTTCAGGATTTCTGCGATGTTGTAGGCGGTCAAGGCGTCGAGTTGCTCATCGTCAAGCGCATACGCCGCTGCGACCGGGCGATCCATGAAGCGCCCGCCTTCGATGAGACCGCGGGACGGGGTGCTGACCGTCGTATGCGTGTGCCCTGAGATGAATCCGGGCAAGACAAGGCAGTCGCTCGCGTCGACACGGACTTCCCAGCCTCGAACTCGGCCGCGCTTGATATCGGCGATCTCGTTTCCTCGAACAACGATCGACACATCCCGCTCCAGTTGCGGCTCCTCGCCTTCCTGCACGAGAGCCCAACCGGCCTCGATAACGCAGTCGGCGATCGACATCTGTTCACTTTGCATTGAAATTTCTCCTGGTCCGGTCGGCAGTGAAAATCTGGAGCCGTTCGCTGCGTTGCTCCACGCGCACGCGGTACGGCTGACGGTTGAATCGCGGGTGTGGACAAGCCGGCGGCCCGGCCCGCCTCACTCCCGCAGATGGCAGGCCGCGAAATGGCCGGGCGTGACTTCGCGCATCGCAGGCTCCTCGACGCCGCAGCGGCCAAAGGAATAGGGGCAGCGCGTATGGAATCGGCAGCCTGCCGGCGGCTCCATCGGGCTGGGGACATCCCCCTTCAGTACGATCCGGCGCCGCTCCGCCTTCGGATTCGGGAGTGGAACGGCGGATAGCAGAGCCTCGGTGTAGGGGTGCTGCGGATGACGAAAGAGGTCTCGCTTGTCGGCAAGTTCGACGATCTTGCCCAGGTACATGACGGCGACTCGGTGGCTTATATGTTCAACCACCGCGAGGTCGTGTGCGATGAAGAGGTACCCGAGATTCAGCTCGCGCTGCAGGTCCGAGAGAAGATTGATGACCTGGGCCTGGACAGAGACGTCGAGGGCGGACACTGGCTCATCGAGGACGATCAGGCTCGGATTCAGCGCGAGTGCGCGGGCGATGCCTATGCGCTGCCGCTGCCCTCCCGAGAACTCGTGCGGATATCGAGACATCGCCTCCGGCCGCAAACCCACTTTTCCGAGGATCTCGACAACACGGTCCTGCAAAGCGGCTTTGCTCGCATTGCCGTAGTTGCGCATCGGCTCGGCGACGATTGCACCGACGTTCATTCGCGGATTGAGCGAAGAGAAGGGATCCTGGAAAACGACTTGGAGCTCGCGCCGAACAGATCGCATCTCTCGCCGCGAGAGTTGATCGATCCGCCGCCCCTGCAAAGACACGGTACCGGCGGTGGGATCCACCAGCCCGAGAATGGTCCTTCCGACGGTCGATTTGCCGCAGCCCGACTCTCCCACCAGTCCAAGCGTCTCGCCTTGGCCGATCGAGAAACTCACACCGTCGACAGCGTAGACATGGGCGCCGATGCCACCCAGGAAGCCCTTGCGCACCGGGTAATGTGTCTTCAGGTCCGCGACCTCGAGGAGCGGTTTCATCAGTAGGGGTGCCAGCAGGCGACAGAATGGGTTGGAGCCTTGTGCTCGAGCGGCGGCATCTGAGTCTTGCAGAGCGAAGTGGCTCGCCCACACCGCGGGACGAACGGGCAACCGACGATCTCCTCGGCGAGCGATGGCACCGTCCCTGGAATATCGGCAAGACGCGGGATCTCCCCACGCAGCGAAGCCCCGAGCCGAGGCACCGAAGCGAGAAGTCCGACGGTATAGGGATGGCGCGGAGATTCGAAAAGAGCTGCCACCGTGGCTTCCTCGACCTTCCGGCCCGCGTAAAGCACGACAACACGCTCGGCCATCTCAGCGACGACACCCAGGTCGTGGGTGATGAGGATGACGGCGGCCCCGATCTTCGACTTGAGTCCACGCATCAGGTCAAGGATCTGCGCCTGGATCGTCACGTCCAGGGCCGTCGTCGGCTCATCCGCTACCAGAAGTTTCGGGTTGCAAGCCAATGCCATGGCGATCATCACGCGCTGGCGCATGCCGCCGGAAAGCTCATGGGGGTATTGGTCCAGGCGCCGCTCCGGTTCCGGGATCTGGACGAGCCTCAGCATTTCGAGCGCGCGCGCCCTGGTTTCCTGCTTGGACAGGCTCTGGTGGATTGCGACTGCTTCTCCGATCTGGCGGCCGATCGTCAATACGGGATTGAGCGACGTCATCGGCTCCTGGAAGATCATCGAGATCTCATTACCGCGGATCCGACGCATCTCCGGCTCGGAAAGCGCGAGCAGATCGCGGCCCTGGAAGGTGATCCGACCCGATACCGTGCGCGCCGGCGGCGTCGGCAGGAGCCGAAGCACCGAGAGAGCAGTGATGGACTTGCCGCAACCGGATTCACCTACAACGGCAAGCGTCTCTCCCTCGCAGACGTGAAGCGACACTCCGTCGACAGCGCGCACGATTCCGTCTCGCGTGTAGAACCAGGTGCGCAGATTCTCAATCTCGAGAAGCGGCCGCCGGGCTTCCGGCATGGACTCGAGCCGCGAGGCGTGCGGGCCAGGGGCGGTTGCGATCTCGCTCACATGCGCCTCGCCAGCCGCGGATCGAGCGCAGCACTTATCCCATCGCCAAACAGGTTCACGGCAAGCACGGTAAGGGACAGGAAGATTCCGGGGAAAACAATGATCCACCACGCGATCTGGAAGAAGCTTCTTGCTTCAGAAATGATGTTTCCCCAGCTCGGGATACTCGGTGGTGTGCCAGCACCGATGAACGACAGTAGCGCCTCGGCGATCATTGCCGCCCCGCAGACGTAGGTGGCCTGCACCAGGAGAGGGGCGATCGTGTTCGGCAGGATATGGCGCATCAGAATCAGCGGCGTCGTCGTGCCGACCGTGATGGCGGCTTCAACGAACGGCTGGTCCCGCAAAGTGAGAACCGTACCTCGGACCAGCCTGGCCACTCGCGGCGTTTCAATGACGGTCAGCGCGATGATGACGTTTTGGATGCTCGGCTTGGTGAGCGCGACGAGCGCAATTGCGAGCAGGATCGATGGAATGGACATCAATCCGTCCATTACCCTCATGAGCACGGCGTCCGCCCACTTCAGAAAACCGGTCAGGAGACCAATGGCCAGGCCGAACACGGTGGACAAGACAGCCACCATCAAGCCCACGATCACGCTGACTCGCGCCCCATACAGAGTCCGGCTCCAGACATCGCGGCCCAGCATGTCCGTGCCGAACCAGAACTCGCTCGATGGTGCTCGCAGGCGGTGAATCGGCGAAACCGCCTCGGGGTCGACAGTCCAGAGGACCGGCGCCAACACGCCAACTGCAATGATGGCAACCAGGAGGCTTGCTCCCAAGGACGCCGCCGGATAGCGGCGCAGCGTCTGGGTCGTCCACCTGCGAACCGGCTGACGACGCCCGCTCGAGGCTGGAAGGGTGATGTCTGTCATCAGTAGCGCACTCGCGGATCGAAGAACGTGTATGAAATGTCAACCGCAAGATTGACGAGAACGTACGCGGCCGAGAAGAGCAGGATGAGGCCTTGGATCACCGGGTAGTCACGTCGGAGGATGGCGTCGACGACAAGCCGACCCATCCCCGGAATCGCGAATACGGTTTCCGTCACGACGACGCCGCCAATCAGGAGAGCGACGCCGATCCCGATGATCGTGGCGATCGGTACTGCCGCATTCTTCAGTGCGTGTCCGACCAGGACGTCCCTTTGATTCAGCCCCTTTGCCTTTGCAGTGCGGATGTAGTCCTGACCCAGGACATCCAGCATCGCGGCCCTGGTGATTCGGGCAACAAGCGCGACGAATGTGATGGTCAACGCCAGGCTTGGCAAGACGAGGTGGCGCAGAAACGGGCCGATTCCATCGTGGAAACTTCGATAACCCTGCACCGGAAGCCATCCGAACCCGATCGAGAACACGAGAATCAGGCCGTAGCCGATGACGAAGATCGGGACGGAGAATCCTCCGACGCCGAAGGCCATGACACAGCCGTCGATCCAGCTTCCGGCCTTCCACGCTGCGACAACCCCCATCGGAATGGCAATCACCACCGTCATGAGCATCGTGCTGATCGTGAGCGCGATCGTCGGCTCGATCCGCTGCTTCACAAGTTCAAGGACTGGATGATTGCTGAAGATCGACGTGCCGAGGTCCCCATGCAGCACGGCCCACAACCATCCGCCGAACCGAACGAGGAAGGGCTGGTCGAGACCGAGTTTCTGGCGGATGACGAGGATGTCCGCCTCGGTCGCGAGATCGCCTGCGATGATCGATGCAGGATCTCCGGGACTCAAGTACAGCAGCGAGAAGACAAATAGCGCCACGAGTCCCATGACGGGGATCGTGGCGACAAGTCTGCGAATGATGTAGGCGAGCATGAGGTCGGTGTTTCGCGAAAACTCTTCAAGCGATTTCTCTACTGACGATTCCGCGGCTCTCCGCCAACGCCCACACCTTCGCCGCCGCATCCGCCGCGTCGCGCAGGATCTTCCGCTCGTCCAGGTGCGGACACTTTCCGTCGCGCACGATCACCCGTCCATCGACAACCGTAGCGGCGATGTCGGCGCTTGATCCCTTCCAGATCACGTTCTTGACCGGATCCCATACGGGCTGGAGATGCGGCTTCGCAAGATCGAACACCAGTATGTCGGCCGTGGCCCCTGGCGACAGCCGGCCGAGATCAGGGCGACGAAGCGCCGACGCGCCCGTCAGGGTCGACGCGCGCACCAGATCGTATGCGTTGGCTACATAGCCTTTCTTGTGGAACAGCTTCGAGAACCAACCCGCCGTGCGCAGTTCACTGACCATGTTCATTCCATGGGAGTCCGTTCCGATGCCCGTTCGAACACCCGCACTCGCCGACCGCCAGAACGGTGCAACTGTCCCCTCTCGTGCAAAGCTGACGGTACAGTTCGCGACCACGGTATCGGTCGTCTTCAAGAGCTGGAGGTCGCTTTCCGAGAGTTCGATGCAATGGGCCGCGATGAGATCGGACCCGAGAAGGCCCACGTCGTGCAGGTACTCGACGGGAGTCTTGCCGTACTTGCTGGCGATGAGCTTCACTTCCTCGGGCGTCTGAGCGAGATGGATCGTCACCAGGCAACCGAGATCGTCTGCCGCGGCCCGCACGGCCCGAAGGAACTTCGGCGCGCAGGTATCGGGCGCGTGTGGCCCCAGCATTGCGCGCACTCGACTTCCCTCGCGTTCGTAGCGCTTCACGAGAGCCACCATCTTGTCGACACCGGAGGTGTCGTTTGGGTCGAGTTCGTAGCGGGGCATCCCGTCGGGGCCGATGTCCGTTGGACCGGCCGAGGAACCGGAAGGCGCGCCGTAAGCACGGATGCCCAGTTCCTCCGCGACATCGAAGAACACTTCCATGTCGGCCGGGAAATTATCGACGAGCGTTGTCGTGCCACCCTTCAGAACATCCAGCATCCCCAGCGTCACGAGGCTGCGGACTTCCGCGGCCGACAGCGTCTTCAGCGCGATCTTGGCCATCGGCATGAGCACCTGGTAGATCAGGCGAGACATCCACGGGGCTTCGAAGCGCGCGTCGTCGGGTACCCCGCGGAACATCGCACCATTGACCACGTGCGAATGAAGATTGATGAAGCCCGGAAGGACGAGGCTCTCCTCCACTTCGATCGTCTCGACCCCAGCCGCCGGTCGGTCCTTCGTCACGGCCTCGATGCGATTTCCTCGAACATGGACCCAGTGGTCCTTCAGAAGCTCCGGTTGCCCGCTCTTGTCCCAGGACAGCACCCAGCTGCCGTGTATTGCGAGAGTGTTGCTCATGTCGATCAAATTTATTTGATGGAGATGTTCCAGTAGAGATTCAGCGCCGACGGCAGAACCCCACTGACGTTATTTCGGAATGCGACGGGTAGGTTGACCATGCCGAGTGGAACGTATGCCACCGTGTCGTATCCGAGCGCCTGGATCTTCTTGGCGATCTCCTTGCGCTTGGCTGTGTCCCCTTCAGCAGCGAATTGACCTTTGAGCGCCTCGATCTGCTGGTCATTGACCCAACCTGGCCAGCCCTTCTCGCCTGCGCCGGAGAGCAGCACGGAGAATGGATCGAAATAGTCGATGGCGATGCCGTTGGTGGCGAACATGCTCCAGCCACCATTGCCGATCGGATCCTTCTTGCCGCGTCGCCCCACCAGGGTCTGGTAGTCCATGGGTTGCAGTTCGACGTTCATCCCGATGCGCTTGAGCGAATCGGCAACCATCAGCCCGAGCGTGTTGTTGATGTGTGAATCGACGGCGTGCAGGATGACGACCTTCTCTTGCTTGTACCCCGCACTCTTCAACAGCGCCTTCGCTTCCGAAACGCTGTGATTCTTCGCAATCGCGTTCCCGGCATCGGTCTCCCAGGGCGAGCCGCACGGGTAGAGCGAGAAGCAAGTCTTGAAGTATCGGGGGTCGCCGACCGTAGCAAGCATGATCTGCTTCTGGTCGATCGATGCCAGGATTGCCTGCCGGATCTTCTTACTGTCGGTTGGCGCCGCAACGTGATTGATGCGAAGGAACGCGAGCAAGCCGGTCGGATCCTTGATCTGCAACTTGACCCGCGGATTTGCCTCGAGCAACTTCAACATATCGGCCGGCGGGTTGAGCCAGTAATCGACCTCCCCTGCCTGCAGCGCGTTCATCGCAGTGCCCGTATCGGGAAGGCTGAGCAATTCGACCCGATCCACCTTGACGACCTTGCCGCCCGCGGTTCCGCCGGGCGCCTCCTTGCGCGGCACGTAGTGCGGGTTCTTGACGTAAACCGCTTTCGAGCCGAGTGCCCATTCATCCTGCTTGAAGACGAACGGACCTGACCCCATCGGATCTTTGATCGGCTGGAACGGATCGGTTTCCGCGATGCGCTTGGGCATCATGAAGGTGGGAATGGCAGTCTGCTTGGCCAGGGCCTGGAGCATCATCGGAAACGGTTTGTTCAGTTCGATGACGATCGTCCTCTGGTCCTTGGCGACGACGCTTTTCCAAAGCTTGGCCAGGTCCTGTCCCTGCGTATCGCGCGCCGCCCAGCGCCGCAGCGACGCCACGCAATCGTCCGCCGTGACCGGGGTTCCATTGCTCCATTTCAGCCCTTCCCGCAGGACGAAGGTCCAAATGAGCTGATCGTCGCTCACCGTCCAGCTGTCCGCCATCTGCGGCTTCGGCGCGAAATTCTCGTCAGTGCCGAGCAGGGTGTCGTAGACCATGAAGCCATGGTCCCGGGTCGCATAGGCGGTAGTCCAGATCGGGTCGAGAATCTTGAGTTCGTTGAGCGGCACGACCCGTAGGGTCGTTTGCGCATGCGCCACACCGGCACCAAGCGCCAGCAGGAGCAGCGCGAGCAAGCTGACGATCTTTAACCTGAAATTCGTCATCAAAGTCTCCATGTTCAAGACGGGTGGTCTTGGGCGGATCTTCGTGGGTCAGTGACACTGCCGCCTGCCAAATCGCGTCATCCTATGTGCGTGTTGCGACATTCGCGTCAAGGGCTTTCCCTAGCGCGGTGGCTGCAGTCTTGCGGCACTCGCTCGGCCGTGGAGACTGCCTGCCAGGATCGGTGTTTTTCCGCGAATCTCCTCGTGCAATCGGCGAGCGCGCTATCGACCTGCAGGGGCACTTTCGGAGTGATCCGGAGCTCGCCTGCGCCTCGATGCGCGAGGCTGCGAGCCGGCTGCGCGACCAAGATGAAGCCGATGTCGTGCGGCCTGGCTGCGCCGGCCTGGCGGCTTGCGCGATCGCCTGCAGGAGGCGTGGCGACCCCCGTGGCCGATCCTCTTCCCAAGCGGTCGCACAAGCCGCTGCGGACTCCTTGGCCAACGTGGAGACGACGAACGGGCGGGTCTCAGCCCCCGCTTGGATGGCCACGTTCCGGGTGGATGACCAGGGCGGACGGCACCTCAAGTTCGAATTCCGAGCGGGTTGTCCGTCGCTCGATGCCCACGGCCGTCGCACCCTGGCTCATCCGTTGCTTGTAAAGGCCCACCCAAGCCTGCTGAATCCGGGTGTCGAGTCCGAACACGAACTCGAGCAGTTCGTTGATCCGGGTCTCGATCAGCGGCACATGCGGGGTGCTTGGCCACACCTCGGCAAGCCAGTGGCACAGCGGCTCATAGTCGATGCATTGCGCCAGCGTTTCGGGCGACGCAGCCGCAGTACCGCTCGCGCGCAAGCTGACCCACACCGGTTGCGGCTCGATCTCACAGGGATGCACGCCGACCGCCAGGCGGATCTGCATCCGATCGATCCTGATCGTCCAGCCTGCCTTCACGGGAAGCGCGTTGTCACGAGGCCGCATTCGGCCGAACATCGCTCCAACATGGTCCAGCAGTAACCCATGAAGCTGCGCCGCACCAGCAATTCGTAGCTCCGTGCATCGTCGGTTTGCCACAGCCAGACGGACGTCTTGAAGAAGTGCGAGCCGGCGCTCATGCCGGGTCCGAATGCGCGGGGGTGCAGGTCCAGCGGGCAGCCTTGCGCCAGGATTTCGCGCGCTGGAGCGCCGCCCAGCTGCAGCACGGTGTAGCCGCTGCTGACGTCGGTCACTGCGTGATGTGTCGTTGCGAGCGCCGTCCGCAGATCGGCGGCGATTCGGTTCGACTCGCCTTGAGGGCCGATGACGAACCAGTCGTCCGGTCCCGCCCAGACCACGCGCACCAGGGCGTTGGACGAAGTCGTGCACGCCTGCGTCGGCAATGCGACCCCCAGCGCTTGCGACACCCCGGCGACGAATTCGCCATCGTCCGCCGACCCCCGCAAGTTGACGATGGTCAGCCCAGTGCGCCAGCCGGCGACGAGTTCACGCCCGAAGTCTCCAGACGCCACGCGGGCCGCTCCCGACGGGGCTGCGCGTTTCGCGAGTTCAAGCATTTTGACGCTCCGCCTTGGGATCGAAGAATACCGGGCTGGAGATGGTGGCTGTAACGCAGCGGCCATCGCGCATGGCGACCTTGACACGCTCCCCCATGCGGTCCTGCCCAGCCCTGACGAGCGCCAGTGCGATCGAGCGGCCGAGGGTGGGGCTGGCGTAGCTGGAAGTGACATGGCCGTCCATCGGCACAGGCGGCGCCTGCGGCTCGCCTGCAAGCACATGCGCGCCTTCAGGCAGCACGAATTGCGGGTCATCGGTGAGCAGGCCCACCAAGTGCTTGCGCCCGGCGCGTGCAGTGTCGCTGCGCGCGAGCGATCGCTTGCCAAGACTGTCCTTGGTCTTTGCCACCAGCCCGCCCATCCCGAGGTCGAAGGGACTCACCGAGCCATCGGTGTCCTGGCCAACGATGATGTAGCCCTTCTCGGCGCGAAGCACATGCATGGTCTCGGTGCCATAGGGCGTGATGCCGAACTGCGCACCCGCCGCGTGGATGGCCTCCCACACCTTGAGTCCATCGGCCGCCGGCACGTTGACCTCGTAGCAGCGCTCGCCCGAAAAACTGATCCGCATGATCCGTGATCGCACGCCGGCCACAGTACCTTCCCGATACGACATGAAAGGAAAAGCGGCGTCGTCGAAGTCAACGTCCGTGCACAGCAGTTTCAGCAACTCGCGACTCTTCGGACCCGCCACGGCGGTGGTCGCCCAATGGTCTGTCACCGTGGTCAGGTAGACCTTCAGGTGCGGCCACTCGGTCTGCAGCCAGCGCTCCAGCCAGGCCAGCACGCGCGCTGCACCGCCGGTGGTCGTGTGCATCAGGAAGTGGTTCTCGCCCAGGCGCACCGTGACACCGTCGTCGAACACCATGCCGTTCTCGTCGAGCATCAGGCCATACCGGCATTTGCCCACTTCGAGCTTGGCCCATGCGTTGCTGTAGACCCAATTCAGGAAGGTCGACGCATCGGGACCCTGGATATCGATCTTGCCCAGGGTAGTCGCATCGAGCGTGCCGACTCCCGACCGCACCGACAGCACCTCACGCCTCACCGCGGCATGCAGATCCTCGCCGTTTCTGGGGTAGTACCAGGGGCGCTTCCACTGACCCGCGTCCTCGAACAAGGCACCGTGCTTGACATGCCACTCGTGCATGGCGGTGGTGCGTATCGGCTCGAACGCATCGCCGAGTTCCAGCCCAGCCACCGCGCCGAATGTCACCGGCGTGTAGTTGGGCCGGAAGGTCGTCGTTCCCACCTCGGGGATCGTCTTGCCCAGGCACTGCGCGGCGATACCCATGCCGTTGATGTTTCCGGTCTTGCCTTGGTCCGTGCCGAACCCCATCGCGGTATAGCGCTTGATGTGTTCGATCGATTCGAAGCCCTCCCGAATGGCCAGATGGATGTCGGACGCGGCGACGTCGTTCTGCAGGTCGACGAACTGCTTCGGTGCGCGACTGACGCCGCGCGGATGGGGCACGAGCCACAACGCGCGGATGTCGCCGGCGTCGCTCTCATCGACCTTCGGTACCGGCATACCGGCGCTCTCGAAGCCAGCCGCGGCGGCAGCGCTGATGCCCGCGGCAAGCCCGTCCCGCGCGCTGTCGCGCAGCGTTCGTGCGCCCCCGCAGGCGCCGGCCGACCGGGCGCCCAGCGCCGGTGCGCCGGGAAGGAAAGCAGATCGCTGTTCGTCCCAAGCCGCCTTGCCGCCGGCCTGGCAGTGCAGGTGAATCACCGGGCTGAAGCCGCCCGACACGGCCAGCAGATCACAGCCCAGAGTGCGCTGCTCGCCGATGAGCCGCTCTTGCGCGTCGATGCCCTGTACCACCGCGCCGCGGACACGCTTGCCGCCGAGTGCTTCCGTCACCACGTGCCCGGTGAGGATCTCGATGCCGGCACTGCGGGCTGTCGCGCTCAAGCTACCACTGATCCCAGCACGTGCATCGATGACCCGTACCCCGGCGCCCGCATCCTTGAGCGCCAGCGCCGCTTCGTAGCCGGCGTCGTTGTTCGTGAAGACCACCGCCCGGCTCCCGGGCAGGACGGCGTAGCGGCGCACATACGTCGCAACGGCGTTGGCCAGCATGATGCCTGGAAGGTCGTTGTTGGCGAACACCAGTGGTCGCTCGTGCGCACCCGTAGCCAGCACCACCTGCTTCGCGCGCACCTTCCACAATCGTTCTCGAAACGCCGGTGCCTGGTCGATCGGAAGATGATCCGATCGACGCTCGATCAGAGTCACCAGGGTGTGATCCTGATAGCCGAAGGCGGTGGTGCGCGGCAGCACCGTCACCTCCGGCATGGCAGCCAATCTGGCGAGCGCATGGGCGACCCATTCTGCGGCCGGCAGTCCGTCGATCGTTTCATGACTGGTCAACAGCCAGCCGCCCAGTTCCGGCTGCTCGTCACACAGCACGACGCGCGCGCCCGTCAGTCCGGCGGCGAGCGCGGCGGTCAGACCGGCTATGCCCGCGCCGACCACCAACACATCGCAATGCGCGAAGCGCTTGGCGTAGCGATCGGGGTCGGCACGCTCCGGCGCCGACCCGAGTCCGCTCGACGCGCGGATCCGCTTCTCGAAAAAGTGCCACGCCGCTCGCGAAGCCATGAATGTCTTGTAGTAGAAGCCAGCGGGAATCACCCGCGCGAACAGGGCTTTGACGGACCGTACGTCCAGCGCGACGCCCGGGCTGGCGTGGACGGCACTGGCGGTCAGACCTTCGACCAGGGCGACCTCTGTCATCCGGGCGTTCGGTACGGTGCGGGCTCCGTCGAACAACTGCACCAGTCCATTCGGCTCCTCCACGCCGGCGGAGAGGATGCCTCGCGGCCGGTGGTACTTCCAGCTTCGTGCGACCAACGACACCTGGTTGGCGAGGAGGGCCGAAGCGAGCGTGTCCCCAGCGAATCCCTGGTACTTCCGGCCGTTGAACGTGAAGTTGATCACGCGATCGCGCGCGATGCGACCACCCGTTGAAAGACGCGCCTTCATACGTCGTTCCCAGGAAGCTCGGGCGACCGTTCTCCGATCTTCCACGTATCGTGGATGCGGTAACTGACGGTGTCACGCAGCAGGTTGAACCAGCGGCCGCAGCCACTCGAATGGCGCCACTGCTCGTGGTGCATGCCTTTGGGGTTCTTGCGCATGAAGAGATAGTCGCCCCATTGCACATCCGTCATCGATGAGGTGTCGGTCGGGCGCACGATGCCGCCTTCCCCGCCGCAACTGAACTCAGTCTCGGCACGCGGCCCACACCAGGGGCAGTTGATCTGCAGCATGACTCAGCGTCTCAGGAGTTGGTAGTGCTCAATGGGCCACGGCTGCCGCGCCGTGCTCGTCGATCAGGCGGCCGCTGTAGAAGCGGTCGAGCGAAAAGGCCTCGTTCAGGGCATGCGGCCGGTCCTGCGCAACCGTATGCGCCATGACCCAGCCCGATCCAGGCGTCGCCTTGAAGCCGCCGGTACCCCACCCGCAGTTGATGTAAAGCCCCTTGACGGGCGTGAGGCCGATGATCGGACAGGCATCGGGCGAGGTGTCCACGATGCCGCCCCATTGCCGGTTCATGCGAACGCGCGAAAACAGCGGGAACATCTCGACGATGGCCTGCAGCGTATGCTCGATCGTTTGGTAACTGCCGCGCTGGCCGTAGCCCGTGTACTGGTCGACGCCCGCACCGATCACCAGGTCGCCCTTGTCGGACTGGCTGATGTAGGCGTGGATCGCATTGCTCATCACCACATTCGGGAAGATCGGCTTGAGCGGCTCGGAGACCAGCGCCTGCAGCGGGCGGCTTTCGATCGGCAGGCGGATGCCGGCCATGTCGGCGACGACGCTGGAGTGGCCGGCGGCGACGATCGCCACCTTCTTCGCCTTGATGAAGCCTTTGACGGTCTCGACCCCGACGACGGCGCCGCCACTGCGGCGGATGCCGGTGACCTCGCAGTTCTGGATGATGTCCACGCCACGGGCATCCGCTGCGCGCGCGTAGCCCCAGGCAACCGCGTCGTGGCGTGCCACCCCCCCGCGTCGCTGCAGGGAGGCACCGAGCACCGGATAGCGCGTGTTGAGGTTGATGAAGGGAATCATCTCCTTGATCTGCGCCGGTGAGATGACTTCGCCATCGACACCGTTGAGCCGGTTCGCGGTGACGCGGCGCTCGATGTCGCGCATCTCCTGCAGGCTGTGGCCGAGGTTCATCACGCCGCGCTGGCTGAACATGACGTTGTAGTTGATGTCCTGCGCCAGCCCCTCCCACAGCTGCATCGACTTCTCGTACAACGCCGTCGATTCGTCCCACAGGTAGTTGGAACGCACGATGGTGGTGTTGCGGGCGGTGTTGCCGCCGCCGAGGTAGCCGCGCTCGAGGACGGCCACGTTGCGTATGCCGTGTTCCTTGGCCAGGTAGTAGGCCGTGGCCAGGCCATGGCCGCCCGCGCCGATCACGACGACGTCGTATTCGCGCTTGGGTTCGGGTGAGCGCCATTGCTTTTCCCAGCCCTCGTGATAGGACATGGAATTTCGAAGCAGCGACCAGATCGAAAAGTTCTGCATATCAGCCTCCAGTCTTGCTTCGGTTCAGCACTCGACGATGTTCACGGCAAGACCTCCCCGGGCCGTTTCCTTGTACTTGGTCATCATGTCGGCACCGGTCTCACGCATCGTCTTGATGACCTTGTCGAGGCTGACGTGGTGTGTGCCGTCTCCGCGCAGTGCCATGCGCGCCGCGTTGATGGCCTTGACCGCTGCGATCGCATTGCGCTCGATGCACGGGATCTGCACCAGTCCGCCGACCGGATCGCAGGTCAGGCCCAGGTGGTGCTCCATCCCGATCTCCGCGGCGTTTTCCGTCTGCTCCGGCGTTCCGCCCATCACCGCGCACAGGGCGCCGGCCGCCATGGAGCACGCCACACCCACTTCGCCCTGGCAGCCGACTTCGGCGCCCGAGATCGACGCGTTCGTCTTGTAGAGCATGCCGATGGCCGCTGCCGTGAGCAGGAAGTCGACCACGGCCTTATCGCTGGCACCGGGGACGAATCGGGTGAAATAGTGCAGGACGGCCGGGACGATTCCCGCAGCGCCATTGGTGGGCGCGGTGACGACGCGCCCGCCCGCGGCGTTCTCCTCGTTGACCGCCAGCGCGTAGAGGTTGACCCAGTCCATGACCTGCAGCGGATCGCGCAGCGCCGCCTCGGGATGGGCTGTCAAATCGCGTGCAAGCTGCGCGGCCCGACGTCTCACCTTGAAGCCACCGGGCAAGATGCCCTCGGTACGACAGCCCCGCGACACGCAATCCTGCATGACCTGCCAGATGCGGTGCAGGCCCGCATCGATTTCGGCGTCGCTGCGCCAATGGCCCTCGTTGCGCCGCATGATCTCCGCGATCGAGCAGCGTTGCGTGCGTGTCAGCTCCAGCAGCTCGGCGCCGCTCTGGAACGGATACGGCAGGTCGGCGATTTCGGGAACGATCGCCTTCTGCTTGCTGCCGTCGGCGGCCACCTCATCGCCGACCACGAACCCGCCGCCCACCGAGTAGTAGGTTCTCGATTGCAGCTCGCCACCTTGGGCGTCGAAGCCGGTGAATCGCATGCCGTTTGCATGGAACGGCAGGGTCTCGCGCCGGTTGAAGATGAGATCGGCCTTTTCGTCGAAAGCGATGGTCGCGCCGCCTGGCAGCTGAAGGCTCTTGCTGGCGCGCACCCGCTCCAGCAGGCCGGGAATGGCTTCGATGTCGACCGTTTCCGGGTGATGCCCCATCAGCCCCAGCAGTACGGCCTTGTCGCTGCCGTGGCCCTTGCCGGTAGCGCCGAGGGAGCCATAGAGCTCGCAACGTACGCGGGTTGTGCCGCCCAGAACACCTTCGAGCGCGAGGCGCTGCGTGAACATCCGCGCCGCGTGCATGGGGCCCACGGTGTGCGAACTGCTCGGTCCGATCCCGATCTTGAAAAGGTCGAAGGTGCTGATGGTCAAGTCGTGCTTTCCGGTGTCGGCTTCGACGCCGTCACCCGTAGACCGGGAAGTCGCGGGTCATCGCTTCGACCTGCCGGCGCACGGCGGCGACGCTGGCGTCGTCTTCCGGCTTGTCCAGCAAATCAGCGATCAGATGGCCGACTTGCCGCGCCTCGCCCTCCATGAAGCCACGGGTGGTCATGGCCGGAGAGCCCAGGCGCACACCGCTGGTGACCATGGGCTTCTCCGGGTCGTTCGGAATGGCGTTCTTGTTGACCGTGATGTGTGCGCGGCCCAGCAGCGCCTCCGCCGCCTTTCCGGTCATGTTCTTGGCGCGCAGATCGACCAGCATCACATGGCTCTCCGTACGCCCGCTGACGATGCGCAGGCCACGCTGGACCAGCGCTTCGGCCAAGGCGGCGGCGTTCTTCACGACCTGCTTCTGGTAGGCCTTGAATTCCGGCGACAGGGCTTCCTTGAAGGCCACGGCCTTGGCAGCGATCACGTGCATGAGCGGCCCGCCCTGCAGCCCGGGGAAGATCGCGCTGTTGATGGCCTTCTCGTATTCAGGACGCATCAGGATGATGCCCCCACGTGGCCCGCGCAGGCTCTTGTGCGTGGTGCTGGTGACGACGTCGGCGTACGGAATCGGGTTGGGGTACTCGCCTGCCGCGATCAGGCCCGCGTAGTGGGCCATATCGACCATCAGCAGGGCGCCGACGTCCCGGGCCACTTGTGCGAAACGTTGGAAATCGATGCGCAGCGAATAGGCCGAGGCGCCAGCGATGATGATCCTGGGTCGACTTTCGTGGGCCTTGCGCTCCATCGCCTCGTAGTCGATCTCCTCCTTCTCGTTCAGCCCGTAGCTGACAACGTTGAACCACTTGCCGCTCATGTTGAGCGCCATGCCGTGGCTGAGGTGTCCGCCTTCGGCCAAGCTCATGCCCATGAATGTGTCGCCTGGCTTCATGAAAGCCATGAACACAGCCTCGTTGGCCTGGGCGCCCGAATGCGGCTGCACGTTGGCCGCCCAACCGTGGTCGTTCGCGCCGAACAGTTGCTTCACCCGGTCCAGTGCCAACTGCTCGGCGAGATCCACGTACTCGCAGCCGCCGTAATACCGGCGCCCCGGATAACCTTCGGCGTATTTGTTGGTGAGTTGGCTGCCCTGCGCGGCCATCACCGCCGGTGAAGCGTAGTTCTCGCTGGCGATCAATTCGATGTGCCGCTCCTGGCGCTGGTGCTCCTGCTGCATCACCGCCCACAGGTCGGGGTCGACGGCTTCCAGGGTTTGGCGGCTGTAGCTGAACATGGTGGTTCTTGCGGACGAAGAGTGGTCTGGGCCGGATCTTCGTAGTTCAGTGCCACTGGTGCCAGCCAAATTGCGACGTGCAATATGCGCGTTACGACATCGATGGGAAGGTTTTCCTCTGTGGGCCCGATCTCCTGGCGCGCCGGTGGTGATCGCCCCATCGAGCCCTCCGTGGCCAGCGCGGGTCGACGCCTGCGACAACGCGCTGGCGGAAAACGATCGACGGGCTCTACCAAGCCGAGCGGCTTAACGTCCTGCGTTCTGAAAGCCGAAAGGATTCAACGGACTCGCCTCAACGAGTTCCCGCAATCCCGTGGCGGTTCATGCTGGGCGGGCAGCGCTGCGCGTTCCCAGCATCGACGACGAACCACGCCGCAGGAACTGCCCCGCCCCGGCTCGACCTGTGAACGTCACGCCGTCCCAGATCACCTCCCCGCGCAGCATCGTGCAGACCGGCCATGCCTTCAAGCCCATGCCTTCGTAAGGCGTGTAGTCCGCGCCGTGATGCAGCATGTGGTTGCCGAGCAGCACCGGCTCGGTTCCCCAGACCACCAGGTCGGCGTCGCTGCCGACCGCGATGGTTCCCTTGCGCGGGTGGATCCCATAGAGCTTTGCCGGATTCGTCGCCGTCAGTTCGACGAACTTGTTCAATGTGATCCGGCCCCCCAAGACGCCCTCGGAGTAGAGGAGAGGTAACCGGGTCTCGATGCCGGGCACGCCATTCGGGATTCGAGGGAACGGAACCTCCTTCCCGTCCGGATGCTTTCCGTGTGCGCCGCCCAGGTTGAATGGCGAGTGATCCGACGAAAAGATGGTGAACAGGCCGTCGGCGAGACCATGCCAAATCGCCTCCTGGCTGTCTCGGTCGCGTGGTGGCGGGCTGCACACGCACCGTGCGCCGGTGTAGCTGTCGTCGACGCCCAAGTCTTCGGCAGTGAGCAAGAGGTATTGCGGGCAAGTCTCGGCGAAGATGTTGAGCCCCTTCCCGCGCGCCCAGCGGATTTGCTCGACGGCTTCATGCCCCGAGACGTGGACGATCAGGATGGGGACGTCCACGAGCTCGGAGAGCGCTATCGCGCGGTGCGTACCTTCGCGTTCGACCAGGAGCGGCCGAGACAGGGCGTGGTAGCGCGGCGCGATCTTTCCCGCAGACGCGAGGTTCTCCGTCATCCATGCGATGCAGTCCGTGTTTTCCGCGTGTACCAGCGCCGTGGCGCCATGGTCTCTTGCCAGAGCCAGAAGCTTCAGTATTTGATGGTCGCTCAGCTTGACCGCGTCGTAGGTCATATAGAGCTTGAACGAGCTCAAACCCTGCGCGATCTGCTCAGGCAACTCGTCTCGCAAGACAGTGGGTGTCGGGTCGCTGACGATCAGATGAAAACCGTAGTCCACGCACGACCGGCCCGCGGCACGTCGATGATAGTCGTCAACGGCCTCACGCAGCGACCCGCCCTTGCGCTGTGCCGCAAATGGAATGATCGTCGTCGTGCCGCCGCAGGCGGCCGAGCGCGATCCTGATTCGAAGTCGTCCGAAAGGCGCACAGGCGGCGCCATCGGCTGATCGATATGGCAGTGTCCGTCGACGCCTCCGGGCGTCACGATGCGGCCCAGAGCGTCTATTTCGGAACGGCCTCGCGGGAGGTGCGTTCCAAGGACGGCAACGATCCCGTCGCGAATGCCGATCTCGCACGGCGTGGTGTCGCTTGCGGTGGCGAGGACGGCGTTGCGTATGACGACATCGAGCGGCCTTGATGCTTGCCTGGAGGAGCTCATTCGTTCAGGCCCTTTCCAGAGTACGGGTGCACGCGCTTCCAGTGCCGCGCGATATCGACACGCCGGGCGACCCAGACGTCGTCGTACTTCTTCACGTGGTCGAGGAAGCGTGCGAGTCCCGCCGCACGGGAGGGATGACCGATGAGGCGCATGTGGAGTCCGACGGACATCATCTTCGGCTGCGTGGCGCCCTCCTCGTAGAGCATGTCGAAGCAATCGCGTACATGCGAAAACCACTGATCGGCGTTTCCGATCGCACCGTTGAACTGCCCATCGTTGTTCGTCAGCGAGTAGGGCACGATCAGGTGCGGCTTGCCATCCACGGTCCTCCAGAACGGCAGTTCATCCCCGTAATAGTCGGAGTCGTACTCGAACCCACCCGCCTCGACGACGAGACGGCGCGTGTTCGGTCCCGGGGAGTAGCGGCAATACCAACCGGTCGGTCTCGAACCGGTTGTCCGCTCGAGAGACTCGATGGCCATACGGATGTGCCTTCGCTCCTCGTCCTCGCTCAGCGCCGAGTGGCTGATCCAGCGCCAGCCATGGCTGCACACATCATGGCCCGCTGCGCGAATGGCCGCGGCGGCCTGCGGATTGCGCTCCAGCGCGAGTGCGCAAGCAAAGATGGTCAGCGGGAGGTCGCGGTCACGGAACAGGCGCATCAGCCGCCAGAAGCCCACGCGGCTGCCGTACTCGAACAGGCTCTCTGCCGCGAGGTCGCGCCCCACGCGATCCGGGTTGAGGCCGCGTGCGTCCGTGAGAGCAGCTTCAGAGTAGTTTTCACCATCCTGGATCGATGGCTCGGACCCCTCCTCATAGTTGAGAACGAAGTTCAGAGCCAGCCTTGCCTGCCCAGGCCACGCGGGATCGACAGGTTTGGCTCCGTATCCGACGAAATCACGCTGCAAGTGTTCCAAGGCAAGTCCCACCGGATTCAAAACACAAGGGAAACATGGAAGGCGTCCACCGGTCGAAACTCCTCGTCGGCGCTCGAGCCGTTGCGCCACATCACGACGGCATGGCAGGAGGGTGCATCGAGCACAGTCAGCGATCGGTGCCAGGTACCCGGCTTGTAAGTAACGACGTCGCCCGGCCCCGCGACGAAGGCCCGGGCGGCGGTGACGTCCGGATCGCCGGCTGCGTCGGAAGGGCAGACGACGACCATCCATCGTCCTCCGTTCATGTGAATGAACGTCTGCGAGCTGAACCGATGACGCTCCATCTCGGCGATGCGAAGGTAGGGCCCCTCGGCAGGTTCCCGAAACGTCAGATAGACGCATGGACGTGCGTCGGGTCGGCTGCTGGCGAGATCGCGGCCACAGTCCACCGGGTCGGTCGTCGCGGGCCGTTGCACATAGTCGCCGAAGGGCCTGAAGGACGCGGCGTCCATGGGCGCAGGCACAAGCGTGCGCACCGAGTTGCTAACTAGCCGAGAATTCATAGAGCACCTGCGGGGCTGTCTCCTCTGTCGGGACAGCCGTGGGAAGAAGGCTTCACGATCTTGAAACCAGCAGCCGGCCAGCGGCCGGTTCGACCAACTTCTTCTTCAGCCGAATGGTTTCGCTCGCCAGCGCTGCGACGGACGGCGTCATCCACAAGCACTGACGCCATGGATTTCGAGGGCAAGCGTGCCCTGCAGGTGCTTGCGGCGAGTGGAGCTGTACATCGTGGCGGTCTGATGCAGTCGAACGGAGGCCTCACTTTGCCGCCATTTACACCGCGTGTCGCTTGCGAAGAGGTGCGCCGTCCTTAACGGCCGGTTTAGGGCGGCCTTGCACACGCGGGTTTCCCTCGGCCGGTAGGAAAACCCGGTCCACCAATGGGCCGCCAAAGGCGCGTGTTTACAGCACGGCAGAATCGCGTCATGAACCTAAGGCAGCTCGAAGTGTTCCGCGCCGTGATGTCGACCGGCTCGGTGACCGACGCGGCGCGTGTGCTGCATGTCTCCGTTCCCGCCGTGAGCCGGCTGCTGTCGCACACCGAGAGCCGGCTTGGCTTCGCGCTTTTCGAGCGCATCAAGGGGCGATTGCACCCCACCGCCGAGGCCCGCCAGCTCTACCAGGAGACCGAGCAGGTGTACGCCGGCGTCCGGCGCATCTCCGAGCTGGCCGGCGAGCTGGCGCAGCGCCGCTACGGATCGGTCAGCGTTGTCTCCAGTCCCAGCATAGGGCAGCAGCTCGTGCCGCGGGCGATCGCGAACTTCCATTTGGAGCACCCCGAGGTGCACCTGCGATTTCATTGCCTCAGCCACGAGCTTCTGAAGGAGCGGGTGCTGGCCGGCCTGGTCGACGTGGGGATTTCGACGATGCCGATGGCGCACCCCAAGCTCTCTACTCGCACGATTGCCCGCAGCGACCTGGTGTGTATCTGCCCTTGGGACCACCCGCTCGCAGGCGCCGATGCGGTAACGCTGGATGACCTGTTGTCGCACGAGCTGATCGCCTATCCGGGCGATACGCCGCTGGCGCGCCGCATGCAGGAGCTTTTCGTCGCGCGCGGCGAGTCGCCTCGTGTAGCCATCGAAGTCGGCTCGCCCCACAATGCCTGCGCCCTGGTGCATGCGGGCGCGGGTATCGCCCTGGTGGATGAGTTCTCGTTGCAGAGCTGGCCCAAGGCGCACTTCCGCATCCTGCGCTTCGACGGAACCGCACCCATCCTGGCCGACCTCGTCCACCTGCGCAGCGCTCCGCTGACCCCGGCCGCGCAGCGTTTCATCGACTGCCTGGAGCGCGTGCTGAAGGAGAGCGGCATGCAGTCCGAAGCAGGCTGACGGCCGTTCTTTCCGGATCCTTGCATCCGGGTTAAGGCCTACGCACGAACAGTCACTCGACGCCTCGCGACCTCGATCCAAATAATCGTCGTATCCAAGGAGAGGTCACGATGACAAGCAAGAAGCGCACGCTCGGCCTGGCCGTGGCGCAGATGGGTCCGGTGCACCTGGCCGACGACCGCCTGGCGGCGGTCAGGCGCATGATCGAACTGATGCGTGACGCCAAGAGCCGTGGCGCGGAGTTTGTCGTTTTCCCCGAGCTCGCGCTCACCACTTTCTTCCCACGCTATTGGATGACCGAAGAGCAGGCGCAGGAGCGCTTCTTCGAGAAGACGATGCCAGGTCCAGCCACGCAGCCGCTGTTCGACGAGGCACGCGCGCTCGGTTTGGGTTTTTACCTGGGCTTCGCCGAACTCACGCCGCAAGGCAGACCATTCAACACGTCCATCATCGTGGGGCCGGATGGCAGCATCCTGGGCAAGTACCGCAAGATCCACCTTCCCGGCCACTCCGACCACAAGCCCGACGCCCCCTTCCAGCACCTGGAGAAGAAGTTCTTCGACGTGGGCGATCTGGGCTTCCGCGTCTTCGACACGCAGGGCGTGCGCATGGGCATGTGCCTGTGCAACGACCGCCGCTGGCCGGAAACCTACCGCGTCATGGCGCTGCAAAGCGCGGAGATCGTCGTGCTGGGTTACAACACTCCTTCAGTGAACATCCACTGGAACGAGCCGGTGCACCTGCGCACGACGACGCACTTGCTGTCACTGCAGGCGAGCGCCTACCAGAACGGCATCTGGGTGGCCGCCGCCGCCAAGTGCGGCGCCGAGGATGGCTTCCACATGATTGGCAGCTCCGCGATCGTGGCGCCCACTGGCGAGATCGTCGCGCGGTCCCTGACCGAAGAGGACGAGGTCATCGCCGTGCGCGCCGACCTGTCGCTGGGCGAATTCTTCCGCGAGCACGTGTTCAACTTCGCCAAGCACCGCCGGCCCGAGCACTACCGCCTGATCGTCGAACGCACCGGCGCCGGCGAACCGATCGCCTGAGGAAACAATGCTCGACCTCACCATTCGCCGTGGCCGCGTCGTCAGCGAAGGCCGCGTCATCGAAGGCGATGTCGGCGTGCGCGACGGCCGCATCGCCGAGATCGGCCGCAACCTGGCCGCGGGCCGGCACGAGATCGACGCGGCCGGCCGCTGGGTGCTGCCGGGTGGAATCGACAGCCACTGCCACGTGGAGCAGCGCTCGGGCATGGGGATGATGTGCGCGGACGACTTCTATTCCGCCACGGTTTCTGCCGCTTTCGGCGGCACGACCACCATCCTGCCCTTCGCTGCGCAGCACCGTGGCATGTCGGTACCCAAGGTGCTGGAGGACTACAGCCGCCGCGCAGCCGAGAAGGCCGTGATCGACTACGGATTTCACCTGATCCTGGCGAACCCCGACGATCGCACGCTACAGGAGGACCTCCCCCGGGCGATTCGCGACGGCATCACCTCGCTGAAGGTCTACATGACCTATGAGCAGATGAGGCTGGAGGATGCGCAGCTGCTGAACGTGCTGGCACTGGCCCGCCGGGAGCGGGCGCTCGTCATGGTGCACGCCGAGAACCACGACATGATCAAGTGGCTCACGCACCGACTCCTGGAGCGCGGCCACAAGGCACCGAAGTTCCACGGCATGGCGCACGACACCCTCGCGGAAACCGAGGCCGCCTTCCGGGCGATCGCGATGTCGCGGCTGATCGACGTGCCGGTGCTGCTGGTCCACGTTGCCGGCTGCGAGACGGTCGAGCTGATCCGGCAGGCCCAGCAGCTGGGCGCCAATGTGCTGGCCGAGAGCTGCCCGCAATACCTGTTCCTGACCGCCCAAGACATGGACCGGCCCGGAATGGAGGGCGCGAAGTTCTGCTGCTCTCCTCCGGCGCGCGACGGCCAATCCCAGGAAGCGGTCTGGCGGGGGCTGATCGACGGCACGCTGATGACGTACTCGTCGGACCACGCGCCCTACCGATTCGACGAAACCGGCAAGCTGCCCAAGGGCGATGCCACCACCTTCAAGGAGATGGCCAACGGCATGCCCGGCATCGAGCTGCGGCTGCCGCTGCTGTTCAGCGAAGGCTTTCTCGCCGGGCGCATGGACATCCACCAGTTCGTGGCGCTGGCGGCCACCAACCACGCACGGCTGTACGGGCTGGCGCCCCGCAAGGGCACCATCGCGGTCGGCGCCGACGCGGACCTCGCGTTATGGAACCCGGAGCGACGCGTCACGGTTACTCCTGACCTGCTGCACGACAACGCCGGCTACACGCCCTACGAGGGCCGCACCATCCAGGGCTGGCCGGAGGTGGTGATCAGCCGCGGCCGCGTGATCGTGGAGAACGGCAAACTGCACGCAGAGCGCGGGTCCGGGCAATACCTGCGGCGCGGCGCGCCCGACGTGCCGCTGCGCGAGCCGAGCGGCGAGCGGTCGCGGCGCCCCTTCGGTTCCGTCTTGAGGGCCCTGGTGGGGATCGAGGAGGCCCGATGACTCGGCGTCCCCGTATCCTGGTGCTCAATCCCAACAGCAGCGAGTCGGTCACGCGCGCCATCGATCGCGCGATGCAGTCCAGTGACGCCGCGCGCCAGTGCCAGTTCGATGTTCTGACGGCCGCGGACGGGCCGCCGGGAATCGTCACGCAGGCGGACTACGAGCGCGCGACCGCCCTGGTCGCCGGTTACCTACAGCGTCGTGCGCCCGAGGCGCGGGCCTTCGTGATCGCCTGTTTCAGCGACCCGGGCGTGGAGGCGGCCCGTACAGGATTCAGTAAGCCCGTGATCGGCCTGGGGGAGGCCGGGATCCGGGCGGCGTTGCTTCAGGGGCGTCGGGTCGGCGTTGTCGCCGTGGCCGACGCGTCGATCCCGCGCCACTTGGGCTACTGGGAGTCACTCGGGCTCGCGCAGCACGTGGCCGGCGAGCGTGCCTTGAACCTGCGGGTCGACCAATCCGGCGACCGCGAACTCGCGTTCGGGCCGATGTGCGAAGCGGCCAGGCGCCTGCGCGACGAGGACGGTGCCGACGTGCTCTTGCTCGGGTGCGCCGGAATGGCGGACCTGCGCGGGCCGCTGCAGGAGACCCTCGGCCTGGCGGTGGTCGATCCCTGCCACGCCGCGGCTGAGGCTGCCGGTGCGGTGGTCCTGGGCGGCGCGCAATGAGCCGCTCGATTCCCAGATGCCTGGGCGTGCTGGGCGGCATGGGCCCGCTCGCGGGCGCGCAGTTCGCTGCCCGCGTGGTCCAGCTCACCCCGGCAAGCTGCGACCAGGAACATATCCCGCTGCTGCTCTGCAACGACCCGCGCGTGCCCGATCGCTCCACCGCTTGGGTGGGCGGCGGCCTGAGCCCGTTGCCAGCCATGATGCGCGGTATTGCGATGCTGCAGGACGACGGCGCCGACTGCATCGCTATTCCCTGCAACACCGCTCACCTTTGGTTCGACCAGCTGCAGGCCGCCACCAGCGCGCGCCTGCTGCACATCGTCGAAGCGGTCGTCGTGGACCTGCGGCGCCAGGGCATCGACCAAGGCGCGATCGGGATCCTCGGCACGCGCGCGACCCTGGAGACAGGCCTCTACCAGCGCTACCTGGCTCAGTCGGGTTACGAGCCGGTCGTGCCGACAGCGCCGGACGCAGTGGCGGACTGCGCCGAATCCATCGCCGCGGTCAAGGGCGGCCGCGTGGACCAAGCGTTCGCGCCCCTTGCGCGGGCCATCGCCTCGCTCGAGAGGGCCGGCGCGCGCGCCGTCGCGCTCGGGTGTACCGAACTGCCGCTCGCCTTGCCGCACGTACGGCGCGCCGAGTTTGACGTGGTCCTTACTGACTCCATGGATGCACTCGCCCTCCAGGCCGTGGAAACCTTCTATCCCCGAACCGCAATCCCGCGCAAGAACTTGGGCACTCAGGCTTGAGAAGTACCTGTGCTGTCTCAACGAGGAATTGAAGATGGCAAGGTTTGCTTTCGACCGCAAAGTAGCCGCAACGTCGCATTCCGCCAGCACGGTTCGCGGAGCAGCATCGCCAGCGAGCTGGCGATGCTGCATCAGACCAATTAGGCATCAGGAGGGCGTCTGAACGCCTCCAGTTGCTGACCTGTCGTCCGCTGGAAAACGCGATACCGGCTCCCGGCGGTCGGGATACCCAGGAGCGCTTTGACGCGAGCCTTGTGTCCGCGAAGCATCTCGCCCTCATAGGGCCGGAGAACTGGCCTCCTCAGTTCATCGACCCAGGACAGGCAGCCTCTCTCCGGCGGATTTCGTTTTGACCCGCCGGACATTCTTTTCTCCCCTCACCGCAACTACGCGCCGCGCCGCTCACTCGACCGTGACCGACTTGGCGAGGTTTCTCGGCTTGTCCACATCCGTCCCCCGCGCGCAGGCCGTGTGATACGCCAGCAGCTGCAGCGGCACCACGTGCAGCAAGGGGCTGAGCGGTCCGTAGTGCTCGGGCATGCGGATGACGTGGATGCCGTCCTCGCTTTCGATGCGGGTGTCGGCATCGGCCAGCACGTAGAGCACGCCGCCGCGGGCGCGCACTTCCTGCATGTTGCTCTTGAGCTTTTCGAGCAGGGCATCATTGGGCGCCACGGTGACCACCGGCATCTGGCTGGTGACCAGCGCCAGCGGGCCGTGCTTCAACTCGCCGGCGGCATAGGCCTCGGCGTGGATGTAGGTGATCTCCTTGAGCTTGAGCGCACCTTCCAGCGCGATCGGGTAGTGCAGCCCGCGGCCGAGGAACAGCGCGTTCTCCTTGGCGGCGAAGTGCTCGGCCCAGCCGATGACCTGCGGCTCCAGCGCCAGCACCGCCGACAGGGCCGAAGGCAGGTGGCGCATCGCCTTCAGGTGCGCGGCCTCCTGCGCCTCGGTCATGCGGCCCTTCACGCCGGCAATGGCCAGCGTCAGCAGGAACAGCCCGGCCAGCTGCGTGGTGAAGGCCTTGGTCGAGGCCACGCCGATCTCGACGCCGGCGCGCGTGAGGTAGGCCAGCCTGCATTCGCGCACCATGGCCGAGGTCGGCACGTTGCACACCGTCAGTGTGTGCTGCATGCCCAGTTCGCGCGCGTGGCGCAGCGCCGCCAGCGTGTCCGCGGTCTCGCCCGACTGGCTGATCGTCACCACCAGCGTGCGCGGGTTGGGCACCGATTCGCGGTAGCGGTACTCGCTGGCGATCTCGACCTGGGTCGGGATCTTCGCGATCCCCTCCAGCCAGTACTTGGCGGTGCAGCCGCTGTAGTAGCTGGTGCCGCAGGCCAGGATCAGGACCGATTCGATCTCCCTGAAGACCGAATACGCGCCGTCGCCGAACAGCTCCGGCACCACCGCCTGCACGCCTTCCAGCGTGTCGGCGATCGCGCGCGGCTGCTCGAAGATCTCCTTCTGCATGTAGTGGCGGTAGGGGCCGAGTTCGGCCGCGCCGCTGTGCGCCTGCACCGTGCGCACCGGGCGGCTCGCGGCCCGGCCGCCTGCGTCGGCCACCCAGTACTTGCCCAGCTGCACGTCGACGATGTCGCCTTCCTCCAGGTACACGATCTGGTCGGTGACGCCGGCCAGCGCCATCGCGTCGCTGGCCAGGAAGTTCTCGCCACCCTCCTGGCCCACGCCCAGGATCAGCGGCGAGCCGGCGCGCGCACCCACCACGCGCAACGGTTCGTCCTTGCAGAACACCGCGATCGCGTAGGCGCCATGCAGGCGCGGGATGGCGGACTTCACGGCCTCGAACAGGTCGCCCTCGTACAGGCTGTCCACCAGGTGGCAGATCACCTCGGTGTCGGTCTGGCTGGCGAAGTGGTAGCCCCTGGCCTTGAGCGCCGCCCGCAGCTCGTCGTGGTTCTCGATGATGCCGTTGTGGACCAGCGCGATGCGGCCGGGGCGGTCGGTGGCGCGCTCGCCGGGTCCGTGGCTGAAATGCGGGTGGGCGTTGTGCACGGCCGGCGCGCCATGCGTGGCCCAGCGGGTGTGGGCGATGCCGGCCGTGCCCTCGATGCCTTCGCGCCCGACCTGCGCCAGCAGCTCGGCCACCCTGGCCGTGCTGCGAGCTCGGCGCAGGCCCTTGTCGTGGACGGCCACGCCGCACGAGTCGTAGCCGCGGTATTCGAGCCGCTGCAGGCCCTGGACGAGGACGGGGACGATGTTCCGGGTCGAGACGGCGCCGACGATGCCACACATGTTCTTGCTCCTGGACGGATGCGCAACTGTAGGAGCGCCGCCAAGAAATCATCTATCTAAATTACTGCAATCATGACATCATCTTCCACATCTACAATGCACTGGAACATTCTTCCACGAAGATATCAGATATATGGACGATATTTCACTCGATGCCACTGACCTGGCCCTGCTCGCCCAGCTGCAGCAGGACGCCTCCCTGACCAACCAGGCGCTGGCGGAACGGGTGCATGTGTCCCCCCCCACCTGCCTGCGGCGGGTCAAGCGACTGATGGAGGCCGGCTTCGTCGAGCGGCAGGTCGCCATCCTCGCCCGCGACCGGCTGGCCTCGCTGGCCGGCTACGGCCTGGATGCGATCGTGGAGATCACGCTGGACCGGCAGGACGACGCCGCCATGGAGGCTTTCGAAGCGAAGGTGGTGGTCGAGGCCGCAGTCCAGCAGTGCTACCGCGTCTCGCCGGGGCCGGACTTCATCCTGGTGGTGCAGGCGCCCGACATGCCCGGCTACCTGGCCCTGGCGCAGCGGCTGTTCACCGCCGACGCCAACGTGCGCAACGTGAAGGCCTTCTTCGCCGTCAAACGGGCCAAGTTCGACCCGCGGATTGCATTGCCTCGGCTCCCTCCGCCATGACGAATGACAGATGACAAATGACCATCGGCCGGCCGCGTGGGCCCTCCGCCACCGTCATCCGTCATTTCTTCTTCGGCCGCTGCCAGCCCGTGATGCTGGACTGCTTGCCGCGTGCCACCGACAGCACGCCGGGCGCGGTGTCCTTGGTGATGGTGGAGCCGCCACCCACCGTGCCGCCCCTGCCGATCGTCACCGGCGCCACCAGCACGCAGTTGCTGCCGATGTGCACGTCGTCCTCGATCACGGTGCGGTGCTTGTTGGCGCCGTCGTAGTTGGCGGTGATGGAGCCGGCCCCGTAGTTGACCCGCTCGCCCACGACGGCATCGCCCAGGTAGGCCAGGTGGTTGGCCTTGGCACCGCGCGCCAGCGTGGAGTTCTTCACCTCGACGAAGTTGCCGATGTGCACCTCGGGGCCCAGCTTCGCCCCCGGCCGCAGCCGGGCGAACGGGCCGACCAGGGCGCCTTCGCCGATGTGCACCTCGCCCTTCTCGCCGTCGATGTGGCAGAAGGGATGGATCACGGCGCCGGCGGCGATGGTGGCATTGGCGATCACGCAGTGCGCGCCGATGCGCGCGCCCTCGCCCAGCACCACCCGGCCCTCGAACACGCAGCCGACGTCGATCTCCACGTCGGCCCCGCATTCCAGCGTGCCGCGCACGTCCAGCCGCGCCGGGTCGGCCAGGCGAACGCCCTGCTCCATCAGCGCACGCGCCTGGCGCAGCTGGAACGCGCGCTCGAGTTCGGCCAGCTGCAGCGGGCTGTTCACGCCTTCGACCTGCACGCGGTCGTCGCAGTCGATCGCCACCACCTCGACGCCGTCGGCCACGGCATGCTTGACCACGTCGGTCAGGTAGTACTCGCCCTGGGCGTTGTCGTTGGTCAGGCGGGCCAGCCAGCGCTTGAGCAGTGCATTGGGCACGGCCATGAAGCCGGTGTAGACCTCGCGGATGGCACGCTGGCGCTCGTCGGCGTCCTTGTGCTCGACGATGGCGCGCACGCGCTCGCCTTCGCGCACGATGCGGCCATAGCCGCCGGGATCGGGCATGTCCACGCCCAGCAGCGCCAGCCGCGTGCCGCCGCAGGCGTCGACCAGGGGCTGCAGGGTTTCCGGCCGGATCAGGGGCACGTCGCCGTTGAGGATGAGCGCGATGCCGTCGTCCGCCAGGTGCGGCACGGCCTGCTGCACCGCATGGCCGGTGCCCAGTTGCGGTTCCTGGCGCACGAACACCGCCGCGGGTGCCGTCGGCCTCACTGCGTCCTCGACCTCCTGCGCGCCATGCCCGGTGACCAGGATGGTGCGGCGCGCGCCCAGGCGGGCGGCGCAGTCCACCACGTGGTCGACCAGCGCGCGGCCGGCCAAACGATGCAACACTTTGGGCCGGCGGCTCTTCATGCGCGTGCCCTTGCCGGCGGCCATGATGACCACGTCCACTGCTGTCATGTCTTTCATCTTGCTCCCGGCGCGCGCGGCGCCTCGAATCGCGCGAATTATCGGCTTGCTGAGTCTTGCGCTGGCGCTGGGCGGCTGCAGCGCGCTCAAGCTCGGCTACAACTCGCTGCCCGAAGTCGCGTTCTGGTGGCTGGGCCGCTACGTGGACCTGGAGGGCGAGCAGCGCCGGCTGGTGCGCGACGACCTGCACCGCCTGCTGGCCTGGCACCGCGGCGCCGAACTGCCACGCCTGGCCGCGCTGCTGCATCGCATCGAGCAGCAGGCGGCGGGCGACACGACCGCCGAGCGGGTCTGCGCCTTCGAGGGCGATCTGCGCGACCGCTACCTGGCGCTTCGTGAGCACGCCGAGCCGATGATCGCGGCGCATGCGACGACGCTGACGGTGGCGCAACTGCAGCAGCTGGAGCGCCGCTACCAGCGCAACCAGCGGGACTACGAGCGCGACTGGCTGCGGCTGTCGCGCGACGAGCAGGTCGACAAGCGCCTGAAGCAGTGGCGCGAGCGGGCCGAGCGGTTCTATGGGCATCTGGGCGAGGAGCAGGTCGCGGCGCTGCGCCGCCAGCTCGAAGCGTCGGACTTCAGCCCGGCCCTGTTCCACGCCGAGCGCCGGCGCCGCCGGCAGGACACGCTGGCCGGGCTGCGGGAACTGGCCTCGCAGCCCGCGCCGCCGGAGCAGGCGCGCGCCGCGGTGCACGGGCTGCTCGAGCGCTTCGGCCAGTCGCCCGACCCGGACTGGCGCCAGTGGCAGCAGGCCCAGGTGCAGGAAACCTGCCGCCTGGTCGCAGCCCTGCACAACGCCGCCACCCCCGAGCAGCGCGAGCGGGCCGCCCAGCGCCTGCGCGGCTGGCAGCGCGACCTGGCCGACCTGTCGGCGGATCGATGAGTTCGGTGGCCGGCGGCAGCCGCATGGGCGTGGTGTGGCGCTTCGCCGCCGCGACCACGCTGGTCATGCTGGCCTTCGCGATGAGCGCACCGGTGCTGGCCGTGAGCCTGCAGCAGGCCGGCGCCAGCCCTTCCGCGGTGGGGCTGTTCGCCATGGTTCCCTTCCTGATGATCGGCCTGCTGATCCCGCTGGTGCCGCGCGTGCTGGCACGCTGGGGCGTGGTCAGGACCTACCGGGCCGGCTGCGGCCTGGACCTGGCCGGCGTGGCCCTGTACGCACTCACGGACCACTGGTTGCCGTGGACCGTCGGCTCGGTGGTCAGTGGCATCGGCGCCGCCGCGCTGTGGAATGCCACCGAGGCGCTGCTGGCTCGCGAGGCACCGCCGCAGCAGCGCGGGCGCGTGATGGGGCTGTACCAGACCGCCCTGGGCGCCTCGCTGGCGATCGGCCCCTTCCTGCCCGGGCTGCTGGGCTGGGGCGCGAGGCCGGTGCTGTGGGCCGGGGCCGCGCTGGTGGCCCTGTGCTGCATCATCGCCGCGGCCATCCCGGCCCGCTCGACCCTGGAGCCGCCGCCGGGACAGGCGGGCACCTGGGAGGCCATGCGGAGCGTGCCGCTGCTGGTGCTGATCGCCTTCAGCGGCGGCGTGTTCGAAGCCGGGCTGGGCTCGATCGGCGCGGCCCATGCATCGGCCATGGGCCTGGGACTGAGCGCGGCCGCCACGGTGGCCGGTGCGATCGGCGTCGGCAGCTTCGCCTGCCAGTACCCGGCCGGCCTGGCGGCCGACCGCTTCGCCTTGCGCAGCGTGTTCACGGCCGCTGCCTTGCTGTTGCTCGGCTCCAGCATCGCGGCCGGCTTCATCGCGCAGGCACCGTGGCTGCTCTGGGGCGTGGGGGTGGTGTGGGGCGCGGTGGGCGGCGCACTGTACACGCTCACCATGGTGGAAGTCGCCCACGTGTTCGCGGGCCGGGCGACGGCGGGGGGCGCCGCCGCAATGATCACCGGCTACACCGCCGGCGGCACGGCCGGGCCGGTGGCCACCGGGGCCGCGCTGCAGTACGCGGGCGCGGCCGGCATGGCGACTGTGCTGGGCCTGCTGGCCGTTGCCACCCTGGTGGCAGCACGCAGCGTGCGGGATTGAAGCAAGGACCTCAGTGCTCGCCCTTGGAGTGCGAGCGCCCTTCCCGTTCCGCCTCCTTCATCTCGCGTGCTTCCTGCTCCGAGCGGGGGCGCGCCGCCTCGGCGTCGGCCTTCACGTCGTGCGACTTCAGGTACTGGTCGGTGCGCTGGTTGTAGTCGCGCGTGCCTTCGTAGCTGCCCTCGCCCATCTGCTGCCGGGGCCGGCCTCCGGAGGATGGCTGCGGGTCCTCCGGCTGGCCTTGCTGCTGCCGGGCCTGCTGGGGGTGTTGCCGGGGTTTCCTGCCTGGCTTCATGGGGTACTCCTTCGAAAGCCCCAGCCTAGGAAACCCGACGGCGATCCGCAGTCGGCGCGCTTCGCGTGATCTGTCGGTGCAAACCGACAGATCACGCATCAAGGTCGCGGCGGAGCAAGGCGCAGCGCGACCTCCCTTTGGAAGTGGAGCCGGCTTGGCCGGGCCACTCCCAACCGATCAGCCCGGTGAGGAATCGCAACGCGATTTCTCACTGAAGGAGGGCCCACATCTCCTTGTCCCGTTCGGCGGTCCAGATGCGCGGGTTCTTGATGCCGCGCGCCTCGTCGTAGGCGCGGCTCACGTCGAACGGCAGGCAGTGCTCGTAGATGAAGACGTGGCCGAACACCGGGTCCATGCTCTTGCGCGTGTGCGCCATGGCCGCCTTCAGGTCCATGTTGGCGGCAGCCGCTTCCTTGGCCGCCGCGAACAGCGTCTCGACCCAGCGCTTGGTGTAGTCCAGCGCCTTGTTCACCTGCGCGTTGCCCTTCATGGCTTCGCCGCGGCCGGGCACCAGCGCTTCGGCCTTCAGCGCACGCAGCGCCTCCAGCGTGGCCGGCCACTCCTCCAGGTGGGCGTCGCCGGTGTACACGCCGGCTTCGTACTCCACCAGGTCGCCGGAGAACAGCACCTTCTCCGAGTCGACCCAGGCAATGGTGTCGCCGCGGGTGTGGCCCGGGCCCGGGTGCCAGACCTGCACCTTCACGCCGCCGAGGTCCAGCGTCAGCTTGCCGGGCACCTCGCCCCGGGTGGGGTCGCCGCCGCCGATCACCATCGTCGGCCAGGTCAGGCCGGGCACGCTCTCGGCGTTGCGGAACAGGCGCGGGAAGCGCTCCATCTCCGACTGCATGTCTTCCTTGCCGCGCTCGACGATCAGCTCCCAGGTGCCCTGGCTGGCGATGATCTCGGTCGCGCCCTCGGCCGCATAGGCGCTGGCGCCCAGCACGCGCACCGCGTGGTAGTGCGTCAGCAGCACGTACTTGATCGGCTTGTCGCTGACGGTGCGGATGCGGGCGATCAGGTCCTGCGCCATGGCCGGGGTGGCGGTGGCGTCGCTGACCAGGATGAACTGGTCGCCGATGATCACGCCCGAGTTCGGGTCGCCTTCGGCCGTGTAGGCCCAGCAATGGGGGGACAGCTGCTCGAAGGTGATCTTCTTGTCGGCCAGGTCGGCCTGGCTGGCGAAGGCTTTGGACACGATGGGGACTCCTGCAATGCGGGGCGAAGCGGGTGATTTTACTTACCGTAATGCATTACGGAATGTTGAACGACCGGATGGCCTTCAGCCCCGCCGCAGGCCCTCCAGCGCCTGCTGCACGACGGCGTCCAGCGGCTGCGCCGCGTCGACGACCCGCACGCCGGGCTCGCCGGCGGGATCCTCCAGCGCCTCGAACTGGCTGGCGACCAGGCCTGCCGGGTAGAAGTGCCCGGTGCGCGCGGCCACGCGCTCCCGCGCCTGCGCGGGCGTGAGCGCCAGCTGCACGAATCGCAACCCCGGCGCGGCCGCGCGCAGCTGCTCGCGGTAACGGGCCTTCAACGCGGAGCAGGTGAGCACCACGCCCTCCGGACGGTTCGCCAGTTCCGCGGCCAGCGCCGCCAGCCAGCCGGCCCGGTCGGCATCGTCCAGCGGCACGCCGCGCCTCATCTTGTCGAGGCTGGACGGCGCATGGAAGGCATCGCCCTCGACCAGCGGCAGGCGCAGTGCCTCCGCCAGCCGCCGTCCGACCGCGCTCTTGCCGCAGCCGGCCACGCCCATGACAACGGCGCGCAGTCCGCGGCCAGGGTTGGGGTGCTGTCGGGAAGAATCGGTGGCCGCCATGGTTCACGCGGGCTGGCGGCCCATTGTTGCGGCTTCGCTGCCGCAGGGCTTCACATGGCGGTGCAGCGATCCGGCTGCGGGCGGGGCCGCAGGCCGCCCACCGCCAGGCCGGCGAGGGCGGACAGCAGCCGTCCACCCGAGCGGGCAGCCAGGCCCAGCCCCAGCTGCAGCTCGCCCCAGGACTGCGCCACCGCCTGCCGGCGAGGCGTGCGCGCGGCCTGGAACCGCGGGGCGAATTCCCAGCCGAAGAACGCCGGGGCGCCGCGCTCGCTGGACTCCAGCACCAGCCGCTGGCCCGCGCGCACCGGCAACTGCTCGCCGGCCCCCAGCACCCGGTCCCCCAGGTCGTTGAGCGGCCCGGCATGCGGCCCGTCGAAGGTCAGCCAGACCCGGCCGTGGGCGATACGCAGCACGCCGTCCTCGCGCGGCCGCAACGCGATGGCACGACCGGCCTCGAGCCGCCAGGTGCCCGGCAGCAGGGTGGCGGATTGTTGCGTTTGCGTCAGCGTGAGGGCGCTCATGGATCTCTCCTGGGGGGCGTTTCGGGTGAGTGATCATCGGGCGGGCGCGCTTGGCAGTCCAATGAAATGCAGCTAGGCTATTCATTCGCTTCCCGCATCAATCGCGCGCCTCCTTCCATGCTCCATTCCCAGACCCACCTGCGCAGCCGACCGATCGCGGCCGGCCACCTCCGCGCCTTCGAGGCGGTGGCCCGGCACCTGAACTTCCGGGCCGCGGCCGAGGAGATGGCCCTGACGCAGTCGGCCGTCAGCCGGCAGATCCAGTCGCTGGAGGAGGAGGTCGGCGTGCCGCTGTTCCTGCGCCACACCCGGGCGGTCGAACTCACCGGCGCCGGCGCCCAGCTGCTGTCGGCGGTGTCGCAGTCCCTGCCCCGCATCGACGCGGCCGTGCGCCAGATCCGGCAGAACGCCGGCCGCAGGAGCGTGACCATCACCACCTTCGCCTCGTTCGCCTCGATGTGGCTGATCCCGCGCCTGGAGCAGTTCCAGCGCGACAACCCGGACATGGACATCCGCATCGACGCGACCGACGCGTCGCTGGACCTGAACCTGGCCGACGTGGACCTGGCGCTGCGCTACGGCCCCGCGGCCAACATGCCGCCGCGCTCGATCCGGCTGTTCGGCGAACAGCTCACCCCGGTGGCCAGCCCCTGGCTGCTCAAGACCATGCCGGTCGACAAGCCGGCCGACCTGGCGCAGTTCGCCCTGATCGAAGCGGGCGACGCCCACCCGGGGCACATGGAATGGCTGACGTGGCGCCGCTGGTTCGACGCGCAGCAACTGCCCCGCTTCCAGCCCAAGCGCTGGCTGTACTTCAACTACGCCTACCAGATGGTGCAGGCCGCGCTCAGCGGCCAGGGCGTGGTGCTGGCGCGGCTGCCGATGGTGGCCGAGAGCCTGGCCAACGGCGACCTGATCGAGCCGCTGCCGCGGCTGCGCATCGACTCGCCGCTGTCCTACTGGCTGATCATGGGCGAGCGCAGCAGCCAGCGCCCGGAGGTGCGCGACTTCTGCGACTGGCTGCAGGCCCAGGCCCGGGCCACCCGCCAGACCATCGGCGAAGTGCCCGACCCGGACACGGTGGACAACATCGACTAGGCGCCTGGGCGGCAGGCGGAACGGGCCGGGGCGGGCAGGTAGCGGCTCGAAGGTGCGTCGGATCCAGCATTGCCGGCAGCCAGCCATTGACGGCCGACAAGGCCGGCGCAACAGCCCGCTCGACAATTGCCGGCCAGTGACGTCTCGTAGCACTCGCTTCCGCGCACCGCGCCTGGGTGCTTGCCTGGCCCTGCTGGCGCTGTTCGCCCAGCTCTGGATCGGGCAGATCAGCACCGGCCACCAGGCACGCCTGCTTGCCGTCGCCGCGGCATCGGACATCTGCTCGGTGTCCGACCCTGCGGGCAACGCCCCCGGCAGCGAAAGTGCCGGCGAAGCCGCACAGCCCGTCAACTGCCCGGTCTGCGTCGTCGCCGCGGCCGGCGTGGCCCCGGCCGCCGCCGCACCGGCGCCGCGGACGGCGCATGCGCTGGCGACCGTCCACGCATTCCGGCACCGCGAGGCGCCCCGCGCTCCCCGGCGAGCCGGGCTGCGGCCGCCGGCCCAGGCGCCACCGGCAGCCTGATTCCGCGCTTGTCTTTCCTTGCTTCAACCGACGCCCGCCGGCTGCGGTCGCCGCCGCATGGCTTCTCGCAGGCCAGAACCCCATTCACCCAGACAAATGACCTCCACATTCAAGCCCCGCGCCCCTTCGTGGCACAACATCGCGGTGCGCCGCACCCCGCTGTTCCTGGCCTTGCTGGCCGCCTTGCCGCCGGCCACCTACGCCCAACAACAGTCGCTGCGGCCCCTCACCATCACGGCGCCGCCCTTTCCGGCGCAGCCTCTGGGCAGCGTCGCCCTCGACCCCGACAGCCTGGACCGCGATCGCGCCTTCACCAGTGACAGCGCGGCCCTGCTGGGCAAGCTGCCGGGCGTCAGCTCGTACGGCGCCGGCGGCGTGTCCAGCCTGCCCAGCGTGCGCGGGCTGGCCGACGACCGCCTGCGCATCCAGGTCGACGGCATGGACCTGGTGTCCTCCTGCGGCAACCACATGAACCCGCCGTTGTCCTCTATCGATCCGACCCGCGTGGGCAGCGTGCGCGTGTTCGCCGGCATCACGCCGGTCAGCGTGGGCGGCGACAGCATCGGCGCCACCATCCAGGTGGATTCGCCGGAGCCGCAATTCGCCGCGCCCGGCCAGGCCAGCCCGGCGGGTGGCGAGCTCGGGGCCAGTTACCGCGGCAACGGCGATGGCCTGTCCGCGCACGCCTCGGCCAGCTATGCCAGCCAGCGACTGAGCCTGCGCTACGACGGCTCCGCGGCCCGGTCCGGCAACTACCGGGCGGGGCGCGACTTCAAGCCGGCCGGACCGTCCGCCAGCGACAGGCCTGACCGCCTGCTGGCGGGCGACGAGGTGGGCTCGTCCTCCTACCGCAGCCGCAACCACGCGCTGGCGCTGGCGACGCAGGGCGAGCGCCATCGGGTCGAACTCCGGCTCGGGCTGCAGGACATCCCCTACCAGGGCTTTGCGAACCAGCGCATGGACATGACGGGCAACGACAGCCGGCAGCTCAACCTGGGCTACCGCGGCCGCTACGACTGGGGCACGCTGCAGGCGCGCGCGTACCGCGAGGAGACGCGCCACGCGATGCAGTTCGGCGACGACAAGCAGTTCTGGTACGGTCCCGCGAACGACGTGCCCGGCATGCCGATGGACACCGAAGGCGTGACCACCGGCGTGCAGGTCAAGGCGGAGCTGCCCCTCTCCGTGCGCGACACGCTGCGCGTGGGTGCCGAGGCGCAACGCTACCGCCTGGACGACTGGTGGCTGCCCTCGGGCGGCGGCATGGCGCCCAACACGTTCTGGAGCATCCGCGATGGCCAGCGCGACCGGCTCGACGCGTTCGCGGAATGGGAAGCGCGCTGGAGTCCCCGATGGCTGTCGCAGTTCGGCGTGCGCAGCGCGAACGTGCGCACCGACAGCGGGCCGGTGCAGGGCTACAACGGCAACTATGCGGCGGAGGCCGCCGCCTTCAACGCGCGCGAGCGCAGGCGCTCGGACCCCAACATCGACGTCACCGCGCTGGCGCGCTACGTGCCCCATGCCTCGGCCACCTACGAGTTCGGCTTTGCGCACAAGACCCGCTCGCCCAACCTGTACGAGCGCTACACCTGGTCGACCGGCGGCATGGCCATGCGCATGGTCAACATGGCGGGCGACGGCAACGGCTATGTCGGCGACATGGACCTGCGCCCCGAGGTGGCCAACACGGTGAGCGCCACGGCGGACTGGCACGACCCGGGCGGCGATGCCTGGGGTGTTCGCGTGACGCCCTACCTGACCTACGTGGATGATTTCATCGACGCCGGGCGCTGCGCCGGCGTGGGCGGCATGACCGCCTGCACCGCAGCGAACCTGGCGGCGACGCAGGGCTTCGTCTACCTGCGCTTCGCCAACCAGGACGCGCGCCTGTACGGTGTCGACCTGTCGGGCTTCACCGAGCTGGCCCGCACGCAGGACTGGGGCGGCCTGGTGCTATCGGGCTCGGTTGGCTACGCACGGGGCAGGAACCGCACCACTGGCGACAACCTCTACAACATCATGCCGCTCAATGGGCGCGTGGCCCTGAACCATCGCCGGGGCGGCTGGAGCGGCACCGCCGAGCTCGAGCTGGTGTCGGGCAAGTCGCGGGTGTCGCGCGTGCGCAATGAAGTGCGCACCGGCGGCTACGCGCTGTTCAACCTGCGTGGCAGCTACGAGTGGCAGGACGTGCGCCTCGACGCAGGCATCGACAACGTGTTCGACCGCTTCCACATCCACCCGCTGGGCGGTGCGTACCTGGGCCAGGGGCGCACCATGGCCGCCACCGCCGTGCCGTGGGGAGTGCCGGTTCCCGGCAAGGGGCGCTCGCTCAACGTGGGCGTGACCGTCAAGTTCTGACGAGCGAGGGCCGGGCAGGCGGCCCGGCCCGGGACCTCCGCCCGGCGGCGCACCGGATCAGTCGGGCCGCACCATCGCCAGCGCCTCTTCCACGTACAGGTAGACCTCTTCCGGGATCGACGGATGGCGCTTGCGCTCCTTGGTGCGCCACTGGCCCAGGCGCACGATCACCAGCTCGCGCGAGGGCACCACGATCGCGTACTGGCCCAGGTGCCCCTGCATGAAATAGAAGGGCGGGTCGTGGCCGGGGTCCATCCAGAGCCCGTGCCCGTAGTGGGACACGTGGCCATTGGGGCTGGTCATGCGCTTGACGAAGCCCGCGGGCAGCACGGGCTGGCCGTTCCAGCGGCCGTCCTGCAGCAGCAGTTGCGCCAGCCGCGCCATGTTGCGCGCGGACGTGTGGATGCAGCAATAGGCCAGTTCCATGCCGCCGTCCGCGCGCGGGCGGTCCAGGCTCCAGCTCGCCTCGGCCAGCCCGAGCGGCTGCCACAGGCGCCGGGAGGCATACGCGGCCAGCGTCAGGCCCGGCTCGCGCGCCTGCAGCGCCCGCTGCAGCGCGATGCCCAGCAGCTGCGTGGTCGCGCTGCTGTACTCGTAGCCGCTGCCCGGGTCGCGCTCGAAACCATGGCGCAGCACCGTGCCCCGGGCATTGCCGCCGAAGTACAGCTCGGTGGTCGGGTTGAGCGGGAGGTAGTAGTTCTCGTCCCATTCGTGGCCGGCGGTCATGCCCGACAGCTGCGCCAGGGTGGCGCTGCGGCCCTGGGGATGGTTCGCATATTCGGTGACCCAGGTGGACAGCGGCGCATCGAAGGACGGCACGATGCCCTCGGCCACCGCGGCGCCGGTGAGCATCGTCATCACCGTCTTGGCCATGGAGAACACGTTGGTGCGGCTGTCCGGGCCGTAGGGCGGGAAATAGGTCTCGTGCACCGGCACGCCGCGGTGCAGCACCAGGAAGGCGGCGCTGCGGTGCCGGCGCAGGTAGTCGGCCATGCCGGCCGACAGCGGCCGCGAAGCGGCGGCCGGCCAGGGCTGCGGCGCGCCGCCGGCGATGGGCGCCTGCGCGAAATTGCGCGCGTCGTCGATGTGCGCCGTGTTGTGGCCCTGCAGGTAGGTGTAGCGCAGGGCATTCCAGATGTAGCCGTGGCCGGCCAGCTGCAGCCCTGCCGCGGCCAGCACCAGCAGGACCAGCAGCCCGAGCACGCCGCGCTTGACGTATTTCATGGCATCTCCCCCTTCATGTCCGTTCTTTATCGCACGACACACAAAGCCGCATGGCCCAGTCCAGTGCCACCGCGGAACCGGCTCTGCCGGGCCGCTGGTGGCGCCCCTTGAGGGGAGAGGGCGAAGCCCGAGGGGTCATCGCCGAAGGCGCTTCGGGGTGGTCTTTTACACCGGCCAGACCACGCCGTTGTCGTTCAGGATCGCATCCAGCGGGACATCGTGCGGCTCCGGCTCCAGCTCGTCCAGGTAGCCGGTCGTGAAGCCCAGGCCCACCGTGAACGGCCGCGGCTGCAGCGCCGCCAGCGTGCGGTCGTAGAAGCCGCCGCCATAGCCCAGCCGATAGCCGCCGGGCCCGTAGCCCACGCAGGGCACGAACAGCAGGGTGGGCACGACCACCTCGGTGTCCTTGGGCTTGGGGATGCCGTAGGCGTCGTCCTCCATCGGGCAGCCCGGGTGCCAGGCGTGAAATCTGAGCGTCCGGTGCAGCTTGTCGACCACGGGCAGTGCGATGCGGCGCAACTGCGGTTCGTCGAGCAATTCGCCGTCCTCCTTCCAGCGATGCAGCGCGGGCAGGGGGTCGAACTCGCCCTTGATCGGCCAATAGGCGCCGATCACCGTGTCGGGGCGGCCCACCAGCCAGATGCGCATCACCTGCTGCAGCAAGGCGGAGCGCCGCAGCCGGTCCGGCAGGTTCAACCGATCCTCGACCAGGCGCCGGCGCAGGGCTTTTTTCTCCTCCGGCGTGCTCATAATCTCCCGATGAAGTTCCGGCCGATTCTGACATCCCTCCTGCTGGCGCTGGCCGGCGCCGCCCTCGCACAAACCCCCGGCGACGACCTCGTGCTGGAAATGGCGCAGGCCTGGCGCAAGGGGGACAAGGCCCGGCTCACGCAGCTGCTGCCCGCGGTGCGCGGCCATGCGCTGGAGCCCTGGGCGGCCTACTGGGAGTTGCGCGCGCGGCTGGACACCGCCACGCCGGCCGAAGTGCAGGATTTCCTGGCCCGCTACGCCGGCACCTACCAGGAAGACCGGCTGCGCAACGACTGGCTGCTGCTGCTCGGCGAGCGCCGCGACTGGGCCGCGTTCGCCGATGCCCGCGCCGGTTTCCGGATGCGCGACGACCCGCAGGTCAAGTGCTATGCCCTGCTGGTGCAGCACCTGACCGAGGGCGCGGCCGCGCCGGCCACCCTGGGCGAGGAAGTCCGGCGCCTCTGGCTCGCCCAGCGCAACGACGACGACGCCTGCACGCACGCGGCCAGCCGGCTGATGGGCGAGGCCGGCGGCGGCAACCGCCTCACGCCGGCCGATGCCTGGCGCAAGGCGCGCCTGGCGATGGAGGCCAACCGCCCGCAAGCCGTGGCCGCCGCGGTGGAGATGGTGGCGCCGGACGCGCTGCCGCTGCTGGCGCAGATCCAGGCCAGCCCGACGAAATTCCTCACCGGCCGCGTGACAGCGACCTCGCGCGTGCGCCGCGAGATGATCGGCCTGGCGCTGCTCAAGCTGGCCACCGGCGACACCGACAGCGCCGCGCGGATGCTGGAGGACAAGTGGGGCCCGCAACTCCCGGCCGAGGAGCGCAACTGGATCTGGGGCACGATTGCCAGGCAGTCGGCGCAGCGCCTGTCGCCGGACGCGCTCGGCTACTACGCGCGCGTGACCCGCGACAGCGACCTGAGCGACGGCATGCTGGCCTGGAAAGCCCGCGCCGCGCTGCGGGCGGGCAGCACGCCACTGTGGGAGGGCGTGCTGTCGGCGATCGACGCCATGAGCGAGGACGCGCAACAGGATCCCGCCTGGCGGTACTGGAAGGCGCAGGCGCTGCTGGCCACCGGGGGCGAGGCCCGGCGCGGCGAGGCCACCCGCCTGCTGCAGGCGCTGGCCTCGCCGCGCGGCTTCTACGAGCAACTGGCGCTGGAGGCGCTGGGGCGGAAGGTGGCGCCGCCGGCCCGACCGGCACCGCCCACGCCGCAGGAGCGCGAGGCGGCGCGGCTGAACCCCTCCCTCAACCGCGCCCTGCACGCCATCCTGATCGGGCTGCGCGCGGAGGGCAACCGCGAGTGGGTGTACGCCACCGCCCTGGCACAGCCCGGCGGCATGGGCGAGCGCGAGCTGCTGGCGGCCGCGCAGATGGCCTGCGAGCGCGAGGTCTGGGACCGTTGCATCAACACCAGCGAGCGCACGCGCGAGGCCTTCGACGTCGAGCAGCGCTTCCCGATGCCGCACCGCGAGGCGGTGGTCCGCCGCAGCCAGGCGATCGGGCTGGACCCGGCCTACGTGTACGGCCTGATCCGGCAGGAGAGCCGCTTCATCATGGACGCCCGCTCGCACGTGGGCGCCTCCGGCCTGATGCAGGTGATGCCGGCGACCGCGCGCTGGACCGCGCGCAAGCTGGGCCTGGGCGGGTTCCGGCCCGAGCAGCTGAACGACCGCGAGACCAACATCACCATCGGCACCGCCTACCTCAAGCTGGCGCTGGACGATCTCGACGGCTCCATGGCACTGGCCGCCGCGGCCTACAACGCCGGGCCGCGCCGGCCGCGCGCCTGGCGCAACGGTCCGGTGGTCGATGCGGCCATCTGGGCCGAGAACATCCCCTTCGGCGAGACCCGCGACTACGTCAAGAAGGTGCTGGCCAACACCACGATGTACGCGGCCATCCTGACCGGCGCGCCGCAATCGCTCAAGGCGCGGCTGGGGCGGGTCGGCCCGCGCGACGCGGCCCTTCCCGAGCCGAACCCCGATCTGCCTTGAGGCATGGACGTCGTCCTGCTCACCATCGCGGACGAGTTTTCGGACCTGCCCGACGTCGAGACCTTCACGCGCATCGTGGTGCGGCTGCTGCTGGCCGCGCTGCTGGGCGCGCTGGTGGGGCTGGAGCGCGAACTGGCCGGCAAGCCGGCCGGGCTGCGCACCCACATGCTGGTGGCGCTGGGCGCGGCGCTGTTCGTGCTGGTTCCCCTGCAGGCCGGCATCCACCTGGACGACCTCACCCGCGTGATCCAGGGGCTGCTGGCCGGTGTCGGCTTCCTGTGCGCCGGCGCCATCCTGAAGGGCGACACCCAGGACGAGGTGCACGGCCTGACCACCGCCGCCAGCCTGTGGATGACGTCCGCCATCGGCATGGGCGTGGGCCTGGGGCGCGACACGACCGCGCTCGCCAGCACGCTGCTGGTGCTGGGGATCCTGCGGCTGGAAGGGCCGCTGCGGCGCTGGATCGGGGAGCGCCGCCGCGGGCGGCTGGTGGCCAAGTCCGATCCGGAGGACGACCGCGGCTGACGCACCAATCCGCATCGAGGGTGCGGGAATCCGGAACCGGTGCCGCGCACGGGGGCGCTAGCATCGGTGGCCCATCAGCACCGGAGGCCCCATGCTCAAGCTCTACATCGGCAGCAAGAACTACTCGTCCTGGTCCATGCGTCCCTGGGTGCTGATGCGCCAGGCCGGCATCCCGTTCGAGGAGGTGAAGCTGCGCTTCGACTCGTTCGCGCCCGACTCGCAGCTCAAGCGGTCCATCGCCGAGGTCAGCCCGGCGGGCAAGGTGCCGGTCCTGGTGGACGACGGCTTCGCCATCTGGGACACGATGGCCATCGCGGAATACCTCGCGGAGCAGTTCCCGGACAAGTCGCTGTGGCCGGGCGACAAGCGGGCACGGGCCCGCGCACGCAGCGTCTGCGCCGAGATGCATTCGGGCTTTGCCGCGCTGCGCGGCCACTGCCCGATGAACGTGGAGGCCTCGCTGCCGCAGGTCGGCCCGCTGGGTTACCGCGACAAGCCGGCGGTGCGGGCCGACGTGGATCGCATCGTGGCGATGTGGGCGGAACTGCTGCGGCAGCACGGCGGCCCGATGCTGTTCGGCGAATTCAGCATCGCCGATGCCTTCTACGCACCGATCTGCATGCGCTTTCGCACCTACGGCATGCCGGTGCCGCCACACGCCGCCGACTACATCGGCCGGGTCTGCGCGCTGCCGGGCGTCAAGGCGTGGATCGACGACGCGCTGGCCGAGCGGGACTTCCGCGAATTCGAGGAGCCCTACCGCCTCGCGCGCTGAACCGCCGCGCCCGCCACAGCCCCGCGCAGCGCCGTCTTACACTTTCGCCATGCAGACGTACATGGTGGGTGGAGCGGTTCGCGATGCGCTGCTGGGCCTGCCGGTGAACGACCACGACTGGGTGGTCGTCGGCGCCACGCCCGAAGACATGGTGCAGGCCGGCTACCTGCCGGTCGGCCGCGATTTCCCGGTGTTCCTGCACCCGCAGACGCGCGAGGAATACGCACTGGCGCGCACCGAGCGCAAGACCGGGCGCGGCTACCGCGGCTTCAGCTTCCATGCCGACCGCGCCGTGACGCTGGAAGAGGACCTGGGCCGGCGCGACCTCACGATCAATGCGATGGCGCGCGATGCGCAGGGCCGCCTGGTCGATCCCTTCGGCGGCCAGACGGATCTGCGCGGGCGCGTGCTGCGACACGTGACCGACGCCTTCCGCGAGGACCCGGTGCGCATCCTGCGCGTGGCGCGCTTCGCCGCGCGCTTCGCCGACTTCAGCCTGGCGCCCGAGACCCTGGAGCTGATGCGCGGCATGGTGGCCGCCGGCGAGGCCGATGCGCTGGTGGCGGAGCGGGTCTGGCAGGAGCTGGCGCGCGGCCTGATGGAGCACCGCCCCTCGCGCATGTTCGAGGTGCTGCGCGAATGCGGCGCGCTCGAGCGCCTGCTGCCGGAGGTCGACCGCCTCTGGGGCGTGCCGCAGCGGGCCGACTACCACCCGGAGGTGGACACCGGCGTGCACCTGATGATGGTGCTGGACATGAGCGCGCGCCTGCAGGCCCGGCTGCCCGTGCGTTTCGCCTGCCTCACGCACGACCTGGGCAAGGGCACCACGCCGGCGTCGGTGCTGCCCAGGCACATCGGCCACGAGGAACGCAGCGCCCGCCTGCTGAAGAAACTGGCGCAGCGCCTGCGCGTGCCCACCGAGTGCAGCGAACTGGCCGAGGTGGTCGCGCGCGAGCACGGCAACATCCACCGCAGCGGCGATTTCGGTGCGGCGGCCGTGGTGCGCCTGCTGGAGCGCTGCGACGCGTTCCGCAAGCCGCAGCGCTTTGCCGACGTGCTGCTGGCCTGCGAATGCGATGCCCGCGGGCGGCTGGGGCTGGAGGAAAGCGCCTATCCGCAGGCGCCGCGGCTGCAGGCCGCCCTGGACGCCGCCCTGGCGGTCAGCACGCGCGAGGTCGCCGAAGCCGCGCACGCGCAGGGGATCACCGGCGTGCAGGTCGGCGAGCGCATCCACAAGGCGCGCGTGCAGGCGGTCGGGGAGTTCCTGGCCGAAGCTCAGTCCAGCAACGCCAGCGCGGCGTAGTCGCCGACGCGGTCGCCCAGGCCGGCGGGCACCAGTTCGCAGCCGGCCGTCAGCGCCTTCAGGTGGCCGCCGACCTGCGCCTGCAGGCGCGGCAGCAGGTACTCGCGGTTGTGCCAGAACACGCTGCCGCCGAGGCTGATGCGCTGCAGGTCCAGCGCCGCCACCAGGTTGTAGAGGCCGCGCCCCATCACCCGGCACAGCTCGTCGACGCTGGCCACCGCCTGCACGTCACCCTCGCGCGCGCGCTGCATCAGCAGGGCCGCATCGAGGCCGAAGCGGCGCTCCACCGACGTGCCCGCCACCAGTGCCTCGAGGTCGCCCAGGTTGCCGCAGCCGCACAGGGCCTGGTTGTCGTCGCTGACGAACATGTGGCCGGCGTGGCCCGCGTTGCCGTTCTTGCCGCGCAGCACGCGGCCGCCGACGCACAGCCCGGTGCCGACGCCGGTGCTCCAGGTCACGTAGGCACAGTCGTCGACGCCCTGCAGCGCACCCCAGCGCCGCTCGGCCTCCAGCGCCGCGATGCCGTCGTTCTCGACCCGCAGGCGCGCGAAGCGGCCGGCCAGCGGCGCCTCCAGCAGGGCGGTCTTCCAGTCGTTCGGCAGGCCGCGCGCGGGACCCGCCAGTCCGCCGCAGATGTTGGGGGCCGCCAGCTCGACGCGGCCGTCCACCAGCACGAAGGGGCCGCAGGACGCGACGCCGGCGGCCTGCACCGACGCGGGCGCGACGCCGGCCTCGGCGCAGGCCTCGTCGACCAGGCGCAGGATCTGCCAGGCGAGCGCGTCATTGCGGCCGGTCTTTGCCGTGGGTTCGTACCGCAGGGCCAGCAGGTCGCGGCTGCGGCCGTCGTTCAGGCTGACCGAGACCTTGGTGCCGCCGACGTCGATGCAGGCTCTCATGCGCTCAGAACAGCCGGGAGATGCCCGCTGCCGCCATGCTCAGCAGCACCGTGGACGCGAGCGGAATGTTCCAGTCGCGGCCGAACAGCTTGAACCGCAGGTCGCCCGGCAGCCTGCCGAAGCCCAGCCGCTGCAGCAGCGGCGTGAGCCAGCTGATCAGCATCAGCGCGAGGAAGACGACGATGAACCACCGGATCATGCGGTCAGTGTAGGCCCGGCCCCGGCTGCGCGGGCGACCTCACAGGCGGCCCGTGCGGTCGCCGCGCGCGAAGCCCATCGCATCCCGGAAATCGCCGGCGGCCAGGCCGATCACCTTGAACAGCTCGCCCATCTCGTGCTCGTTCACCAGCTTCTGCATCGCGGCGTGCTGCGCCGGGCCGGCGTCCGCAGCCAGTTCGAGCAGGCCGCAGTTGAACAGGAAGCGGGCCTGGCTGGTGTAGCCCAGCACGCCCAGCCCGGCTTCCTGCGCAGCCAGCGCGATGCCGGTGAAATCCACGTGCGCCGTGATGTCCTTGGTGCCGACGTCCTGCAGCGGATCGGGGTCGGACCGGTGGCCGCGGTGGCACATGAGCGTGCCCATGTGCCGCTGCGGGTGCCAGTACTCGTGCTCGGGATAGCCGTAGTCGAGGAAGAAGGCCGCCCCGGCCTCCAGCCGGTCGGCCAGGGTGCGGATGAAGGCCTGGGCTTGCGGGTGGATTTCGGTCAGGTAGTCGTGCGTGCCTTCCACCGCGACCGGCGGGCGCAGCCCGGTGGGCCGGTCTTCGAACCGGAAGCCGCCCCCCGCGCCCCCGGCGGCCGCCACCCCCCTTTCCTGCCACGCGCCCTGCACGCGGTGCAGCAGCTTGACCGGCATCGCGTCCAGCACCTCGTTGCCGACCACCACGCCGCTGAAGCGCTGCGGCAGTTCGGACACCCAGCGCACCGTGCCGGCGTGGGCCTTCAGGCGTTCCTGCTGCCGCTCGCGCAGGCTGCCGGAGAGGTCGACGATGGTGTAGCAGGCCACCGCGGGCCCGAGCGCCTCCAGCAGCTGCTGCGCCAGCGCGCCGGAGCCGGCGCCGAACTCCCAGACCTGGTCGGTGCCGGTCGCCTGCAAGGCCTGCCCGACCTGCCGGCCCAGCGTCCGGCCGAACAGGGGCGTCAACTCCGGCGCGGTCACGAAATCGCTGCCGGTGGACGGCAGCGCACCGAACTTGCGCGAGGCGTTCGCGTAATAGCCCAGGCCGGGCGCGTACAGCGCCAGCGCCATGAAGCGATCGAAGGGCAGCCAGCCGCCGTCGCGGGCGATCGCCTTGGCGATCAGCGCCGCGAGGGCGCTCGTTACACTCGGCTCCTCGTCACTCATCAGTGACTATTCCTTGGAAGCGTGGCGGGAAGGCCGAGGTAGGGGTTGGCTGCATCTGAAGAATCCGGCTTGGCTGCATCGAACGAGCTCATCCGATGGTTGCGCCTGTTGGCGCTGCCCGTGTGGGCCCGGGCGGCCATTCTGCTCCTGGTGGTCATTGTCGTTCTTGGCGGCACCGCGCTTCTGTTCGGAGGCGCCTTGCGCCGTGACGCCGAGCAGGCATCCTCGGCCATTGCGCTGCTGACCGTCTCGATGCCCGTCCTGCTGCTGGTCGTCGCTCTTGTGTTCGGCCAGAACAGCGACAGTCGGCTGCGCCAGCTCACGGCGGGAGTCCTGACCCGGGACGTTCCGCGGGCGATGCGGGAGAACCTCGGCGCCATGGGCGCGCAGGACCCGGATGTCCGCCTGCGGGGCTGCTGCGCCGACTACACGCTTCGATTGTCCGGACCCGGTCCCGGCGAGACGCTGCGCTTCAGCCTCGAGCTGAACGTGTTCAAGGTCAACGTCTGCTTCTGGCTCGAGGGCATTTCGCTGCCCGGCAAGGCCGGCGTGGACAGCACGGAACTGGCCGCGTTCCGCCATGTATTCCTGGGCGCTGTTGCAGAGGGATACCAGCTGAACGAGGAGCCGGCGCACTATGCCGATTCGAACCATGGTATTGGTCTGATCTTCTTTCGGACCCTGGCCCCGGACTTCCTGTTGCATCCCGAGCAGCGCCTTTACTTCGTTCAGGACCTGTCCTTCTTCGTGCGTGGCGTGATCGAGGCGCAGCGTCGCGCGAGGCTTGCCCCATGACCCGGTGGGCCCTCGTCACCGGTGGCTCCCGCCGCCTCGGGCGCGAGATCTGCACGGTCTTCGCGCAACGGGGCTGGAGCATCGTCTGCCACTACCGCGATTCGGAAGCGCAAGCGCAGGAAGTGGTCGAACAGGCGAGGACGCTCGGGGTTCAGGCCCTGGCCCTGCAGGGACCGCTCGACAGCGGAAGCGACGCCGAGTCGCTGTTCCAGCGGGCCTGCGCCAGCATCGGCGAAGCGCCCTCCTGCATCGTCAACAACGCCTCGAGCTTTCTTCCCGACGCCGCCACCGATTTCGTCGCGCAGTCATTCCTGCGGCAGTTGCAGACCAATCTCCTGGTGCCGCTGGTGCTGGGAAAGCTCCTGCACGCCGGCTGGTCGCAGGCCGCCCACGCGAGCGGGGTCGCCAGCGTGGTCAACGTGCTCGACCAGAAGGTCTACAACCTGAATCCGGACTACTACTCGTACACCCTCTCCAAGCTGGCCCTGGAACGGGCCACGGTCCAGCAAGCCCAGGCCCTGGCCCCCACGCTGCGCATCAACTCGGTGGTTCCCGGGTTGATGTACCCGAGCGGCCCCCAGTCGGTCGAGAACTTCGAGCTCGCGGCGAACGCGAACCTGCTGCGGCGCCCGGTCGACCCCGCCCGTGTCGCGGAAGCCGTCTTCTTCCTGGCGGCCAACGAATGCGTCACCGGGACGAGCGTCTGCGTGGACAATGGGCAGCACCTCGTACCCCTGCCGCGCGACATCATGTTCGTCGTCGACGACCTGCTGCGAAAGAACGCATGAACCCGACCGAACGGCTTCTGGCCTGTCGTCGAATCTTCCTGCGCGGGCTCCAGGTCGATGCGGTGATCGGTGTGCACGAGTTCGAGAAGGACCGGGCGCAGCGGGTACTCGTCGACGTGGACCTGTACGTCTCCCCGGCATCGCCCGCCCGCGACTCGATCGAAGAGGTCGTCGATTACGACTTCGTTCGCGACCTGGTGCTGGAGCGGGTTGCGAGGGGCCCGATCGCTCTCCAGGAGACACTGTGCGACGACATCCTCCGCAGCGTGCTCGCGCATCCCGAGGTCGAAGCCGCCCGGGTCAGCACGCGCAAGCCGGACGTCTATCCGGATTGCGAGGCGGTCGGCGTCGAAGTGTTCCGGTTCAAGCCGATGGACCCATGAACCCTGACGGCGGCAAGGAAGTCCTCACCCTCACCGGGCTGCGCTTCGACGCCAACCTCGGCATCCTGGCGCACGAGAAGGCAAGCCCGCAGCCGATCCGGGTGGACGCCGAACTGAACCTGGGCACCCAGCCGCTGCTGCCGCGCGACGACGAGATCCTGCACGTGCTGGACTACCGCAAGGTGCGCAAGATCATCATCGAGGAGTGCACCGCCGAGCACGTCAACCTGCTGGAGAGCCTGATCGGCAAGCTCGCGCTGCGGCTGATGCAGTTGCCCGGCGTGCTGGGCGTGCGGGTGAAGATCGCCAAGCTGGCCATCTTCGACGACTGCGAGGTCGCGATCCGGATCGAGACCGGGCTCTGGTGAGCATCGCGGGCGGGCCGCGTGCCCAGCCCGGCCGATCCGTCGCTAGCGGCTGCGCTCGGGCGCCGGCGCCGGCGTGCCCATCACCTGCACGATCTTCACGCGCGTGCCGTCCTGCGCGCCGCGCTGGATCGCCAGGGCGGCGCCCTGGGCCGACTGCCGCCGGGTATCGAGGGCGAACGACATGGCAGACAGCTCGCGCGAAAAGCGCAGGCTGTCCGGGTCGATGCCGGGCGTCCTGCGCGCCGCTGCCTTCAGCCGGGCCGCGTCCCACGGCCCCGCAACCTCGCAGAACACCATCACGCGTCCCTGCCGGGCCGCGCGCTGCAGCAGGGCGTGGTCGTAGGTCGCGGCGACCTTGTCCTCGGCGCAGGTGCCGCACGCCCAGGCGACCGGCGCGGCCAGCGCCAGGGCCACGGCGCAGCAGGCAGCGCGCCGCATCACTTGTGCTCCGCGGGACCGGAAGCCGCCGGCGCCGGCCGGGCCGGCATCGGGACCGCCGAGCGCGTCTGCGACGGCGGCAGCGCCGCCCCCTCGGCCGCCGGCTGCGGCTGGCGCTTGCCCTCCTGCCGGATGTTGGCATCGGCCCACTTGAAGTACGCGATGTACTCCTTGACCTCGGCGTCGCTCAGGCCCTGGTTGGGCATCGGGACCTTGTACTTGTCCAGCATGGCCTTGGCGGTCGCATCGCTCTTGAGCATCTGGTCGGGCGACTTCAGCCAGCGCGCCAGCCAGGCCTCGTCGCGGCGCTGGGTGACCCCCAGCACGTCCGGGCCCATGCGGTCGCCGCCGCCGATGGTGTGGCAGGCCAGGCACTTCTGCTCGAAGTCCTGCTTGCCGCGCAAGGCGACCGGGTCGGTGGGCGCCCCGGTCGCCGGGATGTTGTGGTGCTCCGGATCGGTGCCCGGCGCCGTGCCGGCGTCGATGATGCCGACGGCACCCTGCGAGGCATTGGCGAAATGGTGGTCCACCATCGCGTAGCCGCCGGCCTCCGGCACGATGAACTCGACGATCGCGCCGCTGGACGAGCCCAGCAGCACGGTCTGCATGCCGCGGAACTGGTTGTCCGGGTTGCCGTCGATCCAGACGCGGTCGAAGATGGTGCCCACCACGTGGAAGCTGGAGGTGTTGGACGGGCCCACGTTCAGCACGAACAGGCGGATCTTCTCCAGCGGCTTGGCCGGCAGCGGCTTGTCGATCATGCCGTTGTAGCGGCCGTTGAACACGGTGTAGGTGGGGGCCTTGGAGCGCACCCGGTCGCCGTCCAGCACGTACAGCGGCGCGCCGTCGACCTTGCGACGCTCCGGATCGAGCTTGGTATAGAACTCGCTTTGCAGCACCGCGTACTCGCGGTCCACCTTCGTCGGGTAGCCGCCGCGCGGCTCGACGATCATCATCCCGTACATGCCCGAGGCGATGTGCTCCAGCACCATGGGCGTGCCGCAGTGGTACATGAAGACGCCGGGGTAGTTGGCGGTGAACTCGAAGGAGATGGTCTGCCCCGGGGCGATCGAGCGGTACTTGTCGTTGGGCGCCACCATCGCCGAGTGGAAGTCCATCGAGTGCATCATGGGCGCCGTGGTCACGCGCGGCCCCGGCATCGCCTCGTCCGACCGGTTGCTCATGACGAAGCGGATGCGGTCGCCGACCTTGGCGCGCACCACCGGCCCGGGAACCATGTCGCCGAAGGTCCAGGCGCTGTACTTCACGCCGGGCGCGATCTCGATGATCTTGTGCGTGATGTCCAGCCGGATCTCCTTGACCGGCGCCGGGTCCAGCGGCTTGAGCGCCGCTTCCATGCTGAGCGCGCTGCCGGCGGCGAAGGGCCCGGTGTGGCGCTCGCTCGTGACCACCGCGGTGGGCGAGCCGAAAGCCATGTGCTTGTGGTCGTAGGGGTCGCCGGAAGCTGCGGCGCCGTTGTCGGTTGCCCGGGCCGCGGCGGGCGCGGCGGCGCCGGACGCCGCCGTGTTGCGGTCGCAGCCGGCCAGCGCGAGGGCCAGCAAGGTGCAGAAGATGGCCCCGCGTAGCGAACGGCCCGTGACGAATGGCATGCGCTCTTCTCCTTGGTTTTCGAGTTGGTCTTGACCAAAGTCTAGGAGATTGCCACGGCGACGTGACGAAAGTCGCACCCGCCCGGTCGGGTGGGACGGAGTCGGCGCTCCGGCATCGCGAAGGACGGCAGGGCCCGCCCGGATCCGGCCGGGTGAGAAAATCGGCCGCACCATGTCCGCCGTCTGGATCGAACCCGAACCCGCCCCCGCCCCGTCGCGCGCCCTGAAGATCGAGCGCGAGGCGCACAAGCTGGAGAAGCGCCTGTGCCGCCAAGTCGGCCAGGCCATCGCCGACTACCGCATGATCGAGTCGGGCGACCGGGTCATGGTGTGCCTGTCCGGCGGCAAGGACAGCTACGGGCTGCTGGACATCCTGCTCAAGCTGCGCAGCCGCGCGCCGGTCTCCTTCGACATCGTCGCGGTCAACCTCGACCAGAAGCAGCCCGGCTTCCCGGAGCACGTGCTGCCGGACTACCTGGAGGCGCTCGGCATCCCCTTCCACATCGAGGAGCAGGACACCTACTCCATCGTCAAGGACAAGATCCCGGAGGGCCGGACGATGTGCAGCCTGTGCTCGCGGCTGCGCCGGGGCATCCTGTACCGGGTGGCCGACGAACTGGGCGCCACCAAGATCGCGCTGGGCCACCACCGCGACGACATGCTGCAGACCCTGTTCCTCAACATGTTCTTCGGCGGCAAGCTCAAGGGCATGCCGCCCAAGCTGGTGAGCGACAACGGGCGGCACGTCGTGATCCGCCCGCTCGCCTACGTGCCCGAGAAGGACCTGGTGCGCTGGGCCGCGCACCGGCAGTTCCCGCTCATTCCGTGCACGCTGTGCGGCAGCCAGGAGAACATGCAGCGCAAGCAGGTGGGCGCGATGCTGCGCGAATGGGACAAGCAGCACCCGGGCCGGCTGGAGAACATGGCCCATGCGTTACAGAATGTGGTGCCGTCCCACCTGGCCGATGGAACGCTCTACGATTTCCAGGGTCTGAAAGCGACCGGCGTGGCCAGCGAAGACGGCGACAAGGCCTTCGACCCCGAGGATTTCGGCCCGCTGCCCGCGCTGCCGGGCCTGTCGGTCGTCAAGTCCTGATCGCCTTTCTTCGCGAAGGTCCCCGCCATGCTGCGCTGCTGGCCGCGCTCGCTGTCCCTGGCCGTCCTGGCCGCCCTGCTGCTGGCCGGCTGCGCCTCCGGCTACCTGCTGGACAACCGGGTCCAGAGCTTCTCCGGCCTGCCGTCCGGCCTGCCCGCCCACCCCACCTACACCTTCGAGCGCCTGCCCTCGCAGGCCAACCAGCCGGCGCAGGCACAGCTCGAGGCGCTGGCCGACCCGGCGCTGTTCGCCGCCGGGTTCCGCCGCGACGATGCCTCCCCGCGCTATACCGTGCAGGTCACGGGCCGCGTGCAGCGGGTGATCTCGCCCTGGGCCGACCCCTGGGATCCCTGGTGGGGCTGGGGCGGCTTCGGCTACCACGGGCTGCACCCCGGCCTGGGCTACGGCTGGGCCGGTCCCTTCCCGCGGATGGAGCAGGCCTGGTTCGAGCGCGAGGTCGGCATCCTGGTGCGCGAGAAGGCCAGCGGCCGCGTGGTGTACGAAACCCGTGCCAGCAGCGACGGGCCCTGGCTCGACCCCTCGGTGGTGCTGCCGGCCATGTTCCAGGCCGCCCTGCAGGGCTTCCCCAACCCGCCGCCGGGGCCGCGCCGGGTCGACATCCAGATCGGCGGGCAGGCGCAGGCCGCGGCGGCGCCCGCCGCATCGGCCGCTCCGCAGGCCAGCCCATCGGCCGGCAGCGCGCCGGCCGCGCCGCCCGCGCGGTGACATTTGGCTACGGTTGGGGTGCTGGGCAGCCTCAGGGGGCATGCCTAGAATCTCGGCGATGGAATCCACCCGCATCATCGCCGTGCGCCACGGCGAGACGTCCTGGAACGTGGATGCGAGGATCCAGGGCCAGACCGACATCGGCCTGAACGACACCGGCCGCTGGCAGGCCCGCCGCGTCGGGCAGGCGCTGGCCGGCGAGGCCATCAGCGCCATCTATTCCAGCGACCTGGGCCGCGCCCGCGAAACCGCCGTCTCCATTGCCGAGGTGGCGGGCGCCGTTGTCATCGCGCACCAGGGCCTGCGCGAGCGCAGCTTCGGCATGTTCGAGGGCCGGACCTTCGACGAAATCCACCGCCAGTGGCCGGACGAGGCCCACAGCTGGCGCAAGCGCATCCCCGAGTGGCGGCCGCCCGAGGGCGGCGAATCGCTGCTGCAGTTGCGCGAGCGCGTCACCCGCACGCTGGAAACGCTGGCCTCGCGCCACCTCGGCCAGCAGATCGTGGTGGTCGCGCACGGCGGCGTGCTGGACGCGATCTACCGCGTGGCCACCGGCCAGGAAGTGAATTCACCACGCACCTGGGAGCTGCCCAACGGTGCGATCAACCGGCTGCTCTGGACTCCGCAAGGCTTCACGCTGGTGGGCTGGTCCGACACGCAGCACCTCGACGATGCCCATGCTCCGGCCGACGAAACGACCGCTTAGCGACACCCTCCGGCAACTGGTCGGCCGCCCCGCCGACGCCATCGATACCCCGGCCCTCGTGGTCGACCTCGATGCCATGCAGCGCAACCTGAACCGCATGGCCGAGTTCGCGAAGAAGCACGACATCCGCTGGCGCCCGCACGCCAAGATGCACAAGAGCTCGGCCATCGCCCGGCTGCAGATGCACGCCGGCGCCGCCGGCATCTGCGTGCAGAAGACCGCCGAGGCGGAAGCGATGGCCGTGGGCGGCCTGAAGGACATCTTCATCAGCAACGAGGTGATCGCGCCGCACAAGCTGGCGCGGGTGGCGAAGCTGGCCCACCGGCTGGCCGCCGACGACGGCCAGCTCGCCATCGCCGTGGACAGCCGCGAGGGCATCAGCCGGCTGGGCCACGCCATGAACGAGGCCCGGCGCAGCAGCGGCAGGGCGGCGGTGATCGACGTGTTCGTCGAGATCGACGTCGGCCAGGGCCGCTGCGGCGTGCCGCCCGGCCGCTGCGCCGTGGAGCTGGTCCACGAGATCCGCAAGCACCCGGCGCTGCGCTTCATGGGCCTGCAGGCCTACCACGGCCGGGCCCAGCACGTGCGCAGCGCGCACGAGCGGCGCGAGCTGATCGCCCAGGTGGCGCGCGACGCCGACGCCACCCGCAAGCTGATCCAGGACGAGGGCGTGGCGGTCAGCCTGGTCACCGGAGCCGGCACCGGCAGCATGGTGTGCGAGGCAGCCAGCGGCGTGTACGGCGAACTGCAGGCCGGCTCCTTCCTGTTCATGGATGCCGACTACGCGCAGAACGAGCGCGATCCGGCGCAGCCGCAGTTCGAGCATGCGCTGTTCGTCAAGACCCAGGTGATCAGCAGCGGCCTGGCGCATGCGGTCTGCGACGCCGGCCACAAGAGCCACGCGATCGACTCGGGCCTGCCCCGGGTGCACCGCTTCGGCAGCGAACCCGAGCTGGCGTACGCCAACGGCGGCGACGAGCACGGCATCCTGCGGCCGGTGGGCGGCGGCCCGCTGCCGGCGATCGGCGACATCCTCTGGCTGATCCCCGGCCATTGCGACCCGACTGTCAACCTGCACGACCACCTCATCGGCGTGAAGGGCGGCCTGCAGCACGGGCGCATCGACCGGGTGATCCGGGTGGACGCGCGCGGCGCGCTGACCTGAACCGGCTCAGGGTTCGCGCGGAAGCGGCCCGCGGCGGCGCTGCCGGACAATTTCCGGCATGTCCCCCAGCCAAGTCATCGTCCTCGCGACGCCCGTCTTCCTGCTGCTGATCGCGATCGAGTTCGCCTGGGGCTGGGCCAGGGGCCGCAACACCTACCGGCTGAACGACGCGGTCACCAGCATCGGGCTGGGCATGCTCAGCCAGATCAGCGCGGTCTTCACCCGCCTGTTCCGGGTCGGCATCTACACCGCGGTGTACGGCTACGTGTCCGTCTGGCACAACGACGCCTTCTGGATGTCGTGGTACGGCTGGCTGCTGGCGCTGCTGTTCTACGACTTGTGCTACTACTGGCTGCACCGCGCCGGCCACGAAAGCGCGATCTTCTGGGCCGCGCACGTGGTGCATCACCAGAGCCAGGACTACAACCTGTCCACGGCGCTGCGCCAGACCTCCAGCGGCGCGCTGCTCGGCTGGATCTTCTACCTGCCGATGGCCATCGCCGGCGTGCCGCCGCTGGTGTTCGGGGTGGTGGCGCTGATCGACCTGCTCTACCAGTTCTGGGTCCACACCGAGCACGTGCCGAAACTGGGCTGGTTCGACCGCTGGTTCTGCTCGCCCTCCAACCACCGGGTGCACCACGCGGTGAACGACCGCTACCTCGATCGCAACTACGGCGGCGTGCTGATCGTCTGGGACCGCCTGTTCGGCAGCTTCGAGGAAGAAGGCGAGCCGTGCATCTACGGCACCCGCAGCCCGCTGGACAGCTGGGATCCGCTGTGGTCCAACGCCGAGGTCTACTGGGCGCTGGCGCGCGACAGCTGGCATGCGAAGCACTGGGCCGACAAGCTGCGCGTGTGGTTCAAGCCGCCCGGCTGGCGGCCGGCCGACGTGGCGGCGCTCTTTCCCAAGGCGCCGTTCGACATCGCGAAGGTCGAGCGCTACCACCCGCCCATGGCACGGGCGGTCGCCGGGTTCGGCGCGCTGCAGTTCGTGGCGCTGCTGGCCGGCGTGTCGCTGTTCCTGTGGCAGGCCGATCGCACGCCGCTGTCCACCAGCGCGATCTGGCTGGCCGTGCTGGCCGCCGTGCTGTGGTGCACCGGGGCCGTGATGCAGGGCCGCATCACGATCCTCGCGGCACTGATGATCGAAGCCGGCGCGCTGGCCACGGCGACCTCGGCCCTGGGGATGGTCGAACTGCATCGCCTGTTCAAGCCGCTGGCCATGGCGCTGGCGATCGCCCTCGTGGTCCTGCGCGCCCGCGGCCAGGGTGGACTGCGCCGGTTCGATGCGCTGCTGGTCGCGGGCCTGGCGTTCTCGCTGGCGGGCGACGTGCTGCTGATGCTGCCGGGCCACTTCATCGCCGGCCTGGTCGCCTTCCTGCTGGCCCACCTCTGCTACATCGTGCTGTTCCGCCAGGACGTGGGCTGGCTGCCGCGTCCCTGGGCACTGGCCGCCACGCTGGGCGTGGGCGCCGCCCTGTACGCGGTGCTGTTCGGGGGCCTGGGCCCGGTGCTCAGGCCCGCCGTCGCTGCCTATGTGGTGGTGATCGGCTTCATGGCCGCGCAGGCGATCGGCCGCGCTGCGGCGCTGAAGGACAAGGCCTCGCTCGCGGTGGCGATCGGCAGCGTGTGCTTCATGCTCAGCGACTCGCTGCTGGCGCTGAACCGCTTCCACCAGCCGCTGCCGATGGCGCAGGCCTGGGTGCTGTCGACCTACTACGCGGCGCAGGCGCTGATCGCGCTGCATGCGCGGCCGGGCGTGCCGGCGGGCGCCCCCGCGACCCGCGCCGGCACCCTGCCCGCCGGGGCGGCCTGAACAGCAGTCAGCGCCCGGCCGGCGCGTGCGCGCGGACGCGCTCGTCGCGTGCGATCCGCCCGTCCACCAGCTCCACCTGCCGGTCGCAGCGCGCCGCCAGCCGCGCGTCGTGGGTCACGACGATGAAGGAGGTGCCGCGCTCGGCGTGGATGCGCCGCAGCAGGCCGAACACCTCGTCGGAGGTGGCGGTGTCCAGGTTGCCGGTGGGCTCGTCGGCCAGCACCAGCGCCGGCTGCAGCACCAGCGCACGGGCGATCGCCACCCGCTGCTGCATGCCGCCGGACAACTGCGCCGGCCGCTTGTCCATGGCGGCAGCCAGTCCCACGGCCGCCAGCAGCTCGCGCGCATGCGCCAGCCGCTCGCCCCCGACCCGGCCCTCGGCCATCAGCACCGGCAAGGTGACGTTCTCCAGCGCACTGAAGGCCGGCAGCAGGTGGTGGAACTGGAACACGAAGCCGAGCGTACGGCGGCGCCGCAGCGTCAGCGCCGCATCGTCGAGGCCGCCGACCTCCTCGCCTTGCAGCCGGTAGCTGCCGGAGGTCATGCGCTCCAGCAGGCCGACGATGTTCAGCAGCGTGCTCTTGCCGGAGCCCGAGGGGCCCACCAGCGCCACGAACTCGCCCGCGTCCAGGCGCAGGTCGAGGCCGTGCAGCACCTCGGCCTCGCTGGGCTGGCCGATGTTGTAGCTCTTGCGCACCCCGGCGAGTTGCAGCAGCGCGTCGGACATCGTCAGAGCCGGATCGCCTGGGCCGGGTCCATCTGGGCCGCGCGCCGCGCCGGCCAGATCGCCGCCAGCACGCCGCAGCTGGTGGCGATCAGCGCCACCCGCAGTGCGGTTGCCGGCGCCAGCCCGATGTAGAACAGCGGCAGGCCGTCGGAGCCGCGCACGAAGTGGGTGAACAGGAACACCATCACGAAGGCCAGCACGACCCCCAGCAGCGAACCGAGGGCACCGACCACCGCCCCCTGCACCAGGAACACGCGCAGCACCTGGCCGCGGGTGGCGCCCATGGCGCGCAGGATGCCGATCTCGCGCCGCTTCTGCACCACCGACACCACCAGCACGCTGGCGATGCCCAGCACCACCACCGCCAGCACCACGCCCCGGATCAGCGTGGTGCTCACGTTCTGCGCGTTGAGCGCCGACACCAGCTGGGCGTTGTTCTCCTGCCAGCTCTCGATCTGGTAGGGATAGCGCCGGCGCAGCTCCTCGGCCACCGGCTGCGCGCGCCAGACGTCGTGCAGCGTGAGGTCCAGCCCGGTCGCGCCGCCCGGCAGTTCCAGCAGGTTCTGGGCGGCGCGCAGCGGCACGATCACGGTGCGGCGGTTCAGGTCCTTGATGCCGAAGTCGACCAGCGCGGTCACGCGCAGCGAATCGCCGGTGCTGGCCCCGGTCCGCACGGTGAGCCGGTCGCCGATGCGGATGCCCAGGTCGGCCGCCAGTTCGCGGCCGATGATGGCCTCCTCGGGGCCTAGCCGCGCACGCCCGCTGACCACCTTGCCGCGCAGGCCCACCACCTGGTCGTAGCGGTCGAGGTCCACCCCCATCAGCGCGATCGCCGGGGCCGCCTCGCCGCGCAGCGCCAGTCCGCTGCCCGAGACCAGCGGCGACACCGCGGCCACCGCCGGGTGTCGCTCCAGCACCGGCACCAGCGCCTGCCAGTTGGCCACCGAGCGCGGGCGCTGCGCGCGCGGCTGGGTGTCGGACAGCGCGGTCGTGCCGTCCTGCGGCGGCAGCGCCGGCGTGACCACCTCCTGCGGCGCGCGCAGGGTGACATGGGCCTGCGCGCCCAGCGTCTTGGACAGCGTGTTGCCCTGCAGGCCGTCGATCAGCGCCGAGATGTAGGCGACCACCGCGACGCCCGCCGCGACGCCGACCACGATCAGCAGCGTCTGCATGCGCCCTTCGCGCAGGAAGCGCAGCGCCACCTGCACTTCGAAGCCGAGCCAGGGCCAGCGCATGGTTCAGCGCCCCATCAGGTTGCCCAGGGTGCCGCCGGGATCGTCGCGGCTGGTGCCGCCCGACCAGCTGGAACCCGGCTTCCAGTCGGTGGGCTGCGCGCTCACCCGGTCACCCGCCCTGACGTCGGGCCCGAGCAGGGCCAGTTCGCCCGCCGACAGCCCCTGCACCACCTCGGCCGCATCCAGCGTGCGCATGCCCAGTCGCACCGTCCGTTCGCGGGCGACACCCTCCTGCGCGACCAGCACCGTGGCGCCGCCCTCCGTGCGCGGCTCGCCGCGCAAGGCCGCCAGCGGCAGCACCAGCGCCTGCTCGCGCCGGCCGGTCACCACCTCCACCGACAGCGTCATGTCCTCGCGCAGGAAGTCCGGCGCCGGCGGCACCAGGGCGAACTTCACCTCCAGCGCGCCGCGCTGGGCATCGACCGAGGGCGCCAGCGACAGCACCCGGGCGGCGAAGCGCTGCCCGGGAAACGCATCCGCCACCGCCGCCGCCGGCTGGCCGACCGCCAGCTGGTCGAGGAAACGCTCGTCCACCTGCGCCACCAGCTGCGTCGGCCCCGCCAGCGCGAGGCTCAGCAGCGCCTTGCCCGGCTGGACGATCTGGCCCGGCTCCACCTGGCGCACCAGCACGCGGGCATCGGCCGGCGCCACGATGTCGGCCTGCTCCAGCCGGGCCCGCGCGGCCAGCGTGGCGGCGCGGGCCACCGCGAGCTGGGCCTGCGCTTGCGTCACCTCGGTGCCGCTGTCGGCGTTGGCGCGCCGTTGCGCCTGCGCCGCCTGGTGCTGGGCCTGCGCGACCGCCACCGCGCGCCGCGCCTCATCCAGGCGCGAGGCGCTGATGAAACCGTCGTCCACCAGCTTCTGCGCCCGCGCCAGTTCGGCCCGCGCGTTGCGCAGCGTGGCCTCCGCCTGCGACAAGGCCGCATCGGCGCTGACCCGGCCGGTGCTGCGCAGGCCGGCCAGCCGCGCCTGCGCCTGCCGCTCGCCGGCTTCGGCCTGCGCCAGCGCGGCGCGCAATTCCCCGGACTCCAGCCGCACCAGCGCCTGTCCGGCACGGACCGCGTCGCCTTCGCGCACCCGTACCTCGGCCACGCGGCCGGTGATGGTGGCCCCCACGTCCACCCGCGACCGCGTGGCAACCCGGGCGGAGAACTGCAGCGTGCGCACCAGCGGCGCCGCCTGCACCTGCACCGCCGGCACGGCGGGCGCCCGCAGGCGCATCCAGGCGACGGCGGCGCCCAGCACCAGCGCGATGAGGACCGCTGCGATCACCCAGGGCCGTTTCGCGAAGGAGGGCATGGGCGATCCGTGCTGCGCGGCAGTCAGGAACGGGGATCGAACAGGCCGCCGGCCGCCTGCGGCGGCGCGACACCCAGGTGCCGGTAGGCCGCCAGCGTCGCCACCCGCCCGCGCGGCGTGCGCTGCAGGTAGCCCTGCTGGATCAGGTAGGGCTCGATCACGTCCTCGATGGTGCCCGGCTCCTCGCCGATCGACGCGGCGATGTTGTCCAGCCCGACCGGGCCGCCGTCGAAGCGGTGGATCACGGCCTCCAGCAGCTTGCGGTCCATCACGTCGAAGCCCTGCGGGTCGACATCCAGCATGGCCAGCGCCTTGTGCGCGATGGCCTGGTCGATGTGCCCGGTGCCTTTCACATCGGCGTAGTCGCGCACCCGGCGCAGCAGCCGGTTGGCGATGCGCGGCGTGCCGCGCGAGCGGCGCGCGATCTCGCCCGCGCCGTCCTCGTCGATCGGCGCTTCCAGCAAGGCGGCGCTGCGCTTGACGATGCGCGCCAGTTCTTCGGCGTTGTAGAACTCCAGCCGGGCCACGATGCCGAAGCGGTCGCGCAGCGGGTTGGTCAGCATGCCGGCGCGGGTGGTGGCGCCCACCAGCGTGAAGGGCTGCAGGTCCAGCTTGATCGAGCGCGCGGCCGGGCCCTCGCCGATCATGATGTCGATCTGGTAGTCCTCCAGCGCCGGGTACAGGATCTCCTCGACCACCGGCGACAGGCGGTGGATCTCGTCGATGAAGAGCACGTCGTTCTTCTCGAGGTTGGTCAGCAGCGCCGCCAGGTCCTTGGGCTTTTCCAGCACCGGCCCGGAGGTCTGGCGCAGGTTCACGCCCAGTTCGTGGGCAATGATGTGCGACAGCGTGGTCTTGCCCAGGCCGGGCGGGCCGAACAGCAACACGTGGTCGAGCGCCTCGCCGCGCTTCTTCGCCGCGCCGATGAAGATCTCCAGCTGCTCGCGCGCCCTGGCCTGGCCCACGTACTCGGCCAGCAGCCTGGGCCGCAGGGCGCGCTCGATCGCCTCCTCGTTGGGCGAGGCCGGCGCGGCCGACACCACCCGCTGGGGGGGCGGCAGGCCGAAGTCGTCGGTCTTGATGGTCATCTGCGCCTCACCGCGCGAGCTGCTTCAGCGCCAGCTTGATGCCTTCGCTCACGCCGACATCCTTGGGCAGCGCCTTGAGCGAGGCCTGCGCTTCCTTGTCGCTGTAGCCCAGGGCCACCAGCGCCTGCAGGATGTCGGCCTGCGCATCGGTGGCTGCGGCGCCGCCGGCGGCTGCACCGATGTCGGCGCCGATCTTGCCCTTCAATTCGAGCAGCAGGCGCTCGGCGGTCTTCTTGCCGATGCCGGGCACCTTGACCAGCCGTGAAGCGTCCTGCGCCGTCACCGCCTGCGCGATGTCGGCCACGCTCATGCCGCTGAGCACCGACAGCGCGGTGCGCGGGCCGACACCGGAAATGCGGATCAACTGGCGGAAGGCCTCGCGTTCGGCGGCGCTGCCGAAACCGAACAGCACCTGCGCGTCCTCGCGCACCACGAAGTGCGTCAGCAGCGTGACCGGCTCGCCCAGGCCCGGCAGGTTGTAGAAGGTGCTCATCGGAACGTCGACCTCGTAGCCCACGCCGTGGCAGTCCACCAGCACCTGCGGCGGGTTCTTGTCGGCCAGCGTTCCGTTCAATCTGCCTATCATTGACGAGTCCCGGGCCTGCGGCCCTTCCTGAGCTTCACGGATTATCAGCTTGATCCTTCGCCACGCCTTCGCGCCGCCCAACAACACCCGCCTCGCGCACCTGTGCGGTCCCATGGACGAACACCTGAGAACCATCGAGACGGCGCTGCAGGTCAGGATCACCCGCCGCCAGGAGCAGTTCAAGGTCGAAGGGCCCAAGGCCAGGGCCCAGCGCGCCATGGACGTGCTGCAGGCGATGTACGAGATGGCCGCGCGCCCGATCGCCGCCGACAAGGTGCAGCTGATGGTGGCCGGCGAGCAGGCCATGGACGAGGACGAGTCCGGCGCGCTGGTGCTGCACACGCGCCGCTCCGACCTGAAGGCGCGCACGCCCAACCAGAGCGTGTACCTGGACAACATCGCCAACCACGACATCACCTTCGGCATCGGCCCGGCCGGCACCGGCAAGACCTACCTGGCCGTGGCCTGCGCCGTCGATGCACTGGAGCGCAGCGGCGTGCAGCGCATCGTGCTGACACGGCCGGCGGTGGAGGCCGGCGAAAAGCTCGGCTTCCTGCCGGGCGACCTGACGCAGAAGGTCGATCCCTACCTGCGGCCGCTGTACGACGCCCTGTACGACCTGATGGGGTTCGAGCGCGTGACCAAGGCGTTCGAGCGCAACGCCCTGGAGATCGCGCCGCTGGCCTTCATGCGCGGGCGCACGCTGAACAACGCGTTCGTGATCCTGGACGAGGCGCAGAACACCACGCCCGAGCAGATGAAGATGTTCCTCACCCGCATCGGCTTCGGCAGCAAGTGCGTGGTGACCGGCGACATCAGCCAGATCGACCTGCCCAAGGGGCAGATGTCGGGGCTGGTGGAAGCCGAGCGCATCCTCAAGCGGGTCAAGGGGATCGCCCACACGCGCTTCACCAGCGCCGACGTGGTGCGGCACCCGCTGGTGGCCAGGATCGTCGATGCCTACGATGCCGCCAGAAAGAGCGATGCCCGCTGAGCTGGCGCTCGACCTGCAGTTCGGCGAGTTTGCCGGTGCGGCCGGGCACCGGGGCCTGCTCAAGCCGGCCAAGGTCCGGCGCTGGATGGCGGCAGCGCTGTGCGGGCCTGCCGACATCACGGTGCGCATCGTCGGCGAGGAGGAAGGCCGGGCGCTCAACCGCCAATACCGGCGCAAGGACTACGCCACCAACGTGCTGACCTTCGACTATTCGCGCGAGCCGGTGGTCAGCGCCGACCTGGTGCTGTGCGCGCCGGTGGTCGAGCGCGAGGCGCGCGAACAGGGCAAGCCGCTGGAGGCGCACTACGCGCACCTGCTGGTGCACGGCACCCTGCATGCGCAGGGCTACGACCACGAGACGAACGATCGCGATGCGCTGGAGATGGAGGCGCTGGAGATCCTGCTGCTGGCGTCGCTGGGATTTCCGAATCCCTATTGAATGCGCAGCGGGATCGTCACCGGCCCGTCGTTCACCAGTTGCACCTTCATGTCGGCCGCGAACTCACCGGTCGCCACGACCGGATGCGCTGCGCGGGCGCGCTCGACGAAGTAGTCGTACAGCCGCCGTCCTTCTTCGGGCGGCGCGGCGTTGCCGAAGCTGGGCCGGTTGCCCCCGCTGGTGTCGGCCGCCAGCGTGAACTGGCTCACCACCAGCAACCCGCCAGCCGCGTCCTGCACGCTGCGGTTCATCTTGCCCTCCGCGTCGCCGAAGATGCGCAGCTTCAGCAGCTTGGCCAGCAACTTGTCGGCCTGCGCCTCGCCGTCGCCGCGCTCGGCGCACAGCAGCAGGAGCAGCCCGGCGCCGATCTCGCCGACCACGCGGCCGTCCACCACCACCCGGGCTTCGCTGACCCGCTGCACCAGTCCGATCAAATCAGGTCCTCCTCGTCCGCTGCGTGGGTCTCCACGTCGCTGGGCAGCAGCTCGATGGTGGCGCGCAGGCCCGGCACCGCGCTCATCAGCGCCTGCTCGACCGAGCCGCGCACCGCGGCCGCCCGCTGCAGCGACCAGTTGCCCGGCATGTGCATGTGCAGGTCGACGAAGCGGCGCTGGCCGGACCGGCGGGTCGTGATGTGGTCGAAGCGGATGGCCGGATGCTCGAACGACTTCAGCACCTTGTCGATCTCGGCCTGCACCCCGCGCTCGACCCGCTTGTCCATCAGGCCTTGCGAGGACCGCCAGACCAGGTTGCCGCCTTCGCGCAGGATGTTGAGTGCGACCCCGATGGCGACCAGCGGGTCCAGCCACAGCCAGCCGGTGACCGCCACCAGCCCGATGCCGACCACCACGCCGGCCGAGGTCCAGACGTCGGTGAACAGGTGGCGGGCGTCGGCCTCCAGCGCCATCGAGCGGTGCCGCCGGGCCGACTGCAGCATGGCCCAGGCCAGCAGCCCGTTGAACACCGAACTGAGCACCGACAGCCCCAGGCCCAGGCCGAGCTGCTGCAGCCCTTGCGGATCCAGCAGGCGCAGGACGGCGGCCCAGATGATGGCCGCGGCCGCCACCATGATCGCCAGCCCCTCGAAGGCCGAGGAGAAGTACTCCGCCTTGTGGTGGCCGTAGGGGTGCTCCGCGTCCGGCGGCTGGGCGGCCACGCGGACCATCAGCAGCGCGAACGCCGCGCTGGCCAGGTTGACCAGCGACTCCGTCGCATCCGACAGCAGGCCGACCGAGCCGGTCAGCCACCAGGCGAGCGTCTTCAGCACGATGGTCAGCACGGCCACGACGATGGACACGCGCAACCAGGCCTGGGGCGGCACGGTGCTGGCGCGGTCGGCGAGGGTCATGGCGGCATTGTCGGGCACTGCCGGAGGCAGAATGGCCGGCCATGGAACCCACCCCGTGCTCCCATGCCCGGGCCGCGCCGCGCCTGCGGCGCGCGCTGGCCCACCTGGCCCTTGCGATCGGCACCGCATGGCCTGCGGGCGCCGCCATGGCGCAGGTCGCACCCACAGCCGCCGAGGTGGCCCGCTACGCCGGCCTGCACCGGGCGGCGCACCGGGGCGACGTGAAGGCGATCCTGGCGCTCACCGCTGCCGGCGCCGCCCTGAACGCCACCGACGGCCATGGCCGCACGCCGCTGCACGTGGCGACCTTCGCCCGGCGGCGCGACTCCATCCAGGCGCTGGCCCAGGCCGGGGCCGACCTGGGCCGGCTGGAGAACGACCGCTACGACGCGGTCACCATTGCGGCCGTGGCGGACGACGAGGAGACCCTGGGCCTGCTCCTGTCGCTGGGGGCGAGTGCGAAACAGGTCACCAGCCGCTACGACGGCACGGCCCTGATCGCGGCGGCGCACCTGGGGCACGACGGCGTGGTGCGCCAGCTGATCCGGGCGGGAGCGCCGCTCGACCATGTCAACAACCTGCACTGGACGGCGGTGATCGAGGCCATCGTGCTGGGCGACGGCGGGCCGCGCCACCAGGCCACCCTGAAGGCGCTGATCGACGCCGGCGCCAACCTGCAGCTGGCCGACCGCGAGGGCCGCACGCCGCTGCAGCTGGCGCGCTCGCGCGGGTATGCGGCGATGGCCGAGATGCTGGAGCAGGCCGGCGCGCGCTGAGGCTCAGGCGGCCAGCGTCACCCGCGCGAACTTGCGCTTGCCCACCTGCACCACGTAGGCACCGGCGCCCAGCTTCAGGCCCTTGTCGCTGACCACGGCGGAATCCACGCGCACGCCGCCGCCGTCGATCAGCCGGTTGGCCTCGCTGGTCGACGGCGCCAGGCCGGCCTGCTTGAGCAGCGCGCCGATCTGCAGCGGCGCGCCGGCCAGCGTCACCTGCGGGATCTCGTCCGGAATGCCGCCCTTGCTGCGGTTGACGAAGTCCTGCTCGGCCGCATCGGCCGCCGCCGGGTCGTGGAAGCGCGCCGCGATCTCCTTGGCCAGCATCACCTTGGCGTCGCGCGGGTTGCGCCCGGCCGCCACTTCGCCCCTGAGCCGCTCGATCCCGGCTTCGCTGGTGAAGCTCAGCAGCGTGTACCAGCGCCACATCAGCTCGTCGGAGATCGACATCACCTTGGCGAACATGGTGTTGGCGTCCTCGGTGATGCCGATGTAGTTGTTCTTGCTCTTGCTCATCTTCTCGACGCCGTCGAGGCCCTCGAGCAGGGGCATGGTCAGGATGCACTGCGGCTCCTGCCCGTATTCCTGCTGCAGGTGGCGCCCCATCAGCAGGTTGAACTTCTGGTCGGTGCCGCCCAGCTCCAGGTCGCTGCGGAGCGCGACCGAGTCGTAGCCCTGCATCAGCGGGTACAGGAACTCGTGGATGGAGATCGAGGTGCCGGCCTTGAAGCGCTCGTGGAAGTCGTTGCGCTCCATCATCCGGGCCACCGTGTACCGGGCGGCGAGCTGGATCATGCCGCGCGCGCCCAGCGGGTCGCTCCACTCGCTGTTGTAGCGCAGCTCGGTCCGGGCCGGGTCGAGGATGCGGTAGGCCTGGGCCCGGTAGGTCTCGGCGTTGGCCTCGATCTGCTCGCGCGTCAGCGGCGGCCGGGTGGTGTTGCGGCCCGAAGGGTCGCCGATCATCGAGGTGAAGTCGCCGATCAGGAAGATCACCGTGTGCCCCAGGTCCTGCAGCTGGCGCAGCTTGTTCAGCACCACCGTGTGGCCGACGTGGATGTCCGGCGCGGTCGGGTCAAGCCCCAACTTGATACGAAGTGGTACGCCGGTCGCTTCCGAACGCGCCAGCTTCTGCTGCCATTCTTCACGCGGAATCAACTCCTCGCAGCCCCGCAGCGACACCGCCATGGCTTCCCGCACGCGCTCGGTGACCGGGAAAGGTTTGGTAACAAGTGGTTGATTCATCACGGTTTTTTACTGATCGGACGGGATGTCACCGTCGCTATACTGGCGCCCGGAAGAGGCGGGGTGATTCTAAAGAGATGCCCGAAGGAGGCATTTCGCCCACCCATGGACAAGGGGCACACTGCCGGCGCCGGGCCGGCAGATTGACAAGGATCCGAGGAATTGAAAAAGAACGGCTGGATCACCGCTGCTGAAAATGCCCTGTCGGCAGCGGCGCGCACGCTGGAACACCACCCCCGCAAGCTGACGGCGCTGCTCGCGGCCGTCCTGCTGGGCGGCGGCGGCGGTGCCTTCGCGGTGGCGTCGTTCGGCCCCGATCCCGCCAGCCTGCCGGTGCGGGAGGTGCTGGAGGCGGTGCAGCCGCAAGGCCTGAGCGAGCAGGCCGAGGCGCTGGACGCGCACGCCTTCAACCTGTATCGCAGCGACATGGTGCGTCCCAGCGACACCGTCGAATCGCTGCTGGGCCGGCTGGGCATCAGCGATCCCGAAGCCGCGGCCTACCTGCGCCAGGATCCGACCGTGCGCACCCAGATGCTGGGCCGCCCGGGCCGGGCGGTGCGCGCCGAGGCCAGCGAAACCCACAGCCTGTTCCGGCTGACGGCGCGCTGGGTGGCCGACGACTCCGGCCAGTTCCGCCGGCTGGTGGTCGAGCGCGCCCCCGACGGCCGCTTCGCCAGCCGGATCGAGGCCGCCCCGCTGACGGCCGCCGTCCGCCTGGGCAGCGGCACCATCCGCAGCTCGCTGTATGCCGCGGTCGACGAGTCGCACATCCCCGACGAAGTCGCCATGCAGGTGGCCGACATCTTCTCGGCCGAGATCGACTTCCACCGTGGCCTGCGCAAGGGCGACCGCTTCAGCGTCGTCTACGAGGCGCTGGAAGCCGACGGCGAGCCGCTGCGCACCGGCCGCGTGCTGTCGGTCGAATTCGTCAACGACGGCAAGAACCACCACGCGGTCTGGTTCCAGGAAGCGGGCACCAAGGGCAGCTACTTCACGCTGGACGGCAAGAGCCTGACCAGCTCGTACCTGGCTTCGCCGATGCAGTTCTCGCGCGTGACCAGCGGCTTCGCCATGCGCTTCCACCCCATCCTGCAGAAGTGGCGCGCCCACCTCGGCGTCGACTACGGCGCGCCCACCGGCACGCCGGTGCGCACGGTGGGCGACGGCATCGTGGAGTTCGCCGGCTGGCAGAACGGCTTCGGCAATGTGGTGATCGTCAGGCACAACGCCAGCGACCAGACTTTGTATGCGCACCTCAGCCGCGTCTTCGTGAAGCCGCGGCAGGGCGTCGAGCAGGGCCAGCGCATCGGCGCGGTCGGCTCCACCGGCTGGGCCACCGGGCCGCACCTGCACTTCGAGTTCCGCGTCAATGGCGCGCACCAGAACCCGATCCAGGTGGCCCGGCGCAGCCAGGCCTACACCCTCAGCGCGGCGGCACGGCCGGCCTTCGACAAGCTGGCGCGCTCCATGCGCGCGCAACTCGCCGCGGCGTCGCTCGCCACCGTCGCCAGCGCGGAGTAGGCGCCGCGAGCGCGGCGGCCCCGCCGCATGCCCGAGCTCTACATCGGCCTGATGTCCGGGACCTCGCTCGACGGGGTCGACGGCGTGCTGGCCGACCTGGCCGGCGGCCTGCGCGTGCTGGCCCACGCGAGCGCGCCCTTCGAGTCGGGCCTGAAGGCCGAACTGCTTGCGCTCAACCGCAGCGGGCCCGACGAGATCCACCGCAGCCACCTGGCCGCCAATGCGCTCATGCGCGTCTACGCGCACGTGGTCCGTGAGCTGCTCCACCGCTCGGGCGTGCAACCGACCGGTGTGCGTGCCATCGGCGCCCATGGCCAGACCGTGCGCCACCGGCCGCAGGCCTTCGACGGCACGGGCTACACCGTGCAGCTGGCCAACCCGGCGCTGCTGGCCGAACTGACCGGGATCGACGTCGTGGCCGATTTCCGCAGCCGCGACGTCGCGGCCGGCGGCCAGGGCGCGCCGCTGGCGCCGTTCTTCCACCGGGCGCTGTTCGCGCGCCGCGGCGAAGCGGTGGGCGTGCTCAACATCGGCGGCATGTCCAACCTGACGGTGCTGCGGGCCGACGGCTCCCAGCTCGGCTTCGACTGCGGTCCGGGCAATGCGCTGATGGACGCCTGGTGCCTGCGCCACACCGGCCAGCCTTACGACGCCGGGGGCGCCTGGGCCGCCGGCGCGCAACCCGACGCAGCGTTGTTGCACGCCCTGCTGGCCGAGCCCTTCTTCGCCGCGCCGCCGCCCAAGAGCACCGGACGCGACCTGTTCGATGCCGACTGGCTGGCGCAGCGCCTGCGCGCCTGCCCCCCGCTCGATCCGCGGCAGGTCCAGGCCACCCTCGCGGAGCTCACCGCCACGGCCTGCGCGCGGGACGTGCAACGGCATGCCGCCGGCCTGCCCCGCCTGATCGCCTGCGGTGGCGGCGCGCTCAACACGCACCTGATGCGCCGCCTGCAGGAGCTGCTGCCCGGCACCCGGGTGTTGTCCAGCGCCGAGGCCGGCCTGCCGCCGCTGCAGGTGGAGGCGGCCGCCTTCGCCTGGCTGGCGCGCCAGGCGGTGCGGCGCGAACCGCTGGCCCTGGAAAGCACCACGGGCGCCGCAGGCGCCCGTGTGCTGGGGGGAATCTGGCCCGCGTAGGGCCGCCGGCTCAAGTGGAGAAGCTCGAGCCGCAGCCGCAGGTGCTGTTGGCGTTGGGGTTCTTGATCACGAACTGGGCGCCCTGCAGGTCTTCCTTGTAGTCGATCTCGGCACCGACCAGGTACTGGTAGCTCATCGCATCGATCAGCAGCGAAACGCCGTTCTTGCTCATCACGGTGTCGTCGTCGTTGGCCACTTCGTCGAAGGTGAAGCCGTACTGGAAGCCCGAGCAACCGCCGCCCTGCACAAACACGCGCAGCTTGAGATCGGGGTTGCCTTCCTCGGCGATGAGGTCGGCCACCTTGGCCGCGGCGCTGTCGGTGAAGACGAGCGGATCGGGCATGTCGGTCTGGGCGGTTTCGCTTGCGGCGCTCATGGGGTGCTTCCGGTGGTCAGGGGGAATGCTACGACAGATCGCCCGCAGGCGCCCGTCTACTGGTTGTTTGCCGCCAGCTTGAGCAAGGGCTTTTCCTCGCCGATGGCGAGCGGCTTCAACTGCCCGGAGATGACGGCGCCCTGGTGCATCTCAAGGGTGCGGTAGGACACGTCGCCCTCGATGTGGGCCTTGGGCTGCAGTTCCAGCAGCTCCCGCGCGTGGATGGGGCCGCGCACCGTGCCGTTGACGATGACGTGGTCGGCGTGGATCTCGCCCTGCACCACCGCCGCCTCGGAAATGACCAGCATGCTGGGCTCGTCGGTCAGCGCGCGGACCTCGCCGACCACCTCGCCGTCGACCCGCAGGCCCTCGGTGAACTTGAGGTTGCCTTCCACGCGGCTGCCGTGCGCGATCAGGCTCTTGATCGGTGGCTGGGCCTTCTTGCCGAACATCCCTTGACTCCTCGAGGGTTGTGCTTCGTGTGTCCTTCAAGCCCCCAGCTTGATGCTCTGCACCGCGCGGGTGGCCGATCCTTCCACCACTTTGGCGGAGACGTTTTGTACCACGGCCTGTTCAGGCAGGTCGACCATTCCCTCCAGGCGGCGGTATTGCCTGAACCGCAGGTCCTGGGCGCCGCCGGGCAGGTCCATGGACCAGGGCTTGCCGTCGAGCGTGCCGGCCAGGGTGAGCTGGAGCTGGCCCCGGAATTCCGGCGCGTTCCGCACCGGCTGGATCACCAGCACCTGCCACTTGAGCTGGGCACCGCCCAGCACCTCGGCCTGCAGGGCCCGGATCGCCAGGGTGTTGCCGCTGGCCGGCATGAGCTTCTCGAAGAAGCCCAGGTCGTCGCGCAAGGAGCGGTTTTCGGCCTCCAGCTGCCGCACCTGCGCAGCCAGGCGCTCCTGCGCCGCGCGCTCGGCGGTGATCAGGCTGCTGGAGGTATTGAAGACGGACTGGGCCTTGTCCCGCTCCTGGCGCAGCCGGTCGACCTCGGCGCGCAGCTGGACCAGCTCTTCCTTCGCCCCCTTGTCGAGGCCGGCGAGGCCCTTGCCCAGTTCGAATGCCCACAGGCCGATGGCGCCACAAAAGCCGAGCACCACCGCTGCCACCACCCAGCGCAGCGGCCACGGCATGGCGCTGCGCACCGCCACCCGCGGGGCGCTGATGGTGAGCCGGCGGCGAAGCAGCTTCCAACGCATGAGCTAGGCGCGAAGCATGCCTCAAATGAAAAAGCCGCCCAAGGACTCACTTGTGCGGCTTTGTAACGGAGCGGCATCTGATAGATGCCGCTCTCGCGGATCGCGCGGAATAGCATGCAGCGCGATCCCCTTCGCGGCCAGGATCCGGCTTTGCCGGCCCTGCCCGCACTGACTGGAGAGCACCGAGAATTCGCGCAGCGATCTCTCGGTGCGTCCTTTAGCGCTTGCTGAACTGCTTGCGGCGGCGGGCCGAGTGCAGGCCGACCTTCTTGCGCTCGACCTCGCGGGCGTCGCGCGTGACGTAGCCCGCAGCCGACAGTTGCGGCTTGAGCGCCGCGTCGTAGTCGATCAGCGCGCGGGTGATGCCGTGGCGCACCGCGCCGGCCTGGCCGGACTCGCCGCCGCCATGCACGTTGACCTGGATGTCGAAGGCCTCGACGTTGCCGGTCAGCACCAGCGGCTGCTTGGCGATCATGATCGAGGTCTGGCGGCCGAAGAACTGTTCGATGTCCTTGCCGTTGACCGTGATCCTGCCGCTGCCCTTCTTGAGGAAGACACGGGCCACGCTGCTCTTGCGGCGGCCGGTGCCGTTGTTCCATTCACCAATCATCGTCGGCTCCTCAGATTTCCAGCGGCTTGGGTTGCTGGGCGCTGTGCGGATGCTCCGCGCCGCCGTACACCTTGAGCTTCTTGATCATGGCGTAGCCGAGCGGGCCCTTGGGCAGCATGCCCTTGACGGCCTTCTCCAGCGCGCGGCCGGGGTGCTTGGCCTGCATGTCGCGGAAGCTGGTGGCGTAGATGCCGCCGGGATAGCCCGAGTGGCGGTAGTACATCTTGTCCAGTTCCTTCGCGCCGGTGACGCGGAGCTTGCTGGCATTGATGACGACGATGTAGTCGCCCGTGTCGACGTGAGGCGTGTAGATGGCCTTGTGCTTGCCGCGCAAACGGGCTGCTGCTTCGCTGGCAACACGCCCGAGCACCTTGTCGGTGGCGTCAATCACAAACCACTCGTGCGTCACGTCAGCGGGTTTGGCGCTGAACGTTTTCATGAGTTCTCTCTCGAGGTCGGTGGCTTGGGTGGGCCCTTTTCCACGGTCGGTGTTCCTCTGCCGGGAACCTCTTAGGTGGGTGCCGCAGGGCCCCGCAGGGCCTTGCGTTTCCGTCGCGGGGCCACTGAGGCGCTGCGGAAAAGCCCAAGATTCTAAGCCAGATCAAGCACTTACCGCAAGGCTGGGCGGCCGGCGGGTAGGATGCGGGCATGTTCAGTTACCGACACGCCTTCCACGCCGGCAACCACGCCGACGTGTTCAAGCACCTGGTGCTGATCGCCGTGCTGCGGCACCTGACCGGCAAGGAGACGCCGTTGTGGGTGGTGGACACGCACGCCGGGGCCGGCCTGTACCGGCTGGACGGCGACTACGCCGGGACCTCGGGCGAGGCGCAGGACGGCATCCTGAAGCTCGCCGACGCAGTGGGCACTCACAACGGCATCGATGGCGAGGCACTGGTGCCCGCCCTGGCCGACTACCTGGACATGGTGCGGGGCTTCAACCGGCCGGGCGACTGGCGGGTGTATCCCGGCTCGCCCTTCATCGCGCAGAAACTGCTGCGCACCGAGGTGCGCGACAAGCTCAAGCTGTTCGAGCTGCACCCCAGCGACAGCAAGGCATTGGCCGGCAACGTGGCCCAGCTGGGCGCCGGCCGGCAGGTCTCCGTTGCCCGCGAGGACGGCTTCGAGGCGCTCAAGGCGCTGTTGCCGCCGCCCTCGCGGCGGGCCCTGGTACTGCTCGACCCCAGCTACGAGATCAAGAGCGACTACGGCAAGGTGCTGGCCACGGTGCGCGACAGCCTGCAGCGCTTCGCCACCGGCACCTACGCCGTCTGGTATCCGGTCATCCCGCGGCCGGAAGCGCACGAACTGCCGCGCAAGCTCCGGACCCTGGCCGGCCAGCTGCGCAAGCCCTGGCTGCACGCGACCTTCTCGATCGGCCAGAAGCCTGCCGCGCCGGGCGAGCCGGCCGACGCGAGGCAGGGGCTCACCGCCAGCGGCATGTTCCTGGTCAACCCGCCGCACACCCTGAAGCCGGCGCTGGAGGCCGCCTTGCCGCAGCTGCTGCAGGTGCTCGGCCGCGGACGCGGCAAGGGCCATTCGATCGAAGTCGGCGGCGCCTGAGTCGCACGCCCCTCGGGGACTCAGCCCGGATCGGGCTCCACCAGCGTCAGCGCGACCCGCTTGACCCCGGGGCCCAGCAGGCCGATGGCCCGCGCGGCCGCATGGCTCAGGTCGATGATGCGCCCGCGCGCGAACGGCCCGCGGTCGTTGATCCTCACGATCACCTCGCGTCCGTTGACCAGGCTGCGCACCTTGACCCGGGTGCCGAACGGCAGGGTGGGATGGGCGGCGGTCAGCGCGTTCATGTCGAAGCGCTCGCCGCTGGCGGTGCGCCGCCCATGGAAGGACAAGCCGTACCAGGAGGCGACGCCCCGCTGGAACGGCTCGCCCGCAGCCGGGGCGGCCGTCTCGGACCCGGGTTCCGGCCCTTGTGCCTCGGGCGCGGTGCCGAATGGGACGGCGCAGCCCTGCAGCACGGCCGCCGCCGACAGCAACAGGGCGGCCCTGCGCAGCCGCATCCTCACAGCCCCAGCCGCCGGCCGATCTCCAGCGTGGCGTTGGCCTGGTTCATGGTGTAGAAGTGCAGCCCCGGCGCGCCCTCGCGGCGCAGGCGCTCGCACAGCGCCGTGACCACGTCCAGCCCGAACGCCTTGATCGACTCGCCGTCGTCGCCGTAGCCCTGCAGGCGCAGCCGGATCCAGCGCGGGATCTCGGCGCCGCACGCGTCGGAGAAGCGCAGCAGCTGGGTCGAGCTGGTGATCGGCATGATCCCCGGCACCACCGGCACGTCGATGCCGCGCTTGCGCAGTTCCTCGACGTAGCGCAGGTAGGCGTCCGCATTGAAGAAGTACTGCGTGATGCCCGAGTCGGCGCCCGCTTCCACCTTGGCGATGAAGGCCGTGAGGTCGCCTTCCGGCGACCGGGCCTGCGGATGCACCTCCGGGTAGGCGGCGACCTCGATGCGGAACTGGCGGCCGGTCTCGCTGCGGATGAAGGCGACCAGGTCGCTGGCGTAGCGGAACTCGCCGCCCAGGCCGTAGCCGCTGGGCAGGTCGCCGCGCAGCGCGACGACGCGCCGGATGCCGGCGGCGGCGTAGGCGGACAGGCGTTCGCGGATGCTCTCGTGGGTCTGGCCGATGCACGACAGGTGCGGCGCCGCGGCGACACCCTCGGCCATGATCTCGCGCACGGACTGCAGCGTGCCCTCCTGGGTGGAGCCGCCGGCGCCGAAGGTGACCGAGCAGAACTCGGGCTCGAGCGCGTACAGCTTCTGCCGCGCGGCGCGCAGCCTGGCGGCCCCTTCGTCGGTCTTGGGCGGGAAGAATTCGAGGCTGATCGGGAAGGTCATGTCGGTTTCCTCAGCAAGAGGTCAGGGCGGGCTGGACCCGCAATCCACGGCCCGCCTGCCCACATGATCCGCGACGGCCTGCGGGCGGCGGGAGATGGATCCCGGCGTTCGCCGGGATGACATGGCAGCGTGTCATTGCGGGCCTGACCCGCAATCCATCACCCGACCGCCGACTCAGCCCGCGGCTGAGTGCGAACGGCGGGAGGTGGATCCCGGCGTTCGCCGGGACGACATGGCGGTAGGTCATCGCGGGCTCGACGGAAGCGAAGCGGACATGAAGAACTCGCGGTTGCCGTCGCCGCCGCGGATGGGGCTGTCGAACCAGTGCTGCACGGCAAGCCCGCATTCGGTACAGGCGGCGCGGATGCGCTGCTCGACGCTGGCGTAGAGCGAAGCATCGCGCACGATGCCGCCCTTGCCCAGCTGGCCGGGCTGCAGCTCGAACTGCGGCTTGACCAGCATCAGCAGGCGGCCGCCCGGCTTCAGCAGCGGCGCGATGGCCGGCAGCACCAGCGCCTGCGAGATGAACGACAGGTCGCCGACGACGAGGTCGAAGCCGGGCTCCACGCCGGCGGCGCGCAGGCGGGCGGCGTCCAGTTCACGGGCGTTGCATTTCTCGATGCAGCTCACGCGCGGGTCGCCGCGCAGCCGGGGGTGCAGCTGCCCGTGGCCGACGTCGACACCCACCACCTGCGCGGCGCCATGCTGCAGCAGGCAATCGGTGAAGCCGCCGGTGGACTGGCCCACGTCCAGGCAGCGCAACCCGGGCGGAGCGATACCCGCCGCTTGCAGCGCACCCGCCAGCTTGATCCCGCCGCGCGAGACGTAGCGGGCCTCGGCGTCGTCGGCCAGCTCGAGCTCGGCGGTCTGCGGCACCTCGTCGCCGTTCTTGGCCACGTCGTGCCAGCCGCGCGCGTCCTGCCAGCGCATGCCGGCGGCGATCAGGCGCTGCGCCTGCGAGCGGGTGACGGCAAGGCCGCGTTCGACGAGGAGCTGGTCGGCTCGCATGGCTCTCAGGGCAGCGGAGGCATTGTCATTGCGGGCTGGACCGCCGGGGTGTCATGCCGGGTTCGACCCGGCATCCGCCTCCCGCGGCATGCGACGACCGGGAGGTGGATTGCGGGTCAAGCCCGCAATGACACCCCTGCGCGGCGCGCGTTGGGCCTCATGCCATCTCAGTACCGGTACGTATCCGGCTTGTACGGCCCCTGCTTGGGGACGCCGATGTAGCCGGCCTGTTCTTCCGACAGCTCGGTCAGCTGGGCACCCAGCTTCCTGAGCTGCAGCCGCGCGACCTTCTCGTCCAGGTGCTTGGGCAGCACGTAGACCTTGCCCACGTCGTAGGCATCGCGGTGGGTGAACAGCTCGATCTGCGCAATGGTCTGGTTGGCGAACGAGGAGCTCATCACGTAGCTGGGGTGGCCGGTGCCGCAGCCCAGGTTCACCAGCCGGCCCTTGGCCAGCAGGATGATGCGCTTGCCGTCCTCGAAGATCACGTGGTCGACCTGCGGCTTGATCTCCTCCCACTGGCACTTCGCTTCCAGCGAGGCGACGTCGATCTCGTTGTCGAAGTGGCCGATGTTGCAGACGATCGCCTGGTCCTTCATCTTCGCCATGTGGGCGTAGGTGATGACCGACTTGTTGCCGGTGGCGGTGACGAAGATGTCCGCCTTGTCGGCGGCGTCCTCCATGGTGACCACGCGGTAGCCTTCCATCGCCGCCTGCAGCGCGCAGATCGGGTCGATCTCGGTCACCCACACCTGGGCCGACAGCGCGCGCAGCGCCTGGGCCGAGCCCTTGCCGACGTCGCCGTAGCCGGCCACCACGGCGATCTTGCCGGCCACCATCACGTCGGTGGCGCGCTTGATGCCGTCCACCAGCGACTCGCGGCAGCCGTACAGGTTGTCGAACTTGCTCTTGGTGACCGAGTCGTTGACGTTGATCGCGCGGAACATCAGCGTGCCCTTGGCCGACATCTCCTTCAGGCGATGCACGCCGGTGGTGGTCTCCTCGGTCACGCCGATGATCTGGGCGCTCTTGCGGCTGTACCACGACGGGTCCTGGGCCAGCTTGGCCTTGATCGCGGCGAACAGCACGCGCTCTTCCTCGCTGCCGGGGTTGGCCAGCACCGACGCATCCTTCTCGGCGCGCTTGCCCAGGTGCATCAGCAGCGTGGCGTCGCCGCCGTCGTCCAGGATCATGTTGGGGCCTTCGGCCTCGCTGCCCTTGGCGCCGAAGTCGAAGATGCGGTGGGTGTAGTCCCAGTAGTCGGCCAGGGTCTCGCCCTTGACCGCGAACACCGGGGTGCCGGCGGCGGCAATGGCGGCGGCCGCGTGGTCCTGGGTCGAGAAGATGTTGCAGGAGGCCCAGCGCACCTTCGCGCCGAGCGCCTGCAGCGTCTCGATCAGCACCGCCGTCTGGATCGTCATGTGCAGCGAGCCGGTGATGCGCGCGCCCTCGAGCGGCCGGGCCTTGGCGAATTCCTCGCGGATCGCCATCAGGCCGGGCATCTCGGTCTCGGCGATGCGGATTTCCTTGCGGCCCCAGCCGGCCAGCGAGAGGTCGGCGATGACGCAGTCTTGCGCAGTCGTGGGCTTGAGAACGGCGTTCATGGGTGCTCCAAAAGCTGGTTTGGGTTCACCACGGGCCTGGGGGAACTCACCGCACAGGACCAGTGGGTGAGCGTCGTTGCATGCAGGTTCCGAGCCTCGCACCGTGCGGTGCTGCAACGCTCCTCGGATGGGGCGCGATTATACGGGCGGGGCACGGCCGGGCTTGGGGTGCGGGCCCCAGCGGTAATGGCCCCTTCGCCCCGAACGGAAGTGCCCCCTGGATTCGCCTGGGGGGCGCAGAAGGATTGATGAGTCGGAAGGAGGCGCAGCGCCTGGCGGGGTGGGCAAGATCGCTGGACCCGCCCGCTGACCGGCGCCTCGTAGCCGTTCGGGTGGAAGGTGCAGACCCTAGATGCCGCCTTCGAAGACCCGCCGCCGCGCGTTCTCGATGTGCCTGTGCATGGCCTGCCGCGCCTTGGACTCGTCCGCCGAGGCAATGGCGTTGTAGATCGCCTCGTGCTCCTTCATCACGGTGGCCACCCGCTGCCTGGGGCGTATCAGGGACAGGCCCCGGTTGATGTGGATGCCGGCCAGGATCTGCTCGCGGATGCCGGCCAGCGTCGCGCTGAAGAAGTGATTGCCGGTCGCGTCGGCAATGGCGTGATGGAACTCGAAGTCCTCGGCTTCGGCCGGCCGGCCGGCGGTGGTGGCGGCCTCCAGCGCCTTCAAGCCTGCCGCGATCCGCGCGATCGCCTCCCGGTCCTGCTGCCGCGCAGCGAGGGCCGCCGCCTCGCCTTCGACCGCGTAGCGGAAGACGAAGCAGCGCTGCACGTCCGCGATGCTGCTGATGGGCGCGAACGTCGCGATGGCACTGTCCGGCCGGCGCAGGACGACGGTCCCCGACCCCTGCCTGGAGACCAGCAGGCCCTCGTCCCGCATCCGCTGCAGCGCATCGCGAACGACCGGTCGGGACACGCCCAGCCGCTGCCCCAGTTCGAGTTCGGTCGGAATCCTCGCGCCGACCGGAAACGCCCCCGACACCAGCCGCTCGAGGATGTGCTCGTAGACGCGGTCGCTGAGTTTCCCTGATGGCCGTTGTTGCATGCGCTGAGTAGGTTGACCCCTTTGTCGAGCCCGATTGTCCACGGCAGGTGACCCCCTTCCGGCTGGAAAGAGACCCTGTGCTCGTCCGAAGTTTACAAATTTGTTTCCGAAATGTCTGATTGAGCCTCATACTCTGGCCGCGATTTCTCCAAGTACCTGGAGCCGCCAGAGGGCCAGACCTCCGCAAAGCAAGGACAAATTTGTTCTAACAATCCACTCACAATCAGGAGACATATGCTCGACCACACGTTTCAAACAGGCGTTCGCATCCGGGAGGAAGTACTCGGCTCGGAGCATTACAACCGCACCGTGGAGGCGCGCAACGCCTTCGACGACGAATTCCACGAATTCGTCTCCGAGTACTGCTGGGGGGCCGCCTGGGGCCGCGGGATCCTCAGTCGCCAGAAACGCAGCATCCTGAACCTCGGCATGCTCGCGGCGCTGGGCCGCAACCGCGAATTCGAGATCCACTTCCGGGCCGCGCTGCTGCGCAACAAGGTTCCGCTGGAGGAGTTGCGCGAGGTCCTGATGCAGGTGGCCGTGTACTGCGGCGTCCCGGCCGCCGTCGAGGCGTTCTCGATCGCCAAGAAGGTGCTGGCCGAGGAGAACATCGACCTCTCCGGCCTGCACCGCGTCACGCCGGTGAAGCCGGCCTGACCCGCCGCCGTCCCGCTGGAACGACCCTGCCGCCATCCGCCGCGGCCGCTGCCGCCCCACCCCCCCTTCCGCTCCTCTTGCGCGCCATGAAAGGATTTCCCATGACTCCTGCACGCTACCTGAAGTGCCTGCTGCTGGCCTGCTCGTCCTTGCTGCCGCTGGCCGCGCCCGCACAGGCGCCCTTCCCCCACGAACCGCTGAAATTCATCATCCCGTTCTCCGCCGGCAGCTCGACCGATACGTTCGCGCGCGCCGCGGCCCGGCACCTCTCCACCCAGTTCGGCCTGCCGGTGGTGGTGGAGAACGTGCCGGGGGCCCAGGGGCAGATCGCCGCCGCCAAGGCCGCCAAGGCGGCCCCGGACGGCCACACGGTGTTCGTGACCTCGACCACGACCCACGCGGCCAACGCCAGCATGTACAAGAAGCTCAGCTACGACCCGGTCGCCGACTTCGAGCCGGTCGCCAAGCTGGCCACGCTCTCGCTGGCGATGATCGTGCACCCCTCGGTGCCGGCGCAGAACGTGAAGGAGTTCATCGCCTATGCCAAGGCCAACCCGGGCAAGGTGACCTTCGGCAGCGGCGCCAGTTCGTCGCGCATCGCCGGCGAGCTGCTGCGCATCCGCACCGGCATCGACATGCTGCACGTGCCCTACAAGAGCAACCCGGAGGCGGTGCTGGGTCTCGTTTCCGGGCAGCTCTCGCTGGTGATCTCGGACCTCACGGTGACGATGCCGCAGGCGCGCGCCGGCCGGGCCCGGGCGCTCGCCCTCGGCGGAGCCGTGCGCTCGCCACTCGCTCCGGAACTGCCGACCATGAAGGAAGCCGGCGTGGCGAACTACGAGCTCGACGCCTGGCTGGCCGCCTTCGTACCGGCCAAGACGCCGGCGGCGGTGATCGAGAAACTCAACCTGGCCTTCAAGAAGGCGCTGGACGATCCGGAGATCGTGGCGGTGCTGCATCGCGCCGGCATCGTCCCGGCCTACAGCTCGCCGCAAGAGCTGCGGGCCTTCGCCGCCGGGGAAACCGCCAAGTGGGCCGAGATCGTCAAAGCATCGGGAATGCAGCCTGAATGACCGACTCGAGCGTCGCGGCTCCACCGGCTCCGGCGGCCAACAGCCCGGCCTGGCCGATCCTGCAGTTCCCCCACCTGTCGCGCGTGCAGCTGCCGCCGATGCACCGCGTGCGGCTGTCCCATCCGAAGGCCGAGCCGATCGCCTCGGTCGAAGCGGCGGTGGCCGGGGCCTTGCGCAGCTCGCGGCGGCTGCAGGCGCTGCCGGCCGGCAGCGAAGTCGCCGTCGCGGTGGGCAGCCGGGGGATCAGCGGTATCGTGCCCGTGGTGCGCGCCACCATCCAATTCCTGCGCTCGCGCAGGCTGGAGCCCTTCATCGTTCCCGCGATGGGCAGCCACGGAGGCGCCACGGCCGAGGGCCAGGCGGCGCTGCTGGCGAGCCTGGGGATCACGCACGAACAGACCGGCGCGCCGGTGCGGGCGACCATGGACACGGTGGTGTACGGCCGCACCCCGGAAGGCATCGACTGCCATTTCGATGCGCATGCCGCCGGCGCCGCCGGCATCGTCGTCATCAACCGGGTGAAGTCGCACACCACCTTCGACCGGCCGAACGAAAGCGGGCTGGTCAAGATGGTGGCGGTCGGCCTGGGCAAGGAGCAGGGCGCCAGGAACGTGCACCGGCTCGGGCCGGCGGGTCTGTCGCAGGTGCTGCCCGCGCTCGCGCGGATCGCGCTGGAGAAGGCGCCCATCGCCGTTGGCATCGCCCTGGTGGAGGACGCCGCCAAGCAGCTGGTGGCCATCGAAGGCGTGGAGCCGCAAGCCTTCTTCCAGGCCGATGCGCGCCTGCTCGAGTTCGCCAAGTCGCTGCTGGCGCGCCTGCCGTTCGAGACGATCGACGCGCTGGTGGTGGAGATGATCGGCAAGGACATCAGCGGCGCCGGCATGGACCACGCGGTCACCGGGCGCGCCGACATCCGGGGGGTCCCCAACCCGACCCGCCTCCTGGTGTCGAAGATCGCCGTGCTCGGCGTCTCGCCACGCTCGCACGGCAACGGGCTGGGCATCGGGCTGGCCGACTTCACCACGGTCGACGTGGTGCGCGGGCTCGACCTGCGCACCATCTACATGAATTCGCTGACCTCGACGCTGTGCGAGAAGGCGCGCATCCCGATCGCGCTGCCGACCGAGAAGGATGCGGTGAGCGCCGCGGTCGCCACCTCGTGGGCCGCCGGCACGGACGCCGCCCGCGTGTGCTTCATCCACTCCACGCTGCACCTGGACGAGATCCTGGTCTCGCCGGCCCTGCTGCAGGCGCATGCGGATGACGCCAGGCTGGCCGACGCCGGACCGCCCTTGCCGATCGAATTCAGCCCGGGCGGCACGCTGCTGACCCGATGCCGCTGACGCCGCCCGCGCCTTGCGCACGCAGCGCCGCACGAACAGACTGACAAACCAAGGAGTCAAGACCCAATGAGCCAACCCAAAGGAATGAAGAAGAACCTGGCGAACTACGGAGACACCGGCTTCTCGGTGTTCCTGCGCAAGGTCTTCCTGCGATCGATGGGGTATTCGGACGAGGCGGTCGACCGGCCCGTCATCGGCATCACCGACACCTCCAGCGGGTTCAATGCCTGCCACCGGATGGTGCCCGACATCATCGAGGCGATCAGCCGCGGCATCACGCAGGCCGGCGGCCTGCCGGTTCCGTTCCCGGTGATGTCGCTGCAGGAGAGCTTCATCAGCCCCAACTCGATGTACCTGCGCAACATGATGGCGATGGACACCGAGGAGCTGATCCGGGCGCAGCCGATGGACGCCGTTGTGCTGATCGGCGGCTGCGACAAGACCGTCCCCGCGCTCCTGATGGGCGCCGCCAGCGCCGGCGTCCCGGCGATCCAGGTGGTGTCGGGGCCGATGCTGGCGGGCTCCCACCGCGGCGAGCGGCTGGGCGCCTGCACCGACTGCCGCCGGTTCTGGGGCCGCTACCGCGCCGAGGAGATCGACCAGGCCGAGATCGCCGCCGTCTCCAACGAGCTGGCCCCCACCGCGGGCACCTGCATGGTGATGGGCACCGCCAGCTCGATGGCGTGCATCGCCGAAACGCTGGGGATGATGCTGCCGGGCGGCGCCGCGATCCCGTCGGTCTACGCCGCCCGCTTGCTGCACGCCGAGCAGACCGGCACGCAAGCGGTGCGCCTGGCCGCGTCCGGCGTGACGCCGGCGCAGATCATGACGCCGAAGGCATTCGAGAACGCGATGCGCGTGCTGCTGGCCATCGGCGGCTCCACCAACGCGATCATCCACCTGGCCGCCATCGCCGGGCGGCTGGGCATCCGGATCGACCTGCGCGGCTTCGACCGCCTGTCGCGCGAGACCCCGATGCTGCTGGACCTGCGCCCCTCCGGCGAGCACTTCATGGAGGATCTCTACAAGGCCGGCGGGCTGACGGCCGTGCTGCGGGAGCTCAAGCCGCTGCTGCACCTGGACGTGATGACGATCAACGGGCGCACCCTGGGCGAGAACCTGGAGGCCGCCGCGCCCGCCTGGAAGCAGCACGTGGTGCGGCCGCTGGCCGAGCCGCTCTACCCGCAGGGAGGGATGGCGGTGCTGTGGGGCAACCTGGCGCCGACCGGCGCCATCATCAAGCAGTCGGCCTGCTCGCAGGAGCTGATGCAGCACACCGGGCGCGCCGTCGTGTTCAGCTCGCTGGAGGACCTGGCGCGGCGCATCGACGATCCCGACCTGGACGTGACCGCCGACGACGTGCTGGTGCTGCAGGGCGGCGGCCCCCGGGGCGCGCCGGGCATGCCCGAAGCCGGCTACCTGCCGATCCCGAAGAAGCTGGCGGTGCAGGGCGTCAAGGACATGGTGCGGCTGTCCGACGCGCGCATGAGCGGCACCGCCTTCGGGACCATCGTGGTGCACGTCACGCCCGAGTCCGCCATCGGCGGCCCGCTGGGCCTGGTGCGCAATGGCGACCGGATCCGCCTGGATGTCCCCGGCCGCCAGCTCGAGTTGCTGGTGGACGACGCCGAACTGGCCCGGCGCCGGGCCGAAGGCACTCCGCGCGCCGCGCCCGTGCCCGAGCGCGGCTACGGCGCCCTGTTCGCCAAGGCGGTGATGCAGGCCGGCGACGGCTGCGACTTCGACTTCCTGGTGCCGCCGGCCACCCACACGGTACCCCGGGCATGAGCGCCGCCGGGATGCACCGGGTGCTGGTCACCGGCGCGGCCGGGGCGATCGGCCGTGTCCTGCGCGACGGCCTGGCGGGCCGCTACGGCGTGCTGCGGCTGAGCGACCGGGTCGAGCTGGGCCGCCTGCGCCCGGGCGAGGAGCACGTGCGCGCCGAGCTCGGCCAGTTCGACGAGGTGGTGCAGGCCACGCGCGACTGCGACGCCGTCGTCCACCTGGGCGGGATTCCGGAAGAAGCGGCCTGGGAGGACATCCACGCCGCCAACCTGCTGGGCACCTACCACCTCTACGAAGCGGCCCGGATCAATGGCGTGCGGCGCGTGGTGTTCGCCAGTTCCAACCATGTGGTGGGCTTCTACCGGCGCACCCGGAAGGTGGATCACCGGGCGCCGATGCGGCCCGACACCCGTTACGGGCTGAGCAAGGCCTGCGGCGAGATGATCGCCCGCTTCTACGCCGACAAGTTCGGGCTGCAATCGGTCTGCCTGCGCATCGGCTCGTTCCGGCCCCAGCCGCTGGATGCGCGCATGCTCAGCACCTGGATCAGCCCGCGCGACACGGTGCAGCTGGTGGCCCGCGCGCTGGAAGCGCCCGGCTTGCACTACGAAGTGGTGTACGGCGTGTCCGGCAACGACCGCGGCTGGTGGCTCAATCCGGCCGCCGACCGCATCGGCTTCCGGCCCGAGGACAACGCCGAGGCGTTCGCCGCCGAGTTCGACCGGCACCGCCCGGCCGCCGGCGACGTGGGCGAGCTGTTCCACGGCGGGCACTTCTGCAGCCAGGAGTTCGCCGGCGACCCCGGCCGGGTCGACTGAAGGCGGGCGGCACCATGTTCGCTGCGCCGATCGACATCCCCGCCGAGGTGTTCGCGGCGTTGCCGCAGCGGCTGCACCGCACCGGGCAGGCCGCACCCTGGCTGCGCGACCACCTGCGCGGCGCGCAGCGCCACTCGCTGCTGGAAGGCCCGGCGTTCGACCGCGAGGGGCGTCTCTACCTCGTCGACATCCCGTACGGCCGGGTGTTCCGCCTCTCGGCCGCGGCCGAGTGGGAGGTCGTGGCCGAGTACGGGGGCGAGCCCAACGGGCTGCGGATCCATCGCGACGGCCGCATCTTCATCGCCGACAACAGCCGCGGGCTGATGCAGCTCGACCCGCGGTCGGGCACGGTGCACTGCCTGTTCGAGGGCTTCCGCCACGAGCGCTTCAAGGGCCTCAACGACCTGGCCTTCGCCCCCGATGGAACGCTCTACTTCACCGACCAGGGCCAGAGCGGCCTGGACGACCCGAGCGGCTGCCTGTACCGGTGCACGACGGCCGGAGCGCTCGAGCGCCTGCTGGACAACATCCCCAGTCCGAACGGCGTGGCGGTGTCGGCCGACGGCGCCACGGTGTTCGTGGCGGCCACCCGCGCCAACGCGGTCTGGCGCGTGCCGCTGATGCAGGACGGCCGGCCGCACAAGGCTGGCGTGTTCGTCCAGCTGTCCGGCGGCGTCGGCCCCGACGGCATCGCCTTGACCGAGGACGGCGGCCTCGCCGTCGCGCACATCGGGCTGGGCAGCATCTGGATCTTCGATGCGCAGGGCGAGCCCCTGTTCCGGGTCCGCTCGCCGCTGGGGCGCTCGACCACCAACATCGCCTTCGGCGGGCCCCAGCGCCGCGACCTCTACATCACCGAGGCGGAGAGCGGCAGCGTGCTGCGCGCCCAGCTGCCGGTGGCCGGCCTGCGGCCGTTCTCCCACAGCTGAGGAAAGGCCGCCCCGCCATGCCCGCGCGCAGAATCCACCTGGACCCGATCGGCGGCTTCGCGGGCGACATGTTCGCGGCAGCGGTCGTCGATGCCAGGCCCGCGCTCGCCCTTCCGCTGCTCGCCATGCTGCGCGGGCTGGGGCTGCCCGATGGCGTGTCGGCCCGGTTCGACGAGAGCCGTGCCGGCGGCTTGAAGGGCCTGCGCTTCGTCGTCGAAGGCGCGCAGGAACTGCCGCAGCCGGGCCGCGCGCACGCGCACCGGCCGCACGCGGCGATCCGCGACTGGCTGCAGGCGAGCCCGCTGCCCGCCGGGGTCCGGCAGCATGCGCTGGGGCTGTTCGCGGTGCTGGCCCGGGCCGAAGCCGCGGTCCACGGCATCGATCCCGGCCAGGTGGCGTTCCACGAGGTCGGCGGCTGGGATTCGGTCTGCGACTTCGTGGCGGCGGCGTTCCTCCTCGATGCCGCCGGCGACGCGCGCTGGAGCTGGTCGCCGCTGCCGCTGGGCGGCGGCCGGGTCCGCTGTGCGCATGGCATCCTGCCCGTCCCGGCGCCGGCCACCGCCCGCCTGCTGGAGGGGCTGCGTGTGATCGACGACGGCGTCCCGGGCGAGCGGGTGACCCCCACCGGCGCCACCATCCTGCGGTACCTGCTGGATCTCGGGCGCGGAGCGCCGGACGCAACACCCGATGCCGAGGTCCTGCGCGGCAGCGGCACCGGGCACGGCACCCGGCTCCTGCCGGGCCTCCCCAACATCGTGCGCTGCCTCGTGTTCGAGCCGGCGCAGCAGGCGCCGCAACCCGGGCCGATCGCGTCGCTCCAGTTCGAGATCGACGACCAGTCGCCGGAGGACCTGGCCGTCGCCATCGAGCACCTGCGCGCGGTGCCCGGCGTGCTGGAGATCTACCAGGCTCCGCTGTTCGCGAAAAAGGGCCGCATGGCCGTCCAGCTGCAGCTGCTGCTGCAGGCCTGGGCGCTGGATGAGGTCTGCAGCGCCTGCTTTGCCGAGACCACGACGCTCGGCATCCGGCTGTCCCACGTCCAGCGGCGCACGCTCGGGCGCCATCAGGTGGAAGTGGCCGGCGACCGTCGGGTGCGCGTGAAGCTGGCCAGCCGCCCCGGCGGCGCCGCCACGGCCAAGGCCGAGATGGACGACCTGGCCGCCATGACCGGCCATGCAAACCGCGAGCAGGCCCGGCGCCAGGCCGAGCAGCTTGCACTCGAGAAGGACTGCGAATGACCCAGGCACTGCGTTCGATCGACCGGCTCCAGGACATCCTGCTGCGGCACCCGGCGGTCGCCGTCGCGGTCAGCGGGGGCGTCGACAGCATGACGCTGGCGACCGTCGCCGCCAGCACGCTCGGCCGTCGCGCCACCATGTACCACGCCGTGTCCCCCGCCGTCCCGCCCGAGGCAACCGGGCGCGTCAAGGCGCTGGCGGCCTCGGAAGCGTGGGCGCTGGAGCTGATCGACGCCGGGGAGTTCAGTCGGGATGACTACCTCAGCAACCCGGTGAACCGCTGCTTCTTCTGCAAGGAGTCCCTGTACTCGACCATCCGGCGCCATGTCGGGGCGGGCGCGCAGATTCTCTCGGGCACCAATCGCGACGACCTGTCCGACTACCGGCCCGGGCTGATCGCCGCCAGCCAGGCCGGGGTGCAGCACCCCTTCGTCGAGGCCGGCCTGCGCAAGGGCGACATTCGCGCCATGGCTGCCGCGCTCGGGCTCGGCGAGATCGCCGAGCTGCCGGCTTCGCCTTGCCTGTCCAGCCGCGTCGAGACCGGCATCCCGGTGTTGCCCGAACTGCTCGGGCTGGTGCAGCGGACGGAAGCCGGGCTGCGCCAGTTGCTGAATGTGGGGACCGTGCGCTGCCGCTACCGTGCCCGCGGCATCGTGCTGGAACTGGACGAGGCCGAGCTCGCCCAGCTCTCGCCGCAGCAGTCGGCCGACGCCCTGGCGCATGCGCGCGCCGTTTTCTCCGGCTCCGCCTTCGAAGGCCCCGTCACGATCGCGCCGTACCGCCGCGGCAGCGCCTTCCTGCGGGACACGCATGCGCAACGACGTCCTGCTTGACGACGACCGCCGCGAGCGGATCGGCATCGACGAGGCCGTGTTCTCGCAGACCAAGTCGGACGACCAGCTGCTCGCCATCGCGCGCCAGGCCGCCGCCAGCGGCAGCGGGCGGCTGTTCACCCGCCTGGCCGCCGGCCAGTTCGCCGCCATCGATGCGCAGCTGGCCGGTGCCATGGACTACGACCCGGTGTCGCGCACCGGAATCATCGGCCCCGTGATGCCGCGCCGCAACGGCGGCCGGGTGGCGATCGTGACCGCCGGCAGCTCCGACCTTCCGGTGGCGCGCGAAGCGGCCCGCACCCTCCTCTACCACGGCCAGGCAGCCACGGAGCTGCACGACGTGGGCGTGGCCGGCCTGTGGCGGCTGATGTCCCGGCTGGGCGAACTGTCCGGCGCGAACGGCCTGATCGTCGTCGCCGGCATGGAGGGCGCGCTGCCCACCGTGCTGGGCGGCCTGCTGCCACTGCCGATCGTTGCCGTCCCCACCTCGGTCGGCTACGGCGTCTCGGGCGGCGGCCGGGTCGCGCTCGAGTCCGCGCTGGCCAGCTGCGCGCCCGGGCTGACGGTGGTCAATATCGACAACGGCTACGGGGCGGCCTGCGCCATGCTTCGCATCCTGCCTGCCGTGACCGCGGCCGCAACCGCGCGGGCGCGCCCGCATGGGTGAACTGGCCGCGGGCCTGCTCGCCGGGCTGCTGCACGTCTGGCTCGGCGCCGACCACCTGGCGGCGCTCGCGCCGGCCGCTGCAGCGGCGGCCCGAAGGCCGTGGGCGCCCGCGCTGCGCTGGGCACTGGCCCACGCCGCCGGGACGGTGCTGCCGCTGTCCCTGTTGCTCGCCGGCCCGCCGCTGGCGGCGCGCGCGGCGGCCGGCGGCTGGGCAGCCGAGGCCGCCGGGGGTGCGCTGCTGGCCAGCGTCGGCCTGCAGCATCTGTGGCGCCAGCGGCGCCGGCACCCGCACGCGCGCGCAGCGGGTGGCCTGCATGCCACCCTGGATCCCGCCTCGTCCAGGCCGCTGCCTGCCGTTTTCGGATTCATGCACGGCTTGGCCGGGGCCGGCACGCTGGCTCCGCTGCTTCTGGGGCTGGCAGTGGCCGATCCGATGCGACCGGCCCGGGTCCTGTCCGGGTTCGTGCTCGGCAGCACCGGCGCGATGCTGCTTTTCTGCTCCGGCGTGCATCGTTTCCACGCGTGCTGCCGGTCGCGCAGCGAACACCAGGCGCACCTGTTTCAGGCCAGCCTGGGAGTCCTCTCGCTGTCGGTCGGCGCGTACTGGCTCGCCGACTCGATCCGGCCCTTGCTGGCCGGCTAGGGTCCCTGCAGCGGGCCCGTAGGGCCGGAAGCGCCCGCCGGCAGCCACTGCAGAGTGCTGCTTCAGGTACAAAGCCCCATGTCCGCTCCTCCACTCTTCTCCGCCCCCATCGAACCCATGCTCGCCAGGATCGCCGACGAGCTGCCGGCTGGCGAGGGCTTCCTGTTCGAGCCCAAGTGGGACGGCTTCCGCGCGATCGTGTTCCGCGACGGCGACGGCGTGCGCATCCAGAGCCGCGATCTCAAGCCATTGAACCGTTACTTCCCCGAGCTGGAGAAGGTGCTGGCCGAGCAGTTGCCCAAGGGCTGCATCCTGGACGGCGAGGTCGTGGTCGCCGGTCCGGATGGGCTGGACTTCGACGCGCTGCAGCAGCGCATCCACCCGGCCGCCTCGCGCATCGCCCGCCTGGCCAAGGAGACGCCGGCCGGCTTCGTCGCCTTCGACCTGCTGGCCGCGGGCGGCAAGTCGATCCTGGAACTGCCCCAGCAGGAGCGCCGCACGCGGCTGGAGCGGCTGCTCGGTTCGGCCCGGCCGCCGCTGTACCTGACCCCGGTGACCACCGATCGCGAACAGGCGCAGGACTGGCTGCAGCGCTTCGAGGGCGCCGGGCTGGACGGCGTGATCGCCAAGCCGGCCAACGCACCCTACCAGCCGGCCCGGCGGGCGATGTTCAAGATCAAGCACGCCCGCACCGCCGATTGCGTGGTGGCGGGCTTTCGCTGGTACAAGGACACCGGCGACGCCATCGGTTCGCTGCTGCTCGGCCTGTTCGACGATGCGGGAATCCTGCAGCACGCGGGCGTGACCTCCTCCTTCACCCTGGACATGCGGCGGCAACTGGCGCAGGAGCTGGCGCCGCTGCGCGAGAACGCGATGGAGGGCCACCCCTGGCGCGACTGGGCCCAGGCCGCCGCCGGCGATGCCGACCGCATGCCCGGTGCGAAGAGCCGCTGGAGCGGCGGCAAGGACCTGGGCTGGGAGCCGCTGCGGCCCGAGCGCGTGTGCGAGGTGAAGTACGACCACCTGCAGGGCGACCGCTTCCGGCATGCCACCACCTTCCTGCGCTGGCGGCCGGACAAGCCGCCACAGGAGTGCCGGTACGACCAGCTGGAGGTGGCCACGCCCTTCGAGCTGGCCCAGGTCCTCACAGCGCGTTGACCGGGATCTTCAGGTAGGCGACGCCGTTCGCCTCCTTCGGCGGCAGCTCGCCGGCCCGGATGTTGACCTGCACGGCGGGCAGGATCAGCGTGGGCATCCCCAGGGTCGCGTCGCGCGCCGTCCGCATGGCCACGAACCCGTCTTCGGAAATGCCGTCGTGCACGTGGATGTTGCCGGCCCGCTGCTCGGCCACCGTGGTCTCCCAGGCCGGGCCACGCCCCTGCGGCGGGTAGTCGTGGCACATGAACAGGCGCGTGGCCGGCGGCAGGTCCAGCAGGCGGCGGATCGAGGCGTAGAGCGTGGCCGCATTGCCGCCGGGAAAGTCGCAGCGGGCGGTACCGGCGTCGGGCATGAACAGCGTGTCGCCGACGAACACCGCATCGCCGAAGCGGTAGGCGACGTCGGCCGGCGTGTGGCCCGGCACGTGCAGCACCTGGCCCACCAGCCGGCCGACCCGCAGCTCGTCGCCGTCGGCCAGCAGGCGGTCGAACTGCGAACCGTCGGGGCGGAAACCGGGCTCCAGGTTGAAGAGGGACTTGAACACGCCCTGCACCGTGGCGATGCGTTCGCCGATGGCGGTCCGGCCGCCGAGCCTGCCCTTGAGGTACGCGGTCGCCGTCAGGTGGTCGGCATGTGCGTGGGTTTCCAGGATCCACTCGACGTGCAGGCCCTGGCCCTGCACGAATGCGACCAGCCGGTCGGCCGAAGCGGTGGAGGTGCGGCCCGATTTCGGGTCGTAGTCCAGCACCGGATCGACGATGGCGCAGGCCGAGCCGGGGCCCTCGTGCACCACGTAGCTCACCGTCCCGGTGGACGGGTCGAAGTCGGCATGCACCAGGGCAGTCATGGTTGAAGGTTTTCGGTTAAGTTGGCAGGCGTCGGCGATGCGGTGCATGCCTTGTACCAGCAGCCGGCGCCTGCTTGAAGAAAAACCGACATGACGATCGACTGGCTCCATTTCACGCCCTGGCTGTCGCTGGCCGGCGGCCTCCTGATCGGCGGCGCCGCCGCCCTCTTCATCCTGCTCAACGGACGGGTGCTGGGCATCAGCGGCATCCTGGGCGGCCTGCTGGCGCCCCGGCCGGGCGATGCCGGCTGGCGCATCGCCTTCCTGCTGGGCCTGGCGGCCGCGCCGGCCACCTTCTGGCTGCTGGCACCGGCCGGCCTGCTGGCCGCGCCGCGCATCGATGCCGGCCTGGGCACGCTGGTGGTGGCCGGGCTGCTGGTCGGCTTCGGCACCCGCTACGGCTCGGGCTGCACCAGCGGCCACGGGGTGTGCGGCATTGCGCGCCTGTCGCCGCGATCGCTGGCCGCCACGGCGGCATTCATGGCCGCCGGCTTCGTGACGGTCTACCTGCTGCGCCACGCTTGAAGGGCTGGACCATGAACCGCATGATCGAATTCGGCGTCGGCCTGCTGTTCGGCTGGGGCCTGCTGCTGTCCGGCATGACCGACCCGGGCAAGGTGCAGGGCTTCCTCGACCTGGCCGGCGCCTGGGATCCCTCGCTCGCCTTCGTGATGGGCGGCGCCGTGCTGGTTGGCTGCCTCGCGTTCGCGCTGGCGGCCCGCCGCACCCGCAGCGTCCTGGGCCAACCCTTCCAGCTGCCGGCCACGCGCGAGATCGACCGGCCGCTGCTGCTGGGCTCGCTGATCTTCGGCGTGGGCTGGGGCCTGGCCGGCTTCTGCCCGGGCCCGGCGCTGGTGGCGATGGCGGCGGGCCACGGCAAGGCCCTGGTCTTCGTGGCGGCCATGCTGGTGGGCATGGCGGGCTTCGACTGGCTGGGCCGCCTCAGCGGCCGGGCACTCACCGCGGATCCTGCTTCCTGAGCCCCGGTCGCCGCGGGTCGGCAGCAGCGATCGGCTGCCGTTGCGCCTTGCGCGTGGACGGCGGCGCCCGCGGCGGCTCGCCGGCCTGCTTGCGGTAGTGCGGCGGCCAGGGGGCGTCGCCCTGCCCGTCGCGCTCCTGCCGGGCCGACAGCTCCAGCAGCGCGTCCAGTGATCCGGGCGCTTCGTCGATGCCCGCATGCGGGTCGCCGATCTCCTGCAAGCGCGCCGGCACCGTGCGCAGCGTGAAGTCCGCCGGGTCGCAGGCCTGCAGCTCGTCCCAGTCCACCGGCGTGGACACCCGCGCGTCCGGCCGCGGCCGCACCGAATAGGCCGAGGCCACGGTGCGGTCCTTGGCGTTCTGGTTGTAGTCGACGAACACGCCGTGGCGCTGCTCCTTCCACCACTGCGCCGTCGCCAGGTCTGGCGCGCGCCGCTCGACCTCCCGCGCCAGCGCCAGCGCGGCGCGCCGGACCTGGTCGAAGGACCAGCGCGGCTCGATCCGCACCAGCACATGGATGCCGCGCGAGCCGGAAGTCTTGGGCCAGCCCGCCAGCCCGTGCTCGTGCAGCACCTCGCGCGCGAGCGCCGCCACCTGGCGGATCTGCGGCCACTCGACGCCCGGCACCGGGTCCAGGTCCACCCGCAGCTCGTCGGGGTGCTCCAGGTCCTCGGCGCGCACCGGGTGCGGGTGCAGCTCGATGCAACCCAGGTTGGCCATCCAGGCCAGCGTGGCCGCATGGCGCGGCACCACCTCGTCGGCCGTGCGGCCGGAGGGAAAGCGGATGGTGGTCACTTCCACCCAGTCGGGCCGTCCGGCCGGCGCCCGCTTCTGGAAGAAGGATTCGCCGGCGATGCCGTCGGGGTAGCGCTTGAGCACGCAGGGTCGCCCACCGGCGCCGCGCAAGGCCGCCTCGGCCACGGCGACGTAGTAGCGCACGAGGTCCAGCTTGCTGATCCCTGCCTGCGGGAACAGCAGCTTGCCGGGATTGCTGATCGTGACTTCGTGCCCGCCGGCGGCGAGCACGGCGCCCGGAGATGCCGCAGCCATGCGCCCACCATAGACCCATCGGCGACAATACGGGTCCCGCCGAAACGCTTTGCAGCTCATCGGCCGCGCGCTTTCCGAGAGCCTCTCCCCCGTGTCCGAATCGACCCTTGCCGCCGAAACCCGGCGCCGCCGAACCTTCGCCATCATTTCCCACCCCGACGCGGGCAAGACCACGCTGACGGAAAAGCTGCTGCTGTTCTCCGGCGCGATCCAGATCGCCGGGGCGGTCAAGGGCCGCAAGGCGTCGCGCCACGCCACCAGCGACTGGATGGAGATCGAGAAGCAGCGCGGCATCTCTGTGGCCAGCTCGGTGATGCAGATGGTCTACCGCGACCACGTGATCAACCTGCTGGACACGCCCGGCCACAAGGACTTTTCGGAAGACACCTACCGGGTGCTGACCGCGGTCGATTCCGCGCTGATGGTGATCGACGCCGCCAACGGGGTGGAGGCGCAGACCCGCCGGCTGATCGAGGTCTGCCGCCAGCGCAACACGCCCATCATCACCTTCGTCAACAAGATGGACCGCGAGGTGCGCGAGCCGCTGGACATCCTGGACGAAGTCGAGCGCGAGCTGGGCATGCCCTGCGTGCCCATGACCTGGCCGGTCGGCAAGGGCAAGAGCTTCGGCGGCATCATGAACCTGCGCACCGACACCATGACGGTGTTCGAGGCCGGCAGCGAGCGCCGGCCGCAGGACTTCGAGACCCTCCCGCTGTCCGACGAGGACGCCCTGCGCCGGCGCTTCGGCGCCGAATACGACGCCGCCGCCGAAAGCATGGAGCTGGCCGCCGGCGCCTCGCCGGCGTGGGACCACCAGGCCTTCCTGGATGCGAAGCAGACCCCGGTGTTCTTCGGCTCCGGCGTCAACAACTTCGGCGTGATGGAGGTGCTCGACGCGCTGGTGGACCTGGCGCCGGCGCCGCAGCCGCGCACCAGCTCGCTCACCGTCAACCGGCAGGTCGTCGAGAAGACCGTGCGGCCGGACGAGCCCGGCTTCGCCGGCGTGGTGTTCAAGGTGCAGGCCAACATGGACGCCAACCACCGCGACCGCATCGCCTTCGTGCGCATGGCCTCCGGCCGGTACACGCCGGGCATGAAGCTCAAGGTGCAGCGCACCGGCAAGGAGCTGCGGCCGACCTCGGTGGTCACCTTCCTGTCGCAGCGGCGCGAGGCGGTCGACGAGGCCTATGCCGGCGACATCATCGGCTTCACCACCCACGGCGGGGTGCAGCTGGGCGACACCATCACCGACGGCGCCAGCCTGCAGTTCACCGGCCTGCCCTTCTTCGCGCCGGAGATGTTCATGACCGTGCTGCTGAAGAACCCGCTGCGCACCAAGCAGCTGCAGCAGGGCCTGGCCCAGCTGGGCGAGGAAGGCGCGATCCAGGTGTTCCGGCCGCAGGCCGGCGGCGCCATGCTGCTGGGCGCGGTCGGCCAGCTGCAGTTCGAGGTGGTGCAGCACCGCCTGAAGACCGAGTACGACGCCGACATCCGGCTGGAGGGCTGCCCCTACACCGGGGCGCGCTGGATCACGGCCGACACCCCGCAGGAGCTGCGCCAGTTCACCGACGCCTACCCGCAACGCATGGCGCTGGACGCCGCCAACGCCCTGGCATTTCTTTGCACTTCGCCCTACGACGTGCGGCTGGCCCAGGAACGATTCCCCAAAATCCACTTCCATCCGTTGCGCGAACACGCCGGATTGACGCTCCAGCACTGACCGGCCCGGCCAGCCCATCAATAATCGTCGGCTCTACCGTGGAGTCGACCCGTGTTCCGCCTGCCTCCGCTGCGCCGCGCAGCCGTCCTTGCCGCGGCGTCCCTGGCCGTCCTGCTGGCTTCCTGTGGCGGAGGCGGCGGCGGCGGCACTGACCTCGCCACGGCCTCGCTCTCGCGCGGGCTGCTCCCGGATTCGTCCTCGCTCGCCGGCCTGTGCTCGCTGCCCGAGCAGCAGAGCTGGCTGCGCAGCTACATGGACGAGAAGTACCTCTGGAACGACCAGATCCCGGACGTGCCGGCCGCCGGCTACGGCACCCTGCCGGCGTACTTCGACGCGCTGCTGGTGCGCACGCCCGACGCCGGCGGGCTGGCCCGCGACCGCTTCAGCACCACCATGAGCAGCCGCTCGGCCGACCTGATGCAGGGCGTCGCCAGCGCCAGCAGCGTCGTCGCCGACTACCCGGCCAGCAAGCCGGTGCCGCTGGTGCGCAAGCTGCTGAGCAACACGGGCCGCAAGGTCGGCTACGTGCTGTTCAACGAGCACTCCAGGGGGGCGCAGGACGCGCTGATCACCGCCTTCACCAGCCTGCGCGACGCGGCCGTGCAGGACCTGGTGCTGGACCTGCGCTACAACGGCGGCGGCTTCCTGTACGTCGCCCAGGCCGCGGCGGCGATGGTGGCAGGACCCTCGATCGAGGGCGAGGTGTTCGAGAGCGTGCGCTACAACGCCCGCCGCAGCGCCGAGAGCGCCGCCGGCACCTTCATCTTCAGCACCCGGGTGCTGAGCGCCGAGACCACCTACCCGCGCGACCACCCGCTGCCGCAGCTGAACCTGCCGCGCCTGTACGTGCTGACCTCGCAGCTGACCTGCTCGGCCAGCGAGTCCATCGTCAACAGCCTGCGCGGCATCGGCGTGCAGGTGATCCTGGTGGGCGACCGCACCTGCGGCAAGCCCTATGGCTTCCACCGCAAGGACAACTGCGGGCAGGCCTACTTCCCGATCGAGTTCCAGGTCTACAACGCGCAGGGCTACGGCGACTACACCGCCGGCTTCCCGGTGCAGTGCCCGGTGCAGGAGGACCCGCGCACCGCGCTGGGTGCGCCCGAGGAGCCGCTGCTGGCCGCCGCGCTGGCGCACATCGACACCGGCCGCTGCCCACCCGCGTCCACCCAGCTGGCCGCCGGCACGATGCTGCAACAATCGCCCGGTCCGTCGCCCCTGGACCGGCCCGAGGCGCCTCCTGCCGACTCGCCGATGTACCAGCCGGGCTGGAACGGGCGCGTGCTGCAGCCTTGACCCACTCGATCCCTCCCCTCGCCCACTGGCCCGAGGACGCCCGCCGCGGCGTCCTCGGCGTTTTCACCGACATCGACGACACCCTCACCACCGAGGGCGCGATCACCGGCGACGCGCTGGCCGCGCTGGCCGCGCTGCGTGCCGCCGGCCTGCACGTGATCCCGATCACCGGCCGGCCGGTGGGCTGGAGCGAGCCCTTCGCGCTGGCCTGGCCGGTCGACGCCATCGTGGCCGAGAACGGCGCCGTGGCGCTGGTGCGCGGCGCCGATGGCCGGCTGCGCAAGCTGTACCAGCAACCGAAGGCCGAGCGCGCCGCCAATTTCGCGCGCATGCAGCAGGTGCTGGCCCGCATCGAGCGCGAGATCCCCGGTGCCCGCCGCGCGCAGGACAGCCCCGGGCGCGAGACCGACATCGCGATCGACCACAGCGAGTTCGCCCGGCTGCCGCAGGCGCGCATAGCCGAAGTCGTGGCGCTGATGCAGGCCGAGGGGATGACCGCCACCGTCAGCTCCATCCACGTCAACGGCTGGTACGGCAGCCACTCCAAGCTGGAGGGCGCGCGCTGGATCGTGCGCGAGCTGCTGGGCACCGACCTGGAAACGCAGCTGGACCGCTGGGCCTACGTCGGCGATTCGACCAACGACGTGCTGATGTTCGCGCACTTCCCGCACAGCGTGGGCGTGGCCAACATCCAGCGCTTCCTGGACCAGCTGACGCATCCGCCCGCATACGTGACCGAAGGCGAGCGCGGGGCCGGCTTCGCCGAGGTGGCGCGGGCGCTGCTGGCGGTGCGCTAAGCCTGCTCCGTTGCGCTAGCCCTGCCCGCCATGGAAGCGGAAGTGCAGCTTGCGCACCTGCTCCGCCAGCCCGGGAAACGGACCCTCGACGGGCAAACCGGGAACGACCTCCTGGATCGGCAACGCGCGCACCGGCGGCGGCGCAACGTCCATGTCGGACAGCCACCCCGCCAGCTGCCCCGACGAACTGGCATACACGATCCGGCCCAGCCCCACCCACCCATGCGCCGCCGCGCACATCGGGCAATGCTCGCCCGAGGTGTAGACCGTCGCGGCTGCACGCTCGTCCGCCGCCAGGTTGGCCGCGGCCCAGCGCGCCAGCTCGAACTCGGGATGGCGGGTCGGGTCGCCGCTGCCGACGTGGTTGCGGGCCTCGGCGAGCACGGTGCCATCCGCGGCCACGAGCACGGAGCCGAACGGCTCGTCGCCCGCCTCCAGCGCCTCGGTCGCCAGCTCCAGGCAGCGGCGCAGGTGCCGCACGTCGGTGTCGCTGGTCATGGTTCACTCCGGCGGGCGTAACTCACGGTCAGGATCTCCCAGATGTGGCCGGCCGGCTCGTCCCAGTACACCAGCCGCCCGCCCCCGTGCGTGCCGACCTTCCGGTCGACCGGGCCCGCCGGCGAGCTGCGCCAGGGAATGCCGGCCGCCTGCAGCCGGCCCAGGATCTCGTCGAAGCGCTCGGGCGACACCTGGAACGCGAAATGGCCGACCGGGAACGGCCCGTCCATCTCGTCGAAGTCCAGCGTCAGGCTGTCGTTGACATAGACGGCGGAGAACGGCCCCGGCCCGCCGCCGGCCGACCAGGGAACGCCCAGCAGTTCGGCCAGGCGCCGGGCCGAGGCGACCCGGTCGTGCGCGTGCACGATGACGTGATCGAGCTGGACGGCCATCATGTCGTCAGGCGCTCCGGCTGCGCGGCCTTGCGCGTGACCGCCAGCGCCGGCGGATGCGCCAGCGTCTGGTAGACGACGCAGTAGCGTTCGGTCAGGCGCAGCAGCGTGGCGAGCTGCTCCTCCGGCGCGTCGGTGTCCAGCGTGAACTGCAGCCGGATCGCGCGAAAGCCGACCGGAACGTCCTTGGCCAGGCCCAGCGTGCCCCGGAAGTCCAGGTCGCCTTCGGCCTGCAGCGTGGCATCGCGCAGCTCGATGCCGAGCGCCGTGGCCACCGCGTTCAGGGTGACGCCGGCGCAGGCGACGAGGGCTTGCAGCAGCATGTCACCGGAGCAGGCCGCCAGGCCCGTGCCGCCGGTGGCCGGGTGCAGCCCGGCGGTCACCAGCGCCTTGCCGGTCTCGATCCGGCAACTGACGCCCTCGCCGATGCGGCCCTGCGCGCGCAGGGTGATGAGGGCGGCCTGCGGTTCGGCGCGATAGCGCTCCTTCAGCGGGGCCTGGATGGAGCGCAGGTCGTCGGCATGCATGCGGGAGTCTCCTTCATTGCTTCGCGGCCACGCGCCCGCGGACCGCCCAGGCGCGCGCTGCCAGCGGGATCGAACCGTCGGGCTGGGCCGGCAGGCGCTGCCGCAGCCGTTCGCGCAGGCGCGCCCGCGCCGCCTCGTCGAGCGACATCGCGTACGCCGGCCCCGGCCCCTGGCCGCCCAGGAAGGGTTGCCAGTAGTCGTCGAAGCTGGCGAACGGCGTGTCGATGTCGATGGGGTGCACCGCGACCTCCACCAGGCCGGCGCCGGCGAACAGCGGCTCCAGCGCTTCCGGGCGGCACAGCGGAAAGCGCGAACCTTCGACCAGCGCGGCGACGCCGGGGTCCAGCTCGAGCGCCGCGGCCCAGAAGTGCTGCATCAGCTCCATCCTGCCGGCGTAGTCCCAGACATAGCCGGCAATGGTTCCGCCATCCGCGGCCACGCGCACCATCTCGGCCAGCCCGGCGGCGGGGTCCGGCACGAAGTTCAGCACCAGGCCGGACACCACCACGTCGACCGAATCAGCTTCGAGCGGGATCGCCGCCGCGCTGCCCTGGCGCAGGTCGGCGCGATCGCCCAGGTTCTGCCGGGCCAGTTGCAGGAAGCCCTCGGACGGCTCGACGCCGGTGACCGAAGCGGGGGCGCAGCGATCCAGGATCGCTTCGCACAGGGCGCCGGTGCCGCATCCCACGTCCAGCCAGCGGCGCGCCGGCGGCGGGTCCAGCCAGGCCAGGAACTGCGGTGCGACGCGGCGGCTCCAGCGGCCGACGTAGCGCTCGTAGGGTGCGCCTTGCTGGAAGGTGTCGGAGACAGGCTGGGCGTTCACGGCAAGACCTCCGGTGCAGGCGAAGCCTACGCCTGTCGCGGCCGTCCTGCAGGCCGGATCACGGGGTCCTTGGAGCGGGTGGCCGCGTCGGTTTTCGCGGGCGAGGTGCCCATCCGGGCGGCGGATGAGCAGGCGATCAACCCATCGGGGCGCCGTTCAGGCTGGGGACGAGAACGCCTCGTGGTAGCTGACCTCGCCGCGCGGGCGTGCCGGTCCGAAGGCGAGCGACTGGAAGTACGGCTGCGGGACGCCCGGCAGCACCAGGTCGGGGTCGCTCGCGAATCCGAAGCGGCCGTAGAGCGCCGGCTCGCCCAGGACCACGCAGCCTTGCGCGCCGAGCTCGCGCAATCGCACCAGGCCTTGTTCGACCAGGGCCCGGGCTATGCCTTGGCCTTGCAGGCGGGGAATGACGGACACCGGGCCCAGTCCATGCCAATCCGGCGAGCCGTCGGCGATCGAGACCGGGGAGAACGCGATGTGGCCGACGATGCGGCCGCCGGATTCCGCCACGAGGGAGACGGAGAGCGCGCCGGCCCCGCGCAGGGCCTGGACGATGGCGTGTTCGGTGTGGCTGGTGTGGGGGGCGAAGGCGAAGGCCCCGCGCGTGACGTCGGTGATCGCCGCCTCGTCGCCGGGGCGTTCGGGGCGGATCGTCAATGCCACGGCCATGGGTGGGTCACCGTGCGCTCTCATCCCCGCTGGTGGAACTCATCCCACTCGAGGTCGGTCCACCACTCGGCCTCGAGCCCGTCGCAGGTCTCGCCGTGGGCCCGGCACATGAAACAGCCGTCGCCGCGCGTGAGCGCAGCGTCCTCGACCGGCGGGTAGCGAACCAGCAGCTCCGCCGCGCCCTCGCGCGCGGCCGCCTCCGCCTCGCTCATCGGGCGATCCGGCAGATCGTGGATGCCGCACCGGCCCAGCCGCTCCGCCCCCTCCGGGAACAGGACGGAGCTCTCCGCGTCGATATGGCGCCAGAGCGCGTGCGAGTAGCGGATGGCCATGGCCCTGAGCCGGGCGCCATCGCCGTCGGACTGCAGCCCCTGCTCGAGGAATGGCGTCATCTCACGCAGCCACCCCTCCATCTCGGCGTGCTCGCCGAGAATGGCGTGCACGGGTCCGCGGTGGCGCGGCAGTTCCGCCTCCGCCACGAGCGCATCGAGGAACACCCGCTCCTCACGCTCATGATGGAAACGGCCGGCGAACTCGGTGAAAAACGCGGCGAACCGCCGGCCGTCATCCGGGGCCGCCGTCCCGGCGACGAGACCATCGACGTACGTGCGGAAGGATCCGAGCACCTGGTCGATCAGCCGGTGTTCGTCCTGGAAGGTGTCGATCAGCTGCATGGTGGGTTCACCCCTGGTCGGGTCGCCCCGAGCTTGCGATCGGGGCTGTGTGGGTTGATCGTGACTGGACAGATTTTCATCCCCTGGAGCACTTTCTCCGCAAGGCGAGCGTGTCGGCGGGGTGCCTGCTCACAGGGAGAGCCGGCCGCGGAAGCCCCGTGCCGCGTAATAGGACTGCGCACCGTTGTGGTACACGAACACCCGCCCGTAGCGGCGATCGCAGAAGAGCGCGCCACCCAGTGAGCGGACATCGTCGGGCGTCCGGATCCAGCTCGAGGTCTTGAGGTCGAATTCGCCGAGCGCCTGCAGTTCGCGGTACTGCGCTTCCGTCAGCAGTTCGATGCCGATGTTCGCCGCGGCCTCCACGGCACTGCCCTGCGGCTTGTTCTCCTTGCGGGCATCGAGGGCCGCAGCGTCGTAGCAGAGACTGCGGCGGCCGAGCGGGCTCTCGGGTGAGCAGTCGCAGAAGGTGAAGGCTCCGCCGGCCTTGTCCAGGCCCGTCACGTCGGGTTCACCGCCGGTCGCCTCCATGGCGCTGAGCGCCTTCAAGGCGCCAGCATTGGCCTGAAGCCGCTGCAGCACCTCGGCCCAGCCGATGCCGCGGTGGCGATGCATGTTGCGATCGAATCGGGTCTCCAGGGTGGCGAGCAGTTCGTCGCGTTCTTGCGCCTTCATTGGTGGCTGGCGTTCGTTGTCGAGGCTGGCGGGCCGCCGCGCGGCGGCGCACGAGGCTGAATGATAGGAAGGCTGGTCGGACGTGACTCGAATGCTGCTCGGCTCAAAGAAGGCTCAGCACAGCCGCTGTAGGAAGGCACCGACCCGACGGCACGCTGCGGCCCGATCGGCGCTCGTGGCGCCCGGTGGCGGTCTGGCAGCGATGGACCTCATGGGAGAACGCGCATGAAAGCAGACCGCGACCAGCTGATCGAGCTGGAGAAGAAGTTCTGGCAATCCATGGTCGACGAGCAGACCGACATTGCCCTGGGAATGCTGACCGAGCCGGCCTTCATGGTGAGCCCGCACGGCTCGATGAAGTTCGACCACGCGACCTACCGCCAGATGGCCGAGCACGGCAGCATGGTGATCAAGCGCTTCGAACTCGGCGACATGGAGGCCACCTTCGTCGGCGACGACACCGCGATCCTGAGCTACCAGGTGAAGCAGGTGCTCTCTCCGCGCGGCAGGTCGGAGGAAACGGAGCAGCACATGGCGGACACCTCGACCTGGGTCAAGGTCGAGGGGGCTTGGCGGTGTGCGATGCACACGGAAACGCCGGCGGGGGCGGCGCGGTCAGTGTGAGTGAGCGATGGGGGGCCGCCATTGACTACTCTCTCTCTGTCGGGGGAGAGTTGCAAAGAAGGCCAAACAAGTCCCGTGTCCGCGTCGAACGACCTACTAGAGCGCTATCCGCGGGGGTTGGGCGTCACTGGCGGGGGCGCAGCTCACGCCCCTGATTGCTTCAGGGCCGTGACCTCGATCTCGATACGCATTCGAGGGTCCGCGAGACCTGCGGAGATCATCATGGCGGCCGGTCGGATTTCACCGAAGTACTTGCGAAGCACAGGCCAGCATTCCGGAAACTCAGCTCCATTCGGAAGAACGTAGGTGACGCGCACGACGTCCGCCAAGCCTGACCCTGCCTGCTGTAGCGCCGAAGCGATGTTCTTCAGGCACTGTTCAGTTTGCTCCAACAGTCCTTCGGCGATGCTCATGTTGGCATAGTCGAAGCCAGTGGTGCCTGAAACAAAGATCCAGTCGCCTACGACTACCGCGCGAGAGTATCCAATCTCTTGTTCGAACGTGGAACCCGAGCTGATTAGATGCTTGGTCATCGAAGCTCCTCAGGGAAGCAGGGCGGACACGTTTCCTGTGACGCCCAACGTCGAAGTCGACCGGCGCGCAGCGGCATTGCGCCGCGAGGTGCACGATCACCAGGGCGCCTCGCGGCGCAATGCCGCTGCGTGTCCGTGTCGAACGACTTGTTAGCCCTCACGCTCGCATTTCGCGGAGCACCTTCGGGTGCTTCACGGCGACTTGAAGCAAAGTCCGCGCGGCACCCGTCGGCTCGCGGCGCCCCTGCTCCCAGTCCTGCAAGGTGCGAGGCGAAACACCGAGCAGCTCGGCGAACTCCTGCTGGGACATA
>NZ_JAKFCM010000034.1:0-1893 GCF_036676645.1 Ramlibacter sp.
GGTAGCCCCTGCGGCCAAAGCGGCACCGCGCCCAGCGCCTGCAGCGCCAGCCCACGTGGCGGCCGAAAAAGGCTTCTTTGGCTGGATCAAGAGCCTGTTCGGCGGCGCCGAAGCGCCGGCTGCAGCGCCTGCCGCTGAAGTGAAGAAAGACGAGCGCAGCGGCGAGGCACGGCGCGAAGGACGTGATGGACGCGGCGAGCGCGGTGAACGTTCAGAGCGCGGAGGCCGGGACGGCCGCCGTGGTGGTCGCAGCCGTGGTGAAGGGCGTGGGGAAGGCCGCGGCGAAGCTCGCCCGGAGGGCCGCCCCGAAGGTCGTGGCGACCGGGGTGAGGGCCGCGGCGGCGAACGCCGTGAACGCAGTCCCGAAGCACGCGGCGAAGGCGCACGCCAGGAGCGTCCCGCCGGGGAAGCACGCCCTGAAGCCCGCGCTGAAAATCGCGGCGAAGGCCAACCCCGCGGCGAAAGCCGTGAAGGGCGTGAGGGCCGCGGCGAAGGTCGCGGAGACCGCAACCGCCGCGAGCGCGGCGAACGTGGCGACCGCATCCCGCGCGATGCGGTAGAGCAGGATCTCGCATTGGCCAACCAGGCCGCGATGGCCGCAGCCATGGGTGGCGATGCTGCCGTGCAGGGACAGGACAGGCCCGCCCCGGAAGCCGGCCGTGACGGCGATCGCCAGCAGGGTGGACGCGAAGGACGGGGCGAAGGTCGCCGCGAGCGCGGTGAACGGGGTGGAGAGCGCGGTGGCCGCCGAAATGACCGCCGCGGCGAACGCACCGAGGGCCAGGGCCCGGCCGCCGACACCGCTGGCAATACCGTGAGTGGTGAAGCCGCCCCCATGGCTGCAGTTGCACTCGACGAGACCGGCCAGGCCCTGACGCAAAACCAGAACGGCCAGAGCGATAGCCCGGCCGACGAGCAGCGCCAGCCCCGCGAACGCCGCAGCCGTGACCGCTACGGCCGCGACCGGCGCGAGCGTGGCGAGGAGCGCGGTGAAAGCGGCGAGCGCAGCGAACAGGCCGCCGAGGGCGCCGCCGCACCCGCCGGTTCAGAGCAAAATCAGGCCCCTGCCTTGGAAGAGCGCGCACCAGTTGCTACTGAATTTGTAGCATCTGCTGTGGCTCCAGCGGCTGCTTCGGCTCCGGCTCCTGCCTACACGGCGCCCGTGGCGGTTGCCGCACCCGTGGCAACGCCCGTGCCGGTACCTGCGCCCGCAGCAACCAGCATCATGCTGCCCAAGGTCCAGGCCTACGCCCTGCCCCTGCAGGATCTGGCCCAGGTGGCCGAGTCTTCAGGCCTGCAGTGGGTCAACTCCGATGCGGCCAAGATTGCCGAGGCGCAAGCCGCCATCGCCGCTGAAATCAAGCCGGTGCATGTGCCGCGCGAGCGCCCGCCCCTGGCAGTGTCCGATGAAGGCCCGCTGGTGCTGGTGGAGACCAAACGCGATCTGGGCTCGATGACGCTGCCCTTTGAGCAACCACCCGCCTGATGGACCGGCAGGCCAGCCATTGGCCTGGCCCCCAGCCTCCTGAAAAGGCCCCGCGTGCGGGGCCTTTTTCTTTGCCTGTTCGACACCTTGTCGAGGCCTGTTCGACGCATCGCGCCGGCGTTCCGGGACGTGTGTGGTGCGCATGGCGCGGTGCAGCGGTGCCCGGCCACCGGGCGGCTGCTTGGGCAGCAAGAAGCCTGGCGCCTCTACAGCTGGGCAGCGCGCTTGTAGGCCTGCGCCGCCGCCGGCTCATCCTCACGCTGCTCAGCCAGCACCGCCAGCGCCCGCCAGGCATTGCGGTGCAGCGTGGCATCCTGCAGGCCCATGGCGGCTTGCGACAGCAACTGGCGGGCCTTGCCCCACAGCTGACGGTTCAGGCAGGCCATGCCGGCCAGGTACTGCAGATT
>NZ_JAKFCM010000035.1:0-1863 GCF_036676645.1 Ramlibacter sp.
CCTGGGCCGAGCAGGCCCGGCGCAGCGAAACCCTGGTCTGGTAAGCGCAGGCAGATCGCATCCGTCGCTTCACGCGACCCTCGATGCATGAAGCGGTCCAGCCGGGGACACCGCCGGGCCGGCTTCGCCGGACGGCTGGTGCCGCCCCCTTTGGGGGTAGCGCGAAGCGCTGCGGGGGGCGTCCTAGTTCAGCGGAAGGAACATCTCCCGGTGGGCGATGCCCGCTTCTTCAAACGGCTCACCCCGCCTCTGCCAGCCCAGCCGCTCGTAGAAGCCGGTGGCGCTGCTCTGCGCGTGCAACATCACCTCGCGTTCGCCACGCGCACGGGCCGCGTCCGTCAACGCCCGCAGCACCTGCTGGCCCAGATGGCCGCCGCGCAGCACCCGGTGGACCGCCAGCCGGCCCACCTGCGACACGCCCGTTGCGCCGGTGGGGATCAGCCGCCCGGTGGCCACCGGCTGGCCCAGCCGGTTGTAGGCCACCCCGTGCAGCGCCGTCAGGTCCGCCGCGTCATGCTCCAGATCTTTGGGAATGCGCTGCTCCTGCACGAACACCTCGGTGCGGATGCGCTGCGCGTCGGCGCCGAGTTCGCTCCAGGCGCCCAGCTTCACCGTGCTCATGGCCTCGCCGGCCTCGTAGCCCATGAGAATGTCGCGCAGCGCCTGCGGCACCGGGCGCGAGCGCTGGCTGGCCGGGTCGGCGAACACGTAGACGATGTCGCCCGAGATCAGGTGCTCGTCGCCCCGGAAGATGGCGCCGGTGAACTGGATCGACGAGGTGCCGACGCGGCTGCATTTCATGGCCACCTCGATCTGGTCGTCCACCCGCGCCGAGGCGTGAAACTCCAGCGTGGCCTTGACCACGTACAGATCGCCTTCGAGCTGCTGCATGGCCGCCTCGTAGGGCAGCGCCAGCGCCCGCCAGTAGTCGGAGATGGCGGTGTCGAAGTACATCAGATAGTGCGCGTTGAAGACAATCTTCTGCATGTCCACCTCGGCCCAGCGCACACGCAGGCGGTGGACAAAGCGGAAGTCGGATCGTTTGAGGCTCATGTCGGGGTCTCCGGGTTGTGGTGTCTGTGGGCTCAGGTCGCGCCCGGTTCCCAGGCGTGGCGCAGCGCGCGCGCCGCGTCGTTGTGGGCCTGGAGCGCCTGCGGAATGGCGCGGCCGAACTGGATGAAGCCGTGCACCATGCCGGCGTAGATTTCCAGATCCACCGCCACGCCGGCCATGCGCAGCCGGTCGGCGTACAACACGCCTTCGTCCACCAGCGGGTCGCATTCGGCCAGCCCCATCCAGACCGGCGCCACGCCCTCCAGGTCGCGCGGCTGGCCGCTGTCGTCCACGCCGTCGAGCGGGGCGAAGCGCCAGTCGTCGCGCTCGGCCGCGCTGCGCAGGTAGTGGCCAAAGAAAAAGCCGATGTGGGCCTCTTCGAGCAGGAAGCCTTTGGCGAAGGTGTGGTGCGACGGCGTGTTCTGGTGGCCGGCGGTGCCGGGGTAGAACAGCAGTTGCAGCGCCAGCGGCCAGCCGGCGTCGCGTGCGGCGATGGCCGTCACGGCCGACAGCGTGCCGCCCGCGCTGTCACCACCCACGGCGATCCGGGCGCAGTCCAGGCCGAGCGCTGCTGCGTGCTCGCGCAGCCAGACCAGGCTGTCCCAGGCGTCATGCACCGCCGTGGGAAAGGGCCAATCGGGCGCGAGCCGGTAGTCCACCGAGATCACCGCGCAGTGGGCCAGGTGCGCCAGGTGCCGGCACAGCGGTTCGTGCGTGGACACGCTGCCGATGGTGAAGCCGCCGCCGTGAAAGAACAGCAGCACCGGCAGCGCCTGCCCGGCCACGGGCGCAAACAGGCGTGCCGGCAGG
>NZ_JAKFCM010000036.1:0-29409 GCF_036676645.1 Ramlibacter sp.
ACTCACCCGTTCGCCACTCGCCACCAGGGTTGCCCCCGTGCTGCCGTTCGACTTGCATGTGTAAAGCATTCCGCCAGCGTTCAATCTGAGCCAGGATCAAACTCTACAGTTCGATCTTGATTTGTTGCCCCTTGCGGGGCCGCTCAAAAGGAATCGAAGTGAACTTCACTTCTCTTCAGTGAGCGTTTGTTGTTCCGAAGAACTTGGCAATCGCCATCAAACGCCCACGCTTATCGGCTGTATGTTGTTAACGAACCCTGCGGCGCCACCCGGCTCATCGCCTTGTTTTGCCTGACTCGCTGCGATCAGCGAAGCCTTGAATTATGACAGTTTTTTTGAAGCTCTGTCAAGCTCTTGCCGTTTTCTTTCCGCTTCCGCTTTGTTGTCGAAGCATTTGCGAATCGCTTCCGGCGAAGCCCTCAATTATGACAGATTTCTTGGAATCCTGTCAAACCCGAGGGTTTTTGCCGATATCGCCGCGCTTCGGTGCCCGCTAGGGCTGCCTGACGCTTCGTCATCAGCAGAGCCGTGGATTCTATACCGGTTTTTTCGCCCCGGTCAACCGCTCGGCTCTTCTTTTTCTTCGTTTCCCTGCCGACCCGGATGCGGCCGTGAGGCGCGCCGTCTTCATCAGCAGAGCCCATGACTATAGCACTTCGCAAGCCAACCCGACAACGCAGAAGCACATTCTTACGTGGCCGGCCGCCCGGAAGCGCCGGCCGCAATGGCCCAAGAGGGGCTTCCCGCACGCAGCGCCCAGGAGCGCGCTGCCCATAATGGCCCGCTCCATGGCGCTTCTCACTCTCCTCGATGCCCAGCTGGCCTATGGCCACCTTCCCTTGCTGGACCATGCGCAGTTCGCGCTGGATGCCGGCGAACGCGTGGGACTGATCGGCCGCAACGGGGCCGGCAAGTCTTCGTTGCTGAAGATCCTGGCCGGCCTGGAGCGCCCGGACGATGGAACCTTGCAGTTGCAGCAGGCCGTCCGGATCGCCTACGTCGCTCAAGAGCCGTCGCTGGACGAACAAGCCACGGTATTCGAGGTGGTGCGGCTCGGACTGGACGGCGTGCTGCAACTCATCGGCGAGTACACGCGGGGCGAAGGGGACCTGGACGCGCTGCAGGCGCGCATCGAATCGGCTGACGGCTGGAACTGGGAACAGCGGGTCCATGAGACGCTGCAGCGGCTGCACCTGGACCCTGCCGCTGCCATCGGCACGCTGTCCGGCGGGGTGCGCAAGCGCGTGGCGCTGGCCCAGGCGCTGGTCACGCGCCCCGACGTGCTGCTGCTGGACGAACCGACCAACCACCTGGACCTGGACGCCATCCAGTGGCTGGAGAACCTGCTGCTGGACTTCAAGGGCAGCGTGGTCGCCATCACCCACGATCGCGCGTTCCTCGATCGCGTCGCCACCCGCATCGTCGAGCTCGACCGGGGCCAGTTGCGCTCCTATCCCGGCAACTTCAGCCGCTACCAGGCCCTGAAGGAAGAGCAGCTGGCGCAAGAGGCGGTGGTCAACGCCAAGGCCGACAGGCTGCTGGCGCAGGAGGAAGTCTGGATCCGCAAGGGCGTGGAGGCCAGGCGTACCCGCGCCCAGGGGCGGATCAACCGGCTGCTGCACCTGCGTGAGCAGCGCGCGACACGGCGCGAGGCGGTCGGGCGGGTCCGGATGGAAGTGGCTTCGGGCGCGCCCAGCGGCAAGCTGGTGGCCGAACTGGAGAACGTGGACAAGGCCTTCGATGGCAAGCCCGTGGTGCGCGACTTCTCGGCGACCTTCCTGCGTGGCGACAGGGTGGGCCTGGTCGGCCCCAACGGCGCGGGAAAGACCACGCTGCTCAAACTCATCCTGGGCGAACTGACCCCCGACCGCGGCAAGCTGCGCCAGGGAGCCAACCTGCAGGTGGCCTACTTCGACCAGATGCGCAACGCGCTGGACCTCGACGCCACCCTGGAGGACTTCATCAGTCCCGGCAGCGAATGGATCGAGATCGGCCGCCAGCGCAAGCACGTCAAGAGCTACCTGGGCGATTTCCTGTTCTCGCCGGCGCGAGCGGCGTCTCCGGTGCGATCGCTGTCCGGGGGCGAGCGCAACCGGCTGCTGCTGGCGCGCCTGTTCGCGCGACCAGCCAACGTGCTGGTGCTGGACGAGCCCACCAACGACCTGGACATCGACACGCTGGAACTGCTGGAGGACCTGCTGCAGGACTACGACGGCACCGTGTTCCTGGTCAGCCACGACCGCGCCTTCCTCGACAACGTGGTGACCAGCATCGTCGCGCACGAAGGGGACGGCCGCTGGCGCGAATACGAAGGCGGCGTGCAGGACTGGCTGGAGCAATCGGAGCGCGCACGCTCGCTGGCCGCGGCACCGGCGCCCGCGGCCCGGCCCGCACGCGAAACCGAACGGGCACCCGAGCCACCGCCGGCGGCGGCCCCCGCCCGCCGCAAGCTCGGCTACAAGGAGCAGCGCGAACTGGAGGCCCTCCCCGGCCGCATCGACGCGCTGGAGCAGGAGCAGGCGTCGATCGCGGCCGAGCTCGCCGACGGCAGCCTCTATGCGCGGGACGCGGCGCGCGCCGTCCAGCTGGCCAGCCGCAGCAGCGAGATCGAAGACGAGTTGATGGCAACGCTCGAACGCTGGGAGGCGCTGGGCGGCGTGTAAGGCGCAGCTGTCTTCGATTGGCGGCTACGGCTGACCTGTGCGGCGCCCCGCCAGGCAGGCCCCGCATCTAAAGTGGCCCGGCGTGCATGCACGCCCACTTGGAGGACACCCCTGCAGCCGCCATCCCCAGCGACGCCGCGCGGCTGGCTCTGGCGCTGGCTCGCCTGCCTGGCGATGCTCAGCTGGGCCAGCGGCTGCGCCGGCCTGCCCAGCCAGGTCCCACAGACCCCCTCGCACGCCTTCGCGTCGCCCGAGCAGACCACGCTCGGTCAGCTCGCGAGCGCACGCCACACCCAGGCGGGCACGCGCGCCGGCTCCGGCTTCCTCCTGCTGGACAGCGTGGAGGCGGCGTTCACCAGCCGACTGGCCCTGCTCGACGGCGCCGAGCGCAGCCTGGACCTGCAGTACTACGCCATCCACGCGGATGCGAGCACCGCCGTGCTGCTCGATCGCATCCGGGCCGCCGCGCGCCGCGGCGTCCGGGTTCGCATCCTCCTGGACGACTTCAACTCGGTCGGCGAGGACGCGCAGGTGCTGCGGCTGGCGTTCGAGCCCGGCATCGAGCTGCGGCTGTTCAACCCGCTGGCCGGCTCGCGCCGATCGCTGCTCACCCGCATCCTGGGATCGCTGCCCGACGTGGACCGCATCCAGCAGCGCATGCACAACAAGCTGTTCATCGCGGACAACGCCTGGGGCATCACCGGCGGGCGCAACCTGGGGGACGCCTACTTCGGTGGCGATGGCAAGAGCGCTTTCGTCGACCTGGACGTGCTGGCGGCCGGCGCGATCGTCAGGCCGATGTCTGCCAGCTTCGACCGCTACTGGAACGACGAGCTGGCCTACCCCGTGCAGGCGTTGCTGTCGAAGAAGGACCTGGACCGCCTCCAGCAGGATGGCCGCTCTGCCGCCGGGCCGGGCGATGCCGGCATGCGTGCGCCGGCGCAGCCCGGACACCCGGGCGACCTGCCCGACTCCGGTGCCGCTGCCGACGCAAGATCCGTCCGAACTTTCGCCGCTCCGGCGGAGGCCACCCCTGCCGGCGCAGCCGCGGCGCGGCCCGCCATGGACCTGCGCCGGGTGCCGCTGGTCTGGGCACCCGCCGCGCTGCTGGTCGACGAGCCGGGCAAGATCGGCCCGGGCGACGACGAGGCCGACGCCGGCGAAACCGTGGTCGACGGCTTGCTGCAGCTGATGCAGCAGGCCCGCAGCGAGCTGACCATCATCTCGCCCTACTTCGTGCCGGGCCCGCAGATGATGGCCGTGTTCGCGCAGGTCCGCTCCCGCGGCGTCGCCATCCGCGTGCTGACCAACTCGCTGGCCTCCAACGACGCGCCGGCGGCGCATGCGGGCTACCGCCGCTACCGGCGCGACCTGCTGGCCCTGGGCATCGAGCTGCACGAGATGCGCGCGGATTCGCCGCCGGGCGCGCTCCAGGGCAGCGGCTTCGGCCTGGGCAGTGCGGCCGGCGGCTCCAAGAGCGGGGCCACCCGGGCCAGCCTGCATTCCAAGGCGGTGATCGTCGACCGGCGCCTGTCGGTGATCGGCTCCATGAACCTGGACCTGCGCTCGCACAAGCACAACAGCGAAGTGGCCTTGCTGATCCGCAGCCGCCGGCTGGCCGGGGCCGCCGTCGCCCTGATCGAGCGCTCGTTCGAGCAGGGCGCCTACCGGGTCGAACTGCAGGGCGGCGACCTGGTGTGGCGGGCCCCGCCCGGCGCAGCGTTCGGGGACGCCACGCACGAGCCCGACGCCGCGCTGCGCCTGCGCCTGCTGGTCGAACTGCTGGCGCCGTTCGCGCCCGACGAAATGCTCTGAAGGCCCGCTACATGCGGCGCACCAGTGCGGCGTACTTCTTCCAGAACGCGGCGTCCTGCGTGGTGGCGAAGTTGATCCGCATCAGCGTGCTCGGCTTGCGCTCGGCATGGAACAGCGCCCCCGGCGCCAGCAGGTAGCCCTCGTCCAGCATGCGCTGGGCCAGTGCGTCGGTGTCCACGCCGGTGTCCACCCAGCCGAACAGCCCGGCCGGCTCGGCCGCGAAGCGGCAGCCGGCACCGAGCGCCAGCTTCACGCTGCGGCTGCGGGCGGCATCCAGCCGCGTGCGGATGCGCTCGGCATGCCGGCGCAGTTGCCCCTGCTCGATGCACAGCGCCAGTGCGCGCTCCAGCAGCGCCGGCGTGGTCAGCGTGGACAGCAGCTTGGTGTCCAGCAGGCGCTCGACCAGGCCCGCGTTCGCCGCCAGGAAGCCGATGCGCCAATTGGGCGCCAGGATCTTGGCGAACCCGCTCACGTGGATGGTGCGCTGCAGCCCGTCGAGCGCGCACAGCCGGGTGGCGTGCTGGGGCGCGATGTGGCTGTAGGTGTCGTCCTCGACCACATGGAAGTCGTGGCGACTGGCCAGCTGCAGCAGGCGGTGCGCGCTGCCCGGCGACAGGCAGTGGCCGGTCGGGTTGTGCAGCACGCTCACGCTCACGTACAGCTTGGGTCGGTGCACTTCGCAGTAGCGCGCCATCACCTCCAGGTCCGGCCCGTCGGCGCGCCGCGGCACCGGCAGCAGGCGCATGCCCATGGCGGTCAGGCGCGCGAACTCCACCGCCCAGCCGGGCTCCTCGACCATCACCGGGTCGCCGGGGCGCAACAGGGCGCGGCTGACGATGTCGAGGGCATGGGTCGCGCCCACCGTGGTGATGATGTGCTCCGGCCCGGCATGCACGTTCAGGGTGGCCAGCTTGCGCGACAGCGCCAGCCGCAGCGTGCTGTCGCCCATCGGCTCGCCGTACTGCAGCGAGAAGGCCTGCAGCGCCCGGGTGCCGGTCACCTTGCGCACCGCGGCCGGCATGAAGGTCGATTCCATCCATTGCGGCGGGAAGGCGCCCATGCCGGGCTGGGGCTTGCTCCCCAGGCCATGGAACATGCCGCGGATCAGCGCCGTGGCATCGACCGGCGACGGCCGATGCGCCAGCCCGGCGGCAGCGTCGGCGCCGCCGCCGCCGGCAACGGGCGGCACGTCCGCGTGCTCGCGCAGGCCGAGTTCGCGCACGAAGAAGCCGCGGTTCTTGCGCGCCTCCACCAGCCCCTGCGCCAGCAGCTGGTCATAGGCCGCCACCACGGTCGACGGGCTCACGCCCTGCTGCTGCGCGCACAGGCGCACCGACGGCAGCCGCGCCCCCGGCGCCAGCAGGCGGTCGCGGATGCGCTGGGCGAAGCGGCCGGACAGCTGCTCGGTGAGCGATTGCGAGGACGATCGGGTCAGCATGGCGGTGTCGTGTATTGCCCGGTTCACCAATACAGATCCGAATCTGAGCCGGCCACGTGTACTGCCGGTGTACTGGTGACGCAGCTTACATTGGCCTTCATGCATCGGCAAGATCGCTCTTCTTTCCGCACCCTTGCGTCCCGCCGCGCCGCCGGGGCGCCGGCATGAGGCCGCAGGAGGTCCGCGGCCTCTGGCTGGGCTTCATCGGCGTGGCCGTGTTCGCCATGACGCTGCCCATGACCCGGCTGGCGGTCGGTACGCCGGAGGCGCCCCTGATGTCCGGCGTCTTCCTCGCGCTCGGCCGCGCCGTCGTGGCGACCGCGCTGTCCGCCGCCTTCCTGCTGGTCAGCCGCGCGCCGCTGCCGCGCCGCGGCGACTGGCTTGCGCTCGCGATCACCTCGGCCGGCGTGGTGTTCGGCTTTCCCCTGCTGACGTCGGTCGCCATGCGCCACGTCGAAGCCGTGCATGCCAGCGTGATCGTCGGCGTGCTGCCGCTGGCCACCGCCGCCGTCGGCGCGGCGCTGCACCGCCAGCGCCCCAGCGTCGCGTTCTGGGCCTGCGCCGCGCTGGGCAGTGCCCTGGTGGTGGGCTTCGCGCTGCTGCGCAGCGGCGGCACCGCGCTGCACACGGCCGACCTGCTGCTGCTGGCGGGCATGGCCTGCGCCGCGGTGGGCTACGGCTACGGTGCCCGCCTGTCGCAGCGCATGAGGGCCGAGCACGTGATCTGCTGGGCGCTGCTGATCGCGCTGCCGATCACCTTGCCGCTGGCGCTGCTCACGCGGCCCCAGGCGGCGCTGCCGGCATCGGCGTGGTGGGCCTTCGGCTACGTGGGCGTGTTCTCCATGTGGCTGGGCTTCTTCGCCTGGTACCGCGGCCTGGCCCTGGGCGGCACGGTGCGCGTCAGCCAGGTGCAGCTGGTCCAGCCCTTCCTCAGCATGCTGTTCGCCGTGCCCCTGCTCGGCGAGTCGATCGATGCGGTCACGCTGGGCTTCGCCCTGGCCGTCATCGCCACCGTCTTCATCGGCCGCAAGATGCCGGTGCATCCACGCGCCACCCCGGAGCCTGCATGAATCCCAACGACCTGCCTTCCCCCTGGGTGCTGGCGCGGCGCGCCGCCCGCATGAACCCTTCGGTGATCCGCGAGATCCTGAAGGTCACCGAGCGCCCGGGCATCATCAGCTTCGCCGGCGGCCTGCCCTCCCCGGCCACCTTTCCGGTCGGCGAGTTCGCGACCGCGAGCGCCCGGGTGCTGCAGCAGGACGGCCCTGCCGCGCTGCAGTACGCGGCCAGCGAAGGCTTCGCGCCGCTGCGCGAGAAGGTGGCGGCGATGCTGCCCTGGCCGGTCGACCCCGGCCAGGTGCTGATCACCACCGGCTCGCAGCAAGCCCTGGACCTGGTGGCCAAGGTGCTCGTCGACCCCGGCTCGCGCGTGCTGGTGGAAACGCCGACCTACCTGGGCGCGCTGCAGGCCTTCGCGACCCAGGAGCCGGAAATCGTGGGCGTGCACGGCGACGACGAAGGCGTGCTGCCGGACGACCTGCGCGCCAAGGCGGCGGGGGCCCGGTTCCTCTACCTGCTGCCGAACTTCCAGAACCCGACCGGCCGCACCATGAGCGAAGCGCGCCGCGCCGGACTGGCCGAACTGGCCACCGAGCTGCGCCTGCCGCTCGTCGAGGACAACCCCTATGGCGACCTCTGGTTCGACCAGCCGCCGCCCCTGCCGCTGTCGGCCCGCCGCCCCGACCACTGCGTGTACCTCGGCTCCTTCTCCAAGGTGCTGGCGCCCGGGCTGCGCCTGGGCTTCCTGGTGGCGCCGGCTCCGCTGTACCCGAAACTGCTGCAGGCCAAGCAGGCCGCCGACCTGCACAGTCCCGGCTTCGACCAGCGCATGGCAGCCCAGGTCGTCGCCGGCGACTTCCTCGATCGCCACGTGCCGCGCATCCGCGCGCTGTATCGTTCGCAGCGCGATGCGATGGTGGCGGCACTGCAGCGGGAAACCGGCGGGCTGGGCGTGGAGTGGAACGTGCCGGGCGGCGGCATGTTCCTGTGGGCGCGGCTGCCGCCCGGCCTGAATGCGCTGGAACTGCTGCCGCGGGCGGTCGAGGCCGGCGTGGCCTTCGTGCCGGGCGCTGCCTTCCATGCCGGGGACAGCGAGGACGGCCAAGCGCTTCGGACCTTGCGCCTGTCGTTCGTCACCGCCAGCGCAGCCGAGATCGACCGGGGCATCGCCACCCTGGCCGCGACCATCCGCCAGGCCGCCGGGGCCTGACCCGTCCACGCATCCGTCGAGGAAAAGCCGCCATGCGCAGCCGCCGCTTCCAGCAGGTCGACGTCTTCACCGCGACCCCCTACCTGGGCAACCCGCTCGCCGTCGTGCTGGACGGCAGCGGCCTGACGCCGCAGCAGATGCAGGCCTTCACCGACTGGACCAACCTGTCGGAGGCCACGTTCCTGCTGCCGCCCGAGCACCCGCAGGCCGACTACCGGGTACGGATCTTCTGCCCGGGGCGCGAACTGCCCTTTGCCGGCCACCCCACCCTCGGCAGCTGCCATGCCTGGCTGGGCGCCGGCGGCCGCCCCAAGGGCGGGTCCATCGTGCAGGAATGCGGCGTCGGCCTGGTGCGCATCCGGCGCGACGACGCCTCCGGCCGGCTCGCTTTCGCCGCGCCGCCGCTACGCAAGAGCAGCCCGCTGCCCGATGCGGAAGTCGAGCGGATCGCCCGCGGGCTGGGCATCCCGCGCGCAGACATCGCCGCCCACGCCTGGTGCGACAACGGCCCGAACTGGCGTGGCATCCTGCTGCGCGACGCCGGGCAGGTGCTGGCCCTGAGGCCCGACCCCGCCGTGCTCGCCGGACTGGACGTGGGCGTCATCGGACCGCGCGGCAAGGTCGGCGTGATCGGGCCGCGTGCGGCCGGCGACGACTGCGCCTTCGAGGTGCGTGCCTTCTTCCCCGGCAACCACGGCATGGCCGAGGATCCGGTCACCGGCAGCCTGAACGCGGCGCTGGCGCAATGGCTGATCGGCGCCGGCCTCGCGCCCGAGCGCTACGTCGCCGCGCAGGGCACGGCGCTCGGGCGCGCCGGCCGCGTCCACGTGGAGCGCATGGCCGACGGCGAGATCTGGATCGGCGGCCACTCGGTCACCTGCATCTCGGGCGAGGTGCAATTGTGAGCAGCGGCGGTGCCCGCATCGACCACCTCGTGGTGGTGGCCGACACGCTGGAGCAGGGCGCTGCGTGGTGCGAACGGACGCTGGGCGTGGCGTCCGGCCCCGGTGGCGAACACGCGCTGATGGGCACCCACAACCGGCTGCTGCGCATCGCGACCGTCGACTTCCCGCAGGCCTATTTCGAGCTCATCGCGCGCAACCCGGGCGCACCCGTGCCGGCGCGCACGCGCTGGTTCGACATGGACCAGCCGGCCCAGCAGGCGACGGTGCGCGCGCAGGGGCCCCGGTTGGCGCATTGGGTGGCTCGCGTGCCGGACCTGGATGCGGCGCTCGCCGCGTGGCGACGACAGGGCATCGAGCGCGGCGAGGCCGTCGAAGCCTCGCGCGAGACGCCGCGCGGGCTGCTGCGCTGGCGCATCAGCGTCCGCCCGGACGGCCGGCGCCTGTTCGACGGCTGCCTGCCGACCCTGATCGAGTGGGAAGGCACGCATCCGGCCGCCGGGATGCCCGAATGCGGCGTCACGCTGCACGCCCTCGCACTCCAGCATCCGCAAGCGGGCCTGCTGGGGCAGGCGCTGGCGGCCATCGGCATGGACAACGTGGGGCTGGACCAGGGCCCGGCCAACCTGTGCGCCACCCTGCGAACCCCCCGGGGCGTGATCCGCCTCGAATCCTCGGGACTCTGACCATGCGCTTTTCCACCGAGGAGATCGAGGCCGCGCGCCGCACGGTCTACGCGCAGCTGCCACCCACGCCCCAGTACGCCTGGCCGATGCTGCGCCGGCGGCTCGGGCTGGACCTGTGGGTCAAGCACGAGAACCACACCGCCGTCGGCGCCTTCAAGGTGCGCGGCGGCCTGACCTATTTCGAGGCGCTGGCCCGGACACGGCCGGCCGTGCGCGGCGTGATCAGCGCCACGCGCGGCAACCATGGGCAATCGGTGGGGTTCGCGGCGCGGCTGCACGGCTGGCCGGCCACCATCGTGGTGCCGCACGGCAACTCGCTGGAGAAGAATGCGGCCATGCGCACCCTGGGCGTGGAACTGGTCGAACACGGCGGCGACTTCCAGGCGGCGCGCGAGCACGCCATCGAGCTGGCGCAGCAGCGCGGGCTGCACATGGTCCCCTCGTTCCACCGCGACCTGATCCGTGGCGTGGCGACCTACTGGCTGGAGTTCTTCGAGAGCTTTGCCCGCGGCGGCGAGCCCGACGTGGTGTTCGTGCCCATCGGCCAGGGTTCCGGGTTCTGCGCCGCAGCGGCGGCCCGGGCCCGGACCGGCGCCCGCACCGAGCTGATCGGCGTGGTGTCCGCGCACGCCACCACCTACCTCGATTCCTGGCGCGCGGGCCGCGTCGTGGCCGCGCCGGCGACGACCGAGCTGGCCGACGGCATCGCCTGCCGCATCGCCGACGAGGAGGCGCTGGCGGTGCTGCAGCGCGAGGCCGCCGACGTGGTGGCGGTGAGCGACGACGAGGTCGCCGCGGCCATGCGCATCCTGTTCCACGACACCCACAACGTGGCCGAAGGGGCGGGCGCGGCCGGACTCGCCGCGGCGCTGCAGCAGCGGGCGCGCTGGGCCGGCCGCAGCGTCGGCGTGCCCATCACCGGGGGCAACGTCGACAGCGCCGTGTTCGCCCGCGTGCTGGCCGCCCCGTCGGCCCCGTCCTACACCGGCTCAGGCACGCCCGGCCTAGAGTGAACCCCCCGCGCCGCCGGGCGCCGGGAGACGTCCATGGATCGTGTCACGGGGCCGTTCGACGGCCGTTGGGTCGCCAGTTCCGCCAGCGAGATCGGCGCCGGCAGCGGCCGCTACCTCGGGTTCGCCAAGGTCTGTTGCAGCCGGCCCGGCAGCTTCTGGCTGGCCACCCTGTGCGAGCAGCCAGGGTGTTGCGCCCACCTGTGCGGCGGCGGCCTGTTCGACACGCCGCAGGCCGCCATGGCCAGCGCCGAACTGCTGGCCGCCAACCACATCCGACCCTGCGCGGCAATGGCCGACGGCAGGGCGGATGGCGCCACCGGCGCCGTGCACGCCGCCTGCTGATCCGCAGCCAGCACAGGGGATCCGCCCGCTGGCGGGCGTCCAGGGCAGCGGCCGGCCGCCGTCGCGGGCGGGACCGCCGGCTGCGGGGCGCCGCAACAGAATCCGTGCGATGGGAACCCTGTACCTCGTGCGCCACGGCCAGGCCTCGTTCGGGGCCGACGACTACGACCAGCTCAGCGAACTGGGGCAGCGCCAGAGCGTTCGCCTGGGCGAGTACTTCGCCCGCCAGGGCATCCACTTCGACGGCCTGATCGCCGGCACGCTGCGCCGCCACCGGCAGACCCTGGCCGGCATCCTGCAGGGCATGGGCCGGGCCGGCGAGCCGCTGGACTGGGAGGGGCTGAACGAATACGACAGCGAGGCCGTGATCGCCGCCGTCCACCCGGAGCCGCTGCAGCGGCCGGACTCGCCCGAGGCCTATCGCCACCACTTCCGCCTGTTGCGCGACGGCCTGGCGCAGTGGATGGCCGGCTCCGCCAGCCCGCGCGGCATGCCGACCTGGGCCGGGTTCCTCGCCGGCGTGGCCGGCGCCCTCGACCATGTGCGTGCCAACCATTACGGGCAGAACGTGCTGGTCGTGAGCAGCGGCGGGCCGATCGCCGCGGCGGTCGGGCACGTGCTGGACGCATCGCCGCAGGCCACCATCGAGCTGAACATGCGCATCCGCAACACCGGGGTGACCGAATTCGCCTTCACGCCCAGGCGGCACTCGCTGGTCAGCTTCAACGGCCTGCCGCACCTGGATGCGCCCGGGCTGCGCGACTGGATCACCTACGCTTGAGCCCCCGCCCTGCCGGGCGCCACGGAGGCCCGGTGCCGGCGAAGGAATCGGGCCTTGCCCTAGACTGCCTGCATGAGCAGCGCGAACGAGGGCACCCCCTGGCAGGTGATCTGCCTGTGCGCCGCGTGGTGCCGCACGTGCGGCGAATGGGCCGCCGGCTTCGATGCGCTGGCGGCCGCCCATCCCCAGGCACGCTTCGCCTGGGTCGACGTGGAGGACGAAGCCGACGCGATGGGCGAGGTCGACATCGAGACCTTCCCCACCCTGCTGGTGGCACACGGCGCGCAGGCCCGCTTCTTCGGACCGGTGCAGCCCTCTTCGGCGCAGGTGGGACGCCTGCTCGACGCCCTCCTCGCGGACGATCGGCCGGCACCCGCCACCGCGCCGGACGCCACCGCACTGCTGCATCGCCTGCAAGCCCGCGTGCTTCCAAAAAGCTAGCAGCCGATACAGGCCTTGTCTGGATGTAACCCGGCAAGGTCCCTTCCTACAGCGCTCGGCTCAAGGGCCTGACGAGCGTTCCTCTGCTTTGCAAGCCCAATCCGATGCATGGCGGGCGCAGCGCCCCCATGCCTCTCTTCCCACGCTTTTTCCAGGAGTACCCAGATGGCATCGAACAATCAAGGCAACGGTGGCAAGTCGAACCGCGGGTTCGCTTCGATGGATCCGGATCGCCAGCGCCAGATCGCCAGCGAGGGCGGCAAGGCGGCTCACGAAAAGGGAACCGCGCACGAGTTCACGTCCGAGGAAGCCCGCGAGGCCGGCCGCAAGGGCGGCCAGGCACGCAGCGCCAATCGCAAGAAGAGCGCGCAGTAAGGCTGCGCGGCGAAGCGGCGCGCGGCTCCAGGGCCACCCCGGCGGGTGGCCCTTTTTGGTTGGCGTGGCGCCAGCCGCTTCAGGTGCCGCCGACGTACGGATTGCTGCGCCGCTCGCGCCCGAAGGTGCTCTCCGGGCCGTGGCCGGGGACGAACACGGTGTCGTCTCCCATCGGCCAGAGGCGCTCCACGATGCTCGCGATCAGCGTGTCGTGGTCCCCGCCGGGGAAGTCGGTGCGGCCTATGCTGCCGGCGAACAGCACGTCGCCGACGAAGGCGCGCCCCAGGTCGGGCGAATGGAATACCACGTGGCCCGGCGTGTGTCCCGGGCAATGGCGCACCTGCAGCGTGTGCGCGCCCAGCGTGACGGTGTCGCCGTCCTCCAGCCAGCGCACCGGCGTGAACGCCTCGGCCGGCGGAAAGCCGAACATGCTGCTTTGCTGCGGCAGCGCGTCGATCCAGAACTGGTCGCCGCGGTGCGGGCCGATGATGGGCAACTGCAGCCGGCGCGCCAGTTCTCCAGCGGCGCCGGCGTGGTCGATGTGGGCGTGGGTGAGCCAGATCTGGCGCAGCGAGAGCCCCAGCGCCTGCACCTGCTGCAGCAGGACGTCCAGGTCGCCGCCGGGATCGATGACGGCGGCTTCCATCGTCTGGTCGTCCCAGACGATGGAGCAGTTCTGGGCAAAAGGCGTGACGGGGACGGTGCGGTAGCGGAGCATGGCGCGATTGTCCCCGCCCGGCGCCGTGCCGCGCCGCGCCGCGTCAACCCTTCTGCTTGTGCGCCGGCCGTCCCGAGCGGTCCGGCTCGGCGGGGGACGAAATGTCGCCCAGCGACAGGCCCACGTCCTCCTCGTCCTCCGGGCTCTTGACGGCGATGTCGCCGATCGACAGGATGCCCACCAGCCGGTCCTGTGCATCGACCACCGGCATGCGCCGGATCTGGGCGTTGGACATCTCGGTGAGCACCTCGTCCACGTCGTCGTCCTGGCGCGCGGTGCGCACGTGGCCGCTCATCACGTCGGCCAGCTTGCAGGCCTTCGGGTCGGCGTCGCGCGCCAGCCCGCGCACCACGATGTCGCGGTCGGTCACCATGCCGCACAGGCGGTCGCCGTCGCACACCGGCACCACGCCCACGTTGAGTTCGTCCATCACCTTGGCCGCATCCACCAGCGTGTCCTGCGGGGTCATGCTGCGCGGATTGCGCGTCATCACGTCTGCCACGGTTGCCATCGTTCGCTCCTGGTTGGCGCCGGCGCCAGCCGCCGGCTTGCGCACCAATCTACGCAGCGCGGCGGCAATAGCCATCGGCGCCCTCGCAAGCTGCCGTAGGACGCGAATGACGAAGACGCGACAGGCTCAGTCGCGAAGAAGGGGGCGCTCGACCAGCGTGGACAGCGGCACCTGCGCCACTTCCTGCAGCAGCCGCGCCAGCTGGCGCCCGGCCGCGTCGACCACTGCGCGGCCCTTGTCCGCGCTGGCCAGCGCGGCATTGCCGGCGGCGCCCTGCGGGTTGTAGTCCTGCATCTGCCAGCCCAGCTTGGCCGAACGGCCGTTGCCCAGCAGCTCGAAGCGCCCGGCGCGGTCCTGCGAGGTGGAGCGGAAGTCCCGCGCCTGCCCCATGTCCACGAACTGCGGGCGCAGCGCCAGCATCATCGAGGTCTCGATGTCGCCGGCATGGATGCCGAAGCGGTGCTCCTGGGCGCCGAACAGCGCGTCGACCGGGTCGCCCAGCGGCAGGTCGAACCAGTTGCAGCTGAACACCAGCAGCTCGCAGCGCTCGCGCAGGTCGCGCGCCACGATGTCCGTCACGCCCACCTGGCCGCCGTGCGCGTTGAACAGCACCAGCTTGCGCACGCCGGCGCGCGCCACCGACTCGCCGATCTCGGTCCACAGCCGGATCGCGGTCTCGGCCGACAGCGTCAGCGTGCCGGGAAAGCGGATGTGCTCGTTGCTCTTGCCCACCGCCTGGGTTGGCAGGAACAGCACCGGCAAGTCGGCCGGCAGGTGCGGCAGGCTGGCCGCCACCACGCCGTCGACCAGCGTCGCGTCCACGCTCACCGGCAGGTGCGGGCCATGCTGCTCGGTCGCCGCCACCGGCAGCACCGCGACGACGTCCGCCGCCGCGCCGCAGGCCTGCAGGCGGGCGAACTCGCGGGTGCTCAGGTCGGACCAGAAGCGGGAGGGCAGCGGCATGGCGCCATGGTAGCGGGCGCGGGCGACCCGCACCGCTGCCGACCCGAGCCACCCCGCCCGCCCTATGGCGTGACGGCAGCGACCGTCGCAGTCTGCCTCGACTCAGCGGGCCGGAGCCACCCGCCACACCGCGTTGCCCACGTCGTCGGCCACCAGCAGCGCCCCCTTGCCATCCAGCGCCACGCCGGCCGGCCGGCCGTGCGCCTTGCCGTCCTCGCTGAGGAATCCCGTCAGGAACGCTTGCGGCGGCCCCGACGGCCGGCCGTCCGAGAACGGCACGAACACCACGTCGTAGCCGGCCAGCTCCTTGCGGTTCCACGAGCCGTGCCGTCCGATGAAGGCGCCGCTCGCGTAGGGAGCGGTCATGCGCGCATCGGAAAACACCAGTCCCAGCGGAGCCACGTGGGAGCCCAGCCCGTAGTCCGGCGCGATCGCCTGGGCCACCCTGTCGGGCCGCGGCGGCTTCACGCGCTCGTCCACGTGCTGCCCCCAATAGCTCCAGGGCCAGCCGTAGAACGCACCCTCCTTGACCGAGGTCAGGTAGTCGGGCACCAGGTCGTCGCCCAGCTCGTCGCGCTCGTTCACCACGGTCCACAGGACCTTGCTCCGGGGCTCCCAGCCCAGGCCGTTGGGGTTGCGCAGGCCGGTGGCGAACAGGCGCTTGGCGCCGGTGGCGCGGTCGACCTCCCAGATCGCGGCGCGGCCTTCCTCGGCGGCCAGGCCGTTGTCGCCGGCGTTGCTGTTGGACCCGACCGTCGCATACAGCTTGCTGCCGTCGGCGCTGGCCAGGATGTTCTTGGTCCAGTGGTGGTTGGCGCCGGCGGGCAGGTCGGTCAGCTTCGCGGGCGTGGCCGTCACCCGTGTCTGCCCGGCCTGGTAGGGCACCTTGACGATGGCGTCGGCGTTGGCCACGAACAGTTCCTGGCCCACCAGCGCCATGCCGAACGGCGAGTGCAGCCCGCTCAGGAACACGCTGCGCGTCTCGGCCACGCCGTCGCCGTCCGCATCGCGCAGCAGGGTGATGCGGTCGGCGCTGGGCACGCCGGCGCCGGCCCGCTTCATCACCAGTTCCATCGCCTTGCCGCGCACGCCCTCGGAATGGACGTTCTTCTCGCCCGGCTGGGGCTCGGGCTTGTTGCTCTCGGCCACCAGCACGTCGCCGTTGGGCAGGGTGTACACCCAGCGGGGGTGGTCCAGTCCGGTCGCGAGCGCCGTCACCCGGAAGCCGGCCGGCGCTGCCGGCCTGGCGCCCTGGGGCCATCCCTGGGCCGGCGCGATGTTCACCGTGGGGACCAGGCCGCTGTCCTGCGGCGCCGGCAGAGACGGGTCGGGGCCGGTGCCGGCCAGCGGCCCCTGCGCGACGGCGCCCGATGCACAGGCAGCCACCGTGCAGGCAACCGCCAGCGCCAGCGAAGCGAGGGGGGTAGCTGCTTGCATGGCCGCAGTGTGGGCGTGCCCCTCCGCCGGGCCCTGTCGGCCGAAACCGTCAAAATCCACTCTGCCGCTGCAGGAGATGCCGAACCGATGACCCAGGAATTGTTCCGCCAGGACCCGTACCAGCAGGCCTGCGAGGCCGTGCTCACCGCCCGTGGTCCGAACGGCATCATGCTGGACCGTACCGTGTTCTATCCGCTGGGCGGCGGCCAGGCCGGCGATGCCGGCATCCTGGTGCTGGCCGACGGCCGCACGCTGGCGATCGCCGACACGCGCAAGGCCAAGGACGAGCCCGGCCAGCCGACCGGCGGCATCTGGCACGTTCCGGCGTCCGGCCAGGACGACCTGCTGGCCGCGCTCGGACCCGGCGACCGGGTCACGGCCCGCATCGACTGGGAGCGCCGTCACAAATTGATGCGCTTGCACACCACCACGCACCTGCTGTGCCACCTGGTGCCCCGGCTGGTCAACGGCTGCTCGATCACGCCGGACTACGCGCGGCTGGACTTCAACATGACCGAGGCGCTCGACAAGGAGCAGCTCACGGCCGGCATCGCGCGGCTGGTGGCCGCAGCCCACCCGGTGGCGATCGGATCCATCACCGACGAGGAGCTGGACGCCAACCCGGCGCTGGTCAGGAGCATGTCGGTGCAGCCGCCGCGCGGCACCGGCCGCATCCGCACCATCCGCGTGGGCGGCGCCGAGCCGATCGACTACCAGCCCTGCGGCGGCACCCACGTGGCCAACACCGCCGAGATCGGCGCGGTGGTGGTCAGCAAGATCGAGAAGAAATCCGCCAGCACCCGCCGGGTGGTGCTGGGCTTCGCCTGAGCGGCCGGAACTTCCCGCTCACTGCCGTGCTCGGATACCTCGACCCATGACCGCTTTCCTGCGATTTTTCCTGGCCGCCCTGCTGCTGGCCACCGGCGTCGCCTCGCACGCGGCCGGCAGCGGACCGGTGGTCAGCACCGAGCGCGTGCGGGCCGAACTGCTCGCCCACGCCCCCGACGGCGTCGGGTTGGGCAAGGCGGTGTGGGTCGGGCTGCAACTGGCCCACCAGCCGCAGTGGCACACCTACTGGAAGAACCCGGGCGACTCGGGCCTGCCCACCCGGCTGGAATGGACGCTGCCGCCGGGGGTGCTGCCGGGCGACATCCAGTGGCCGGTGCCGAAGAAGATTCCGATCGGCACGCTGGCCAATTACGGCTACGAAGGCACCGTGCTGCTGCCGGTGCCGCTGGAGATCGCGCCGGACTTCAAGCCTTCGCCGCTGGCGCAGGACCTGGAAGTCCAGCTCAAGGCCAGCTGGCTGGTCTGCCGGCTGGAGTGCATCCCGGAAGACGGCGAATTCACGCTGAAGCTGCCGCTGCGCAGCAGCACCGCCCTGCACGGCCCCGCGTTCGACGCGGCGCTGTCCGCCCAACCCCGGCCGGTCGCAGGCGGCCATGAGGCGACGATCGCCGACGGCGCGCTCGAAATCCGGGTGCAGGGGCTGCCTCCGGCCGCCCAGGGCAAGCGGCTGGAGTTCCTGCCGGAAACGCCGGAAGTGATCGAGACCGCCGGCGCCTGGACCCAGGCCTGGAACGGCGCGGTCTGGACCGCGCGCGTGCCGCTCTCGCCACAGCGCAGCGCCAGCCCGCCGGTGATGCCGGTCGTGCTGGCCGACGGCGCTGCCGGCTGGCGCGCCGAACTGAAGGTGCTGGGCGCCTGGCCGGCCGTCGCGGCGCCGGCGGCGGTGTCGCCGGCGCTGGCCGAGGCCCTGCGCAACAACGCGGCGGCCGCGCAGTCGCCCGGCCCCGGCATCGGGCTGGCTGCCGCGCTGCTGGGGGCGCTGGTCGGCGGGCTGATCCTCAACCTGATGCCCTGCGTGTTTCCGGTGCTGGCCATCAAGATGGTCGGCTTCGCCTCGCACGCCGACGACAGGCGCGCGCGCCGGGTCGCCGGCTTCGCCTACACCGCCGGCGTGGTGCTGTCCTTCCTGGCGCTGGCGGCGCTGATGCTGGGCCTGCGGGCCGCCGGCGAGCAACTCGGCTGGGGCTTCCAGCTGCAGTCGCCGCTGGTGGTGGCGGCGCTGGCGGCGCTGTTCATGCTGATCGGGCTGAACCTGGCGGGCGTGTTCGAGTTCGGCGCGCTGCTGCCGTCCTCGGTCGCTTCGATGGAAGTCCGGCACCCGGTCGGCAATGCCTTCCTGTCGGGCGTGCTGGCAGTGGCGATCGCCTCGCCGTGCACGGCGCCGTTCATGGGCGCATCGCTGGGGCTGGCGGTCACGCTGCCGACGGCGCAGGCGCTGCTGGTGTTCGGGGTGCTGGGCCTGGGCATGGCCCTGCCCTACCTGGCGGCCAGCCTGGTGCCGGCGGTGGCGCGCATCCTGCCGCGGCCGGGCCCCTGGATGGACGTGTTCCGCAAGCTGATGGCCTTCCCCATGTTCGCCACCGTGGTCTGGCTGGTGTGGGTGCTCGGCCAGCAGAGCGGCATCGACGGCGCCGGCGCGCTGCTGGCGCTGCTGGTGGCGATGAGCCTGCTGGTGTGGACGCTGACGCTGCGCGGCCGCGCGCGGGTTGCGCTGGCCGGCGTGGCGGGCCTGGGCCTGCTGGCGCTGGGCTGGGCCGCCTTGCCGCAGCTGGTGCAGGCGCCGCCGCCGCAGCAGCAGGCCGCGCGCGCCGACGGCGACTGGCAACCCTGGTCGCAGGCGCGGGTGGAACAGCTGGTGGCGGCCGGCCAGCCGGTGTTCGTCGACTTCACGGCGGCCTGGTGCGTGACCTGCCAGTACAACAAGAAGACCACCCTCGCCGACGAGCAGGTGGTCGCCGCCCTGAAGCGCCAGAACGTGGCCCTGCTGCGGGCCGACTGGACGCGCCGCGACCCGGCCATCACCGCGGCGCTGGCCTCGCTCGGCCGCAGCGGCGTGCCGGTCTACGTGTTCTACCGCAAGGGCAGCGCGCCGGTGGTGCTGTCCGAAGTGCTGGGGGTGGACGAAGTCCTGTCCGTGGTGTCGCCGCTGTAGCGCCCTCATCCGGCCAGCGAGCGCAGGTACTGCTCCAGCACGGCCAGTTCCGCCTCGCCCGGCCGTCCCTTGCCGGCAACGACGGCGAAGACCTGGCCGCGCAGGCTGTCACGCGGGTAGTGGTCGACGAAGCCCCAGCCGATCAGCAGCTGGTCGAACACGGCGGGCGCGAAACGGGCCTCGCCCCGCGCCACCACCCGCGCATCGACCCGCAATGACTGCGCCCCCGGCGCGCTGGTGAGGGTCAGTACGGCGGGCGTGCCGGGCGCCAGCCGATCGGGTGCGCGCAGCACCACCTGCCGGCCGCCGCCGTCGGTCCAGCGTGCCTGCGGCCGCCCGCCCTCCAGCACCAGCTCGCTGGTCTGCCGCGCCTCCGCCCGCGAAGCCTGGAACACCACGCCGCCGGCGTCGGCCTCCGGCACGCGGATGGCGGCCAGGGCGAAGTGCTCGCCTTCCAGGTCATAGGGCACGCGGTTGCGCGGGTTCGGCTGCACGCCCGGCATCGGCGCCCGCTTCTTGCACCACAGGCCCCAGGCGCCCGGCGGCGAGGTGTCCAGCGCCTTGCGGCCGTTCACCAGCCTCAGCAGCGGCGGCCGGATCGCCCCGGTAGCCGGGTTGTCGCTGTTGATGAAGCACAGCATCTCCATCGCGTTGGCGGTGCTGGAGCCGTAACCGGAGTCGGCCACCGCGCGCACCGGCTGTCCGTCCCCGGCCGGCGCGCCGCCCACGTAGTCGGTCCAGGCCCGCGCCATCTCCCAGTGGCTGGCGCCGTATCTGGCCAGGATCGCGTGGGCGGCCTCGGCCAGGTCGCGGGCCGCGTGGGCCACCGGGTCGGCCAGCGCATACACCTTGCGCGGCGGCGGCACCGCGACGCCCTTCACTTCCGCGTAGGCCAGTGTCGCGACCTTGCCGGGCTCCGGCGTGAAGCGGTAGCTCGTCGACGGATTGGCGCCGGCCGGCAGCGTGAGCCGGGTGTGCGACAGCTTGCCGCTGCTCGCGTCGACAGTTACCGCCAGCGGCTCGCGCAGCCAGCCGCGCGCCTGCAGCGTGATCTCCACCGCGCGGCCGCCCTCCGCCCAGCCCGGCCCTTCGTCGTACAGCGTGGCCCGGGCGATGCGCGCGGCCTGCTGCATCGGCCCCGCCACGGCGGGCTCCAGGGTGCGGTCCTGGTACCAGCCGGGGACGTGGTGGATCGGGTAGTTGCGGATCGGCCAGTGGTTGCCGCCCATCCAGCTGTACACCTCCACGCCGTCGTGCGCGGCCCGCTCCAGGGTGCGCTGGAACATCTGCTGCCAGCGCGGATCGTCCACCGGCATGCCGATCTCCGTCAGCGCCAGCCCGAGCTTGCGCTCGAGCGCCCACTCGCTGGCCAGCGCCAGCCGCCTGGCCCCGGTGTCGGCATCGATGGCGCGGCCGCCGAGGCCGGCGCTGAAGCCCTTGCGCCGCTCGGTGTCGTAGTCGAACGCATGGCCGTTGCTGGCGGCATCCAGGTACAGGTGCACCTCGTAGACCAGGCGCTCCCCCGGCAGCGGAAAGCCGGGGTTGCGCCCGGCCAGGGACATGGCCGAGCTCCACTCGTTGCCGCCCACGTAGATCGGGGTGCCGGTGTCGACCTCGCGGATGGCGGCGATGCCGGCCCGCGCGTACGCCGGCCAGATCGCCAGGTCCTCGCCGCCGCCCTCGCTGGGCTCGGTGCCGCCCGGCCGCGGCAGGTCGTGCGGCTCGTTCATCAGGCCGAACCCGGCCAGTCCCTCGTGGCCCTTCCAGTGCCGTGCCGCGCGCGTCCAGAAGTCGGCGAAATGGGCCTGGGTCAGGGTGGCGCCGGGCGCCAGCGAGAAGATGCGCTCGACGATGCCCTGCGGGTCTTCCGTGAAGGCCCTGTGCAGCGGCGTCAGGCCCTTGCGCAGGCCGGGCACGCTGCCGTCGGCGCGGTAGCGGAAGTCGCGGTAGCGGCCGTAGTTGTGCAGGTCGATGAGGCAGGTCGCGCCCACGGTCGCGTGGGCGTCCAGCACGTCGGTGATGAGGCGGGCATAGAGCGGATGGAACTCGCCCGGCTCGCCCACCAGCGCGCGCGCGGCCGCATCGGGACGGCTGTCGTGCAGCACCGGTTGCAGCAGCTCCCACAGGACCGGCAGGCGGTTCTTGCGAAAGCCCTGCGCGGCCAGCCACGCGATGTCGGCCCGGCGCGGCACCGTGAAGTGCAGGTTGGGCAGGGTGCTGTTGCCGCGCCGGATGCCCGGCTGGGGCCACTCCATGCCCGACAGGTTGGTGCCGATGCTGAAGCCGGGCTGCGCCGCCTGCGCCTCGCCGTCGCGCCACAGGCATCCGGGCAGCGCCGGTACGGCGGCCGCAACGGCCGTCAACTTGATCAGCAAGCGCCTGCGCATGGGTGCATGGTTCTCCAGGGGTCCGGGCCGGCCCACGATAGGTTGAGCCAGCCGCCGGGCAGGTAGGACGGCAGCGCGTTTGCGGTGGCCTTGCTTACACTCGCCGCATGAGTTCGATCAGCGATCTGCGGCGCATCCTGGGCACCTGCCGCACCCTGGCCGTGGTCGGCTTGTCGCCGCAATGGCACCGGCCCAGCTTCTTTGCCGCCAAGTACATGCAGGCGCACGGCTACCGCATCGTGCCGGTCAACCCCAAGGCCGACGAGATCCTCGGCGAGCGCAGCTACCCCAGCGTGAGCGCCGCCGCGCAGGCCCTGGCGGCCCAGGGCGGGAAGATCGACATGGTCGACTGCTTCCGCCGCAGCGAGGACATCGCGCCGATCGCCGACGAGGCGATCGCGATCGGTGCCCGGTGCCTCTGGATGCAGCTGGGCGTGGTCAACGAGGCCGCCGCCGCACGGGCCCGGGCGGCGGGACTGGACGTGGTCATGGACCGCTGCGTGAAGATCGAGCACGCCCGCCTGTTCGGCGGCCTCAACTGGGCCGGCGTCAACACCCGCGTGATTTCCGCGCGCCGGCCGCAGCAGTTGCCCTACTGACCCGGCCTTCGATGTGTCGTCCCGGGGCTTGACCCGGGATCCACGAACGACCCTGCCGCCTCTCAAGGACCACCCAATGACCCAGGACCGCGATTACGCGTTCGCCACGCGTGCCATCCACGCCGGCGCCACGCCCGACCCGGTGACCGGCGCGCGCGCCACGCCGATCCACCAGACCACCAGCTTCGTGTTCGATTCGGCCGAGCACGCCGCCAGCCTGTTCAACCTGCAGACCTTCGGCAACGTCTACAGCCGCATCAGCAACCCCACCGTGGCGGTGCTGGAAGAGCGCGTGGCGTCGCTGGAAGGCGGCCGCGCCGCGCTGGCCTGCGCCACCGGCATGGCAGCGCAGATGACGGCGCTGCTGGCCATCCTGAAGGCCGGCGACCACATCGTGGCGGCTTCCACGCTGTACGGCGGCAGCGTGGGCCAGCTCGGCATCGGCTTCTCGCGCCTGGGCATGGAGGCCACCTTCGTCGACCCCCGCGACCCCGACAACTTCCGCAAGGCGATCCGGCCGAACACGCGCGCGCTGTTCGGCGAGACGCTGGGCAACCCGCGCGTGAACGTGTTCGACATCGAGCCGGTGGCCGCCATCGCGCACGAGCACGGCATCCCCCTGGTGATCGACAACACCGTGCCCAGTCCCTACCTGTGCAACCCGTTCGCCTTCGGCGCCGACATCGTGGTGCACAGCGCCACCAAATACCTGGGCGGGCACGGCACCACCATGGCCGGCGTGATCGTGGAGTCCGGCAAGTTCGACTGGGGCTCGCCGCTCGCACGCGACAAGTTCCCCGAGATGCTGGAGCCCAGCCGCGCCTACCACGGCGTGAAGTTCTACGAGACCTTCGGCGACTTCGGCTACACCATGAAGGCGCGCATGGAGGTCAACCGCACCTTCGGCGCCTCGCTGTCGCCGCTGAACGCCTGGCTGATCCTGCAAGGCATCGAGACCCTGCACCTGCGCATGCAGGCGCACTGCCGCAACACGCAGCGGGTGGCGGAGTTCCTCGGCGAGCACCCGCTGGTGGGCTGGGTCAACTACCCCGGCCTGCCGGGCTCGCCCGACCATGCGCTGGCGAAAAAGCAGTTCCGCGCGGTCGATGGACAGCCAGGCTGCTCGGGCATCCTCACCTTCGGCATCAAGGCGGCCGACCCGGCGCGGGCCGGCGAGCGCTTCATCGATGCCTGCGAGTTCCTCAGCCACCTGGCCAACATCGGCGACGCCAAGACGCTGGTGATCCACCCGGCCTCGACCACGCACCGGCAGCTGGACGAAGCCGAGCTGGAGCGGGCGGGCGTCAGCGCCGACATGATCCGGCTGTCAGTGGGGATCGAGGATGTCGAGGACATCCTCTGGGACATCGACCAGGCCCTGCGCAAGGCGGTGCAGTAGGCCCTTGCACGTCCGCACCGACCCGGGCGCGGCCCCATCGGTCAGCACCGGGTCCTACCTGACGGTCAGCATTCCCCTACCTGCGGCAAAGCCCCGCGAACCTAGAGTGCGGGTTGGCCCATACGGGACTGCAACTGACCTTCAGGAGTCGACATGAACCAGGAACAGAACCAGCAGCATCAACGGAACCCGCAACAGCAACAGGATCAACAGCAGCAGCAGGAGAAGCAGCGGCAGCAGGAACAGCAGCACCGGCAGCCGGGCAACTCGCAACAACAACAGCAGCAACAGCCGCAGCCCCAGGATCCGCAACGCGAGCAGCGCAAGTAGGCTCGCGCGCATCCATCCGGCGAAGGGCCGCGGTCGGCGGCCCTTCGTCGTGAGCGGCCCCGCGCGGGGTGACGCCCCGTCGCATCCCGTGCCGGCCCTGCGCCGTGCCTTTCGCGCCGCGCCGCCGGCCAGCCGCGGCCCTGCCTTTCCATGAGCGACTGGATCATCGACGTCATCCAGCGCAGCGGCTATCTCGGCATCGCGATGCTGATGCTGCTGGAGAACGTGTTCCCGCCGATCCCCTCCGAGCTGGTGCTGCCGTTTGCCGGCTACGTGGCCGCCACCGGCCAGCTGCATCCGCTCGGCGTGCTGCTGTCCGCTGCCACGGGGTCCCTGCTGGGCGCGCTGCCCTGGTACTTCGCCGGCCGCAAGCTCGGCCAGGGCGGGCTGCAGCAGTTCGCGCGCCGGCACGGACGCTGGCTGACGCTGGCGCCGCCGGACATCGACCGCGCGCAGCAGTGGTTCCGGCGGCACGGGCCGTCCTCGGTCGCCTTCGGCCGGCTGGTGCCCGCGGTGCGCAGCGTCATCTCGATGCCGGCCGGCGTCGGCCAGATGCCGCTGCTGCGATTCCTGCTCTGGTCCGCGGTCGGCACCCTGGCCTGGAGCACGCTGCTGCTGTCGATCGGCTTCGCGCTGGAGTCCCGCTACGAGCAGGCCAAGGACACGATCGAGTGGATCACGCGCGGCGTGGTTGCAATGCTCGCCGGCCTCTATTGCTGGCGAGTCTGGTGCTTCGGCAAGACTTGAGACCGAAGTCCCAACGGAACGGGTCAGAAAAGCCGCATCAAGTAATAAAAATGTATTGCAACGCTGAATCGGGCTGACGAACAAAGAGCCCGCAGATCGCCAAGATGCCCCGGAAAGTTGACATCCGGAAGGTCGTAGCTCTAGAAAGGTGAAAGCCCGCCAGTTGCCTGGCGGGCTTTCGGGTTCGAATCTCTTGCGAGATTCTTATTGCAGCAACGGCTCTCACCCCGGATAGCTACAAACGGGTGAGATTCTAGGGGGCGAGGAGATGTTCGACAAGGCGGGCGAGAGGCAGCTCACACTCGGGCTGGATATCGGGATCGCATCGGTGGGGTGGTCGGTACTGGCGCCCGACCGCATCGTCTCCCTTGGTGTACGGGTGTTCGACAAGGCTGAAACAGCTGACAAGGGCGAGTCTTTGAACCTCGCCCGTCGCAATGCACGCCTTCTCCGTCGCAGACTCTGGCGCCGGTCATGGCGGCTCAAGAAGCTCGCACGGCTTCTCAAGCGCAACGGCCTGATCGAGCAGGCGGACTTCTTCGATCAGCAGCCAGGATTCAAGGACTCCGTGTGGCGCCTGAGAGTGGACGGACTCGAGCGATTACTTGCTCCGACGGAGTGGGCCCGCGTGCTGTATCACCTTTGCAAGCACCGTGGCTTTCACTGGGTCAGCAAAGCCGAAGAACGCAAGGCCGATGAACAGGACAGCGGTGAGGCCGGCCGCGTCAAGGCAGGTCTGGCGCGTAGCAAGTCGCTGATGGAACAGAAGGGGTATCGCACGGCCGCTGAAATGGTACTGGCGGAATTCCCCGACGCCCAGCGTAACAAGCAAGGCGACTATGGCAAAGCGCTCTCCAGGTCCCTTCTCGCAGACGAACTGGCGACTCTGTTCGCGGCGCAGCGGACGCTGGGAAACCCATTTGCGTCGGCCAACCTCGAGAAGGCCATCGGGGGTCAGGGGGAACAGCCCGGAGGCCTGTTCTGGGAGCAGAGGCCGCTGCGATCCGTGTTGTCCATGTTGGGGCGCTGCACCTTCGAGCCCACCGAGTTCCGCGCGCCCAAGGCCAGTTTCACCGCGGAGCGCCATGTCTGGTTGACGCGCCTGAACAATCTGCGCGTCAATGTGGACGGCTTGGTCCGGCCGCTGAACGAAGCGGAGCGTACTTGCGCCTTACTCCTTCCCTACAAGGCCGGCGAGAAATTCACCTACAAGCACCTGCGAACTGCGCTGGTCAAGGGCGGATTGCTGCCTGAAGGTTTTCGCTTCGAGCGGCTGCCCTATCCGAGTCGGAGGCAGGCAGAGGAGGAGAAGGCGCGCGACCCCGAGGACCAGGTTCTCGTCCGCCTCCAGGGCTGGCACAGCCTGCGGCTCCGATTGAAGAAGGCGGGGCTCGAGCCCGCGTGGCAGCAAATGTCGGTATCCGCCATCGATGGGCGTCCGGAGCTTCTCGACAGCATCGCGGAGATTCTGAGCATCTACAAGGATGATCAGGAGATCCGCACGCGCCTGTGCGAACTCGGTTTGCCCGGCGACGAGCTCATAGTCGACACCCTGCTCACGATTCGCTTCGACGGGTTTCACGCGCTCTCGCTGAAAGCACTCAGGCGGATCGTGCCATTCATGGAGCGCGGCCTGCGCTATGACGAGGCAATTTCGCGCATTCCCGAATACGGGCATCACAGTGACCTGCGAGCCATGCGAGCAGTTGCACAGAAGTACCTCCCTCCTTTTTATGACGGACGGACAGAGAACAAGGGGATGAAGCTGCGGCCGGAACTGGACCTGCCACGAAATCCGGTCGTGCTCCGGTCGTTGAATCAGGCCCGCAAAGTGGTCAACGCCTTGATTAGGGTGTATGGCTCCCCGGCGGCCGTTCACATCGAGATGGCTCGCGACCTGTCTCGCCCGCTGGATGAAAGGCGCGACATCGAAAAACTGCAGAAAGAGTACCGCGACCGGAACGACAAGGCTCGCGACCATTTCTCCGAACTTTTCGGCCGCCGACCATCTGGCGTTGAGTTCGAGAAGTACCTGCTGTACCGCGAACAGGAGGGCAAGTGTGCGTATTCATTGAACGAACTGGACTTGGACCGGGTCGTCAATGACCTCAGCTACGCGCAGGTCGATCACGTACTGCCCTACTCCCGCAGCTACGACGACAGCCGCAACAACAAAGTGCTGGTGCTCACCGCAGTCAATCAGGACAAGGGCAATCGCACGCCCTTCGAGTACCTTGGCGGTAACGAAGAAAGCGAGCGGTGGCGCCAATTTGCAGGCTGGGTCAATGGCAACAAGAACTACCGCCAGGCCAAGCGCGGGCGCCTGCTGCGCAAGAACTTCGGCAAGGAGGACGCAGCCGGGTTCCGGGACCGGCACCTGAATGACACCAGACATATCTGCAGGTTTTTCAAGAACTACCTGGAACAGCATCTGCAATTGGCCGAGGACAGCGAATCCAGGCGCTGCGTGGTGGTCAATGGCCAGCTGACGGCGTTCCTGCGGGCACGATGGGGTCTGCTGAAGATTCGGGCCGAGAGCGACCGTCACCACGCCCTGGATGCGACGGTTGTGGCTGCGTGCAGCCACGGCATGGTCCAGAGGTTGGCGGACTACTCGCGACGCAAGGAACTGGGCTTCCTGCGCGCCGGCTTTCCGGATCCGGAGACAGGTGAAATCCTCGACAGACGGGCCGATGCCGAAGGTTCATTGCGATTCCCCGAACCTTGGCCGCACTTCAGAAAGGAACTCGAGCTCAGGGTCAAGTGCGACGACTCGGCCGAGATGCGTGAGCAGCTGGGGCGATTTGGCACCTACCCGGCAACGGCACTCGCCAGCGTCAAGCCACTGTTCGTTTCGAGGGCGCCTCAACGCCGCAACGGCGGCGCTGCCCACAAGGAGACCATCTACTCACAGCCCCCAGCTCTTCGCAAGAACGGCAGCGTGGCGCAAAAGGTGCCGCTGACCAGCCTGACCATCAAGGATCTTGAACGTCTTGCCGATCCGCATCGCAATGCCAGGCTTTACGAGGCCATACGCGTGCGGTTGGAGGCGTACGGCGGCAAAGCGGACAAGGCCTTCACGACAGACAACCCGCTGCGCAAGCCGGACAAGACGGGCCAACCCACCGGCCCCATCGTGAGATCGGTCCAGCTGGTGACCGAAAAGATGAGTGGGATCCCCGTGCGTGGTGGCATCGCCAAAAACGACTCCATGCTGCGGGTCGATGTTTTCAGGCGGGCCGGACGGTTTCACCTCGTACCGGTCTATGTGCATCATCGGGTGAAGGGGCTTCCTCAGCGGGCTATCGTGGCATACAAGGACGAATCGGATTGGACCTCCATTGATGACTCGTTTGAGTTCCTGTTTTCGCTGCATCCAAACGACCTGGTTCGTATCACGCAGAAGGGTAAGGCGCCAATTCTTGGCTATTACGCCAGTTGCCATCGCGGCACGGGAGCCCTCAACCTCTGGGCACACGATCGGAATCAAAACTTCGGTAAGGATGGCGCGATCTCGGGAATCGGCGTGAAGGTCGCTCAAAGCCTGGAAAAATTCCACGTGGATGTCCTTGGCAACATGTTCCCGGCTCCTCCCGAGAAACGTCGTGGTCTGGCGTAGCGTCGTCATTAGCCAGCCCGCCCGGCTCAAGCGCGAGCATTTCGCACTCGTCGTCGAACAGGAGAAGTCTGCCCGCGTGCCATTCGAGGACATTGCGGTCATCGTGCTGAACAACCGCGAGATCACCATCACCCACCCGGTCCTCTCGGCCTGCGCGGACTACGGCATCGGACTGTTTTCCACAGGGGACAACCATCAGCCGAATGGCGTTTTCCTAGCCTTCCAGAGCCACAGCCGCGCCACGCGCATGCTCAGGCTGCAACTGGAAATCGACAAGCCGACGAGCAAGCGCGCGTGGGCGGCTATCGTGCAGGCGAAGATCCTGAACCAGGCGTTCTGTATGAAAACGCTGGGAGCCGGCGATGCGGACCGGCTCACCTCGTATGCCCGGCGAGTGCGATCGGGTGACAACGGAAACATGGAAGCACAGGCCAGTGCGTACTACTTCCCGCAGATCATGGGCCGAAGTTTCAGCAGGTCCAAGGAAGGATGGACCAATGCGGCGCTGGACTACGGTTACGCCGTCATGCGGGGCGCCTGCGCCCGGGCTCTGGTTGCCCATGGCTTGCTGCCGACGATCGGAATCTTTCACAGCAGTGAGCAGAATGCCTTCAACCTCGCGGACGATCTCATCGAACCCTACCGAGCACTGGTTGACCTGCATGTCGCCACCCACCTGAAGACGGATACCACGCTCGAACTGAGCCCCACCGACAAGGCAGCCCTTGTTGGCTTGCTCAATGTGGACGTAGCCATGCCGCGTGGGGTGATGAGCGTTCTGGCATCGATCGAACAGGCCGCGGAGTCGATTGTTCGCCTCTACGACGGTGGGAGCGAGCTCATGCTTGAGCTGGTCTTGCCCCCGTATTCCCGGACACGTTCTATTCGCAACGTAGCGCCGGCTCCTCTGGGTGAACCTGGCGCGCTTGTGCGGCTCGATGCCGCCTGAACTCCCTGGGAGATCGCATTTTCA
>NZ_JAKFCM010000037.1:0-2385 GCF_036676645.1 Ramlibacter sp.
CGCACGCAGCACCATGCAGGACGTGGTGCAGAGCATCCGCCACGTGACCGACATCGTGGCCGAGATCAGCGCGGCCAGCACCGAGCAGAGCAGCGCGGTGGGTCAGGTCAGCGACGCCGTGACGCAGATGGACCAGAACACCCAGCAGAACGCGGCCATGGTGGAACAGATCGCGTCCGCCGCGAGCAGCCTCAAGAGCCAGGCCGGCGACCTGGTGCAGACGGTCGCCGCCTTCCGGTTTGCACCCCGCCACGGCCTTGTGGCACCCGTCGAATAAAGGTCGGGATACCCCCAACCCCAGGCGCAGTGCGTCACGCCAGCCGCGCGCGCAGCCAGTCGGCCAGGTCGGCCACCACCTGCCCGCCCACCGGTGAGACGGCCGTGAAGTGGATGCAGGCGTGGATGGCGCCGGGGTAATGGCGGTGCTCGGTGGCGACGCCCGCTTGTTCGATGCGCTGCGCCAGCGCGTGGCCCTCGTCGCGCAACGGGTCGTGGCCCATGGTGGCGACCCAGCTCGGCGGCAGCGTGGCCAGTGCGGGCGCGCTCAGCAGAGCGAAGTCCGGGTGCCGCTTGAGTTCGCTGCGGCCGTCCAGGTAGCTGTTGATGAACCATTGCATGACACCGTGGGTGAGGAACTTGCCCTCGCCGTTCTCGGCCATCGAGGCGCTGGGTTCGCTGTGGTGTTGCGCCACCGGATAGATCAGGCCCAGGGCGCGCGGCGCGATCGTGCCGGCCGTGCGCAGGCAGGCCGTGGCGGCCAGCTGGGCCCCCGCGCTGTCACCTGCCAGGGCGATGCGCGACGGGTCGGCGCGCAGTTCTTTGGCGTGCGCTGCCAGCCACCGCAGCACGCAGACCACGTCGTCCACGGCGGCGGGAAACGGGTGCTCCGGCGCGAGCCGGTAGTCCACCGCCACCACCACGGCGCCCACGCTGTGGCACAGGGTGCGGCACACCGCGTCGTGGGTTTCCAGGTCGCCGATCACGTAGCCGCCGCCGTGCACATAGAACAGCGCGGGCAGCGGCCCGGCCGCATCGGGGTGGTAGATGCGCAGCTTGAGCGGCCCGCCGGGGCCCGCGATGCTGCGGTCTTCCGTGGCGACCACGGGTGGCGGCAGGCCCAGGCCGGCGGCCAGGTCGCGGTAGATCTGGCGCCCGACCGCGGGCGGCAGCGCTTCCAGTGGCGGGTTGCCCTGCGCCGAGGCCTGGGCCAGAAAGCCGGCGAGGCCCGGGTCCATGGGCGCGCGGGGGAGGGTGGTGGTGACGGTCATGGGGTCTCCTGTTGGGGGAATGGGAAAAGGGGTTGGGGGGTGTGAAAAGGGGGGGCGGTCAGCGCAGCAGGCGGCCGTCGCGTGCGCGCAGGCCGACCTCGACGAACTCCGAGCCATGGTGCTGGCCGGGGCCGAAGCGCAGGCGAAAGCCGCCCATGTCGAGCGCGCCCAGGGCCTCCAGGCTTTGCGCGAGCCGGGCGCCGTCGGCCGACGGGCCGGCCCGGCGCAAGGCTTCGGCGCACAGGCGCAGGTTGAGGTAGGCCTCCAGTCCTTCGAAGGTGATGGCCTCGGGGCCGATGAAGGTGTCGGCGTCGCGCAGGAATTCGCGCACCACCGGCAGGCGGGGCGTTTCCGGGTTGGGCACCACGCTGGTGTAGCCGACCACGCGGCCGGGAAACAGCCGCGTCATGTGGGTCAAGCCGCCCGACGACAGCGTGGCGATGGTGCCGGGCACCCCCGCGAAGAGGCTGGCGTCCAGCCGGCCCAGCGCGTCCTGGCCGTCCAGCCCGAGGTGGATGACCAGCGCCTGCTGCGCGCCGGGTGTCATGCGCTGCAAGGCGCCTCCGATCGCGTCCTTGGTGGCATCGACCGTGGCGCGTTGCAGCCGGATGCCCGATGTTTCCAGGGCCTGGGCCAGCGCTTCGCCGCGCGCCGGTTCCGCGCCGTCGCTCAGCAGCAGGGCGCGTGTGATGCCGATGGACTGCAACTGGCGCGCCAGCGCAGCCGCTTCGCGCGCGTCGTCCGGGCGCAGGCTGAACACCTGCGGAAGCGTGGGCGAGCGCAGCGCGAGCGCGCCCGACATCGGGCCGATCAGTGGCAGGCGCAGCTCGCGCGTGGCCTCGGCGGCGGCCCGGCAGGCGCTTTCGCCCAGGCAGTTGAGCACGGCCACCGCGCGGTGCTGGCTGGCCAGGGTGCGCAGGTTCGCCGCGTGGCGCTCGGGGTCGCCCCCGTCGTCCAGCGTCACCAGCTCCAGCGGCCGGCCCTGCAGGCCGCCGCTGGCGTTGAACCGTTGCACATAGGCCTTGGCACCGGCCAGCACCCGGTTGGCCACCGGAAAGCCACTGCCGGTGAGCGGCAGCGACTGGCCGATGACGATGGGCTCGGCCGGCATCGCCAG
>NZ_JAKFCM010000038.1:0-1637 GCF_036676645.1 Ramlibacter sp.
GTGGGCAACGTCTACGTGAACCGCAACATGATCGGCGCCGTGGTGGGCGTGCAGCCCTTCGGCGGCGAGGGCCTGTCCGGCACCGGCCCGAAGGCGGGTGGACCGAACTACCTGCTGCGCTTCTGCGCCGAGCAGACCCTGACCATCAACACCACGGCGGCAGGGGGCAACGTGGCGCTGTTCGCCGGGCCGGCGCACTGAGGGGGCTGGAACCGCTGTCGCCCGTACGACCGGTGCCGGGTGCGTGAAAACGGCTCGGCCGCCAGAATGGCCGCATGAACACCGTGCGCTCCCCTCTGCAGGCCCAGATCGTGCAATGGCTCGTTGCCCCGGGCGACGCGGTGCGGGCCGGGGACCTGCTGCTGGTTCTGGAAGCCATGAAGATGGAACACGAGCTGCGCGCCGACCGCGCCGGGCGCGTGAGCGAACGTTTTTTCGCCGAAGGGGAGACGGTGGATGTCGGGGCGGCGCTGTTGCGCCTGGACCCGTTGGCAGCGCCGCAGGACGCAGGGGCGGGCGCCGGCAGCGGGGCCGCGGCGCCGGCCGCACCCACGCAGCCACCCGGTCCGCGCGACGATCTGCGGCGGCTCCAGCAGCGGCTGGCACACACGCTGGACGGTGCCCGCCCCGAGGCCGTGGCCAGGCGCCATGCCCTGGGCCTGCGCACGGCGCGCGAGAACATCGCCGACCTGTGCGACGACGGCAGCTTTCTCGAATACGGCGCGCTCGCGGTGGCCGCGCAGCGCAGCCGCCGTTCGGAAGAAGACCTGATCGCGAACACGCCGGCCGACGGCATGGTGACCGGCATCGGCTCGGTCAACGGCCTCATCTTCGGCGCCGAGCGCGCGCGCACCGTGGTCATGGCCTACGACGCCACCGTGCTGGCGGGCACGCAAGGCATGCGCAACCACGCCAAGACCGACCGCCTGCTGGGCATCGCGCTGGCCCAGCAACTGCCGGTGGTGCTGTTCGCCGAGGGCGGCGGTGGGCGCCCGGGCGACACCGACATGCCCATCGTGGCCGGTCTGCACGTGGGCAGCTTCGCCGCCTTCGCACGTTTGTCGGGGCAGGTGCCGGTGGTGGGCATCGCGGCGGGCCGCTGTTTTGCCGGCAATGCGGCCCTGCTGGGTTGCAGCGACGTGATCATCGCCACCCGACAGAGCAACATCGGCATGGGCGGCCCGGCGATGGTGGAGGGTGGTGGACTCGGCGTGTTCCGGCCCGAAGACATCGGCCCTTCCGCCGTGCAGCACGCCAACGGCGTGATCGACGTGCTGGTGGACGACGAGCCACAGGCCGTGGCCGCCGCGCGCCACTACCTGTCGTTTTTCCAGGGCCGCCTGCCGGACTGGATCGCGCCCGACCCACAGGGGCTGCGCGACGTGGTACCCGAGAACCGTCTGCGGGTGTACGACACCCGCGCGGCGATGGACGGGCTGGTGGACCAGGGCAGCCTGCTGATGCTGCGCACGGGCTTCGGTATCGGCATCCACACCGCGCTGGCGCGCATCGAGGGCCGGCCCGTGGGCCTGATGGCCAACAACCCGCTGCACCTGGGCGGCGCCATCGACGCCGACGCGGCCGACAAGGCCGCGCGTTTCATGCAGCTGTGCAACGCGCACGGCCTGCCCCTGGTG
>NZ_JAKFCM010000039.1:0-2190 GCF_036676645.1 Ramlibacter sp.
AGCGTGTTGTGCCCGTACTTCGTGCCCACCGGCATCAGCCAGAGCCACCGCAACAAACCCGCCGAGCTGGCCGACGAAAAAGCCACGCAGAGCCAGTTGATCGGCCAGGCCATGAGCGACAAGGCCGTGAGCTCGGGCAAGGTCACGGCGGCCGAGGTGGCGCAGAAGGTGTTCGACGCCATCGCCGCCGACCAGTTTTACATCTTCAGCCACCCCAAGGCGCTGGGCAACGTGCGCGCGCGCATGGAGGGCATCGTTAACCAGACCAACCCGGCCGACCCGTTCCTTGAGCGGCGCGAGATCGGTGTGGGTTTGCGCGCCGCGCTGCGCGCCGTGTGAGACAGACCGAGACGGCCATGGATGGCGGTGGCCACACCCTGTTCGACACCCCCATCGGTGTCTGCGGCATCGCCTGGGGGCCGGGTGGCGTGGTCGCTGTGCAGTTGCCCGAGGCCGACGCGGCCCGCACCCGCGTGCGGTTATTGAAAGGCTTGCCGCCGCTGCCCGAACTGAGCCCGCCGCCGGCGACCGTGCAGGCCGCCATCGAAGGCATCCAGGCGCTGTTGATGGGCGAGGCGAGGGACCTGCGCGAAGTACCGCTCGACATGGCACGCCTCACCCCGTTCCAGCGCGAGGTCTATGCGATGGCCCGTGCCATACCCCCCGGCCAGACCCGCACCTACGGCGACATGGCCCAGGCCCTGGGCGACGCCGGCCTGGCTCGCGCCGTGGGGCAGGCCCTGGGCCACAACCCGTTCGCTCCGGTCGTGCCCTGCCACCGGGTGCTCGCGGCGGGCAGCCGCTCGGGCGGCTTCTCGGCCCGCGGCGGCGTGGCCACCAAGCTGCGCATGCTGCAGATCGAAGGCGCGCAGATCGGCGGCGAGCCCGGCCTGTTCGACGGAGACGGTACGTGATCACCGCCACCGAGCTGCTGTCGGGCGCCATCCGGGTGGTGGACTACCGCTGCAGCGCCAGCCCCGCCGAGCAACCCTTCACCGAGCTGCACACCGGCCACTCGGTCTCCTACGTGCGCAAGGGCAGCTTCGGCTACCGGGTGCGTGGCGCATCGTACGAGCTGGTGGTCGGCTCGGTGCTGGTGGGCCACCCGGGCGACGAGTTCATGTGCACGCACGACCACCACGTCTGCGGCGACGAATGCCTGGCCTTTCACCTCTCACCCGGCTTCGTCGATCTGGTCGGCGGCGACCAGGCCACCTGGCGCACCGGCGGCCTGCCGCCGCTGCCCGAACTCATGGTGCTGGGTGAGCTCGCGCAGGCGGTGGCCAGCGGCCGCAGCGATGCCGGTCTGGACGAAGTGGGCCTGTGGTTCGCGTCGCGCTTCGTGGACGTCGTGGCGGGCCGCACCCGCTCGCCGCAGCCGACCACCGGGCGCGACCGGCGCCGCGCCGTGGAAGCCGCGATGTGGATCGCCGCCCATTCGCACCAGGACATCGACCTGGACAGGGCGGCCGGCGAAGTGGCCTTGAGCCCGTTTCATTTCCTGCGGCTGTTCTCGCGCGTGCTCGGCGTCACACCGCACCAGTACCTGGTGCGTTCGCGGCTGCGCCACGCGGCGCAGCTGCTGGCCGACGGCGACAGCCCTGTGACCGACGTGGCCCTGGAGGTGGGTTTTGCCGACCTCAGCAACTTCGTGCGCAGCTTCCACCGCGCGGCCGGCGTGTCGCCGCGCGGCTTTCGCCAGGCCGCCCGAAACGGCCTGAAGAAGGACCGCAAGATTCTCCAAGACCGCGTGGCCGCTCTGATCGACGATGACCGCCTGATCCACCCATTGAACAGGAAGTCATCACCATGGTTGACCACATCGGACTGAACGTCCAAGACCTCGCCGCGAGCATCCGCTTCTACGAAGCCGCGCTCGCCCCACTCGGCCACGAGCTGGGTTCCCACGACGACACCTACGCCGGCTTGGGCCCGAAGGGCGCGCCCGCGCTGTGGCTCTACGCGGCTCGGGGCGCCCAGGGCGTGCAGGGCCCGGGCATGCACATCGCATTCCGCGCCCCCGACCACCAGGCGGTGGACGCCTTCTACCAAGCGGGCCTGAAGGCGGGCGCCAAGGACAACGGCGGCCCCGGCCCACGCCCCGACTACAGCCCGACCTACTACGCGGCCTTCCTGATCGACCCCGACGGCAACAACGTCGAAGCCGTCTGCCCCTGAAGAATGGGGAGA
>NZ_JAKFCM010000040.1:0-3389 GCF_036676645.1 Ramlibacter sp.
CTGGGCGGCCTGGAAGACTGCCCCTCCCACCTGCTGCCCGGCTTCAACGACCGGCTGGTCGCCCTGCTGCCCGCCCTGCTCGAACACCACTGCGGCGTCGGCGAGCGCGGCGGCTTTATCCAGCGCCTGCGCGAAGGCACCTGGGCCGGCCATGTGCTGGAGCATGTAGTCATTGAGCTGCTGAACCTGGCCGACATGCCGACCGGCTTTGGCCAGACGCGCAGCACATCGAAACGCGGCGTGTACCGCATGGTGTTCCGGGCGCGCGACGAACAGGTGGCCCGCACGGCGCTGGCCGAAGGCCACCGGCTGCTGATGGCCGCCATCAACAATGAAGCTTTCGGCCCGGCCGACGTGCAGCTTGCGGTGGAGAAAATCCGCGCCAAGGTCGATGACTGCTACCTTGGCCCCAGCACCGCGTCCATCGTGGGGGCCGCCACCGACCGCCGCATTCCGCACATCCGCCTGAACGACGGCAACCTGGTCCAGCTCGGCTACGGCGCCAGCCAGCGCCGCATCTGGACCGCCGAGACCGACCTCACCAGCGCCATCGCCGAAGGCATTGCCCACGACAAGGACCTGACCAAAAGCCTGCTCGCCACCTGCGGCGTGCCCGTGCCGGAAGGCGAAATCGTCAGCACCGTGGAGCAGGCCTGGGAAGCTGCGCAAGACATCGGCCTGCCGGTGGTCATCAAGCCCTCCGACGGCAACCATGGCCGCGGCGTGTCCCTGGACCTCAACACCCGGGAAGAAGTGGAAGCGGCTTTCCGCGTGGCCGAGCCGCATGGCAGCGAGGTGATGGTGGAGCGCTTCATACGCGGCCATGAACACCGCCTGCTGGTGGTCGGGGGCCGCGTGGTGGCAGCCGCGCGCGGTGAAACCGCCACCGTCACCGGCGACGGCCACTCGACCGTGATGGAGCTGGTGGACGCCCAGCTCAACACCGACCCGCGGCGCGGCCTGGAAGAAGACTTTCCCCTCAGCCGTATCGAAACCGACAAGGACGAAGCCATTGTGCTGGACCTGCAGCGCCAGGGCCTGACGCCGCACGCCGTTCCGGCGGCCGGCCGGCAGGTGCTGATCCAGCGCAACGGCAATGTCGCCATCGACTGCACCGACGAGGTCCACCCCGAGGTCGACCACATCGTGTCGCTCGCCGCGCGTGTCGTCGGCCTGGACATTGCCGGCGTCGATGTGGTGGCGCAGGACATCTCGCGCCCGCTGCACGCGCAGGGCGGCGCCATCGTTGAAGTCAATGCCGGGCCCGGGCTGCTGATGCACCTCAAGCCCGCCGAGGGTTCGCCGCGGCCGGTGGGCCGCGCGATTTGCGACCACCTGTTTCCCGACTCGCCCGACCACGCCCAGCCGGACGGCCTGAACAACAGCCCCTGCGGCCGCATTCCCATCGTCGGCATTGCCGGCTCCGAAGGCACCCAGCGCGTGGCCCGCCTGGTGGCCTGGCTGCTGCACCTGTCAGGCCGCTACACCGGCCTGGCCTGCCGCGACGGCCTGTTCCTGGACCAGCGCTGCGTCGATGCCTCCGACAGCGCGCACTGGGAAGCCGGCCAGCGCCTGCTGATCAACCGCACGGTGCAGGCCGCCGTGTTTGAAAACGGCGCCGAGACCATCTTGCGCAGCGGCCTGGCCTACGACCGCTGCCAGGTGGGCGTGGTCACCGACCTCGGCGGCGCCACCGGCCTGGCTGAATTCGACATCACCGAAGACGAGCAGATGTTCCGCGTCATGCGCTCGCAGGTCGACGTGGTGCTGCCCGGTGGCGCGGCGGTGCTCAATGCCGCCCATGAGCGCGTCGTCGACATGCATGACCTGTGCGACGGCGAAGTCATCTTCTACAGCACCGACCCCAAGGCGGCCGCCATTGCCAGGCATGGCGCCCAAGGCGGCCGTGCCCTGTATATCCGACAGGACCAGATCGTGCTGGCCACCGGCACCACCGAAGCTTTTCTGCCCGGCCTGGGCAAGCTCTCGGCCTGGCGCGCGCGGCGCGACCTGTGCGACAGCACGCTGCTGGCTGCCGTCGGTGCCGCCTGGGCATTGGGCATACCGCTCAATCTGATCGGCGCCGGACTGGAAGCCTTTGAAACCACCCCTAAAACTGCCGGGAGTGCAGAATAATGGAAGTGTCCCGCATCCGGGCCCTGCGCGGGCCCAACCTCTGGAGCCGCCACACAGCGCTGGAAGCCATCGTCGCCTGCACGGCGGCCGAACGGTCCATCGACAGCCTCCCCGGCCTGGAGCCGCGCGTGCGCTCGCTGTTTCCCGGCATGGGCGAGCTGCGCCAGACCGACCATGGCGGCCCCGTCTCGCTGGCGCATGTGCTGGAAGCTTCTGCGCTGGCATTGCAGGCGGCAGCCGGCTGCCCTGTCACTTTCAGCCAGACGGCCGTCACCGTGGAAGCCGGCACCTACCAGGTGGTTGTCGAGTACAGCGAAGAGGCGGTGGGCCGGCTGGCGATGGAACTGGCGCAGGCCCTGATTCACGCGGCCCTGCGCGACACCACGTTTGACCTGGACGCGGCCATTGCGCAACTGCGCGACCTCGATGAAGACGAGCGCCTGGGGCCCAGCACCGGCGCCATTGTCGATGCGGCCGTGGCGCGCGGCATTCCCTACCGGCGCCTGACCAAGGGCAGCATGGTGCAGTTCGGCTGGGGCTCCAAACAGCGCCGCATCCAGGCGGCCGAAATCGACGCCACCAGCGCGGTGGCCGAATCGATTGCCCAGGACAAGGACCTCACCAAAAAGCTGCTGCGTGCGGCCGGCGTGCCGGTGCCGCTGGGCCGGCCGGTCACTGACGCGGCAGACGCCTGGACCGTGGCCCAACAGATTGGCCTGCCGGTCGCCGTCAAACCGCAGGACGGCAACCAGGGCAAGGGCGTCAGCGTCAACATCAGCAGCCGTGAACAGCTTGAAGCCGCCTACCTCGCCGCGGCCGAGTATGGCGAGGTCATGGTCGAAAAGTTTTTGCCGGGCAGTGACTTCCGCCTGCTGGTGGTGGGCGACAAGCTGGTCGCCGCCTCGCGGCGCGATCCGCCGCAGGTGGTGGGCGACGGCCTGCACACCGTGCGCGAACTGGTCGACATCGTCAACCAGGACCCGCGGCGCGGCGAGGGCCATGCCACCTCGCTCACCAAAATCCGCTTTGACGACATCGCCGTGGGCCGGCTCGAGGCGCAGGATCTCACGCCCGAATCGATTCCCGCCAAAGGACGCCGCGTCATCCTGCGCAACAATGCCAACCTGAGCACCGGCGGCACCGCCACCGACGTGACGGACGACGTGCACCCCGCCGTGGCGGCACGTGCCGTGGCCGCCGCGAAGATGGTGGGCCTGCACATCTGCGGCGTCGACGTGGTCTGCGAAAGCATG
>NZ_JAKFCM010000041.1:0-68633 GCF_036676645.1 Ramlibacter sp.
GGCCCGCGCGATCGAGCAGGGGAAGGTGGCCGGCAGCGAGGCCCTGCCGGCCACCATGACGCTGGAGGTGCCCGCGCTGGACCTGCGCGTCAGCTTCGACGGTGAACTGAAGCTGCAATAGCGCGGCCCCGCCCCGGCGCGGCCGGGCCGGGGCCGCGCCCTCAGGTGCCGAGCAGCACCCCGGGCAGCCAGAGCACCGGCTGCGGGAACAGGATCGTCAGCAGCAGCCCGATCACCTGCAGCACCACGAAGGGCACGATGCCCTGGTAGATCGTGCGCGTGGCGATGTCCGGCGTCATGGGAAAGCGGACGGGCGTCCGGGGGCGGGTCTGGGGCACCTTCGGGCCCACCATCGTGCGGCTGGACGAGCCGGTGCAGCCCATGCACGTGAACCTGCGCGCCGGCTCCGTGATGGCGCTCAGCAACACGGCCACCGGCCGGCTGTTCGCCGCCTACATGCCGCCGAAGGTGATCGCCTTCGCGCGCGAGCACGACCTGACGCTGCAGGGCCGCAATGCCGAGCCGCAGTCGCGCAGCCAGTACGAGGCGCTGGTGGAGGAAACCCGCCGCCACGGCCTGTCGCGCACGCTGGGGCAGCCGATCGCCGGCATCGATGCGTTCTGCGCGCCCGTGTTCGATTCGGCCGGCAACCTGGTATTGGGCATCACCGCCATGGGCCCCTCGGCGAGCTTCGACGGCGACTGGGATGGCGCCGTCGCCACCGCATTGAAGCGCTGCGCCGAAGAGGTGTCGGCGCGGCTGGGACACATGCGGCCCTGAGCGCAGTCCCCGTTCACGGTGGCGGACCGCCGGCCCGGCTGGGTCGGGAGCACCGGCGCATCCCCCGGGCCCGCGGCCTCAACTGGTTACTTCGCTTGAGCCTGGCCGTCGCTACAGTGCCCGGGCATTCCTGCCCGGAGGCATCGCGATGGCATTCCGCCGTAGAGCCCGGCTTGCGGCTGCATGTGCGCTGGTGTTGGCCACTGCGCTCGCAGCCTACTGGTACTTCTCGCCCTACCTGGCGATCCGGAAGCTGCACGCAGCGGCCGAAGCCGGGGACCTCGGCACGATCAACGAACACGTGGACTACGCGCGGCTTCGCGCCAGCCTCAAGGCACAACTCGGCGACGCCATGGCCGGCAGCATGAGGGAAACGGAAGGCCACCCGCTGGCGTCGGCCGGCGCCGCCGTGGGCCGCATGATGATCGCCGGCGTGGTCGAGGCGCTGGTGCAGCCCCCGGTGCTGATGTACAGCATCCGCACCGGCCTGGCCAGGCCCCGGCCGGCCGGGGCGCCCCCGCCCGCAGCCGGCGCGTCGCCGGAGGCGCCGGCGACGGCAAAGGCGCGGGGTCGGTCGCCCATGTGGCGCGCGGAGCGCCTGGGTGCCAACCGGGTGGTGTTCCATCCGGTCGACGGCCAGCGCGACGACAGCGCGGGTCTGGTCCTGGACCGCTACGGCTTCGCCACCTGGAAGCTGACCGGCATGCAGCTGCACCTGCCGTCCTCCAGACCGGCGGGCGCCGGCAGCTGACGCCCTCGCTGCCGGATGGCCGGCGAGGATGGCCGGCCGCGAGCCTTCACACGGTCGATCGCTGGTCGAAGCCGTCGAGCGCGTCGACGTCGGGCGGAACCTCCCGGGCTTCGATCGCGTCGACCCGCGCGCCCGGGACATCCGCGTGCATCCATCGGCACATGCGTTCGACCTGTCCGGGTGGGCCCTGCAGCAGCGCCTCCACCGATCCGTCCAGCCGGTTGCGCACCCAGCCGGTGAGGCCCAGGGCGCGCGCCTGCTGCACGCAGGCGTAGCGGTAGCCGACGCCCTGCACCAGGCCGCGCACCCGCACCAGGCGGGCTGCGCGGGCCGGAGCCTGGGGCGCTGCCAAGCTCACTTCCCTTCGGCCACCAGCGAGCCGATCAGCGCGCCCAGTCCCAGGTCGGGCTGGTGCCCGAGTTCGTTGAACCGCAGGCGCCCCTGCCGGTCGATCAGCGCCACGCTGGGCGTGCCGCCGAAGCCGTAGGCGCGCATCGTCAGCGGGACCGCATCGCCGTCGTGGCGGTCGATGCCGATCGGGAAGGTGAGCCGGTTCTCGTGCACGAAGGCCTTGAGCGCCACCGGCGTCATCGCGTCGTGGTGCTCGAACACGGTGTGCAGGCCGATCACGGCGACCTCGTCGCCCCCGAACAGGTCCTGCAGCTTCTGCATCTGCGGCGTGGCGAGCTGCACGCAGGCCGGGCAGAGCATCTGGAAGGCGTGCAGCACCACCACCTTGCCCTTCAGCTGCTCGAGCGCCAGCGGCGACTTCGTGTTCAGCCATTCATCGACCTGCAGCGCCGGCGCAGGACCCAGGACCTCGAGCATTCGCATGGGGGCCTCCTCGTGCAGGCCAGTGTGGCAAATGACGCGAGGCAGCGCCCGCGCAGGGCTATTGCGCTGGCCCCGGCTCGATGCCGGCCAGGCTTTCGAGTGCGCGCACCAGCGCCGAATGGTCCCATCCGGTGCCGCCCATCGCCACGCAGGCATTGAACAGCTGCTGCACCGCAGCCGTGTTCGGCAGCGGCACGCCCAGTTGCCGGGCGCTGGACAGCGCCAGGTCCAGGTCCTTCTGGTGCAACCCGATCCGGAACCCGGGTTCGAAGCTGCGCCGGATCATCCGCTCGCCGTGCACCTCCAGCACGCGCGAAGCCGCGAAGCCGCCCATCAGCGCCTGCCGCACGCGCGCCGGATCGGCGCCGGCGCTGGCGGCAAACACCAGCGCTTCGGCCACGGCCTGGATGTTCAGGGCCACGACGATCTGGTTGGCCACCTTGGCGGTCTGGCCGTCGCCGTTGCCGCCGACCCGGTTGATGTTCCTTCCCATCAGCTCGAAGAGCGGGCGCACCTGCTCGAACACCGGCTCCGGTCCGCCGACCATGATGGACAGGGTGCCGCTCTTCGCCCCGACCTCGCCGCCGGAAACCGGCGCGTCCAGGTACCAGCCGCCCAGTGCCTCGATGCGGCGGGCGAAAGCCTGGGTGGCCACCGGCGAGATCGAGCTCATGTCGACCACGACCTTGCCGCGGGCCAGGCCCGCCGCCACGCCGGTTTCGCCGAACAGGACGTCCTCCACGTGCGGCGTGTCCGGCACCATCAGGAAGACGACGTCGGCCTGCTCGGCGACCGCCCGCGCGGTCGGGCAGCACATCGCGGCGGCGGCGATCGAAGCCGGCACCTTGCTGCGGGTCTGCACGAAGAGCCGGTGGCCGGCGGCGACCAGGCGCTCGCACATCGGCGTCCCCATGGTGCCCAGGCCGATGAAGCCCAGGCGCTGCACGTCGGTGTTCATGCGGGACTCCCTTCCTCCTGGAACGCTTCCAGCCAGTCCAGGCCGGCCTCCGTGCCGGCCGCCGGCTGGTATTCGCAGCCGACCCAGCCGGCATAGCCGATCCGGTCCAGGTGGCGCAGCAGGAAGTCGAAGTGGATCTCGCCCGTGCCCGGTTCGTGGCGGCCCGGGTTGTCGGCCAGCTGCACGTGCGCGATGCGCGGGAGGTGCCGCTCCAGCGTGGCCGCGAGTTCGCCCTCCATGCGCTGGGCGTGGTAGAGGTCGCACTGCAGGAACAGGTTGGGCGCTTCCACCCGGTCGATCAGCCGCAGCGCCTGCCCGGTGTGCGAGACGAAGAAGCCCGGGATGTCGAAGGTGTTGATCGGCTCGATCAGCAGCCGCAGGTCGTGCGCGGCCAGCCGGCGCGCCGCGTAGCGCAGGTTGTCCACCAGGGTCTGCTGCAGCAGCTCGCCGGAAGTCCCGGCCGGCGCCCTGCCCGCCAGGCAGTTCAACTGCCGGACGCCGAGCCGGCTCGCATAGCCGACCGCCTGCTCCACCCCGGCGCGGAATTCGTCCACCCGGCGCGGATTGCAGGCGATGCCCCGTTCGCCGGCGGCCCAGTCGCCGGCCGGCAGGTTGTGCAGCACCAGGGTGAGGCCGTTCCCCGCGAGCCGGCTGCGGATCTCCTCGACCGGGTACTCGTAGGGGAACAGGAACTCGACGGCTTCGAAGCCGGCCCGGGCGGCGCGTTCGAAACGGTCGAGGAAGGGCACCTCGGTGAACAGCATCGAGAGGTTGGCGGCGAAGCGGGGCATTCGTGTCTCCTGTCAGTCCTGCAGCGCCAGGGCCGTCGGCACGTCGGCGGGGCTTGCGGCCATGGGCTCGAACTCGACGACGTTGTCGATCTCGGTGCCCATCGCGATGTTGGTGACGCGCTCGAGCATCACCTCGATCACCACCGGCACCCGGTACTGCTCCATCCAGCGCTCGGCCTGGCGCACCGCGCCCGCGAACTCGCCGGGCGCATGGACCCGGATGGCCTTGCAGCCCAGCCCCTCGACCACCTTCACGTGGTCGACGCCGCAGGCGCCGTCGGCCTCGGCGGCCGGGCTGTTGACGTTCTCGAAGGCCAGCTGCACGCAGTAGTCCATCGCGAACCCGCGCTGCGCCTGCCGGATCAGCCCGAGGTAGCTGTTGTTGAGGACCACGTGCAGGTAGGGCAGCCTGAACTGCGCGCCCACGGCCAGCTCCTCCAGCATGAACTGGAAGTCGTAGTCGCCCGACAGCGCCACGATCCGGCGCTGCGGGTCGGCGGCGCGCACCCCCAGGGCTGCCGGGATGGTCCAGCCGAGCGGGCCGGCCTGGCCGCAGTTGATCCACTGCCGCGGCCCGTACACGTGCAGGAACTGCGCGCCGGCGATCTGCGACAGCCCGATGGTGGACACGTAGGTCACGTCGCGGCCGAAGGCGCGGTTCATGCACTGGTACACGCGCTGGGGCTTCATCGGCACTTCGTCGAAATGGCTCTTGCGCAGGTTCGCCAGGTCGCCCTTGCGCGCGCTGCATTCGCGGGCCCATTCGCTCCAGCGGCGCAGCCGGCCGGCCGCGAGGCGCTCGCGGGCCACTTCGATGAACAGCCGCAGGGCCGCCTTGGCATCCGAGGCGATGCCCAGGTCGGGCGCGAACACCCGCCCGATCTGGGTCGGCTCGATGTCCACGTGGACGAAGCGGCGGCCCCGGCAATAGACCTCGGGCGAGCCGGTGTGCCGGTTGGCCCAGCGGTTGCCGATGCCCAGCACGAAGTCCGACGCCAGCAGGCTGGCATTGCCGTAGCGGTGGCTGGTCTGCAGCCCGCACATGCCGGCCATCAGCGGGTGGTCGTCGGGAATGGTGCCCCAGCCCATCAGGGTGGGGATGACCGGGATGCCGGTGAGTTCGGCGAAGGCCACCAGCTCGGCCGCCGCGTCGGCGTTGACGATGCCGCCGCCGGCCACGATCAGCGGCCGCTCGGCCGTCTCCAGCAGGTCGAGCGCCTTGTCGACCTGCTTGCGGGTGGCGACCGGCTTCCAGGGCACCAGCGGCTCGTAGGCGTCGATGTCGAACCCGATCTCCGCCATCTGCACGTCGAAGGGCAGGTCGACCAGCACCGGGCCGGGCCGACCCGAGCGCATCAGGTGGAAGGCCTGCTGGAACACCTGGGGCACCTGGGCCGGTTCCAGCACCGTGGTCGCCAGCTTGGTCACCGGCCTGGCGATGGACGCGATGTCGACCGCCTGGAAGTCCTCCTTGTGCAGCCGGGCCCGCGGGGCCTGGCCGGTGATGCACAGGATCGGGATCGAATCGGCGCTGGCCGAGTACAGCCCGGTGATCATGTCGGTGCCGGCCGGGCCGGAGGTGCCGATGCACACGCCGATGTTGCCGGCGCGTGCCCGTGTGTAGCCCTCGGCCATGTGCGAGGCACCCTCCACGTGCCGCGCCAGCACGTGCGCGATGGTCTGGCGTTCCCGCAGCTGCGCGTACAACGGGTTGATCGCCGCGCCGGGCACGCCGAAGGCCTGGGTCACGCTCTCCTTTTCCATCACGAGCACGGCGGCCATCGCCGCCTTCATCCTTGCCATCCGGGCCTCCTGGGTCGAATGGCGCCATTGTTCGGACCGGGGCACGCGGCGTGAACGGCCGCGCGCGCCATAGGACTTATTCCGGCGCCGAATGGCCGGCCGGGCGCTCCCACCAGGCGCCGCCGAAGCGTCCCTGCAGGTAGCCGACCAGGCTTTCCACCTTGGCCGGAACCAGCCGGGGCGAGGGAAACACGGCGTGGATCTCCTGCTCCGGCAGGCTGTGGCCGGGCAGCACCTGCACCAGCGCGCCGGTGCGCAGCGACTCCCAGGCCACGTAGCAGGGCAGGGCCGCGATGCCCAGGTGCGCCCGGGCGGCCGCCAGGATGGCCGACAGGTTGTTGGAGCGCAGCGGACCGCGCACGCCGACGGTGACCGCGCCGGCGGCGCTGCGCAGGCGCCACACGTCGTCGCCCTGCACGCTGCTGTAGACCAGCGCGGCGTGGCCGGCCAGGTCGGCCGGCACCTGCGGGGCGCCGTGCTCGCGCAGGTAGCGCGGCGAGGCGGCCAGCAGCCAGGGGTTCATCCCGAGGAAGCGGGCGCCCAGGCTGGAGTCGGCCAGCCGGCCCAGCCGGATGGCGACGTCGATGCCCTGTGCGACCAGGTCGGTGTAGCGGTCCTCGAAGCTCAGGTCCACCCGCAGCTGCGGGTGCTGTTCCATGAAGCCGAGCGCGAGCGGGACCACCACCCGCCGGCCGAAGGCGACCGAACTGCCGATGCGCAGCAGGCCCTGGGCCTGGCCCTGGCCGGCACCGGCGCCGCGGTCGGCCTCGTCGGCGGCGCGCAGGATGGCGCGGCACTGTTCGTAGTAGAGGCGGCCGGCCTCGGTGGCGCTGACGCCGCGCGTGTTGCGGTTGAGCAGGCGGGCCTCCAGCCGCTGCTCCAGCGCGGCCACCTGCCGGGTGACGGTGGGCTGGGTGGTGCGCAGGTCGGCGGCCGCCTTCGAGAAGCTGCCGGTCTCGACCACCCGCACGAAGACTTCCATCGCCTGCAGGCGGTCCACGGCGGTGCGCTTTCCGGAGGCCTTGCGTGCCCGCGCCCGCGCGGCGCCGCGACCGGCGACGCTGCGACGGGGCGCGCCGCGTGCTACTCGGCGGCCGGGCGGTCGGCCCGCTGCGAAGTCTCGGCCAGGTACTCCATGGCGGCGGCGCAGCCGCTGCCCTTCAGCCGCACGCCGGACAGGCGCAGGCCCATCTCGCAGCCGGACAGGGTGGCCATCAGGGTGAGGTCGTTGCACTCGCCGAGGTGCCCGATGCGGAACATGCGGCCCTTCACCTTGCCCAGGCCCGCCCCCAGCGACATGTTGAAGCGCTGATAGACCAGCTGGCGCACGGCGTCGGCGTCCACGCCCTCGGGCATCATCACCCCGGTCAGCACCGGCGAGTAGACCGCCTCGTCGGCGCACTGGATCTCCAGGCCCCAGGCGCGCACGGCGCGCCGGCAGGCTTCGGCCAGCTGCTGGTGGCGCGCGAACACCGCATCCAGCCCCTCGGCGTGCAGCATCGCGATCGACTCCTGCAGCGCGTACAGCAGGTTGGTGTTGGGCGTGTACGGGAAGTAGCCGGTCTTGTTGATCTCCAGCATCTCGTCCCAGGCCCAGAAGGACCTGGGCAGCCGGGCCGCGCGGCTGGCCTCGATCGCCTTGGGCGACACGGCGTTGAAGCTGATGCCGGGCGGCAGCATCAGGCCCTTCTGGGAGCCGCTGACGGTGACGTCCACGCCCCACTCGTCGTGGCGATAGTCGGCCGAGGCCAGGCCGGAGATGGTGTCCACCATCAGCAGGGCGGGGTGGCCGGCGGCATCGATCGCCCTGCGCACGGCCGCGATGTCCGAGGTCACGCCGGTGGAGGTCTCGTTGTGCACCACGCAGACGGCCTTGATCGCGTGCTGCCGGTCGGCGCGCAGGCGCTCGGCGATCATGCCGGCCTGCACGCCGCGGCGCCAGCCCTCGCTGCCCGGCAAGCCCAGGAACTCGGGCTTCAGGCCCAGCCGCAGGGTCATCTTGTTCCACAGCGTGGCGAAGTGGCCGGTCTCGTACATCAGGACGGCGTCGCCCGGGCTCAGGGTATTGGCCAGCGCGGCCTCCCAGGCGCCGGTGCCCGAAGCCGGGTAGATGACGACCGGATGCTGCGTCTTGAAGATGGTGCGGATGCCGGCCAGCACGCTGCGCCCCAGGGCGCCGAACTCCGGGCCCCGGTGGTCGATGGTCGGGTAGCTCATGGCGCGCAGCAGGCGGTCCGGCACCGGGCTGGGCCCGGGGATCTGCAGGAAGTGGCGTCCGGCGGGGTGGAAATTCAGGTTCGGCACGGGGGTCTCCTCGTTGATGGGCGGCAGCGGCGGCAGCGGGCCACCGCCACCGGGGCGGGAAGGGGTGGGCAGGCCGGGCGCCTAGCCCCTGAAGATCTCGGCGAGGTCGACTTCGCCGTTGTCGACGTCCAGCTTCAGGCTGCTCTCGATGTGCTCGAGGTGCTCCAGCATGAGCTTCTCGGATTTCGCCCGGTCGCGCCGGGCCACCGCGTCCACCAGCCGCTCGTGCTCGTCGTTGCGGCACGAGTGCGCCGTCGGCGCGTCGTACAGGAAGATGGTCAGGCAGGTCAGCATGCACAGCTCGCGCAGGCTGCGCGCCAGCGCCGTGTTGCCGGCCAGTTCCGCCGCCAGGGTGTGGAATTCGCCGGACAGCCGGATCACGGCCCGCTTGTCGCCGCGGCGGCGGGCGTCGGCCTCGAGCTCCTGGTGCTGGCGCAGGCGCGCCACCTTCTCGGGCGTGAGGGTGTCGATCAGGCGCCTGAGCACGGCCGGCTCGATCAGCCGCCGGGCCTCGAAGATGTCGCGCGCCTGCTCGATGGAAGGCTTGGCCACGTAGGCGCCGCGCTGCGGGAACAGCTCGACGATCTGCTCGTGCGCCAGGCGCGCCAGCACCTCGCGGATGCGCGCCCGGCTGACGCCGAAGATGTCGGCCATGCGCTCCTCGCCCAGCTTGGTGCCGGGGTGCAGGCGATGCTCCAGGATGGCGACGTAGATGCGCTCGTAGATCTCGTCGACCGACTTCTCGCGGTCGGCGCGCTTGCCGGTCTTGGCCGGTGCGCTGGCCCGCCGGCGTGCCGGCGCGGCGGGTTTCGACGGGCCGGCGGGCGCGACCTCGGCGCGGCTCATGGTTCGGTCGGCGGCGGCGCCGCGCTGCGGGCTCAGGTCCACTGGAACAACTCCCCCCATCCGGTGATGGCGGCCGGCGAGGCGCCGGCCGCGCGAAGCATCCCCCACACCGTGGTGCTCACGGTGTCGAGCAGCGGGATGCCGTGGGCACGCTCGACCTCGGCGGCCAGCTGGGCCGCCCGCAGGTTGGTGCAGAAGGTGGTGATGGCGTCGGGCCGCTCGCGCGCCACCGCGTCCATCAGGCCGCGCAGCTCGGCCGGCGTGACGACCGCGAAGTCGTGGTTGACCCGGATGTCCAGGTGCCGCTCCGGGCTGGCGTCGATGCCGATGCTGCGGTAGTTGGCGACGATGCGCGCCTGCACGTCCTGCGTGTAGGGCGTGACGAGCGCCAGGCGCCGCACCTGCCGCAACGCCAGCAGCTCGTTGAGCGCCAGCACGGCGGTGGTCGCGGGGATGCCGGTGTGTTCGCGGATGCGCTCGACCAGTTGCCGGTCGCGCTCGAAACCCAGCCAGCCCGAGGAGGTGCCGCTCCAGCCGATCACGTCCACCTTGGCGTCGGCCAGCAGTTCGGCCGCCGCCAGGATCTTGCCGTCGTCGAACTGGCCCAGCGCCGCGGCTTCCAGCGAGATCTCGGTCACCCGGAAGCGCGAGAAATGGACGCTCGCACCGGGCACGCCCGCCACGATCGCGCTGGTCAGGGGCTCCAGTGCGGTGTTGGACGAGGGCGTCAGCACGCCAAGGCGCAGCGGGCGGTTCATCGGATCGTCAATGTCGACAACTGAAGTATGGACCAGAAGCGGCACCCGATTCAGCAAGTTTTGGGTGAAAGTGTCTACATCGGTGTAAACACCAGTCGGCGGACCATGCCCCATCCCCGATAGTCCCCTCACCCCTGCGCTCCCGGGGCAGGATGCATCGGCCTTCCGGCACGGCGTCCGTATCCAGTTACATCCGAGGGTAATTCCGGCTTCGCTGCGGCGGTTCGTTCAATAAATTGTCGACAATGATGTATGCATTTGTCGTGTTCCGCTGTCCGTCCAGTGCCACCCGGGAGGCCGCGCATGGCTGATTCCCGACTGGATCTCGTCATTCGTGGTGGCCGCGTCGCGACCGCCGCCGACACCTTCCTGGCCGACATCGGCATCCGCGACGGGCGGATCGCCCTCCTCGGCGAAGGCCTGCCCGCCGGCCGGCGGGAGATCGACGCCGGCGGGCGCGTCGTCACGCCGGGCGGCGTCGACGCCCACTGCCACCTGGACCAGGCCATGGAGGGGCCGGCCAGGATGGCCGACGACTTCCTCTCCGGCACGCGGTCGGCGGCCTGCGGCGGCACCACCACCGTCATCCCGTTCGCCGCGCAGCTCAAGGGCCACTCGCTGGCGGCGGCCGTCGTCGACTACCACGGCCGCGCCGAAGGCAAGGCCTGCATCGACTACGCCTTCCACCTGATCGTGAGCGATCCCAGCCCCGAGGTGCTGGCCAGCGAGCTGCCGTCGCTGATCGGGCGCGGCTACACCTCGTTCAAGGTCTACATGACCTACGACGACCTCAAGCTGGACGACGGCCAGGTGCTGGACGTGCTGGACGTGGCCCGCCGGCACGGCGCCATGGCCATGGTGCATGCGGAAAACGCCGACTGCATCGAGTGGCTGACCAAGCGGCTGGAAGCCGCCGGGCGCACGGCCCCGCGCTGGCACGCCCACGCCCGGCCGATGCTGGTGGAGCGCGAGGCGACGCACCGCGCCATCGCGCTGTCCGAACTGGTGGACGTGCCGATCCTGATCGTGCACGTGTCCGGGCGCGAGGCGATCGAGCAGATCCGCTGGGCGCGCGGGCGCGGCATGCCGGTCCTGGCCGAAACCTGCCCGCAATACCTGTTCCTGACTGCCGAGGACTTGGGACTGGACGACAGCTACCTGGGCGCGCGCTGCATCTGCAGCCCGCCGCCGCGCGACAAGGCCAACCAGCAGCGCATCTGGCAAGGCCTGACCGACGGCCTGTTCACGGTGTTCTCGTCGGACCACGCGCCGTTCCGCTACGAGGACCCGCAGGGCAAGAAGATCGGCGGGCAGGAAGTGCCGTTCCGCCACATCCCCAACGGCATCCCGGGGCTGGAGACGCGCCTGCCGCTGCTCTACTCGGAAGGCGTGCTGGGCGGGCGCATCACGCTGCAGAAGTTCGTCGAGCTCACCGCCACCAACCCGGCCAAGGCCTATGGCCTGCACCCGCGCAAGGGCACCATCGCCGTCGGCAGCGACGCCGACCTGGTGCTGTGGGACGAGCGCGCCGTGACGGTGCGCAACGACCGGCTGCACCATGCCGTCGACTACACCCCCTACGAGGGCATGCAGCTCAAGGCCTGGCCGGGGCTGACCCTGTCGCGCGGCGAGGTGGTGTGGGACGGCCAGGCCTTCACCGGCCAGCCGGGCCGCGGCCGCTTCCTGCCCTGCGGCACGCCCTCGCTGCTGCCGCGGCGCCCCTGAGGAGATCCCGCCATGCGCGTGCTGCTGATCAACCCCAACATCTCCGACAGCGTGTCGGACCTGATCCGGGCGGAGGCGCAGCGCAGCGCGTCGCCCGGCACGCAGGTCGAGGTGCTGACGGCGCCCTTCGGCGTGGCCTACATCGAGACGCGCTTCGAGGCGCTGGTGGGCGCCTATGCGGCGGCGCAACTGGCCGCCGAACACGCGGGCCGGCACGACGCGGTGGTGGTCGCGGCCTTCGGCGACCCGGGCCTGGCGGGCCTGCGCGAAGTCCTGCCGGTGCCGGTCACCGGCCTGACCGAGGCGGCGCTGGCCAGCGCGCACCTGCTGGGCCACCGCATCTCCATCATCGCGATCTCGCAGCGCATCCAGGCCTGGTACCGCGAGACGGTCGAGGCCTATGGCTTCGGCAGCCGGCTGGCCAGCATCCGCGCGCTGGAGCGACCCCTGTCCAGCATCGGCGGCGTGCAGGAGGAGCACGCGCAGGCGCTGCAGTCGCTCGCCGAACAGGCGGTCCGCGAGGACGGCGCCGAAGTGATCGTCCTGGCCGGCGCGCCGCTGGCCGGACTGGCCCGTTCGCTGCAGGGCCGGCTGCCGGTGCCGGTGGTCGACGGCGTCTCCAGCGCGGTGCGCCACGCCGAGACGCTGGCGGCGCTCAAGCCCGGACGGGCGCTGCGCGGCAGCTTCGCCATGCCGCCGTCAAAGCCTCACCGCGGCCTGCCCGACCCGATCGCCCGGCTGCTGGATGCACCGCGCTGACGCCTGCCCGCACCTCGCACCGCACCGATTCCCCCCTGCCCACCTGTGTCAACCCTGAGGAGCTCACCATGAAACGCATCTTCCTCGCGTCGCTCGCCGCACTGGCGCTGGCCGCTTCCGTGACGCTGCCGTCGGTCGCCGACGACCGGATGAAGTGGAAGGCCATCGGCCAGCCGCTGGCCACCGGCCTGATCCAGAAGAACAAGGAGCAGCCGTTCTTCGAGAACTTCGCCGCCAGGACCGGCCTGCCGATCGACATCGACTACAAGCCGATCGACACCCTCGGCCTGAAGGACACCGAGCAGCTGCGCGTGATGAAGGCCGGCCTGTTCGAGATCGTTTCGCTGCGCGTGTCGCAGAACTCGCGCGACGAGCCCACCCTGCTGGGCCTGGACCTGGTCGGTGCCGCACCCGACTACGCCACCGGGCGCAAGGTGGCCAACGCCTACTTCGACACCATCGACAAGCGCCTGCAGAAGCAGTTCAACGTCAAGCTGCTGGGCGTGTGGCCGTTCGGCCCGCAGGTGCTGTTCTGCAAGAAGCCGATCGCCAAGCTGGCCGACATCAAGGGCATGAAGGTCCGCGTGTACGACCAGAACCTGGCCAAGTTCATCGAGATGGTGGGCGGCACCCCGGTGCCGGTGTCCTTCGCCGACACCCACCAGTCGCTGTCGCTGGGCGTGGTGGACTGCGCCATCACCGGCCCCAGCTCGGCCAACTCCGCCGGCTGGCCGGAGGTGACCACGCACCAGATGCCGCTGGGCTTCCAGATGGCGCTGAACGGCTACGCGATGTCGCTCAAGGCCTGGAGCCAGCTCAAGCCCGACCAGCAGGCCAAGCTGAAGGCCGCGTTCGACGGGCTGACCGGCGAGATCTGGACGTACTCGGAGGAGCTGTTCCAGGATGCGCTGAACTGCAACACCGGCAAGGAATGCAAGACCGGCAAGCCATTCAAGCTGACCAACGTGCCCGTTTCCCCGGCCGACCTGGAGCTGGTGCGCAGCGCCGTCACCAAGGTGTCGCTGCCGGTGTGGGCTGAAGTCTGCGACAAGTCCAATCCCGACTGCTCCAAGCAGTGGAAGGCCACGGTCGCACCGGTGCTGGGGCTGAAATGAAGCAAGGCGCGTCCATGCTCAAGGGCGGTGCGCCGCCGGGCGCGCCCGACTCCCACGGGGGCGCGCCCGGCGCCGCTCCCGCCAACCGGGGAGCCGCCGTGAAGGAACACATCGAAAGCGTGCTGGCCTGGGTGTTCGGCACCATCTTCCTGGTCCTGTCCGTGGTGGTGGCGGTCGAGACGCTCTCGCGCAAGCTGTTCAACTACTCGCTGCAGGGCGCCGACGAGCTCGGCGGCTATGCGCTGGCAGTGGGCTCGACCATCGCCTTCAGCCTGGCCCTGATGGGGCGCAACCACATCCGGGTGGACGTCTTCCACGAGCGGCTGTCGATCCGCGCGCAGGCCTTCCTGAACTGGTTCTCGGTCTTCAGCATCGCCGCCTTCGGCGTCTTCATGGCCTGGGTGGCGACCAAGGTGATCGCCGACACCCTGCAGTACGGCAGCACGGCGCAGACGCCCTGGGCCACGCCGCTGATCTGGCCGCAGGCGGTCTGGTATGCCGGGCTGGTGATCTTTGCCCTGGTGGCGAGCGGCTACGCGCTGCGGGCCACCCTGCTGGCCCTGGGGCGCCGCATCGACACGCTCAACAACGACTTCCAGCCCAAGAGCGCCAAGGAAGAACTGAAGGAAGAACTGGAGGACCTCGCCAACCGGCAGGCCGCCGAAGGAGCCCAGCCATGACCCTCCCGTTCTTCGGCATCGCCTTCGCCCTGATGCTGGGCATGATGCTGATCGGCATGCCGATCGCCGTCGCCATGGCGCTGGTCGGCATCGTGGGTGGCATCGCCGCCTACGGCATCCCCTACATGGACTCGATCGCCCCGGTGGTCTGGGGCGTGCACAACGAGAACCTGCTGACCTGCATTCCGCTGTTCGTGCTGCTCGGCGAACTGCTGCTGCGCTCGGGCATCGCCGACCGCATGTACATCGCCCTGTCGGCCTGGCTGGGGCGCCTGCCCGGCGGGCTGCTGCACACCAACATCGGCAGCTGCGCGCTGTTCGCGGCGACCTCCGGCTCCTCCGTGGCCACCGCGGCCACCGTGGGGACCGTGGCACTGCCGTCGCTGCAGAAGCGCGGCTACTCGATGCGCGGCGCCCTCGGCAGCCTGGCCGCGGGCGGCACGCTGGGCATCCTGATCCCGCCCAGCGTCAACATGATCGTCTATGGCTCGCTGACCAACACCTCGATCGGCCAGCTGTTCATCGCCGGCATCATTCCCGGGATCCTGCTGACCTCGATCTTCATGCTCTACATCGCCGTGTCCAGCGCCCTCAGCGGCGAGGTGATGCGCGAGGCGAAGATCCCGCTGGCCGACAAGGTGCGCACGCTGGTGCACCTGGTGCCGCCGCTGGTGGTGTTCGGCATCGTGATGGGCAGCCTGTACTTCGGCATCGCCACCACCACCGAGAGCGCCGCGCTCGGCGTGATCGCGGCGATGTTCTTCGTCTGGCGCTCCGGCCGGCTCAGCCGCGAGCTGCTGCGCAACTGCTTCATCTCCACCGCGCGCGTCAGCGGGATGATCCTGCTGATCATGACGGCCGCGTTCATCCTGAACCTGGCCATCAGCCTCACCGGCGTGGCCGAGGCCATGACCAAGTGGGTGACCGGCCTGGGCCTGTCGGGCACCGGCCTGATCCTGGTGCTGATCGTGTTCTACCTGGTCCTGGGCATGTTCATGGACGTGCTGTCGATGCAGGTCGCCACCATCCCCATCACCTACCCCATCGCCGTGGCGCTGGGCGTGGACCCGATCTGGTTCGGCATCTTCATCGTGCTGATGTGCGAGATGGGGCTGATCACGCCGCCGGTGGGCATGAACCTGTTCGTGGTGCACGGCATCCGGCCCGACAAGGGCGGGATCGAGGACGCCATCTGGGGCGCGCTGCCGTATGCGCTGATCATGATCGGCTTCACGCTGCTGCTGTTGGCCGTGCCGCAACTGGCGACCTGGCTGCCCAGCCACATGTGAGAGTCTTCAACAAGCGATGACATCGACCGAAACGTGGCGGCTGTCCGCCACCGAACTGCAACGCCGCTACCACGCCGGCGACCTCACGCCGACCACGGTGGCGCGGGCCTGCCTGGCGCGGCTGGAAGCGGTGAACCCGACGATCAACGCGGTGATCGCGCGGCGCGACGCCGCCTTCCTGGCCGAAGCCGAAGCGGCGACGCGGCGCTACCGGGAAGGCCGGCCGCTGTCGGCCATCGACGGCATTCCGCTGACGGTCAAGGACAGCCTCTACACCGCCGACCTGCCCACCAGCTGGGGCTGCCCGGCGCTGCGCGACCACCGCACCGGGCAGGACGAGCTGTCGGTGGGGCGGGCCCGCGCCGCCGGTGCGCTGATCATCGGCAAGACCAACGTGCCGGAGTTCGCGCTGGAGGGCTACACCGCCAACCCGATCCACGGCGCCACCGGCAATCCGTGGAACCCGGCGCTCACGCCGGGCGGCTCCACCGGGGGCGGCGTGGCTGCCTGCGCCGCCGGCATCGCGCCGCTGGCGATCGGCCAGGACGGCGGCGGCTCGATCCGCCGCCCGGCCTCGCACACCGGCCTGGTCGGCCTCAAGCCCTCGTTGTCGGCGGTGCCGCGCGAGCACGTGCTGCCCAGCCTGCTGCTGGACTTCGAGGTGATCGGCCCGCTGGCGCGCACGGTGGCCGACGTGCGGCTGCTGTTCGAGGTGATGCGCGGCCCGGCCGACGTGGACCGCTCCTCGCTCGCGGCCGCGCAGGCGGCGGCTGGCACGAAGGCGGGCGCTGCCCTGCGCATCCTGTACGTGGAGCGGTTCGGCAGCGCGCCGCTGGACCCGCAGATCGCGGCCAGTGTCGGTGCTGCCGTGGAGCAGCTTGCCGCGCTGGGCCATTCGGTGGAGACGGGCCCGCTGCCGCTGGACCTCGACTTCTATGCCGAGGCCTGGCCGCAGATCGGCCAGATCGGGCTGGCGCAGCTGTTCGAGCAGCACCCCGAATGGGCCGCGCAGGCGTCGCCCAAGTACCTGGAGATGGCCGCGAAGGGCCGGGCCCTGCCGGGTGCGCGCCTGTGGCGCATCCTGGAGCAGGTCAAGGCCCTGCGCCGGCAGGTGGCGGCGGTGTACCGGCAGGTCGACGTGATCGTGCTGCCGTCCGCCGCCGCGCTGCCCTGGCCGGCGCACGAGGCCTATCCGACGCACATCGACGGCCAGGAGGTCGGGCCGCGCGGCCACGCCGTCTACACCGGCTGGGTCAACGCGGCCGGCCTGCCGGGCCTGGCGGTGCCCTGCGCGCCCTCGCGCGAGGGCCTGCCGATCGGCCTGCAGATGGTCGGCGCCTACGGCAGCGACGACCGGCTGCTCGAACTGGGCGCGCAGTTCGAGGCGGCCGCCCCCTGGGCGCATCGCTGGCCGTCGCTCTGAGCGAAGGCGCATCATTGGCGATGCAACGAATCCCGCTGCTGCCCCTCGAATCCGGATGTCCATGAATGCCTCTTCCATCCAGGCGGTCGCGCAGGCGCTGCTGCACGCGCGCCGCAGCCGCAGCCCCGCTGGTGCCGCTTCCCTGGCCGGCCACCTGCGCGAAGCGCGCGATGCCTACGCCGTCCAGCAACTCGTGCGCGAGGCGCTCGCGCCGGGCGAAGCGCCGGTCTTCTGGAAGTCCGGCGGGCCCTCGCGCAGTGCCGTGCTCACCCAGGCCCCGCTGTTTGCCGCCACCACCTGGCCGAGTCCCGCGAATGCCCAGGGCCAACACTTCAACTTCACGCTGATCGAGGCCGAGATCGCCCTGCGGCTGGGGTCGGACGTCACGGCCGCCCAGGCCGCCGAGCTCACGCACCAGGACGCCGCTGCACGGGTGGACGCCATGGCCGTGGCGATCGAGATCGTCGACTCGCGCTGGACCGAAGGGGTGGACGCCCCACCGCTGCTGAAGCTGGCCGACCTGCAGTCGCACGGCGCGCTGGTGGTCGGGGAGTGGCAGCGCTTCGAACCCCGGGACTGGGCGACGCAACGGTGCGAGGTGCAGATCGCCTCGACCGGCGCCGCCGAGTATCGCGGCACGCACCCGCTGGGGGACCCCACCTGGCTGCTGCCCAGCTGGCTGAAGCACCTCACCCGCGACGGCGCCACCGTGAAGGCCGGCACGGCGGTGACCACCGGCACCTGGTGCGGCATGCTGCCGGCCCGGCGCGGGGACCGGGTGTCGGTTACCTTCGACGGCATCGGCGAGACCCGCGTCCAGCTCTAGCAGACCGGGCACCGCCGGCACTTCCCCGATCAAGGACGTCATCCGATGGCAGATTCATCTTCACCGCAGCGGGCGCTGTCCGGCGCCGAACAGGCCCTGCGCGAGGCGGCGCGCGAGTACCACCGCAGCCCGACGCGCGGCAAGATCGCGGTCGGCCCGACCAAGCCGCTGTCCAACCAGCGCGACCTGTCGCTGGCCTATTCGCCCGGCGTGGCCTATCCCTGCCTGGACATCCAGGCCGATCCCTCGCTGGCGGCCGAGTTCACCTCGCGCGGCAACCTGGTCGGCGTGGTCACCAACGGCACCGCGGTGCTGGGGCTGGGCGACATCGGTCCGCTGGCGGGCAAGCCCGTGATGGAAGGCAAGGGCTGCCTGTTCAAGAAGTTCGCCGGCATCGACGTGTTCGACATCGAGCTGGCCGAGCGCGATCCGGACAAGCTGGTCGAGATCATCGCGGCGCTGGAGCCCACGCTGGGCGGCATCAACCTCGAGGACATCAAGGCGCCGGAGTGCTTCTACATCGAGCGCAAGCTGCGCGAGCGGCTGAACATCCCGGTCTTCCACGACGACCAGCACGGCACGGCCATCATCTCGGGCGCCGCGCTGCTCAACGGCCTCGAGCTGGTGGGCAAGCGGATCGAACAGGTGAAGGTGGTGGTCTCGGGGGCCGGTGCGGCGGCCATCGCGTGCATCGACCTGATGGTGGGGCTCGGGGTGTCGCAGCGGCAGATCTTCGTGTGCGACTCCAAGGGCGTGCTGTACGAGGGGCGGCCGGGCGGCTTCGACCCGTCCAAGGCGCGCTACGTGCAGAACACGGACGCCCGCGCCCTGGCGGACGTGGTGCAGGGAGCCGACGTGTTCCTCGGCTGCTCGGCGCCCGGCGTGCTCACCGCCGACATGGTCCGCGCCATGGCGGCGCGCCCGATCATCCTGGCGCTGGCCAACCCGGAGCCGGAGATCCGGCCCGAGGTGGCGAAGGCGGCGCGGCCGGACTGCATCGTCGCCACCGGCCGGTCGGACTACCCGAACCAGGTCAACAACGTCCTGTGCTTCCCCTACATCTTCCGCGGCGCCCTCGACTGCGGTGCCACCAAGATCACGGAAGCGATGAAGCTGGCCTGCGTGCGCGAGATCGCCGCGCTGGCCAAGGCCGACATCAGCGAGGAGGTGGCCAATGCCTACGCCGGCAAGGAGCTGGCGTTCGGTCCGGACTACATCATCCCGACACCGTTCGACTCGCGGCTGATCCTGCGCATCGCGCCGGCGGTGGCGCGGGCTGCCGCCGAATCCGGCGTGGCGAGCCGGCCGATCGAGGACCTGGAGGCCTATACCCAGAGCCTCACGCGGTTCGTCTACCAGACCGGGATGATCATGCGGCCCGTGTTCGCGGCGGCCAAGGCCGGTACCGGGCGGCGCTTGATCTACGCGGAAGGCGAGGACGAACGGGTGCTGCGGGCGGCCCAGCTGGCGCTGGACGAGCGGCTGGCCCAGCCCATCCTGATCGGCCGCCCGGCGGTGATCGAGGCGCGCATCGCGCGGGCCGGCCTGCGCCTGAAGCTGGGCCAGGACGTGGAGTGCGTCAACCCGGAGAGCGACGCGCGCTTCCGCCAGTACTGGGAGGCCTACCACCGGCTGATGGGGCGCAACGGCGTCACGCCCGAGGCGGCCAAGGCGGCGGTGCGCCGCTCCAACACCCTGATCGGCGCGCTCTCGGTGCACCTGGGCGACGCCGATGCCATGCTGTGCGGCATGGTCGGGCGCTTCGACGCGCACCTGGCGCACGTGCGCGACGTCATCGGCACCGCGCCGCAGGCGCCCGGCCTGGCCACGCTGAATGCGCTGATGCTGCCGCACCGCACCCTGTTCATCGCCGACACCTACGTCAACGAGAACCCCAGTGCCGAGCTGCTGGCCAGCATCGCGCTGATGGCGGCCCAGGAGGTGCGGCGGTTCGGGCTGCCGCCCAAGGTGGCCTTCCTCTCGCACAGCAACTACGGCTCCTCCACGCGCGGTGCGGCGCTGAAGATGCGGCGCGCCCGCGAGCTGTTCGCGCAGCTGGCGCCCGACATCGAGTGCGACGGCGAGCTGCAGGGCGACGCCGCGCTGTCGGAGCCGATCCGCCGCGAAAGCCTGATGGAGCGCGGCTCGCTGGAAGGCGAGGCCAACCTGCTGATCTGCCCGGACCTGGATTCGGCCAACATCCTGTTCACGGTGCTGAAGATGACGGGCGGGCACGGGATCACGGTCGGGCCCATCCTGCTGGGCGCGCGCGCCTCGGTGCACGTGCTCAATCCGTCCGCCACCGTGCGGCGCATCGTGAACATGACGGCGCTGGCCGCGATCCGCGCCTGAAGCGCTCAGGCCGGCTGCAGTTCGCGCAGCACGGCCAGCATCTCCCGCGGCAGTTCGCGCGCCAGGTAGCCGACCGGCCCGAGCCGCCGAGCCAGCCGGTCGCCGGCGCGGGCGTGCAGCGCCACGCCCCAGGCACAGGCCTGCTCCAGCGGGGCGCCGCGTGCGCACAGGCCGGCGATGGCGCCGGCCAGCACGTCGCCGGAGCCGGAAGTGGCCAGGCCGGCGTTGCCGCCCTCGTGCAGCCACGAGCGGCCGTCCGGCGCCGCGATGGCCGTGGCCGGACCCTTCACCGCCACCACGGCGTTCCAGCGTTGCGCGGCCCGTACGGCGGCAGCCAGCGGGTCGGCCAGCACCTCGTCCTTGCCGGCTCCGGTCAGGTGCGCCATCTCGCCGGCGTGCGGGGTGACCAGCACCGGCCGTGCGAACCGCCCGGCGCCGGCGACGCAATCCATGGCCAGGGCATCGAGCACGACCGGTTGCTCCTGCAGCCGCGGCAGCAGGCGCCACAGGAAATCGCAGGTGGCCTCGCGGTCCAGCAGGCCGGGCCCGACCAGCACGCCGTGCGCGGCAACAGCGGCGTGCTCCAGCATTCCGGTGCCGGCCGGGTCCAGGCCGCCCGATGCGGTCTCGGGCAGCCCGATCACGCGCGCCTCCGGCATGGTGAAGGCCATCCGGGTGGCGATCGAGCGCGGCGTCGCGATGGCGACCTTGCCGGCACCGACCCGCAAGGCCGCCGTGGCAGCCAGCACCGCGCCGCCCGGCATCTCGCGGCTGCCGGCGATCACCAGGATGCGGCCGCGCGCTTCCTTGTCGGCGTCGTCGGCCAGGGCCGGCAGCGGCCAGTCGCGCAGGCGGCCGGTATCGTGCTCCCACGAGGTCACGCCGCAGTTGGGCACGTCGCCCTTGCGGTCCAGCGCCAGGATCTCGTGCTCCTCCAGGCAGTCGACCAGGTAGCGCACGCAGTTGACGATGACCTGGTGCGCCACCACCAGCACGCGCTGGCCCGCGTGTTCGCGCGTGAGCATCTCCAGCACGCTGCGCAGGCGCAGGATCACGTCGCACCAGCTCTCGCCGCCGGGCGGGCGGAAATAGAACTTGCCGACGTGGCCGCGCTGCGCCGCCAGCTCCGGATAGCGCTCGCGGATGCCCAGCACGGTCAGCCGGTCGAGGATGCCGAACTCCTTCTCGCGCAGCCGCTCGTCCACGCGCAGCCGCACCGGCCCCGGCTCGAGCCCGCCGGCCTGCATCAGCAGCCGCGTGGTCTCGCGGGCCCGCACGTAGGGCGAGGTGAGGATGACCTCGGGCCGCCGCGACGGCGGCATCTCGCCGAACCAGTGCCCGAGCGCCGCCGCCTGCTCGCGCCCCAGTGCCGAGAGCGGCACGTCGATGTCGCGCTCGGCGATGTCGATCATCGCGAGGCCGGCTGCCTCGGCGGCATCGCGCGCCACGTTGCCGGCGCTCTGGCCGTGGCGGACGATCCACAGGGTGCGCGGCCAGGCTTTCGGCATCTCGCGGCGGCCTCCGTCTCAGGGGCGAAAGCCCAGCTTGCGCATCGCCTCGTCCAGCCTGGCGCTGCTGTCGCGGTAACCGTCCCAAGGGGCATTGCCTTCGTCCAGGCGCTGGTGCACGGTCGCCACCGACCAGTGCGCGCCACCCTCGAGCCGGTCCAGCTCTTCCCAGCGCACCGGCACCGAGATGCCCAGCCCCGGGCGCGCCCGCGCCGACCAGGCCGCCACCGTGGTGGCGCCGAAGCCGTTGCGCAGGTAGTCGATGAAGATGCGTCCGACCCGGTTCTTCGGCCCGCTCTTGGCGACGAATCGCCGCGGCAGCGTCCTGGCGAGGTGGACGACGATGGCCTGCGAGAAGTCCTTGACCGTGTCCCAGCCGTGCTTCGGAGCCAGCGGCACCACCACGTGCAGGCCCTTGCCGCCGCTGGTCTTCAGCCAGGCCGGCAGCGACAGCTCCTGCAGGAAGGCGCGCACCAGCGAGGCGCCCTCCTGCACCTGCGGCCACCCGACGCCTTCGCCGGGGTCCAGGTCCAGCGTCATGCGGTCCGGCTTGTCCGCCTGGTCGGCCACGGCGTTCCAGGTGTGGAATTCGATCACGTTCATCTGCGCTGCCGACAGCAGGCCCTCGGCGCTGGCGATCTCCAGCATCGGCGGGTGGCCCGGGAAGATCGCGCGGTCGAGCGGCTCGACGCCGGCCATGCGGTAGCGTTCCAGGTGCTTCTGGAAGAACAGCTGGCCGTCGACGCCGTCCGGCGCGCGCACCAGCGCGATCGGGCGCCGGCGCAAATGCTCCATCATCAGCGGCGCCACCAGCGCGTAGTAGCGCACCAGGTCCATCTTGGTGAGCCCGCTCGCGGCATCGATCACGCGCTCGGGGTTGCTCACGCGCAGCATGGGCGGCAGCGTCGCGCCGGGTTCCGCCGCCGGTGCGCGGGCCGGCCCGGATGGCGTTTTCGGGGCGCGGCGGGCCTTGCCGCGCGCGGCGGCCGGTGCCTCGGCGGCCCGGACCGGCGCCTCGATCGAGATCTCCCGGGCCGCCTTGTCGCTGCGCAGGCCGTGGAACACCGAGTGCCGCACCTTGCCCTCGCGCGTCCATTCGCCGAAGGACACTTCGCACACCAGCTTCGGTTCGACCCAGTGCGCGCCGCGCGGCCAGCCGCTGCCCGCCGCGAAGGGATTGCGCTTCGATGCGATCGCATCGAGCCGGCGGCGCAGGTCGCGCAGCACGCGCTCGTTGAAGCCGGTGCCCACGTTGCCGGCGTAGCGCAGCTGGCCGTCGTCGCCATGCACCCCCAGCAGCAGCGAGCCGATGCCGGTGCGCGAGCCCTTGGGATCGGTCCAGCCGGCGATCACGAACTCCTGCCGGTGCGCGCACTTGAGCTTGATCCAGTCGCCCGAGCGGCGGCACACGTAGGCCGAGTCGCGCCGCTTGCCGATCACGCCCTCCAGCCCCAGCCGGCAGGCCGCGTCCAGCATGGCGCCGGGCGGCGCCTCGAACTCGGCGCTGAAGCGCACGTTGGGATGCGGCTTGCGTTCGACGATGCGCTGCAGCACTTCGCGCCGCTGCAGCAGCGGCACGTCGCGCAGGTCGTGGCCGGCGCAGTAGGGCAGGTCGAACAGGTAGTAGACGATCTGCCCGGTGCGGTTCGTGTCGAACGCCCCCTGCAGGGCCTGGAAGTCGGCCGGCGTGTCCTGCCCCGGCAGGATGATTTCGCCGTCGTACCAGCCATCGGGCAGGTCCATGGCCTGCAGCGCCGCCGCCAGGGCCGGCAGGCGCGACGTCCAGTCGTTGCCGTTGCGGGTGAGCAGGCGCACGCGGCCCGACTCGGCGCGCGCCAGCATGCGGTAGCCGTCGAACTTGACTTCGAAGAGCCAGTCGGCGGTATCGGCCGGTGGCGCATCGACCAGCACGGCCAGTTGCGGCTGCAGTGCCGCCGGCAGCGCCGCCGGCACCGCGCCGCCGGGCGGGCCGGACGAGGGTGCCGCGGTGGCCGGGCGGCTGGCCCCCGCTGCGACGGCGGGCGGGCGGTCCTCCAGGTGCCGGACGCTGTCCGGCATCTCGTCGACCACGCTGAATGCGGCGGCCGGCCGGACGAACGCGTCGCGCTCCTTGATCAGCAGCCAGGGATCGGCGCGGCCGTCGCCGCGGCCCTTCATGCGCACCAGCGTCCAGTTGCCGTGCAGCTTGTGGCCGCGCAACTCGAACTTGAGCTTGCCTGCGCGCCAGCCTTCGTGCGGGTCTTCCAGCGGATGCCAGGTGCCCTTGTCCCAGATGATGACCTTGCCGGCCCCGTAGTTGCCCTCGGGGATGGTGCCCTCGAAACGGTTGTAGGCGATCGGATGGTCTTCGGTGGGCATCGCCATGCGCTTGTCGGCAGGGTCATAGCTCGGGCCCTTGGGAACCGCCCAGCTCTTCATGGTGCCTTCCAGTTCCAGCCGGAAGTCGTAGTGCAGGCGGGTGGCCCAGTGCTTCTGCACCACGAAGGCGCGCTGGTCCTCGTCGGCGACCCCACCCTCGGCCGGCTCGGGCGTGACCTCGAACCGGCGCTTGGCCCGGTAGGCCTTCAGCGCATCGGAAGGGGCGGAGGGAACGCGCTCCATTCGTCGATCGGGTGGCTCACCGGCCGGCCGGGGCGCGGCCCGGCGCAACCGGCCCGCGCCTACTGCGCCGCGGCGCGGAGCTGGTCGCGCAGCATCCTCACCTGGTCGTGGTTGCGCTGCACCTGCTGGAACTGGCGCTCCACGACCTGCTGGACCTGCGGCGGCAGGGGCTGCCTGAGCGCCTTGCGGTAGCGGGCCATGGCGTTGTCCTCGCCCCGCTCGGCTTCCTCCAGCACGGCCTTGTCGTCGTAGCTGGACAGCGTGGAGCGGACCGCCACCCAGCCGCGGTGCAGGGCGCCGGCCGCGCTGCCGCTGTCCTTGGGGGTGCCGCCGAGGTCGCGGATCTGCTGGTTCAATTGGTCGGCGCCGCGCCGGCAGTCGTCCGCCCGCTGCAGGAACACCGACTTGAGGTCCTGCCGCTGCACCTGGTCGGCGCAGGCCTGGAAGCCGTATTCGCCGTCCTTGCAGCACTCCACCAGGTCCTGCAGCGCGTCGATCACGTCGCCGTGGTCGCCGCCGGCATGGCCCGAGCCCTGGACCGAGCCGACCCTGCCGGCGGCACCGGTGCCCGGCTCCTGGACGGGCTGGGCGCCGGCCATGTCGGTGCCGCCGGTCATGGCGCGGCGGCCTTCGCCCCCGGCCAGGTCGCCCGCGCGCACCACGGCCGTGTCGCCGGCCATGCCGCCGGAGCCGTACGCGCCGCCCACGCCCGTGCCGGCGCCGCCGCGCTGCAGGTCCACGCGGTCCCAGGCGGCGCGGCTGGCCGGCCGCGCCTGCTCCCAGTTCAGGCCGGAGCCGGCCCGGGCGTTGTCCCACTCGGAGGCCAGGCGCGGCTCGGCCGTGTCCCAGTCGGTCTCGTGCTGCATGCGGCCGTGCACGCCATGCATGTAGGCCGGCCCGTAGTCGTCGAAGCTGCGTCCCTGCTGGTAATACGGCTCGCGCGTGTAGTTGTCGCGCCAGTGCGCTTCCTCGGCGGTGGGGTTGACCACTTCGGCGGCAGCCTTGCCGGCCAGCCCGCCCACCACCGCGCCGATCACGCCTCCGACCATCGAGCCGACCGGGCCGCCGATCGCACCCGCCGCGGCGCCGGCCACGGCGCCACCGGTGGCGCCCACGCCGGTGCCGACCGGGTGCGAGCCGGGCTCGTCGGTGATGGGATCGCGGTTCAGGTCCTTGTCTTCAGCCATGCGAATGCTCCTTGGTATCCAGTGCAACGAACGAGGGCGGCGCAGGCCGCACCGCTGCGAAATCCATCTTGCGGCGCCCCGGGAACTGGGCCGTCAGCCAAGCCAAGGACTGGGTGTAGGAAAACGGCGTGGCCCAGCGAGACGGCTTTCGCCTGGCCCCGCCGTTTTCAAGGGGGCTCGCACAGGCATTCACCCACGCGTCCTACACGCCGGATGCGCGGCCGTGGGCAGGCTTGCGGCCAAGGGTCTGCACATGCATGTGATGAGGATGGTGCTGCGCGTCGCGACCGGCGCGTGCCTGGGACTGGCCGCCGCACTGGCGCCGGCCGGCAGCCGGGCGGACGGGGGCGAGCTGCGTGCCCACTACGACCGGCTGGGCGAAGAACTGCGGAGCAACGGGTTCGGCCGTCCCTTGCACCTCGTCTCCGCCGAGCGGCAGGACCGGCTGGCCGGCGTGGTCCACGCGGTGCTGGACCACCCCTTCGCCGCGGTGAGCGCCGCGCTGCGCAAGCCGGCAGGCTGGTGCGACGTCCTGATCCTGCCGTTCAACACCAAGTACTGCCATGCCGTGGAAGACGCTGCCGGCAGCACGCTGCTGGTGCGCATAGGGCGGCGCTTCGACCAGCCGGTGGAGCAGGCCTATCGCCTGCGCTTCGACTTCCGCGAAGTGGCGGCGCGGGACGACTTCTTCGAGAGCCGGCTGCAGGCGCACGAAGGGCCGGTAGGGACGCGCGACTACCGCATCACGGTGTCGGCGGTGCCGATCGAGGACGGGCGCACCTTCCTTCGCCTGGACTACTCGTATGGCGTGGGATTCGCCGGCCGCATGGCCATGCAGCTGTACCTGGCCACGGCCGGCGCCGGCAAGACCGGCTTCACCGTGGTCGGCCGCGGCCCGGACGGGCAGCCGCAGCTCATCGGCGGCGTGCTGGGGGCGGTGGAGCGCAATGCCATGCGCTACTACCTGGCCATCGATGCCTACCTGGATTCGCTGGCGGCGCCGCCGCAGCAGCAGGTCGAGCGCCGCATCCGGGGCTGGTATGCCGCCACCCAGCGCTATCCGCAGCTGCGCGAAATGGACCTCGCCAGCTACGCCGCGATGAAACGGCAGGAAGTCGAGCGGCAGCAGCAGCTGCTGGAGTGAGGGGCGCAGCCAGACTTGTCATTCCGGCGAAAGCCGGAATCCACCTCCCGCCCCGCGTACCGACGAGCGTGTTCAGTGTTCCGGAGATGGATGGCGGGTCGGGCCCGCCATGACACGCTTGTTCAGCCCTTCAGGCCCGCGGCATCGCGCAGCCTGGCGGCGCGATCGGTCCGCTCCCAGGTGAACTCGGGTTCTTCCCGCCCGAAGTGGCCGTAGGCCGCGGTCTTCTCGTAGATCGGGCGCAGCAGGTCCAGCATCTGGATGATGCCCTTGGGCCGCAGGTCGAAGTGCTCGTGCACCAGCTGGGCGATCTTCTCGTCCGGGATCACGCCGGTGCCTTCGGTGTACACGGTGATGTTCATCGGCTTGGCCACGCCGATCGCGTACGCCACCTGGATCTGGCACTGGCGCGCCAGCCCGGCGGCAACGACGTTCTTGGCCACGTAGCGGGCCGCGTAGGCGGCCGAGCGGTCGACCTTGGACGGATCCTTGCCGGAGAACGCGCCGCCGCCGTGCGGGCAGGCGCCGCCGTAGGTGTCGACGATGATCTTGCGGCCGGTCAGGCCGCAGTCGCCCTGCGGGCCGCCGACCACGAAGCGGCCGGTCGGGTTGATCAGGTAGCGCGTTTCCTTCAGCCACTCCCTGGGCAGCACCGGCTTGATGATCTCCTCGATCACCGCCTCGTTGAACGCCGCCTTCATCTTCGTGCCGTCGCTCATCTCGGGCGAGTGCTGCGAGGACAGCACCACGGTGTCGATGCTGTGCGGCTTCCCGTCGACGTAGCGCAGGGTCACCTGGCTCTTGGCGTCGGGGCGCAGGAACGGCAGGCGGCCGTCCTTGCGCAGCTGGGCCTGGCGCTCCACCAGCCGGTGCGCGTAGTAGATCGGCGCCGGCATCAGCTCCGGCGTCTCGTCGCAGGCGTAGCCGAACATCAGGCCCTGGTCGCCGGCGCCGGTGTTCAGGTGGTCGTCGCTGGCGTGGTCCACGCCCTGGGCGATGTCGTTGGACTGCTTGTCGTAGGCCACCAGCACGGCGCAGCCCTTGTAGTCGATGCCGTACTCGGTGTTGTCGTAGCCGATGCGCTTGATGGTGTCGCGCGCCACCTGGATGTAGTCGACGTGCGCGTTGGTGGTGATTTCGCCGGCCAGCACCACCAGCCCGGTGTTGCACAGGGTCTCGGCGGCCACGCGGCTGCGCGGGTCCTGGCGGAAGATGGCGTCGAGGATGGCGTCGGAAACCTGGTCGGCCACCTTGTCGGGGTGGCCTTCGGAGACGGACTCGGACGTGAAGAGGAAGTCGTTCGCCATTTGAATAAACTCCAGCGGTTGGGTTTGCAAGGCGCGTTGCCTTGGGCCGGGGCTTCGAAGGCGAACGCTTTAGCAGAATTTCTTGGGTCGCCCTGCAAGTAGTTCAGTAACTCGGCGACGGGCGGATTCTAAACGACGTGATATCCCTTTTCCGCGCGCTGGCCGTGCTGCCGTTGTGGCTGTTGCACGGCATCGGCTGGGGGCTGGGCTGGCTGGCGTTCCTCGGCTCGCCCACCTACCGCCGCCGCTTCGCCGCCAATGCCCGCCAGGCGGGATATCGGCCGGCCGACGTGATCGGCGCGGTGGCTGCGTCCGGCCGGCTGGTTGCCGAAGTGCCGCGCCTGTGGTTCGGCCGCAGCCCGCGCGTGCTGTGGTCCGGCGCCGAGCTGATCGACAGCGCGCTGGCGCGTGGCCGCGGCATCGTCTTCCTCACCCCGCACCTGGGCTGCTTCGAGGTCACCGCCCAGGGCTACGCCGGCCGCTACGGCCCGATCACCGTGCTCTACCGCCCGGCCCGCAAGGCCTGGCTGCGCCCGCTGCTGGAGCGCGCGCGCGGGCGGCCCAACCTGGCCACGGCGCCCACCACCCTGGCGGGCGTCAAGCAGATGCTCAAGGCCCTGCAGGCGGGGCAGGCGGTCGGCCTGCTGCCCGACCAGGTGCCGCCCCAGGGCCTGGGCGTGTGGGCGCCGTTCTTCGGCCGGCCGGCCTACACCATGACGCTGTCGGCCCGGCTCGCCCGCCAGACCGGCGCCGCCGTGCTGCTGGCCTGGGGCGAGCGGCTGGCCTGGGGACGGGGCTACCGCATCCACCTGCGCGCCTGGCCCGGCGAGTTGCCGCCGGAACCGGAATCCGCCGCCGGGCAGGTCAATGCGCAGATGGAAGCGCTGATCCGTGAGTGCCCTTCGCAGTACCTGTGGGGCTACGCCCGCTACAAGTCGCCGCGGGAGGCCACCTGATGCTCAGCCGGCTGGGAGTGGGCCTGATGCGGTGGCTGGCGCCCTTGCCGCTGCCCGTGGTGCGCGCCCTCGGCTGGGCGCTGGGCTGGCTGCTGTACGTGGTCGTGCCGAGGCGCCGCCACGTGGTGCGGGTGAACCTGGACCTGTGCTTCCCGCAGTGGACCGCCGGGCAGCGGCGCGCGCTGGTGCCGCGCGTCTTCATCGCTTTCGCGCAGGCCTGGCTGGACCGCAGCTGGCTCTGGCATGGCGACCCCGCGCGGGTGCGCGAGCGGGTCCGGCTGACCGGCGCGCTGGCCGAACTGGAGGGCCGTGAACCCACGGTGGTCTTCTGGCCGCACTTCGTCGGCATGGATGCGGGCTGGACCGCGCTGACGCTGCAGTCCTCGCGGCCCTTCATGACCATCTACACCCACCAGGCCAACCGCGTGGTGGACGCCTGGATCCTGCACGGACGCCGGCGTTTCGGCACCGTGCGGCTGTTCCGGCGCGTGGACGGCGTCAAGCCGGTGATCGGCGCGCTGCGCGAAGGCGTTCCCCTGTGCCTGCTGCCGGACATGAACTTCGGGCCGGAGGAGTCGATCTTCGTGCCCTTCTACGGCGTGCCCGCGGCCACCGTGCCCTCGCTGTCCCGGTTCGCGCGCCTCGGGCGGGCCAAGGTGGTGCCGCTGCTCACGCGCATCACGCCCGACGGCTATGACGTGCAGGTGCTGCCGGCCTGGCGCGACTTCCCGTCCGACGACCTGGAAGCGGACACGGCGCTGATGAACGAGCGGCTGCAGGACTACATCGACGGCATGCCCGAGCAGTACTACTGGGTGCACAAGCGCTTCAAGACGCGGCCGGCCGGCGCGAGGCCGGTCTATTGAGAGGAGAGGGCGCCGGCGGCCGTGGGATGTCATTCCGGCGAAAGCCGGAATCCACCTCCGGTTGCCGAACCGCGCGCAGGAGATGGATTGCGGCTCGAGGCCGCAATGACACGGTCTCTCTTGCGGCTCGAGGCGCAATGACACGGTCTCTCTTCCGGCTGGAGGCCGCGATGTCACGGCCTTTTGCGGTCCGAGGCCGCGATCGGACCGCCCTGCTTCTTCAGGCCAGGAAGGCCTGCAGGCGCCCGGCCACGAACTGCGGGCGCTCGTGGACGATCCAGTGGCTGGCGCCGGGCACGCGCTCCAGCACCAGGTCGCTGACGTAGTCCTCGAGGCCGTCGACCAGGCAGGGCGGCAGCGCGCTGTCTTCCATCGCCCACAGCACCAGCGTGGGCAGGTCCACCGTCAGCGCGTCGCGCGGCAGCGTCACGGCGGCGGCGGCCGGATCGCCGGGCCGCGGCGGCCGCAGCGGCGAGGCGCGGTAGTAATTGCAGCCGCCCACCAGCCCCGCACCGGGCGGGCTGCCGGCGGGACCGTTCCAGACCTCGCGGTACCGCGCCTTGAGCGCCTCGGTCAGCCAGGACGCGCCGCCCAGCTGGGTGAAGAAGGCCCAGAGCCGCCGGTAGTCGTCCTGCGCGAGCAGCGCCTCGGCGTCCGGGCGGATCAGGAAGTTCATGTAGGCGCTGGCCTGCTGCTGCTGCGGGTTGCCCTGCAGCTCGCGCAGGAAGGTGCCCGGGTGCGGCGAGTTGACGATGGCCAGCCGGCGCGTGAGCTGCGGCAGCTGGTTGGCCAGGTTCCAGGCGATGGCGCCGCCCCAGTCGTGCGCCACCAGGCACTCGAGCCGGCCGCCTTCGGTGGCGATCAGCGCGGCGATGTCCTGCACCAGGTGCCTGGCGCGGTAGGCGCCGGCCTCGGCCGGGGCGCTGGACTGCTCGTAGCCGCGCAGGTTGGGCGCGATGCACCGGTAGCCGCCGTTCTCGGGCCGGGCGAAGTGCTCCAGCAGGTCGTCCCACACGAACGCCGCCTCCGGAAAGCCGTGCAGGAACATCAGCACCGGTCGGCCACGCTCGCCCGCCGCGCGGCAGCTGAGGGTGATGCCGTGCGGCAGCGCCTGCCGGAAGCGGTCGATCATGGGTTCTCCTCGTGCGTCCATTGCCACAGCAGCAGCGCGGTTTCGGGCACGCCCTGCCGCTTGAGGGCGGAGAACAGTCTGACCTCTCCGCCGGCCGCCTGCAGTCGCATGATGGACAGCGCCTTGGCCGCTTCGCTGCGGTTGAGCTTGTCGGCCTTGGTCAGGAGCACGAGGAACTTCAGTCCCTGCTCCACGCGCGGACGGATCACCTCCAGCAGGATCTCGTCCAGCTCGGTCAGGCCATGGCGCGGGTCGCACAGCAGGACCACGGCGCGCAGGTTGGGGCGGCTGACCAGGTAGTTGGCCATGACCTGCTGCCAGCGCTGCTTGTCCTGCTTCGGCACGGCCGCGTAGCCGTAGCCGGGCAGGTCGGCCAGCACCGCATCGACCGCGCCCTGCCGGCCCAGGGCGAACAGGTTGATGCTCTGCGTGCGGCCCGGCGTCTTGGACGCGAAGGCCAGTCGCTTCTGCTGCGTGAGCGTGTTGATGCAAGTGGACTTGCCGGCATTGGAGCGGCCGACGAAGGCGATCTCCGGGTGACCGTGCTCCGGCAGGAAATCCAGCGTGGGCGCGGTGGTGAGGAAGCGCGCCGTATGCAGCCAGGACAGGGCGCGCTCGGCGGGGGCCTTCGCGCCGGCGGATCCGGGCGCGGCGCCGGGGGCCGGCGGTGGGGACATGGGCAGGGGCATTGCGGCCGGTGGCGGGGGAGGGCCATTGTAGAATCCCGGGGTTTTGCGCCCGTAGAAACCGAACCGAGAGAACATGAAGTTGCACGCTAGCCTGCTCGCCGCCGCGCTCCTGGCCGCTTTCGCGCTCGACGCCTCCGCCCAGGCGCAGCCGGCCGCCCCCGCCGCACCCGCTCCGGCGGCGGCTCCCGCGGCCGCCGCGCAGCCGGCCAGGCCGGACGCCGCGGAGGGCGAGAAGCGCTATGCCGCGGTGTGCGCCGCCTGCCACGCGGCCGACGGCAATTCCACCATCCCCGCCAACCCCAAGCTGGCGCAGCAGCACCCCGAGTACCTGGTCAAGCAGCTGCAGGACTTCAAGGACAAGAAGCGCGCCAGCGCGATCATGCAGCCGTTCGCCGCGCAGCTGGCCGAGCAGGACATGCGCAACATCTCGGCGTTCCTGGCCGGCAGCCAGGCCAAGTCCGGCTTCGCCAAGGACAAGGACCTGGTCGCCGTGGGCGAGCGCATCTACCGCGGCGGCGTGCCCGACCGGCAGATCGCCGCCTGTGCCGCCTGCCACAGCCCCAATGGCGCCGGCATCCCGGCGCAGTACCCGCGCCTGTCCGGCCAGCACGCCGACTACACCGCGGCCCAGCTGGCCGCCTTCCGCGACGGCACCCGCAAGAACAGCCCGCAGATGACGGACATCGCGGCCAAGCTCAACGATCGTGAAATCCGCGCGGTCGCCGACTACATCGCCGGCTTGCGATAGGACAGGCGCACACGGCCGCGACGGGGAACCAAGCACCCCGCCGCGGGCACTACAGCGGGCGGGGATCCTCGGATGCCCGCCCTTTTTTCCTTAGGTAGCCGATGACCGCTTCCGCCCAGGCCCCGCGCCTGGCCCCCGCCCCCTCCGAACGCCTGCGCAGCGCCCTGGAACTGCTGTCGTCGATGCGGTTCGCCATCGCGCTGCTGACGGTGATCTGCATCGCCTCGGTGATCGGCACCATCGTCAAGCAGCACGAGCCGGCGGTGAACTACGTCAACCAGTTCGGCCCGTTCTGGTCGCAGCTGTTCCTGTCGCTCAAGCTCAATGCCGTCTACAGCGCCTGGTGGTTCCTGCTGATCCTGGCCTTCCTGGTGGTCAGCACCTCGCTGTGCATCGCCCGCAACGCGCCGCGCTTCATCGCGGACATGCGCAACTACAAGGAGAACATCCGCGAGCAGAGCCTGCAGGCCTTCCACCACCGGGGCCAGGGCGCGCTGCCCGACGCGCCGGCCCAGGCGGCCCGCCGCATCGGGCAGGCACTGGCCGGCGCCGGCTGGAAGGTGCGATTGCAGCAGCGCGCCACGCCGAAGGGCGAGGGCTGGATGGTCGCCGCCAAGGCCGGCGCCGCCAACAAGATCGGCTACATCGCCGCCCACAGCGCGATCGTGATGGTCTGCCTGGGCGGCCTGCTGGACGGCGACCTGATCGTGCGCGCCCAGATGTGGCTCGGCGACAAGGCGCCCTACACCGGCGGCGGCATGATCGCCGACGTGCCCGACCGGCACCGGCTGGCCTCCACCAACCCGACGTTCCGCGGCAACCTGCTGGTGTCCGAGGGCACGCAGTCGGGCACCGCCATCCTGTCGCAGTCCGACGGCATCCTGCTGCAGGAGCTGCCGTTCTCGATCGAACTGAAGAAGTTCGTGATCGAGCACTACTCGACCGGCATGCCCAAGCTGTTCGCCAGCGACATCGTGATCCACGACCGCCAGACCGGGCAGGCGGTGCCGGCGCGGGTGGAGGTGAACCACCCGGTCAGCTGGCGCGGCATCGAGATCTACCAGTCCAGCTTCGACGACGGTGGCTCGCGCGTGAAGCTGGCCGCGGTCCCCATGGACGGCAGCGGCAAGCGCTTCGAGGTCGAGGGCGTGATCGGCGGCAGCACCCAGCTCACGCGCGCCGCCGGGCAGGGCGGCGACGACAAGCTGACGCTGGAATACACCGCGCTGCGCGTGATCAACGTGGAGAACATGGCCGAAGGCAGCGGCAGCGGCAGCGGCGCCGACCCGCGCCGGGTGGACCTGCGCGACTCCATCACCGCCCGGCTGGGCGCGGCCGACAAGACCGTGACGAAGAAGGACCTGCGCAACGTCGGCCCGTCCATCACCTACAAGCTGCGCGACGCCGCCGGCCAGGCGCGCGAGTTCCACAACTACATGCTGCCGGTGGACCTGGGCGAGGGCGTGCCGCTGTTCCTGCTGGGCATGCGCGAGAACCCGTCCGATGCCTTCCGCTACCTGCGCGTGCCGGCCGATGCGGAAGGCAGCATGGAAGGCTTCCTGCGGCTGCGCGCCGGCCTGGCCGACCCGGCCCTGCGCGAGGAGGCCGTGCGCCGCTATGCGCGCAACGCCACCGATCCGGCCCGGCCCGAAGTGGCCCGGCAGCTGGTGGCCTCGGCCAGCCAGGCGCTGGCCCTGTTCGCCGGCGATGCCGCGGCCGGCGGCAAGGGCGCCGGCCTGGCGGCCGTGTCCGAGTACCTGGAGGCCCGGGTGCCCGAGGCCGAGCGCAGCCGCGCCGGCGAAGTGGTGGTTCGCATCCTGGGCGGCGTGCTGTTCGAGCTGGCCGAGCTCGGCCGCGAACGCGCCGGCCTGAAGCCACTGGAGCCGGGCGAGCGCACCCAGGCGTTCATGGCCCAGGCGCTGCTGGCGCTGGGCGACGTGCACCTGTACCCGGCGCCGATGACCTTCGAGCTCAAGGATTTCCAGCAGGTGCAGGCCAGCGTGTTCCAGGTGACGAGATCCCCCGGGCGCAATGTCGTCTACCTGGGCTGCGCTTTGCTGATCGCCGGCATTTTTGCGATGCTCTATATACGCGAGCGGCGCCTGTGGGTGTGGCTCGCCCCGTCGGGCTCCGGCAGCGAAGCCTCGATGGCCCTGTCCAGCAGCCGCAAGACGCTGGAGACCGACCGCGAGTTCGACCGCCTGCGCACCCAATTGCTCGGATCCCCATGAACACCGCTACCCAGACCCTGACCCTGAACGAAGGCTTCTTCTCGCGCCGGCGTCCGCTCGACTGGGGGTTCGCCCTGCTGGTCGCGGCCGGCGGGTTGTTCGCCTTCAACCGCTACGCGGCCCACATGGACGTGTACGAGAAGGGCATCCTGCTGGCCAGCATTCCCACCGCCGTCTGGCTGGGCTGGTTCTGGCGCCCGCTGCAGCTGCTGATGGCCGTGGTGGCCGGCCTGTCGCTGCTGGCGATCGGCTCCTACCAGGGCTCGCTGGCCCGCGCGGACGAGGTGTTCTGGCTCAAGTACTTCCTGTCCAGCCAGTCCGCGATCCTGTGGATGAGCATGCTGTTCTTCATGAGCACGGCCTTCTACTGGATCGGCATGGCCGGCCGCGGCGAAAGCGGCACCCTGGAGCGCCTCGGCTCCCGGCTGGCCTGGGCGGCGGTCGCGCTCGCGCTGGTCGGCACCATGGTGCGCTGGTGGGAGAGCTACCTGATCGGCCCCGACGTCGGCCACATCCCGGTCAGCAACCTCTACGAAGTGTTCGTGATGTTCTGCTGGATGACGGCGCTGTTCTACCTGTATTTCGAACAGCAGTACGGCACCCGCGCGCTGGGCGCCTTCGTCATGCTGGTGGTCAGCGCCGCGGTCGGGTTCCTGCTCTGGTACACGGTGGTGCGCGAGGCCCATGAAATCCAGCCGCTGGTGCCCGCGCTCAAGAGCTGGTGGATGAAGCTGCACGTGCCGGCCAACTTCATCGGCTACGGCACCTTCGCGCTGTCGGCGATGGTGGCCTTTGCCTACCTGGTCAAGCAGCAGGCCAGCGAGACGCGCTGGTGGAAGCTGGCACCGCTGTGGATGCTGGGCGTGGTGCTGTGCTTCGAGCCCCTGGTGTTCCGCCGCTCGCAGGAGGCCGGCGGCAGCTACTGGGTGGTGTACTTCGGCATCGCGGCGCTGATCGTGGCCGGCATCCTGTGGGGCCGCCGCCGCATCGCGCAGCGGCTGCCGGCCCTGGAGGTGCTGGACGACGTCATGTACAAGTCGATCGCGGTGGGCTTTGCGTTCTTCACCATCGCCACCGTGCTGGGCGCGCTGTGGGCCGCCGAAGCCTGGGGCGGCTACTGGAGCTGGGACCCCAAGGAAACCTGGGCGCTGATCGTCTGGCTCAACTACGCCGCCTGGCTGCACATGCGCCTGATGAAGGGCCTGCGCGGCACCCTGTCGGCCTGGTGGGCGCTGGTGGGGCTGGCCGTCACCACCTTCGCTTTCCTGGGCGTGAACATGTTCCTGTCGGGGCTGCACAGCTACGGCGAACTCTGACGGCGGCCGGGGGTCCCAAGCGCGTGGTACCGGCCACAGGCACTGACATCGCGAAAGGGAACCCATGCTGATCAAGACCCGCCGGGACGGCTTCAACCACCCCGCCGCCAGCGAGATCACGCCGCAGGCGGCCTACCGGCAGCGCCGCGACCTGCTCAGGCTGATGGCGGGCGGCGCCGCCGGGGCGGCACTGGCCGCCTGGGCCTCGCGCGAGGCCATGGCCGCCGTCCAGCGTCCCGGCAAGCTGCCGGCACTGCCGTCGCAGCCTTCCGCCGTCGCGGGCGCGGTGACCATGGAGAAGCCCACCCCCTACGAAGACGCCACCGGCTACAACAACTTCTACGAGTTCGGCACCGACAAGGCCGACCCGGCGCAGAACGCCCACACCCTGCGCACCGCGCCCTGGGCCGTGGAAATCGACGGCCTCGTGAAGAAGCCGGCCAAGTTCGCGCTGGACGACCTGCTCAAGCTGGCACCGCAGGAAGAGCGCATCTACCGGCTGCGCTGCGTCGAGGGCTGGTCGATGGTGATCCCGTGGGTCGGGTACTCGCTGGCGGAGCTGGTCAGGCGGGTCGAGCCGCTCGGCTCGGCGAAGTTCGTCGAGTTCCACACGCTGGCCGATCGCGCCACCATGCCCGGCATCCGCTCCAGCGTGCTGGACTGGCCCTACGTCGAGGGGCTGCGCATGGACGAGGCGCTGCACCCGCTGACCCTGCTGTCCTTCGGCATGTACGGCGAGGTGCTGCCCAAGCAGAACGGCGCCCCGGTGCGGGTGGTGGTGCCGTGGAAGTACGGGTTCAAGAGCGCCAAGAGCCTGGTGCGCATCCGCTTCACCGAACAGGAGCCCAAGACCGCCTGGAACAAGGCCGCGGCCAACGAGTACGGCTTCTATTCCAACGTCAACCCCGACGTGGCCCACCCGCGCTGGTCGCAGGCCACCGAACGGCGCATCGGCGAGGGCGGCCTGTTCGCCAAGCGCCGCAAGACGCTGCTGTTCAACGGCTACGAGGCCCAGGTCGGGCAGCTCTATGCCGGCATGGACCTGAAGAAGAACTACTGATGCGGGCGCCCGCGCAGCGGCGGCGGGCGGCGTGGCTGCATCCCGCCGCCAAGCCCCTGCTGTTCGCCGTTTCCCTGCTCCCCTTCGCCTGGCTGTTCTACGCGGCCGCCACCGACCAGCTGGGTGCCAACCCGCAGGAGCACCTGATCCGCTCGCTGGGCGACTGGACGCTGCGCTTCCTGTGCCTGACGCTGGCCGTCACGCCCTTGCGCGTGCTCGCCGCGCAGCCGGCGCTCGCGCGCTTTCGCCGCATGCTGGGCCTGTTCACGTACTTCTATGCCAGCCTGCACCTGGTCTCCTATGCCTGGTTCGACATGGGCCTGGACCCTGCCGAAATCGCGGCCGACATCGCCAAGCGCCCGTTCATCCTGGTCGGCTTTGCCGCCTTCGTGCTGCTGACGCCGCTGGCGGCCACCTCGTTCAATCGTGCGATCCGCGCGCTGGGCGCGGCCCGCTGGCAGGCCCTGCACCGCGCCGTGTACGCGGTGGCCGGGCTGGTGATCCTCCACTTCTTCTGGATGCGCGCCGGCAAGAACGACTTTGCCGAGGTGTTCGTCTACGCCGGCATCCTGGGGGTGCTGCTGGGCTGGCGCCTGTGGCGGCGCTGGCGCGCGCCGCGCTGCAGCCGGGCTACGAGGGATAGCCGGCAGCTTTCCTTTTCGCTTCCGTGCTTGCGGGCTGTCCCGGTGACCGGGTCGCCGGCGGGCGGGAGCGCCGCCTGGCGCGGCGGTGGCAAACTGCCGCCCATGAGCACCCCCTCCCCGCAGCTGGCCGTCATCGACGTCAAGCCCGGCGCCGCGCTGGAAAGCCAGTCGGGCCTGCAACTGCTGCGCCCGCGCATCTACGGTGCCTTCGTGCCGCCCGCCGGCGCGAAGCGGGTGGCGGCGATCGTGATGCACCCGACCAGCAACTTCATGGGTCACTACCTGCTGGAGCCCCTGGCCCGGCGCGGCGTGGCCTGCCTGGGGCTGAACTCGCGCTATGCCGGCAACGACACGCTGCTGCTGATGGAGCGGGTGATCCAGGACCTGGGCGCCGGCGTGCAGTGGCTGCGCGCGCAGGGATACGACCAGGTGGTGCTGGTGGGCAACTCCGGCGGCGCCTCGCTGGCGGCCTTCTACCAGGCGCAGGCGGAGCACCTGACGATCGACCGCTTGCTCGATGGCGACCCGGCCGGCCTGTCGCCCGAGGACCTGCCGCCCGTCCAGGGCATCGCCCTGTGCGGCGCGCACGAGGGCCGCTCGGCCCTGATGCGCAAGTGGATCGACCCGTCGGTGTTCGACGAGGCCGATCCGCTGTCGGCCAACCCCGACCTGGACATGTACGACCCGGCCAACGGACCGCCGTACGCGCCGGCATTCCTGGCGCGCTTCCAGGCGGCGCAGCAGGGCCGGCTGGCCCGCATCGACCGCTGGGTGCGCGAGCGCCTGGCCGTGCTGCGCCGCCTGGATGCGCCCGGCAGCCCGCGCGACCAGGTGTTCGTCATCCACCGCACCCATGCCGATCCGCGCTGCCTGGACCTGTCGCTGGACGCCAACGACCGCGAGGTGGGCAGCGTCTGGGGCAGTGGCGCGGCCGGCGCCCGCGCGGTGAACTACGCGGCCAGCCAGATGGGCCGCATCACCTCGCTGACCGCCTTCCTGTCGCAGTGGTCGCCGGCCAGCCGCGCCGACGGGCCGTCCAACCTGGCGAAGACCCGCGTGCCGGTGCTGCTGCACACCTATACGGCCGACCAATCGACGTTCCCGAGCACGCGCGAAGCCTGGCTGGCCGCGGCGCCCGGCCGCATCCGCACCATCGACGTGAAGGGCGGCAACCACTACCTGGCCGGCCAGCCCCGGCTGGTGGAGCAGGTGGCCGACGAGATGGCGGACTGGATGCTGGCGCTCTGACTCAAACCCGCCCGCGCCGCAGGCCGAGCAGGTAATCCTCCAGCATCCCCACGGGCCCCTGTCGCAGCCCCGCACCGCCGGTCGCCGGCAACCTGCCGACTTCCTGCCGGGCCGCTTGCTCAGCGTCCCGCAGGGCCAGGTGCGCGTGGCGCCGCGGCGGGTCGGTGCAGCCCTTGAGCAGGCCGGCCGCTTCCCAGTAGCCGGCGGGCGGGTCGGTGCAGACCTTGTAGTAGCCGACGAAGCGGCCGGGCCCTTCGGCCGTTTCGCAGGCGCAGAGCGCGAGGTAATAGCCCTTCACGGGGCCGACGGAGCGCTCGTGCGAATCCCAGTCCGTCTTCACCTCCAGGTTCACCGGGCTCATGGGGCCTCCCAACGATTGCGCCGATGGTGGGGCGGGCGCCGGCCGGGGCTTGTAGGCGCCGGTGACAAAGCTCAGGTTGGGATACACCGACACCGCTGGCCCGTTCGGGCTGGCCCGTCCGGGTGTGGGTGGCCCGCATCGCAGCCGTGCAGCGGCGCACGCGACCCCGGTTTTGCAGGCCCCGGCCATGGCTGGCCCAGCGCCCTGGCCCATCCAGGCTGCATGATGAGTTCATGTTCGCCCACCTGTCCCGGGCTCTTGCCCGCTCGCCCGCGCGCCTGGTGCGGATGGGGATCTGGATGTTCTTCGCAGGCGCCATCGCGCTGGTGTGCGCGGCCCTGGCGCAGGTGGCCGGGCCCGAGCAGGCCCTGGGCCTGGCGCTGGCTGCGCGCTACCCCTGGCTGCCCACCTGGTTCGTGCCGGAGACGGCACTGGGCTTCACCGTGGCCGCCACCCTGGTGTGCTGGGGCGTGTGGGCCATGGGTGCCGGCCTGCGCCTGGCCCGCACGGGTCGGCGCCGCTAGTCCTTTCGGGGTACCCCAGGACCGGTTTCGGCGGGCTTGGGCGGATGTCCGCCGGCCGGAGCGGCCCGATTCCTACACGGCCGCGGCGATATCGCCCGGAGCATCGACGGCTTCACCTGCCGGAGTCCGCCATGCATCGAGAGCTGTTCTTCGCGAGCGCTGCCACGGCCTTGCCGTTCCCCGAGAGCGGCTGGGTGTCCTGGGCGCCCGAAGTGGCCGACATGGCGGACATGGCGGATCCCGGCGCGCCGGCCGAGCCCATGTTCCGTTTCGCGGGCGCGCTGTCGCTCCTGATGTGGGGGTGCGCCTGCCTGCTGGCCGCCTGGTACGCCTGAAGGTGGCGCTTCAGCCTTGCAGCAGGCGCTCCGCCTGCGCCGGCGTGATCCCCAGCAGGTAGCCACGCGACAGCGTCCGCGCGAAATGCCGGATGCCGCCCGGCTGGTAGCGCAGCGAGACGCGATAGGCCTCCACTTCCGCCCACAGCCGGAAGGCGCGGCAGCTGAAGTACAGCCACCAGAAGCGCAGCAGTCCGACATCGCGCATCTGCCGGCAGTGCACCGCCTCGTGCGCCAGCAGGCCGGCGTCGCCGCGCACCCGCGGGTGCAGGAGCACCAGGCCGGGCGCGACGGTCATGCCGTCGGCCCAGAAGAGCAGGGGCGTGGTGAGGATGCGCATGGGCCGATTCTGCCCATGCGCACCGCGTTCAGGGGGCCGTCGGCGCTGCCGCCCTGGGCTGGCCCAGGGCTTTCAGCAGGTTTTCGGCGGTGGCCGGGGCCGGCAGCGGCGCCTGCCGGTCGCCGCGCGCCTGCGCCACCGCATCGCGCAGCGCCTCCCAGGCACTGACCGCCAGCATGAAGGGCGGCTCGCCCACGGCCTTGCTGCCGCCGACGTTGTCCTCCCGGTTGGCTTCGGGCCACAGCTCGATGTGGAAGTGCGCGGGCACGTCGCCAGTGGCCGGGATCTTGTACGTGCTGGGCGCGTGGGTGGCGAGCTTGCCGTCGCCGCTCCAGACCAGCTCTTCGGTCGTCAGCCAGCCCACGCCCTGGATGAACCCGCCTTCGATCTGGCCCATGTCGATGGCCGGGTTCAGCGAGGTGCCCACGTCGTGCAGGATGTCCACGGCCAGCAGCCGGCTCTCGCCGGTCAGGGTGTCGATCGCCACCTCGGTGCAGGCCGCGCCATAGGCGAAATAGAAGAAGGGGCGGCCGGTCAGGGTGGCCTTGTCGTAGTGGATCTTGGGCGTGCGGTAGAAGCCGTCGCTCCACAGCTGGATGCGGTTGGCGTAGGCGGCCTTGACCACCTCGTCGAAGCTGCGCGTGGCCTTGGGCGAGATGACCTGGCCGCCGCGCAGGGTCACGGCGCCGGCGCCGCAGCCGTCCAGCCCGGCGACGAAGGCCGCCAGGTTGTCGCGCACCTTGCGCGCGGCGAACTGGGCGGCGCGGCCGTTCAGGTCGGCGCTGCTGGACGCCGCCGTCGCCGACGCGTTGGGCACCTTGCCGGTCTCGGTGGCGGTGCAGCGCACGCGCTCGAAGGGCACGCCCAATTCGTCGGCCACCACCTGCATCACCTTGGTGTGCAGGCCCTGGCCCATCTCGGTGCCGCCGTGGTTGACCTGCACGCTGCCGTCGGTGAACACGTGCACCAGCGCGCCGGCCTGGTTGAAGAAGGTGGCGGTGAAGCTGATGCCGAACTTGACCGGCGTGATGGCGAGGCCGCGCTTGATGATCGGGCTGCGCGCGTTCCAGGCGGCGATTTCCTTGCGGCGCTGGCGGTAGCGCGAGGTCCGCTCAAGCTGGTCGATCAACGGCTGCAGGATGTTGTCCTCCACCTTCATCTGGTAGTGGGTGACGTTGCGCTCCTCCACCCCGTACAGGTTGGCCTTGCGCACGTCCAGCGGGTCCTTGCCCAGGTGGCGCGCGATCTCGCCCAGGATGGCCTCGATCAGGATCACGCCCTGCGGCCCGCCGAAGCCGCGGAAGGCGGTGTGGCTCTGGGTGTTGGTCTTGCAGCGGTACGACGCGATCTCCACGTCGCCCAGGAAGTAGGCGTTGTCGGTGTGGAACACCGCGCGGTCCGCGACCGGCCCCGACAGGTCGGCCGAGAAGCCGCAGTTGGCCAGCATCGCGATCTTCAGGCCGGTCAGGCGGCCGTCGTCGTCGAAGCCGGCGTCCCAGTCGAACGCGAAGGAATGGCGCTTGCCGGTGACCATGAAGTCGTCGTCGCGGTCCAGCCGCAGCTTGACCGGCCGGCCGAACTTGCGCGCCGCCAGCGCCGCCCACACCGCCATGTGCCCGGCCTGCGTTTCCTTGCCGCCGAAGCCGCCGCCCATGCGCCGGCACTCCACCGTCACCGCGTTGTTCTCCAGGCCGAGCGCATGCGCGACCCAGTGCTGCACCTCGCCGGGGTGCTGGGTGCTGGAGTGGATCCACCACTGGTCCTGCTCCAGCGGCAGCGCGTAGGCGACCTGGCCTTCCAGGTAGAAGTGCTCCTGGCCGCCGACTTCGAGCTGGCCGGACAGGCGATGGCGCGCGGCCGACAGCGCTGCTTCCGGCTCGCCGCGGCGCACCACCACCGGCGGCAGCACGTAGCTTTGCTTCGCGCGCGCCTCGCGCACGTCCAGCACCGGCGGCAGCGGCTCGATGTCGAGCTTGACGTGGCGCGCGGCGCGGCGCGCCTGCATCACGGTATCGGCGACCACCAGGCCGGCCACCTGGCCGACGTGCTGCACGGTGTCGCGCGCGAACACCGGTTCATCGTGCACGAAGGTGGCCAGCACCGGGTCACCCGGGATGTCGCCGGCCAGCACCACGCCGTGCACGCCCGGCATCGCCTGCGCTGCCGCGACGTCGATGCCGCGCAGTCGCCCATGCGCCACGGTGGACAGGATGGGCGCCGCGAACAGCGTGCCCTTGACCTCGGGGATGTCGTCGACGTAGGTGGCGGTGCCGGTCACCTGGGCGCGCGCGCTCTCGTGCGGGTGAGCGCGGCCGACCGCCGGCTGCGGGCTGGCCGGGGCGTGCCGGGAGATCGTCGCCGGCGCCAGGTTGCGCTCGCCCGCATCGGCTGGGCCGCCGGGGCCCAGGCCGGTCGCGGAAGTGAATTCGCCGTCGCGCGCGTTCATGATGCGCTCCCCCCCTCCTTGCGGGCAGATCCTGTCCCGGACCCGATCGTGGGACCCGCGATCCACTCGTCCTTGTCATGGCGGGCTTGACCCGCGATCCACCCGTCCTTGTCATTGCGGGCTTGACCCGCAATCCACGAATGCGCGGGGTGCTGGAGTGCGGGAGATGGATCCCGGCTTTCGCCGGGATGACATCTGGGACGGCTTGCGCCGGTATGACCCCCTGGAAGGCTTTCGCCGGGATGACACGAAGGGGGTGTCATTGCGTCAAGGTTGATTCCAGCCACCCCCTGGCTCTCCAGCCAGAACCGCTGCAGCAGGTTGCCCAGCACCTCGGTGCGGTAGGCGGCGGAGGCCCGCATGTCGGAGATGGGCTGGAACTCCGCGCGCAGCACCTGCGCGGCCTGCTGCACGGTCTCGGCGGTCCACGGGCGGCCGGCCAGGAACCCTTCGGTCTGCCGGGCACGCACCGGCGTCGCCGCGACCCCGCCAGCGCCGATGCCGATGCGGGCCACCCGGCCGTCCTCCCCCCGCTCCAGCCGGATCACCAGGCACACCGCGGAGATGTCGTCGTCGAAGCGCCTGGAGACCTTGTAGGCGCGCAGGAACTCGCCGGGGCGCGGGCGCGGCACCAGGATCCAGGCCACCAGTTCATCGGCTGCGAGCACGTTGGCGCGATACCCGGTGTAGAAGGCTTCCAGCGGCAGGTGGCGGTGGCCGCCCTGCTTCATCAGCACCAGCTGCGCCTCCAGCGCGATCAGCAGCGGCATGGAATCGCCGATGGGCGAGCCGTTGGCGACGTTGCCGCCCAGCGTGCCGGCATTGCGCACCGGCAGGCCGGCGAAACGGTTGGCGAAGGTCCTGAGCTGGGGGCGTTCGGCGACCAGCGCCGCGAACGCGTCGGCCAGCGTGACCGCCGCGCCGATCGCGACGTGGTGCTCGTAGACCTCGACGCGGCGCAGCTCGCGGGCACGGGTGACGTCCAGCAGCCGGCCGAAGCGGCGGTGCTGCTTGGTGACCCACAGGCCGACGTCGGTGCAGCCGGCGACGACCTGCGCGTCCGGATGGGCCGCGCGGGCGGCCAGCAGGTCCTGCAGGGATTCGGGTGCCAGGTACGAATCCGTCGAGGCGTCGCGGGGAGGGCGGATGGCGTCCAGCTGCGCCAGCACCGCGGCCTCGTCCACGGCGACCCGCGGCATCTCGCCCATCTTCTGCGCCGCATCCAGGATCGGCCGGTACCCCGTGCAGCGGCACAGGTTGCCCGACAGCTCCTCCTGCGCCAGCGCGCGGGTGACGGCTTCGCCGCGCGCGACGTGGTTCTGGTACATGCCGAACAGGCTCATCACGAACCCGGGCGTGCAGAAGCCGCATTGCGAGCCGTGGCACTCCACCATGGCCTGCTGCGCCGGGTGCAGCGTGCCGTCGGCGCCGGCCAGGTCCTCGACCGTCCACAGCGCCAGGCCGTCGACCGAGTGCGCCAGCTTGATGCAGCTGTTGACGGCGCGAAAGTGCAGGCGGTCGCCGTCCGGCTCGGCCACGACCACCGTGCAGGCGCCGCAGTCGCCTTCGCCGCAACCTTCCTTGGTGCCGGTGGCGCCCAGGTCCTCGCGCAGCACCTCGAGCAGGGTGCGGTCGGGTGGTACATTGCCCAGCGCGACCAGCTGGCCGCGGCGGATGAATCGGATCGTCTTGCTGTCCATGGGTGGTGATGAGGGCAAACCCGGATGACAAGCGTAGAGCGCCAGCATGCCACGGGCATAAGCCACGCCATATGAAAACCATGCCGCCGCGGGTATGAGAGACCAGGACCTTTTCGACAAGATCGACCTCCACCTCATCCGGGTCCTGCACACCGTGTTGACCGAACGCAGCGTCTCTCGCGCCGCCCTGCGCATGGGCATGCACCAGCCGCAGGTGTCGGCCTCGCTGCGGCGCCTGCGCGAGCTGGCCGGCGACCCGCTGCTGGTGCGATCGGGCTCCGCCATGGTGCCCACCGACGCCGCGCTGCGCATGGTCGAACCCAGCGCCCGCATCCTGCGCGCGGCCGAGTCGCTGTTCAGCGATGCCCGCGGCTTCGACCCGGCCACCACCGGCCAGACCTTCCGCGTCGCCGCCAGCGACTACCTGGACCCGCAGTTCCTGCCGGCGCTCGTCGCCGACGTGAAGGGCCAGGCGCCGCAGGCCGGCATCGAGATCCACCCGCTGTCGCCCGACGGCTACTACCACGAGCGGCTGGCGCAGGGCGAGATCGACGTGGTGATCGGCAACTGGCTGCAGCCGCCCGGCGACCTGCATCGCGCCGAGCTGTTCACCGACGAAGTCGTGTGCCTGGTGGCCCGCGAGCACCCGGCGGTGCGGCGCGGCTGGAGCGCCGACGACTGGCTGGCCGCCGAGCACGTCGCGCCCACGCCCATGCATCCCGGCGCGCGCGGCGTGATCGACGAGCACCTCGAAGGCCTGGGCCTGGCGCGCAACATCACCGCCCGCTGCGCCCACTTCGGGCTGATCCCGGCGATGGTGGCCGCCAGCCTGCTGGTGATGACCACCGGCCGCCTGTTCTGCGAGCGCTATGCCGGCCGCCTGCCGCTGGCCATCCTGGCGCCGCCGATAGACTTCCCGCCGCTGACCTATTACCAGCTGTGGCACGAGCGCAGCCACGCCTCGGCCGCGGCCCGGTGGCTGCGTGGCCGCATCAAGGCCGCGGCCGGCCAGCTGCGCAAGTGATGGACCACCCCCGAAGCGCCTTCGGCGCTCCCCCCTCGAGGGGGCGCCCCCAGCGGCCCGGCAAAGCCGGTTCCGCGGGGGCACTGTGCTTGGCGCTTCGTGTCACGCCCGGTGTAGAACCAACAAGGAAATGACGAAACCCGCCGCCCGCCTGCAGCTGCAGGACATCACCAAGCGTTACCCCGCCGTCGTGGCCAACGACGGCATCTCGCTGTCGGTGCGGCCCGGGCAGGCGCACGCGGTGCTGGGCGAGAACGGCGCGGGCAAGTCCACGCTGATGAAGATCATCTACGGCTCGGTCAAGCCCGACGCCGGGCAGATCGTCTGGAACGGCCGGCCGGTGCAGGTGCGCAACCCGCAGGAGGCGCGGGCGCTGGGCATCAGCATGGTGTTCCAGCACTTCAGCCTGTTCGACACGCTGACCGTGGCCGAAAACGTGTGGCTGGGGCTGGGCCGGGGCCTGAAGCTGGCCGAGGTCGCGCGGCGCATCGAGGCCAAGGCCGCCGAGTACGGCCTGCCGATCGACCCCTCGCGCCCCGTGCACACGCTGTCGGTGGGCGAGATGCAGCGGGTGGAGATCATCCGCGCGTTGCTGACCGATCCGCAGCTGCTGATCCTGGACGAGCCCACGTCGGTGCTGACGCCGCAGGCGGTCGAAAAGCTGTTCGTGGTGCTGCGCCAGCTGGTGGCCGAAGGCTGCAGCATCCTGTACATCAGCCACAAGCTGCACGAGATCCGCGCGCTGTGCGATGCCTGCACGGTGCTGCGCGCCGGTCGCGTCACCGGCGAATGCGACCCGCGCGAGGAGAGCAATGCGTCGCTCAGCCGCATGATGATCGGCGCCGAGCCGCCCGAGCTGGAGCACCACGACCGCCAGCCGGGCGAGGTGGTGCTGCAGGTACAGGGCCTGGCCCTGAAGCGCGAGTCGCCCTTCGGCATCGACCTGGAGGGCGTCGGCTTCGAAGTGCGGGCCGGCGAGGTGGTGGGCATCGCCGGCGTGTCGGGCAACGGCCAGCGCGAGCTGCTCTATGCACTGTCGGGCGAGGACCGCCGGGCGCGACCCGATGCCATCCGCCTGGGCGGCCAGCCGGCCGGCCGGCTGGGCCCGTCGCACCGCCGCCACCTGGGGCTGCACTTCGTGCCGGAAGAAAGGCTGGGGCGCGGCGCCGTGCCCTCGCTGGGCCTCGCGCACAACCTGATGCTCACGCGCACCGACGCCGTGGGCCGTTCCGGCTGGGTGGACGTGCAGGCGCTGCGGCGCCAGGCCGCGGACATCATCCGCCGCTTCAACGTCAAGGCCGGCGGGCCGGATGCGGCCGCCCAGTCGCTGTCCGGCGGCAACCTGCAGAAGTTCATCGTCGGCCGCGAGATCGACGCCCGGCCGAAGCTGCTGGTGATCTCGCAGCCGACCTGGGGCGTGGACGTGGGCGCGGCGGCGCAGATCCGCAGCGAGATCCTGGCGCTGCGCGACGCCGGCTGCGCCGTGCTGGTGGTCAGCGAGGAACTGGAGGAGCTGTTCGAGGTGAGCGACCGCCTGCACGTGATCGCCAAGGGCCGCCTGTCGCCCTCGCTGCCGCGCGCGCAGGCGACGGTGCAGAAGATCGGCGAGTGGATGAGCGGGCTGTGGGACGCGCCGGCCGCGGTGGCCGCGCGGGAGGCCGCCGATGCTTAGGCTGGAAGTCCGCCCCGAACCTTCGCGCTTCTGGAGCCTGGGCTCGCCGCTGCTGGCGCTGGTGCTGACCGTCGTCATCGGCGTGCTGCTGTTCGCCGCGCTGGGCAAGGACCCGGTGCGCGGGCTGCAGGTGTTCTTCTGGGAGCCGGTCAAGTCGGCCTATGCGCTCGGCGAGCTGACCGTGAAGGCGACGCCGCTGCTGCTGGTGGCGCTGGGGCTGGCGGTGTGCTTCCGCTCCAACGTCTGGAACATCGGGGCGGAAGGCCAGTTCATCATCGGCGCCATCGTCGCCGGCGGGGTGGCGCTGATGGCCGGCAAGGACACCAGCCGCTGGATCGTGCTGGCGCTGCTGCTGGCGGGCACGGCCGGCGGCATGGCCTGGGCGGCGATCACCGCCGTGCTGCGCGACCGCTTCAACGCCAACGAGATCCTGGTCAGCCTGATGCTGGTCTACGTGGCCGAGCAGCTGCTGTTCTACCTGGTGTTCGGCCCCTGGAAGGATCCGGCCGGCTACAACTTCCCGCAGACCCGCACCTTCGAGGCGGTGACCCAGGTGCCGCGGCTGATGGCCGGCTCGCGCATCAGCATCGGCGTGCTGGTGGCGCTGGCCGGCGTGGCGGCGCTGTGGATCTTCCTGTTCCGCACCCGCGCCGGGTTCGCCCAGCAGGTCGGCGGGCTGGCGCCGGCGGCGGCGCGCTACGCCGGCTTTTCCTCGCGCAAGGCGCTGTGGCTGGCGCTGCTGGTGTCCGGCGGCACGGCCGGACTGGCCGGCGCGCTCGAAGTGGCCGGGCCGCTCGGCCAGCTCACGCCGCACGTGCCGGCCGGCTACGGCTTCGCCGCCATCATCGTGGCCTTCGTCGGGCGCCTGCACCCGGTCGGCATGGTGTTCTCGGCCATCCTCATGAGCATGTTCTACATCGGCGGCGAACTGGCGCAGTCGCGGCTGGGCCTGCCCAAGTCCCTGACCGGCGTGTTCCAGGGCCTGCTGCTGTTCACGCTGCTGGCGTGCGACACGCTGATCGCCTACCGGGTGCGGTTCGGGCGCGGCGCGCGACTGAAGGGGGCGGCCTGATGGAGAGCTACGCGCTGCTGCTGGCCGCGACCCTGAATGCCGGCACCGTGCTGGCGCTGGCGTCGCTCGGGCTGCTGATCAACGAGAAGGCCGGCATCGTCAACCTCGGCGCCGAAGGCATGATGCTGTGCGCGGCGCTGGCCGCCTTCGTGGCCGTCGTGCACAGCGGCAGCGACGTGCTGGGCTTCCTGGCCGGCGTGGGCGCGTCGGCGCTGCTGGCGGCCCTCTTCGGCGCGCTGGTCATCTGGCTCAACACCAACCAGTACGCCACCGGCCTGGCGCTCAGCCTGTTCGGTGCCGGCTTCTCGGCGTTCGCCGGCATCGGCTACGTGCAGGAGAAGCTGCCCGAGCGGCTGCACTTCGTGGTGCCGCTGCTGGGCGACATCCCCCTGCTGGGGCCGGCGCTGTTCCGCCAGCATCCCATGGTCTACCTGGCGATCGCCTTCGTGGGCTGGCTGGTCTGGTTCCTGTACCGCTCGCGCGCCGGGCTGGTGCTGCGCTCGGTCGGCGAGTCGCCCGAGTCGGCCCATGCGCTGGGCTATCCGGTGCGCTGGATCCGGCTGGCGGCGGTGGTGGCGGGCGGTGCGCTCTGCGGCCTGGCCGGCGCCTACCTGATCCTGGTCTACACGCCGCTGTGGGTCGAGGGCATGGTGGCCGGCCGCGGCTGGATCGCGCTGGCCCTGACCACCTTCGCCACCTGGCGGCCGGCGCGGGTGCTGCTGGGTGCCTACCTGTTCGGCGGCGTGACCATGCTCCAGTTCCACCTGCAGGGCGCCGGGGTGGACGTGGCCACCCAGTTCCTGACCATGCTGCCCTACCTGGCCACCATCGTGGTGCTGGCGCTGATCTCGCGCAACCCGACCTGGATCCGGGTGAACATGCCGGCGTCGCTGGGGAAGCCCTTCCATCCCGGCACATAATTCGCGCTTTCGTCGTCACCACCCCCTCAGAGGACTTCCATGACCGATCTGAAGAAACGATCCCTGCTGCAGGTTGCGGCCCTGTCCGCCGTAGCGGCGACCGCCCTGGTCGCCTGCGGCAAGAAGGAAGAGCCGGCGCCGGCTCCGGCGCCCACCGCCGCTGCGCCCGCGCCGGCCGCGGCCAAGCCCGAGCCGCTGAAGATCGCCTTCGCCTACATCGGGCCGGTGGGCGACGGCGGCTGGACCTTCGCGCACGACAACGGCCGCAAGGCGGTCGAGAAGGAATTCGGCGACAAGGTGGCCACCTCCTTCGTCGAGAACGTGCCCGAGTCGGCCGACGCCGAGCGCGTGATCCGCGACATGGCCTCGCAGGGCAACAAGCTGATCTTCGGCACCACCTTCGGCTACATGGAGTCCATGGTCAAGGTCGCGGCCGACCACAAGGACGTCAAGTTCGAGCACGCCACCGGCTACAAGACCGCCGACAACCTGCGCACCTACGACAGCCGCACCTACGAAGGCGCCTACATGGCCGGCGTGATCGCCGGCAAGATGACCAAGTCCAACGTGGTGGGCGTGGTCGGCTCGGTGCCCATCCCCGAGGTGGTGCGCAACATCAACAGCTTCACGCTGGGCGCGCAGTCGGTGAACCCCAAGGTCAAGACCAAGGTGGTCTGGGTCGGCAAGTGGTTCGATCCGCCCAACGAGACGGCCGCCGCCACCTCGCTGATCAACGGCGGCGCCGACGTGCTGATGCAGAACACCGATTCGTCGGCCGTGCTGCAGACCGCCGAGAAGATGGGCAAGCGCGCCTTCGGCTGGGACAGCGACATGACCCATTACGGCCCGAAGGCGCACCTGGGCTCGGCCATCATCAACTGGGGTCCGTACTACATCAAGGCCACGCGCGACGCGCTGGAAGGCACCTGGAAGGGCAACGAGCAGGCCTGGTGGGGCGTCAAGGAAGGCGCCATCGACATGGTGTCGATCGCCGAGGACGTGCCGGAGGAAACGAAGAAGAAGATCGAAGAGGTCAAGGCCGGCCTGAAGGACGGCAGCTTCGCGATCTGGAAGGGCCCGATCAAGGACAACGCCGGCAAGGAAGTGCTGGCCAAGGACCAGGTCGCCGACGACAAGTTCCTGGGCGGCATCAACTTCTACGTGCAGGGCGTGGAAGGCAAGGTGCCGGGCGGCGAGAAGAAGTAGGGCAGGCGGGGCCGCGTGCCCCTGCTGACCAGCAAGGGCCGGGATCTTCCCGGCCCTTTGTCGTTGGCGAATGGCCCTGCTGCCCGGCCCGCCGGTGGACGGCCGGGCGCAGGTAGAGTCAGGGCATCGCCACCTTGCCCGCCTGGGCGCCACCCTGGAGTCCCTTCGATGGCCACGATCCCCGCCATTGCCGCCGACCGCGTGCCCGAGCTGCTGCGCCGCATGCCCAAGGCCGAACTGCACATCCACATCGAAGGGTCGCTGGAGCCGGAGCTGATCTTCGCGATGGCGCGGCGCAACGGCGTGCCGATCCCGTATGCCAGCGTCGACGAACTGCGGCGCGCCTACGCCTTCACCAACCTGCAGAGCTTCCTGGACATCTACTACGCCGGCGCCGGCGTGCTGGTCGCCGAGCAGGACTTCTTCGACATGGCCTGGGCCTACCTGGAAAAGGCCAGGGCCGACAACGTGGTGCACGCGGAGATCTTCTTCGACCCGCAGACGCACACCGCGCGCGGCGTCGCCATGGAAACCGTGATCAACGGGCTGCACCGGGCCTGCGAGCAGGCGCGCGAGCAGCTGGGCGTGAGCGCGTCCCTGATCCTGTGCTTCCTGCGCCACCTGAGCGAGGAGGAGGCCTTCCAGGCCCTGGAGCAGGCGCTGCCCCTGCGCGACAAGTTCATCGGCGTGGGCCTGGATTCCAGCGAGGTGGGGCATCCGCCGGAGAAGTTCGCGCGGGTGTTCGCGCGCTGCGGCGAACTCGGGCTGCACCGGGTGGCGCACGCCGGCGAGGAGGGGCCGCCCGAGTACGTCTGGACGGCACTGGACGTGCTCGGGGTCGAGCGCATCGACCATGGCGTGCAGTCGGCCAGGGATCCGCAGCTGATGCGCCGCCTGGCGCAGGAGCGGGTGCCGCTGACCGTGTGCCCGCTGTCCAACCTGAAGCTGTGCGTGTTCCCGCGGCTGGAGGACCACAACATCCGCCGGCTGCTGGAAGCCGGGCTGGCGGTGACCGTCAACTCCGACGACCCGGCCTACTTCGGCGGCTACCTGAACGACAACTTCCTGCAGACGTTCGAAGCCACGGGGCTGACGGCGCAGCATGCCTGGCAGCTGGCGAACAACAGCTTCGAGGCCAGCTTCGTCGGGGCGGAACAGAAGCGGCGCTGGCGGGACCGGCTGGACGAAGTCTTCGCGTCATTGCAGGCCTGATCGACGTGACATGTCTATGCGGGCCTGACCGAAGCAACATGTCATTGCGGCTTGACCGAAGCAACATGTCATTGCGGGCTTGACCCGCAATCCATCACCCGTCGTCTGAATACGGCACGTGCGCATTCAGCGCGACAGGAGATGGATCCCGGCTTGCGCCGGGATGACACGGGGTTTGCTGTGCGACGCTGCGTGACACGCAGCGCGCGGCAGGGGCGGCAGCGCGGCCCATTGCGGCGCGCGGTTGGGGCGGCAGCGCACCCACGCGCAGTGCGGCTGAGGCGGCAGCGCGGCTGAGGCGCGCCACAGCCGGTGACGCGCAGCCGACGCCGCGCAGCTTCAGCGCCCCAGTCCCTCCACCGCCTGCCCCATCGCCTCGCGCGCCTGCTCCCAGATGCGCTGCTGCCATTCGGGCGTGTCGGTGTAGAAGGCCTCCAGCATCTGCCGCTTGATCGAAGCGGCCAGGTCGGGGGCGGCCTCGGGGTGCTGGGCCAGCCAGTGCTCGGCGCGCACGGCCTGCAGCACCTGCAGCAGCGGCTGGGTGCCGTACTCCATGGCGATGCCGGTGTACTCGGCATCGGGGCACTCGTCGCCCACGCAGGACCACATCATCCCGGTCAGCTTCGAGGAAGTCGACGAGCCGTCGTAGATCGAGGTGACGGGCGTGCGGCCGGCGCCATCCCACCAGCTGCGCGCCCGCGCCACCTCGGCGGGATCGTCCGGGCCGGCATAGATGCGCTCGCCCAGGCCGCTGGGCCCCAGTCCGGTGTGGAAGTCGATCCAGGCGAGGCGCCGGGTGGTGCGCCCATGCGCCTGCAGCACCTCGCGCAGGGTGCGGTTGCTCCAGGTCGGGCCGAGGCCGCCGTAGTACATGCCGTCCGGGAACTCGTGCTGGCCGCTGCTGATGGCCGCCTGGTAGGCGGCCGCGCCGTTGCGGTCCACCCAGCGCTGCAGTTCGGCCTCGTTCTCCTGCGAAGGCGGCCAGTGGTCGGGGAACATCAACCGGTGCAACTCGGCATAGCCGGGGTTCCTCGGCAGCGGTTTCGTGAAGTCGTGGAAGTTGCGGTTCAGGTCCACGTTCTCGTGCGTGGTGCGGCGGATGTGGGAGAAGCCGTAGGGGTTGAGCGCATGCACGTACAGCACGGCCACGTCCCGGTCGCGCGCCAGCTCGCGCCAGGCCTTGTCCTTCAGCGCGGCGACCTGCACGCCGCTGCCGCAAAAGCCCTCCACGCCATGGCAGGCGCTGGACAGCACCAGCAGGGCCGGCGCATCGACCGGGCCGTCGCGCACCACGTCCATCGCCAGTTCCTCGCCGTCGCGCCCCGGCTCGGGATGGATCCTGGACTCGGCCTGCAGCCCGGCGTCGGCCGCGGCGTCGAGGAATCGCTGCCGCGCCTGCGCGTAGCTGGCGGAGAAGCAGTCCTGCAGCTTCATGCGCGCTCCCGGGCGAACCAGGCCTCGGCCAGCCGCACCCAGTAGGTGGCGCCCAGCGGGATCAGCTCGTCGTTGAAGTCGTAGCTGGGGTTGTGCAGCATGCAGGGGCCGGCGCCGTGGCCCATCTCGCGGTGGGTGCCGTCGCCGTTGGCGATGAAGCAGTAGGCGCCCGGCTTGGCCTGCAGCATGAAGGCGAAGTCCTCGGAACCCATGGTGGGCTCCTGCACCATCACGTTGGCCTCGCCCACGATGGACGCCATCACCTCGCGGCAGAACCCGGTCTCGGCGGCGGAGTTGACGGTGGGCGGGTAGTTGCGCACGAACTCGAATTCGCACTGCGCGTCGTGGGCCGCGCAGATGTGTTCGGCCACCTGCTTCATGCGGCCCTCGATCAAATCCAGCACTTCCGGCGTGAAGGTGCGCACCGTGCCCTGCAGCTCGCAGCTGTCGGGCACCACGTTGGTGGCCTCGCCGGCATGGATCATGGTGACCGAGATCACGCCCGCGTCGACCGGCTTCTTGTTGCGGCTGATGATGGTCTGGAAGGCCTGCACCATCTGGCAGGCGACCGGCACCGGGTCGATGCCGTTGTGCGGCAGGGCGGCGTGGCTGCCCTTGCCGCGGATGGCGATGCGGAACTCGTTGGACGAGGCCATCACCGGCCCCGGGCTGACGGCAAACCTGCCGACCGGCATGCCCGGCCAGTTGTGCATGCCGAACACGGCGTCCATCGGGAAGCGCTCGAACAGGCCGTCCTTGATCATCTCGCGCGCGCCGCCGCCGCCTTCCTCGGCCGGCTGGAAGATCAGGTAGACGGTGCCGTCGAAGTTGCGGTGCCTGGCGAAGTGCTGCGCCGCCGCCAGCAGCATGGCCGTGTGGCCGTCATGCCCGCAGGCGTGCATGCGCCCGGCATGTTTGCTGGCATGGGCGAAGGTGTTGAACTCCTGCATGGGCAGGGCGTCCATGTCGGCGCGCAGGCCGATCGCGCGCGGGCTGTCACCGCCCTTGACGACGCCCACCACGCCGGTGGTGCCCAGGCCGCGGTGGACGGGGATGCCCCACTCGGTGAGCCTGGCCGCCACCACGTCGGCGGTGCGCACTTCCTGGAAGCACAGTTCGGGGTGGGCGTGCAGGTCGCGCCGGATGGCGGTGATCGCCGCTGCCTGCGTGACGATGGAGTCGAGGACGTTCATGGTCGCAACTTCGTGTGTTCGAGCCGGGCAGTCTAGCCCGTGGCGCAGGGCGGCGCAGGCCTATCCGCGACAATCCCGGCCATGCCTGCCGCCTCCCCCACGCTTTCACCGCGCGCCCTGGAACTGGCCCAGTCCCTGGTGCGCATGAACACCATCAGCGACCGCAGCAACCTGGAGCTCATCCACTTCATCCGCGATGAGCTGGGCCGGCTGGGCGTCACCTCCCGCCTGACCTTCAACGCCGACCGGACCAAGGCCAACCTGTTCGCCACGCTGGGCGAGGGCAAGCCGGCCGGGGTGATCCTGTCCGGCCACACCGACACCGTGCCCTGGGACGGGCAGGACTGGTCGGTCGACCCGCTGTCGGCCGTGGTGCGCGACGGCAAGCTCTACGGGCGCGGCTCGGCCGACATGAAGGGCTTCATCGGGCTGGCGCTGGCGCATGCGCCGCAGTTCCTGGCCGGCGACGCCCCGTTCGCGATCCACTTCGCCTTCAGCTACGACGAGGAGATCGGCTGCTTCGGCGTGCGCGAGCTGATCGCCGACCTGCGCGAGGCCGGCGTGAAGCCGCTGGCCTGCATCGTGGGCGAGCCCACCTCCATGGTGCCGGCGATCGCGCACAAGGGCGTGTACCGCTTCCGCTGCTGCGTGCGCGGCAAGGAGGCGCACTCGTCGCTGACGCCGAAGTCGGTCAACGCGATCGAGATGGCGGCGCGGGTGGTGGGCAAGGTGCGCGACATGGCCGAGGGCTTCGAGCGTGAGGAACCGCGCTACGAGGGCTTCGACGTGCCGTTCTCCACCGCCAGCGTGGGCCAGTTCCACGGCGGCATCGCCGACAACGTGGTGCCGCGCGACGCCGAGTTCCGCTACGAGTTCCGCGACCTGCCCACGGCGGACGCCGGGGCGATGCAGCGCCAGGTGGTGGACTACGCGCGCTCGCTGGAGCCGGCGATGAAGCAGGTGGCGCCGGACGCCGGCTTCCGCTTCGAGACGATCTGCGAGATCCCCAGCTTCCAGGGGCGGGCGGACGACCCGGTGACGCGCCTGGCGCAGCGGCTGGCGGGCGAGGCCGGCACCACCCTGGTGGCCTTCGGCACCGAGGCGGGGATCTTCAGCAACGCCGGGATTGCGTCGGTGGTGTGCGGACCGGGTTCCATCACCCAGGCGCACCAGCCCGACGAATACGTGAGCCTGGAGCAACTGGCCCGCTGCGAGGCGTTCATGCGGGGGCTGGCGGCGGCGAAGGCGGTGGGCTGACGAGTTGCCACCCTCGCGAAGGCAGGGGCCCACCCGGCGTCCGCACGGGCCAGGGCGAGGACCGTTACCATGGCGGGCCCGACTCCGGATCCGCTCCCATTCCCGGGTCCCCGGTTGCGGTAAGCGGATGTAAGTCGTGGGGCAGGTCTTGGTGAACACGTTGAGCGCCGGCATCGGCAATCCCCCTGGCATGAACGCACCGCAACAGGTGCGGGGTGCCTGTCCGCACGACTGCCCCGACACCTGCTCGCTGGTGACCACCGTCGTCGACGGCGTTGCGACCCGGGTGCAGGGCAACCCGGCCCACCGCCCCACCGACGGCGTGCTGTGCGCCAAGGTCTCGCGCTACGCCGAGCGCACCTACCACCCCGGGCGCGTGCTGCGGCCGCTGCGGCGGGTCGGGCCCAAGGGGTCGGGCCGGTTCGAGGCCGTGAGCTGGGACGAGGCGCTGCAGGACATCGCGTCGCGCCTGTCCGCTATCGCCGCGCGCGACCCGCAGGCGATCCTGCCCTACAGCTACTGCGGCACCATGGGCTGGGTCCAGGGCGACGGCATGGCTTCGCGCTTCTTCCATCGGCTGGGCGCTTCCCTGCTCGATCGCACCATCTGCTCGGTGGCCGGTTCCGCCGCCATGGTGCACACGCTGGGCGCCAAGGTCGGCATGAAGGTGGAGTTCTTCGCCGAGGCGAAGCTGATCCTGATCTGGGGCAGCAACTCCATCACCAGCAACCTGCACTTCTGGCGACTGGCGCAGGAGGCCAAGCGGCGCGGCGCCCGCCTGGTGTGCATCGATCCGCGCCGCACCGAGACCGCCGAGAAGTGCCACGAGCACCTGCAGATCCTGCCCGGCACCGATGCGGCGCTGGCACTCGCGCTGATGCACGAGCTGGTCCGCAACGACTGGCTGGACCACGACTACATCGCCCGCCACACCCTGGGCTGGGAAGCGTTGCGCGAACGCGCGCTGCGCTGGTCGCCCGAGCGGGCCGCCGCCACCTGCGGCATCGATGCCCAGCGCATCCGCGAGCTGGCGCGCGACTACGGCACCCTCCGTCCGGCCGCTATCCGGCTGAACTACGGCATGCAGCGCGTGCATGGCGGCGGCAACGCGGCGCGCGCCGTGGCCTGCCTGCCGGCGCTGGTGGGCGCCTGGCGCGACCGCGCGGGCGGCGTGCTGCTGTCCAGCTCCGGCTGGGCCACGCTGGACCGGGCGGCCGTGCAGCGGCCCGACCTGCTGGCCGGCCGCACGCCGCGCAGCATCAACATGGTCACCATCGGCGACGACCTGCAGCGGCCCGCGTCGCCGGCGTTCGGTCCGCGCGTAGAAGCGGTGGTCGTCTACAACAGCAACCCGGTCGCAGTGGCGCCCGAGTCGGCGCAGGTGGTGCGCGGCTTCGCGCGCGAGGACCTGTTCACCGTGGTGCTGGAGCATTTCCGCACCGACACCGCCGACTACGCCGACTACGTGCTGCCCGCCACCACCCAGCTGGAACACTGGGACCTGCACACCGCCTACGGCCACACCGACGTGCTGCTCAACCGGCCGGCGATCGCGCCGCTGGGCGAGGCCCGGCCCAACTCGCAGATCTTCCGCGACCTGGCCGCGCGCATGGGTTTCGCCGACGCCTGCTTCGCGGACAGCGACGAGGCGATCTGCCGGCAGGCCTGCGCCGGCCGCGTGGATTTCGATGAGCTGCTCCAGAACGGCTTTGCGCCCCTGCCCGTGCCCGATGCGCCCTTTGCCGAAGGCCGGTTCCCCACCCCCTCGGGCCGCTGCGAGTTCTTCAGCGCCGCGCTGGCCCGGCAGGGCCTGGACGGCCTGCCGGACCACGTGCCCAACCACGAGGCCTTCGGCTCGTCGCCGCGCTACCCGCTGGCGATGATCTCGCCGCCGGCGCGCAACTTCCTGAACTCGACCTTCGTCAACGTGGACGCGCTGCGGGCGATCGAGGGCGAGCCGCTGCTGGAGATCCATCCGCAGGACGCGCAGGCGCGCGGCATCGAAGACGGCACCCCGGTGCGCGTGTTCAACGATCGCGGCGAATACCACTGCAAGGCGCAGGTGTGCGAGCGCGCCCGCCCCGGCGTGGTCAACGGCCTGGGCGTGTGGTGGCGCAAGCTCGGCATGGCCGGCACCAACGTCAACCAGCTCACCAGCCAGCGGCTGACGGACCTGGGCGGCGGCCCGGTGTTCTACGACTGCCTGGTGGACGTGCAGCCGGCGTGAAGGGCAGGTGGCTGGTGGCGTCGGCGGCGGGGACGGTGGCAGTGGCGGCTTCGCTGCTCTGCCTGTCCGGCTGCGCCAACCTGGGCTACTACTGGCAGTCGGCCACCGGCCACCTGCGCATCCTGCAGGCGTCGCGGCCGGTGCAGGACTGGCTGGGTGACGAGCAGGCCTCGCAGCGGCTGAAGGAGCGCCTGCAGCTGAGCCAGCGCATTCGCGCCTACGCCTCCAGCGAGTTGCACCTGCCCGACAACCCCAGCTACCGGCGCTACGCCGACCTGCAGCGCAGCGCCGTGATCTGGAACGTGGTGGCCGCGCCCGAGTTCTCGCTCGAGCTCAAGACCTGGTGCTTCCCCATCACCGGCTGCGTGGGCTACCGCGGCTATTTCGACGAGGCCGATGCCAAGGCGGAGGCGGCGCGCATGCGCGCCGAAGGCTACGAAGCCAGCAGCTACCCGGTGCCGGCCTACTCCACGCTCGGGTGGATGAACTGGGCCGGCGGCGACCCGCTGCTGAACACCTTCATCCACTACCCCGAAGGCGAGCTGGCCCGGCTCATCTTCCACGAGCTGGCCCACCAGGTGCTGTACGCGCGCGGCGACACCGTGTTCAACGAGTCCTTCGCCACCGCGGTCGAGCGGCTGGGCGTGCAGCGCTGGCTGCAGGAGCAGGCATCGCCCGAGGCGCGCGCCGACTACGCGCGCTACGACGGCCGGCGGCGCGCCTTCCGCGCGCTCACCCGGGCCACGCGCGCGCAGCTGGAGGCCGTCTACGACGACAAGGCTTCCGCCGGCGAAGAGCAGCTGCGCCGGCGCAAGGCCCAGGTGATGGCCGGCTTCCGTGCCGACTATCACCGGCTGCGCGACAGCTGGGACGTGGAGCCGGCCCGGCTGCGCGGCTACGACAATTGGGTGGCCGGCGCCAACAATGCGTCCTTCGGTGCCCAGAAGGCCTACGACGAACTGGTGCCCGGCTTCGAGGCCCTGTTCCACTCGCTGGGGGGCGACTGGGACCGCTTCTACGACGAGGCCAGGCGGCTGGCCAAACTGCCCAAGGCGGAACGACACGCATACCTGAAAGACAAGGAGAAGGGCCGTGCCTGACATCCACATCGAACGCGAGCACAGCCTGGGGCTGCCGCGCGCCCGCCAGCTGGCCTTCAAGTGGGCCGAGGCGGCCGAGGGCAAGCTGGACATGGAATGCACCTACGAGGAGGGCAAGACCTCCGACCTGGTCAGCTTCACGCGCCCGGGCGTGAACGGCGAGCTGCGGGTCACGCGCGACCGCTTCGAGCTGCACGCGCGGCTCGGCCTGCTGCTGGGCGCCTTCAAGGACCGCATCGAAACCGAGATCACCCGCAACCTGGACGAGCTGCTGCAGCACGCCGATCCGGTCCAGGCTTTCCAGCACGGCGTGGCCGAAGCGACCCGGCGCTCCGGCAGCAAGGCCGCGGCCGGCACGGCCAAGCGGGCGGCGGCGCGCAGCCGCAAGGCCTGAATCGTGGAATCGGCAAGTGCGGGGCCGCTGGCCGGCCTGAAGGTGCTGGAGCTGGGGCAGCTGATCGCCGGCCCGTTCGCGGCCAAGACGCTGGCCGATTTCGGTGCCGAGGTGGTCAAGGTGGAACCGCCCGCCGGCGGCGACCCGCTGCGGCAGTGGCGCCTGCTCAAGGACGGCACCTCGGTGTGGTGGCAGGTGCAGTCGCGCAACAAGCGCTCGATCGCGCTCGACCTGAAGGATCCGGCCGCGCAGGACATCGTGCGCCGGCTGGCTGCCGAGGCCGACGTGCTGGTGGAGAACTTCCGACCCGGCGCGCTGGAGGGCTGGGGCCTGGACCCCGTGGCATTGCTCGAGCGCAATCCCCGCCTGGTCGTGCTGCGCGTGAGTGGCTACGGCCAGACCGGCCCCTATCGCGACCGGCCCGGTTTCGGCGTGGTGGCCGAGGCCATGGGCGGCCTGCGCCACCTGACCGCCGAGCCCGGCCGGGTGCCGGTGCGGGTGGGCGTTTCCATCGGCGACACGCTGGCTTCGCTGCACGGCGTGATCGGCATCCTGATGGCGCTGCACGAGCGCCAGGCCAGCGGCCGCGGGCAGGTGGTGGACGTGGCGCTGTACGAGGCCGTGTTCAACTGCATGGAGAGCCTGCTGCCGGAGTACAGCGCCTTCGGCGTGGTGCGCCAGCCCGCGGGCAGCGCCATGCCGGGCATCGCGCCGACCAACGCCTACCGGTGCAGCGACGGCGGCTACGCGCTGGTGGCCGGCAACGGCGACAGCATCTTCCGCCGGCTGATGGCGGCCATCGGCAGGCACGACCTGGGCGCGGATCCGGCGCTGGCGACCAATGCCGGCCGGGTGGCGCGGGTGGAGGAGATCGACCGCGCGATCGGCGATTGGACGGCCCGGCACACGGTGGACGAAGTGCTGGCCGCGCTGGAGGCCGCGCACGTGCCGGCCGGCCGCATCTACACCGTGGCCGACATCGCGGCCGATCCGCACTACCGCGCGCGCGGGATGATCCAGGAAGTGGTGCTGGACGACGGCAGCGCCGTCGCCGTGCCCGGGATCGTGCCCAAGCTGTCACGCACGCCCGGGGGCCACCGCCGCAATGCGCCGGCGCTGGGGCAGGACACCGAGGCCGTCTTGCGGGAGATCGGGCTGACGCCGGGGCAGGTCGCGGCGTTGCGGGAGCGGGGGGTGGTGGGCTGAGGCGCGCTGCGGCCGCATCCCCGATGTCATGGCGGGCTGGACCCGCCATCCATCGCGCGCCGACTGAATTCGCGCAGTGGCGTGTGGGCCTCGGGGGATGGATCCCGGCGTTCGCCTGGCTTGCGCCGGGATGACATGCAAGGCGAGGCGGCGCGGCGCGGCGCCGAGGGACCCGGGGCCTACCCCCGCAGCGAGTTGATCAGGTCCACGTACTGCCGCATCGCGTCGTCGCTGGACGTGCCCTTCAGCCCGTTCCAGGCGTCCCACTTGGCTCGCCCGACCATGTCGCCGAAGCCGGGCTTCTTCGCGGCGTTGTCGCCCTCGGTGGCCTGCTTGTACAGGCCGTAGATCTTCAGCAGTGTGCTGTTGTCGGGCCGCTCGCTCAGGGTCTTGGAGTTGGCGACGGCGGCTTCGAATTCGGCTTTGAGGTCGGCCATGGTGGGGCTCCGGTGGGAAAGTCCGCGGTATCTTAAGCCCCGGCCGCGCCCACAATCGGCGCGCATCCAATCCGCAGAAGGACTTCCCGCATGGCCACCCGCATCGTCCGCAGCGTCGCCCAGCAAGCCGCCCGGCGCGCCGCCCGCGGCGCCGTGAAGCAGGCAACCCGTGCCGTGCGCGGCGCGCTGGGATTGGCGGGCGAGCGAATGAGCAAGGTCGACACGGCCTGGCTGCGCATGGACAGCGAGCGCAACCTGATGATGATCATCGGGGTCTGGACGCTGCGCCCGCGCATCGACTACGAGGCGCTGTGCCGCCGGGTGGAGGAACGCCTGCTGAAATACCCGCGCTTTCGCCAGCACGTGGTGGAAGACGCCACCGGCGCCAGCTGGGTGGACACGCCGGGGCTGGACGTGCGCCAGCTCGTCGTGCGCGAGAAGCTGCCGCGCGGCCGCGCAGGCGGCGAGCAAGCCGCGTTGCAGGCGAGGGTGGGCCAGCTGGCGATGCAGCCGCTCGATCGCCAGCTGCCGCTGTGGCGCTTCCACCTGGTGGAGGACTTCGACGGCGGCAGCGCGCTGGCCGTGCGCATCCACCACTGCATCGCCGATGGCATCGCGCTGATCTCGGTGGTGCTGTCGCTGGTGGATGGCGGCGCCCCGCCGCCGCAGCGCAGGGCGCGCGGCCCGGCTCCGGATGGCGGGCACTGGATCGCCGAGAGCCTGCTCAAGCCCTTCACCGACCTCAGCGTCAAGGCCTTCGACGCCGCCGGCGCCGGCGCCGCGCGTTCGCTGCACCTGCTGGACGATCCGCGCGCCGGCCTGGAAGGCTCGCTCGAACTGGCGCGGCTCGCCTACCAGGTGGCCGGCGACTCCGCGGCGCTGCTGCTGATGCCGGACGATTCCAAGACCCTGCTCAAGGGGCAGCCCGAGGGCCGCAAGCGGGTGGCCTGGTGCGCCCCGCTGCCGCTGGACGAAATCAAGGCGGTCGGCAAGGCGCTCAACTGCTCGATCAACGACGTGCTGCTGTCCTGCGTGTCGGGCGCCATCGGCGAGTACCTGCGCGGGCAGGGCGACGACCCTGCGGGCAAGGAGATCCGCGCCATGGTGCCGGTCAACCTGCGGCCGATGGAGCAGGCCTGGAAACTGGGCAACCGCTTCGGGATGGTGCCGCTGGTGCTGCCGATCGGCATCGAGAACCCGATCGAGCGCATCTACGAGGTGCGCCGGCGCATGGAGGCCCTGAAGGGCAGCACCCAGCCGCTGCTGGCGTTCGCCGTCCTGACCGTCGCCGGCCTGCTGGTCAAGCCGGCGCAGGACCTGCTGCTCGGCCTTTTCAGCGACAAGACCACCGCCGTCATCACCAACGTGCCCGGCCCGCGCGAGAAGCTGCGCTTCCTGGGCGCCACGCTGGAGCAATGCATGTTCTGGGTGCCGCAGTCCGGCAACATCGGCCTGGGCGTGTCCATCCTCAGCTACGGGGGCAACGTGCAGTTCGGCGTCATCGCCGATGCGGCGCTGTGCCCGCAGCCGCAAAAGATCATCGACGCCTTCGCGCCGGAGTTCGCCAAGCTGTCCTGGCTGACGCTGATGCTGCCCTGGGGGGACGGCTAGGGCAGTTGCAACATCCCCGCGCAAACCGTGTCATTGCCGGCTTGACGGAGCCTGCCCCGGACTTGATCCGGGGCAATCCATCTCCAGGCGCCAGGACACTCGCGGGCGCTGGCAAGGGGCGGGGGCTTTCCGCCGGGATGACACAGGGGAGGGCAAGCGCAAGAGCCTCACTGCTGCCGCTCACGCTCCTGTTCTTCTTCCTCCTTCGCCGCCAGCCGGTCGTGCTCTTCCCGGTACGGCTCGCCCAGCGCCTTCTGCTGCCCGCGTGACAGCACTTCCCGCGCCAGGGGAAACCACTTCTCTTCCTCTTCCTGCAGGTGGTGCTCCAGCTTGTGCACCAGCTTGCCCAGGCCCTCCAGCCACTCGGGCGAGCCGGGATCGGCCTTCTCCAGGTCCTCCACCATCTCGTCCATCTCGTGGTGCTCGGCGATGCCGTGCCGTGCGGCTTCCACGGTTTCGTCGTGCTCGATCAGTGGCACGTAGAAGGTGCGCTCCTCGGCGGTCTCGTGGGCCGCCATCTCGACCTTGAGTTCGTCCAGCGCCTGCCGGCGCTGCGCGGGTTCGCCGATGGCGTCGAGCAGGCGCCGGCAGATGGCCCGCTGCTGCCGGTGGCTCTGGAGAAGGGCGTCGAAGATGTCCATGGCGCCAGTCTCGGCGGCCCGGCCGCAGCAGGGTGTAGGCCAAGGCCGCCGGGTGCAGCCCAGCCGCGGACTACTCCTGCAGTTCGGCCTGCGCCAGCGCCACGTCCAGGCGCTGGGTCGCGTCCAGCGGCTGCAGCGCCGCCGCGCGCTCGTACAGCTCGGTCGCCTCGGCCATCCTGCCTTCGCCCTCCAGCATGACCAGCCCGTTGGCGTACTCGATCAGGCCGATGGCCGAATTGGGGTTGAGCTCGAGCGCCTGCCGGAACAGCAGCAGGCCGGTTTCCTTGCGGGCGCCGTAGGTCATGCCGCCGATCAGCGGGCCGACCTTGTCGATCACCTCGGCGTGGAAGGCGCCCAGCGCGACGTGCGCGTCGGCATGACGCGGATTGAGCCTGATCGCCTTCTCCAGCGACTCCTTGACCTTGCTGCCCAGGCCCTGCGCCAGCGCCTTGGCCACGCTGATCGCCTGGCTGTAGCGCCCGAGCGCGTAGCCGCGGTGGTGCCAGGCGGCGGCGTTGTGCGGCTCGCGTGCGGCCTGCGCTTCGGCGCGCTGCGCCACCTCCTGGAACAACTCGAGCCGCGCTTTCTCCTTCTTCTCGAGGTAGGTGGCGTAGATGCAGGTGGCCTTGTTGGCCACGGTGACGCCGGCGCCGCCTGCTTCGAGCCCGGCCAGTGCCGCCTTGTGGAACTCGCCGCGGTGGTAGAGCGCCCAGGCCTGCAGCACCGCGGGATCGGCCGGCAGCGGCTCGGCATCGCCCGCGTGCAGGCGGGCCCAGTTGCGGCGGACCTCGTCGGCGCCGAAGTCGAATTCACCCAGCTGCGGGAACGCTGCCCACTTGCCCACTCGTTGTCTCCCGATCGTCCTTGTCGTGGCGTGCCTGCTGCCCACCGGCCGTGTAGGCCCCGGCCAGGCCCAGCAAGTGGGCGCGCTGGTCGGCACGCAGATAGGGTACCAGCAGATGCAGCACGTGGTGCGCGCCGCGCAGCAGGGCCGCCTGCGCGCTGGCCGGCTCCAGTGCGTGGCGCGGATCGCGCACGTACTCGAAGCTGAGCCAGTACGTCAGCACCACCACCATGCTGGTGGCCATGGGTTCGGCCTCGCGTGAATCGATGTCGGCCGATCCGTGGCGGTTCATCCCGTCGAGCATCGCGCGGATGGCGCGGGCCTTGTTCTTCAGGACCGCCTGGAACTGCGTTTCCAGCTTGCGGTTGCGCGACAGCAGGTCGTTCAGGTCGCGGTACAGGAAGCGGTGCTGCCAGATCAGCTCGAACAGCGTGTGCAGGAAGAACCAGGCGTCCTCGACGTTGCGGACGTTGTCGGCCGCCGCCAGCAGTTCCGACAGCGAGCGCTCGTAGCGCCCGAACAGCGAGTTGACCAGTTCCTCCTTGGCCGGGTAGTGGTAGTACAGGTTGCCCGGGCTGATGTTCATCTCGGCCGAGATCAGCGTGGTCGACACGTTCGGCTCGCCGAAGCGGTTGAACAGGTCCAGCGTCACCTCCAGGATGCGCTCGGCCGTGCGGCGGGGGGCTTTCTTGGCCATGTCGGTGCGCGCAGGATCCAGCGGCCCCGCTCGTCAGGCGGCAGCCTTGTCGCCGCAGGCCTGCACCCACCGCGCGAGGTCATCCAGCGCGCCATCCAGCCGCACCATGGCCTGGCCGACGCGCGAGCCGGGCTGCGGCGCCAGCAGTCTGCGCTGCTGCAGCAGCACGTCGCCGCGCAACCGCACCCCGTGGCGCGCCAGCTTGGGCCCGATGTCCGCCTGCCGCGCCCGCAGCAGGGCCCTCGTCTGCTGGTAGGCATGCTCCGCCAGTTCGCGCCGCTGCCGATAGCTGAAGGTGTTGGCAAGATACATCTGCGCATCGCCCCGGTCCGGCTCCAGCAGCACGATGTCGGTGCGGGGGTAGAGCCGCTCGTACTGCTTCATCCCGAGCTCCATGCGCGAATGGATCATCGACCGGAAGGTCTGGCTCAGCACCGCCGGCAGCCCGCCCTCGACGATGCGCGGGATGCCGCGCTCGCCGGGGCGGGCCGCGGCGCCGGCCCTGAACGGCACCAGCGGGTTGAGGCACAGCAGCAGGTCCGCGCCCTCGGCCAGTGCCACGCTGGCGTGCAGGGTCTTCTTCAGCGCGCCGTCGACGAAGTACCCGTCGCCGATGCGCACCGGCGGAAACAGCCCCGGCAGCGCGGCGCTGGCCTGCACCGCCCGGGAAATCGGCACCTCGTCGAACCCCGGCCGGCCGAACGGAGCGGCTTCGCCGGTGTCGAGGTTGGTGGCCACCAGGGTCAGCCGGGTGGGCAGTCGCCGGAAGTCGTTGCTGCGGCCCGGCCGCGAAAACGCCTCGGCCAGGCGGCGGTGGATCTCCTCGCTGGAGAACAGGCCGGTGGGCAGGGCCGGGCCGAGCTGCTCGATGGCGTGCGTCAGTGGCTTGCGCCCCCCGGTGGCGCGCCACAGCGCCGAAGCCGCCAGTCGGGGCAGCCGCCCCAACCGGTGCCGGAATTCGCCCCAGGCCGGCACCATCAGCCAGGCGGGATCGAACACCTCGCTGCCGCCGCTGTTCTCGATGAAGGAGGCGCACAGTTCGCGCGGGGTGAATCCGTTGGCCAGCGCGGCGGCGATGAAGCCGCCGGCCGACACGCCCACGTAGTGGTGCAGCCGGTTGAAGGCGACGCCTTGCAGCGACTCCTCCAGTGCGCAGAGCGCACCGATTTCGTAGATGGCGCCGAGCGGACCGCCACCGGCCAGTGCCAGCGCAACGCGTGGCGAGGTACTGCCTGTGCTCATGAACCCCAGTTTAGGTGCCGGCGCGGGCTGCGGCTGCTGCGTTGCAACAAGCGCCGGGCAGGTTCGTCCCGTTTCGTATGTCATTCCGGCGAAAGCCGGAATCCACCTCCGGAATGCTGCGGACCGCCGTGCGTGATCATGCGCCGGGAGATGGATTGCCCCGGATCAAGTCCGGGGCAGGCTCCGTCAAGCCCGCAATGACATGGCCCCGGCCCGCGTCGCGAAGACACTGCCTCTGGCTGTTCAGGCAGCCGCCTTCTTGGCCGCACGCTTGCGCGAGGGTGGGGTCGCCACCTTCTTCGCGCCCGCCGCGGCGCGCGGGCTCCTGCGCGCGCCGGAAGCCGTCTTGCCGCCGAGGCTGGCCACGCTGCGATTGAGTTCGTCGATGCGCGCGATCAGCGCATCCACCTCCTTGGCCGAAGGCACGCCCAGCTTCTTGAGGGCGCGGGCGACCCGTTCCTCGAAGATGCTCTCGAGCTTGTCCCACTGGCCGGACGCCTTGGACGACAGGTCGGTGGCCATCAGCGCCATGCGGCTGGTGGCCTCGGAAATCTTCTCTTCGGCCACCGCCTGGGTCTTGCGCTGGATGGACAGGCCTTCCTTGACCAGCGTGTCGAACACCTTGCTGCCCTCGTCCTGCGCCTTGGCGAACGCGCCCAGGCCGGCCAGCCAGATCTGGCTGGCCGACTCCCGGACCGTGCTGGACAGCGGCACGCCGCCCTTGTCCTTCTTGCTGTTGCCGGCGGCGCCGGTGCGCTGGATCTTCTTGACCATGGTGCGGACTCCAAGGTGAGAGTGGATGGGTGAGTCGACTTTACGGCGCAGGGCGGGCTGGCAGTAGGCGGGCGCTCCTAATTGCGTTCACGGGCAGCCGCCTGTCTTTGGGTTAACGCGGAATCGCCACCCTGCGCCTTTGCACCAGAATCCCCCGCAAACACGCACCCGCGCGACAGCACGCGGCACCATCCGGAGGTCTTCCCATGCACTATTTCGTCACCGGCGCGACGGGCTTCATCGGCAAGCGCCTGGTCGGCAAGCTGCTCGAGCGCAAGGGCTCGGTGGTGTACTTCCTGATCCGCAAGGAAAGCGAGGGCAAGGTTGCCGCGCTGCGCGAGCACTGGGGCGTGCCGGCATCGCGCGCCATCCCCGTATACGGCGACCTGACCGCGAAGAAGCTGGGTGTCTCCGCCCACGACGTGAAGCTGTTGAAGGGCTCCATCCACCACTTCTTCCACCTGGCCGCCGTCTACGACCTGGCCGCCGACGAGGAGAGCCAGGTCGCCGTCAACATCGAAGGCACCCGCAACACGGTGGAGTTCGCCAGGGCCATCGCGGCCGGGCACTTCCACCACGTGTCCTCCATCGCCGCCGCCGGCCTGTACGAAGGCGTGTTCCGGGAAGACATGTTCGACGAGGCCGAAGGCCTGGACCACCCGTACTTCATGACCAAGCACGAGAGCGAGAAGATCGTGCGCCAGGAGTGCAAGGGGCCGTGGACCGTCTACCGCCCGGCCATGGTGGTGGGCGACAGCCGCACCGGCGAGATGGACAAGATCGACGGGCCGTACTACGTCTTCAAGCTGATCCAGCGCATGCGCCAGATCCTGCCGCCCTGGATGCCGGCGGTCGGGCTGGAAGGCGGCCGTGTCAACATCGTGCCGGTGGACTTCGTGGTCGATGCGCTCGACCACATCAGCCACCGGCCGGAGATCGAGCGCAAGTGCTTCCACCTGGTCGACCCGGTCGGCTACCGCGTGGGCGACGTGCTGGACATCTTCGCGCGCGCCGCGCATGCGCCCAAGATGAACCTGTTCGTCAACGCGGCGCTGCTCGGGTTCATCCCCAAGGGCGTGAAGAAGGGCCTGATGGCGGTGGCGCCGGTGCGGCGCATCCGGCGGGCGGTGATGAAGGACCTGGGCCTGCCCGAGGACATGCTGGACTTCGTCAACTACCCGACCCGCTTCGACTGCCGCGAGACGCTGGCCGCGCTCAAGGGCAGCGGCATCGCCTGCCCCAACCTGAAGGACTACGCCTGGCGGCTGTGGGACTACTGGGAGCGCCACCTCGACCCCGACCTGCACATCGACCGCAGCCTGCGCGGCACCGTGGGCGGCAAGGTGGTGCTGGTGACCGGCGGCTCCTCCGGCATCGGGCTGGCCGCAGCGCACAAGTTCGCCGAGGCCGGCGCGATCACCCTCATCTGCGGCCGGGACCAGGAGAAGCTCGACCAGGCCTGCGCCGAGGCCACGGCCAGGGGCCACCGCTTCCTGGCCTACCCGGTCGACCTGGCCGACATGGCCGATTGCGACCGCTTCGTGCAGCAACTGATCGCCGACCACGGCGGGGTGGACTTCCTGGTCAACAACGCGGGCCGCTCGATCCGCCGCGCCATCGAGGCCAGCTACGACCGCTTCCACGATTTCGAGCGCACCATGCAGCTCAACTACTTCGGCGCGCTGCGCGTCACCATGGGCCTGCTGCCCGGCATGGTGGCCCGGCGCCGCGGCCACGTAGTCAACATCAGCTCGATCGGCGTGCTGACCAACGCGCCGCGCTTCTCGGCCTACGTCGCCAGCAAGGCGGCGCTGGACGCCTGGACCCGCTGTGCTTCCAGCGAGTACCAGGACCAGGGCATCACCTTCACCACCATCAACATGCCGCTGGTGCGCACGCCGATGATCGCGCCCACCAAGATCTACAACAACGTGCCCACACTCTCTCCCGAGGAGGCCGCCGACCTGGTTGCCGAGGCCTGCATCGCCAAGCCGGTGCGCATCGCCACCCGGCTGGGGGTGACCGGCGAGCTGCTGCACGCACTGGTGCCGCGCATTGCGCAGATCGTCATGAACACCAGCTTCCGGATGTTTCCGGATTCATCGGCGGCCAAGGGGGAGAAGGAAAGCGGGA
>NZ_JAKFCM010000042.1:0-72920 GCF_036676645.1 Ramlibacter sp.
CGCTGCAGGCGCAACTGCCGCGCGAGGCCAAGATGCCGGTGCTGGCGGCGCTGGCTGCCCTGGGCAGCACGGTGGCCGACCTGCGCATCCACGAGCCCTCGCTCGAGGACGTCTTCTTCGGTTGTTCCGCTTGAAGGAGGTAGGCCATGGAATTGCGACAGATCGCCACCATCGCCGCCAAGGAACTGCGCGACCGCCTGCGCAACCGCTGGGTGCTGGCGGTGGCCCTGGTGTTCACCGCCTTCGCGCTGGTCATCGCCTACTTCGGCGGCGCGCAGCAGGGCGCGGTCGGCCTGCGCTCGATCGAGTTCACCATCACCAGCCTGGTCAGCCTGGTGATCTACCTGATCCCGCTGATCGCGCTGCTGCTCGGCTTCGACGCCATCGTCGGCGAGCGCGAGCGCGGCTCGCTCGACCTGCTGCTGGCGCTGCCGATCACGCGGCTGGAACTGCTGCTGGGCAAGTACCTCGGGCTGGCCGCCGCGCTGACCCTGTCCACCGTGGCCGGCTTCGGCCTGGTCGCCATCGTCCTCGCCACCCAGGCCGGCACGGCGGGGCTGGCGGCCTACGCCGGCTTCATGGGCAGCTCGGTGCTGCTCGGGCTGGCCTTCCTCAGCCTGGCGGTGCTGCTGTCGGTGCTGGCCAGGGACCGCACCCGCGCCTCGGGGCTGGCCATCGCCACCTGGTTCTTCTTCGTGCTGGTGTTCGACCTGCTGCTGCTCGGGCTGCTGGTGGGCACCGGCGGCGAACGGGGCGCCCAGGCTTTCCCCTACCTGCTGCTGCTCAATCCCGCGGACGTGTTCCGCATCCTCAACGTCTTCTCGCTCGACGACGTGCGCAGCCTGTACGGCCTCACCTCCATCGTGCCGGCGGCGCTTGCCAAGCCCTGGCTGATGGCGCTGGTCATGCTGGGCTGGATCGCCGCGCCGCTGGGCCTCGCCACCTGGAGATTCAAGCCATGAACCGCCGCCACCTCCTGCTCGCCACCTGCGCCGTGCCGTTCGCCGGCCTGCTCGCCTGCAGCCCGGAATCCGGCGGCAGCGCCGCCGTCGCTGCCCCGGTGGAAATCGATCCCGCCACCACCTGCGACCTGGACGGCATGCTGCTGGCCGACTACCCCGGACCCAAGGCCCAGATCCACTACGCGGGCGTGGCCGCGCCCGTGTTCTTCTGCGACACCACCGAGTTGTTTGCCCAGTTGCTGCGGCCCGAGCAGGTGCGCCCGGTGCGCGCCGCCTTCGTGCAGGACATGGCCAGGGCCGACTGGAACAACCCGCGTGGCCACTGGATCGACGCCCGCAGCGGGTTCTACGTGGTCGGCAGCAAGCGCCATGGTTCCATGGGCCCGACCTTCGCCAGCTTCGCCGCGCGCGACGCGGCCGAAGGCTTCGCCCGGGAATTCGGCGGCCGCGTCCATGCCTATGCCGAGATCAAGCCCGAGATGGCCGACCTGAGCGGCGGCGCCCAGCACGACCAGCGCATGTGAGCGCCAATTCCTGTGCGCTAGCGCACAGGAAGTCCGGCCGTCGTCGGCTCCGGGGGCGCGCGGCGCGTTGACGCGCCACGAAGGGAGTCCCGCATGAGCTTGTCGCTGGTGCGCAGCCGCGCGCTGCTCGGCCTGGAAGCCGCCCGGGTCGAGGTCGAGGTCCACCTGGCCAACGGGCTGCCCAATTTCTTCCTGGTCGGCCTGGCCGACACCGAGGTCAAGGAGGCGCGCGAGCGGGTGCGTGCCGCCCTGCTGACCAGCGGCTTCGACTTCCCACACAACAAGCGCATCACCGTCAACCTCGCGCCGGCCGACCTGCCCAAGGACTCCGGCCGATTCGACCTGCCGATCGCACTGGGCATCCTGGCGGCCAGCGGCCAGCTCGATGGCGAGCGGCTGGGCGCTTTCGAATTCGCCGGCGAGCTGTCGCTGTCCGGCGAATTGCGGCCGGTGCGCGGCGCGCTGGCCATGAGCCTCGCGCTGCAAGCGGCGGGCGCCGGCGCCGCCCAGCTGGTGCTGCCGCCGGGCAGCGCCGAGGAGGCCGCGCTGGTGCCCGACGCGCGCGTCTGGCGTGCCCGCCATCTCACCGATGTGGTGGCACAGTTCCAGCGCGGCGAACCGGCCGATCCGGGCGAGGGCTGGCAGCGGGTGCAGACGCAGCCACCGGTGGCGCCGGCCAGCTACCCCGACCTGGCCGACGTGAAGGGCCAGGGCGCCGCCCGGCGCGCGCTGGAGATCGCGGCGGCCGGCTCGCACAGCCTGCTGCTGGTCGGCCCGCCGGGTTCGGGCAAGTCGATGCTGGCGCAGCGCTTCGCCGGCCTGCTGCCGCCGATGACGGTGCAGGAGGCGCTGGAGAGTGCCGCGGTGGCCAGCCTGGCCGGGCGCTTCCACCTGGACCGCTGGGCGCTGCGCCCGACCTGTGCCCCGCACCATTCGGCCAGTGCGGTGGCGCTGGTGGGCGGCGGTTCGCCGCCGCGACCGGGCGAGATCTCGCTGGCGCACCGGGGCGTGCTGTTCCTCGACGAACTGCCGGAGTTTCCGCGCGCTGCGCTGGAGGCCCTGCGCGAACCGCTGGAGACCGGCCACATCACCATCGCGCGGGCGGCCCGCCGCGCCGAGTTCCCGGCCCGCTTCCAGTTCATCGCCGCCATGAACCCCTGCCCCTGCGGCTGGCTGGGCGCGCCGCACCACGCCTGCCGCTGCGGCCCCGAGCAGGTGAGCCGCTACCAGTCGCGCCTGTCCGGTCCGCTGCTGGACCGCATCGACCTGCAGGTGGAGGTGCCGGCGATCTCGCCGCAGGAGTTGCTCGCGGCCTCCGCCGGCGAGGGCACCGCCTCGGTACGAGCGCGCTGCCTTGCCGGACGCGAGCGCGCCCTCGGGCGGCAAGGCAAGCCGAACCAGGCGCTGGAAGGCGCCGAGGTCGACCAGCACGTGCAACTGCAGGCGGCCGCGACCGAGTTTCTGAACCATGCCGCCGCACGGCTGGCCTGGAGCGCTCGCGCCACCCACCGGGTGCTGAAGGTCGCCCGCACCGTCGCCGATCTGGCCGGTGCGCGCGAGGTCGAGGTGGCGCACGTGGCCGAGGCGGTGCAGTACCGGCGCGGATTGCCGGGACGCTAGCCGGAGCGTCCGCGCCGCTCAGCGGGCGCTGCGTCGCCCAGGCGCGGTGCCGGCCACCGCGCGCAGGTGCGGCTGGCCATTGGGCCGTTGCGGCAGCGGCTGTTCCTCCACCGGCTCGCCCGCCTCGCGCCGGCGCGTGTCCTCGGCGGCACGGGCCATCGCGGCGGCGAACAGCAACACCCCCGAGGAGAAGTAGATCCACATCAGCACCGCCACCAGCGAACCGGCCGCGCCGTAGGCCGAGACCACGGCTGCCGTCGACAGGTACCAGGCCAGCAGCTGCCGCCCCAGGCTGAACAGGATGGCACCGACCACCGCCCCCAGCAGCAGGAAGCGCGTCGCCGGCTTGGGTCCGGCGCTCAGGCGCATCAGGGCCACGAACAGCAGCGTCCACAGCCCGAGCGCCACGGCTTCGTTCAGCAGCCGCAGCAGCGTTTCCAGCAGGAAGAAGTCGCCCAGCCAGCCCGAAAACACCGACAACAGCGTGGAGGCGACCGTCGATGCCAGCAGCAGGAAGCCGAAGGCCAGGATGTAGGCCATGCCGCGCAGCCGCTGGCTGGCGGTGTGCCACCAGCCCGGAGGCGGCTGCTGCGGCCGCCCCTCGGCCCAGACGTCGGCGAAGGCCTGCTGCAGTTCGCCGAACACGCCGGTCGCGCCGAACAGCAGCACCGAGAAGCCGACCAGCGTGGCGACCAGCCCTTCGGCCGGCTGCTGCGCGCTGGCCAGGGCCTGCTGGACCACCGCGGCCGCCTGCGGGCCGACCATCGCACCGGCCTGCTCGACCATCGCCTGGCCGAGCGCCTGCCGGTCCATCCACCAGCCGAACAGGCCCACCAGCACCAGCACCAGCGGCGCGAGGCTGAGGATGCCGTAGAAGGACATGGCGGCGCTCATGCGCAACCCGCCGGCCTCGCTCCAGAGCCGGGCGGCGCGCCAGATGGGATACGCCGGGCGAATGGCGCGCCCGAGCCTTTCCGGAATGCGGTCCTGCCAAGCCATGCCGCAGCATCGCGGCGACTGTGGGCGAACGCTATCGGCGGCGAGTCGAACGCCGGGTCGGAATGCGCCGACGCTACAGGTTCGACCCCAGCAGCCGCTGCACCTCGCCCTGCTCGGCGCCACGGCGGCGCGCCAGGTCCTCCACCTGGTCGGCACCGATGCGGCCGACGTTGAAGTAGGTGCTCTGCGGGTGGCTCAGGTAGAAGCCGCTGACGCTGGCCGCCGGGGTCATGGCGCCGCTGTCGGTCACGTCCATGCCGACCTCCTGCGCGCCCAGCAGCCGGAACAGCGGCTGCTTGACGCTGTGGTCGGGGCAGGCCGGGTAGCCGGGCGCGGGCCGGATGCCCTGGTACTTCTCGGCGATCAGTTCCTCGCTGGCCAGCTGCTCGTCCGGCACGTAGCCCCACAGGTCGGTGCGCACGCGGTGGTGCAGGCACTCCGCGAAGGCTTCGGCCAAGCGGTCGGCCAGCGCCTTGAGCATGATGGCCGAGTAGTCGTCCAGGTCCTTGAGGAAGTAGTTCACCTTCTCGTCCACGCCCAGCCCGGCGGTGACGGCGAAGGCGCCGATGTAGTCCCTGGCGACGCCGCGCGGCGCGATGAAGTCCGCCAGGCAGCGGCTCGGCCGCACCACGCCGTCGATCACCTGCTTCTCGGTCTGCTGGCGCACGCCCCACCAGGTCAGCGCCACTTCGCGGCGCGACTCGTCGGTGTACAGCTCGATGTCGTCGTCGTTCACCGTGTTGGCCGGCCAGAAGCCCAGCACGGCGTTGGCGGTGAGCCAGCGGCCCTCCACCAGGCGCTTGAGCAGGCGCTGGCCGTCGGAGAACACCCGGACCGCCTCGCTGCCGACCACCTCGTCCTTCAGGATCTCGGGGAAGCGCCCGGCGAGGTCCCAGGTCTGGAAGAACGGGCCCCAGTCGATGTACCGGACCAGCTCGGCCAGGTCGAAATTGCGGAACACGCGCCGGCCGATGAATTTCGGAACCGGCGGCGCGTAGCCGGCCCAGTCGACCGGCGTCTTGTTGGCGCGCGCCTGCGCCAGCGGCCAGAGCGGCGTCTGCTTCTTGCTGGCGTGCAGTTGCCGCACCTTCTCGTAGTCGGCCTCGACCTCGGCAATGAATTTCGCCGCCTGGTCCGACAGCAGGTTCTGCGCGATGCCGACGCTGCGCGAGGCGTCCGGCACGTAGACCACCGGCCCCTCGTAGTGGCGCGCGATCTTCACCGCGGTGTGCACCCGGCTGGTGGTGGCGCCGCCGATCAGCAGCGGGATCTTCTTGACCCGGAAGTGCTCGTCCTTCTGCATCTCGCCGGCCACGTACTGCATCTCCTCCAGCGAGGGCGTGATCAGGCCCGACAGGCCGACGATGTCGGCGCCCTCGACCTTGGCACGCGCCAGGATCTCGTGGCACGGGACCATCACGCCCATGTTCACGACCTCGAAGTTGTTGCACTGCAGGACCACCGTGACGATGTTCTTGCCGATGTCGTGCACGTCGCCCTTGACGGTGGCGATGACGATCTTGCCCTTGCTGCGCACGTCCTGGCCGGCGGCTTCCTGCTGCTTCTTCTCCTCCTCGATGAAGGGGATCAGGTAGGCCACCGCCTGCTTCATCACGCGGGCCGACTTGACCACCTGCGGCAGGAACATCTTGCCGGCGCCGAACAGGTCGCCCACGATGTTCATGCCGTCCATCAGCGGACCCTCGATCACGTTCAACGCCCGGCCGCCGCCGGCCAGCACCTTGTTCAGCATCTCCTCGGTGTCGGGCACGATGTGGTCGGTGATGCCATGCACCAGCGCATGCGACAGCCGCCCTTCGACCGGCTGCTGGCGCCACTCGTTGCGCTTGCCTTCGTCGCGCGCCGCGCCCTTGGCGCGCTCGGCGATCTCGACCAGCCGCTCGCCGGCGTCGGGGCGGCGGTCCAGCACCACGTCCTCGACCCGCTCGCGCAGTTCCGGGTCGAGGTCGTCGTAGACGCCGACCATGCCCGCGTTGACGATGCCCATGTCCATGCCGGCGCGGATCGCGTGGTACAGGAACACGGTGTGGATCGCCTCGCGCACCGGATCGTTTCCCCGGAACGAGAAGCTGACGTTGGACACCCCGCCGCTGACCTTGGCACCCGGCAGGTGCTGCTTGATCCACTTCGTCGCCTCGATGAAGTCGACCGCGTAGTGGTTGTGCTCCTCGATGCCGGTGGCGATGGCGAAGATGTTGGGGTCGAAGATGATGTCCTCGGGCGGGAAGCCGACCTCGTCGACCAGGATGCGGTAGGCGCGCTGGCAGATCTCCTGGCGCCGCTGCAGGCTGTCGGCCTGGCCCTTCTCGTCGAAGGCCATCACCACCGCGGCCGCGCCGTAGCGCCGCACCAGCGTGGCCTGCCGCTTGAACTCGGCCTCGCCCTCCTTCATCGAGATCGAGTTGACGATGCCCTTGCCCTGCAGGCAGCGCAGGCCGGCCTCGATCACCTCCCACTTGGAGCTGTCGACCATCACCGGCACGCGGGCGATGTCGGGCTCGCTGGCGATCAGCCGCAGGAAGCGCACCATGGCCGCCTTGCTGTCCAGCATGGCTTCGTCCATGTTGACGTCGATGACCTGGGCGCCGTTCTCCACCTGCTGGCGCGCCACCGCCAGCGCCTCCTCGAACTGCCCGGCCAGGATCATGCGGGCAAAGGCCTTGGAGCCGGTGACGTTGGTGCGCTCGCCCACGTTGACGAACAGGCTGCCCGGCGCGATGGAAACCGGTTCCAGGCCGGACAGCTTGAGGGGGGGAACGGCGGGGGTGTCGGACATCTCGGGCTCACCTTCGTGGGGGTGCGGCAGTGCCGCGGTCGGAGGTGAGCGCCGTTGGAAAAAGTCTCAAGCCTGACGCTGGGCAGGGCCCGCGCTGCAACGCTCCTTGAGAACGGCCATTCTAACGAGACTGGCCAAGCTCTCGGCCCTCAGCCAGCCGGGACAAGGGCCGGCTGGGAGCGATGGCAGGCCCTCACGGGCTTGCCGGCGTCACGTTGATGAACGCGGTGTAGCGCGAGTCGCTGTAGCCCGGGATGCTCAGCTTGAATTCCGCGACCGTCGAGCAGCCGCCGGTCGTGCCCACCGACGTGCTCGTGCACACGAACGTCGGCGACGGCTCTCCTGAAATCACGCCGGTGGCCGAATCGATCGACAGGAACGAAGGTCCCTGGACGAGATTGAACGTCTTTCGCGCATCGCATGCCGGCGGCAGGCCGCTGAGCGCCGGCGCATAGGTAGTCGACTTGCCGATCGGGAACGCGAGCGCCTGGCCGCCTGCATAGGACCAGTGCACCCTCAGCGAGGAATCGGTCGCGCACGCGTCGTCCCCTCCACCGCCGCAAGCCGCCAGGGCTGCACATAGCAAGACCGCTCCTGCATTCAAGGCTGCTCCCACTCGTTCCTCCATTGATGTCGTGGTCCATGGCCCCTGCGGGCGGACTGCCGCGGGGAGCCACGCGATTCTTTGCGGCAATGCGTGCCGGCGGCAGGCCCTGGCGCGTCCCGTCCTCCTCCGGTCTGGGGGGGCCCTCGGGTTGCCGAGGCATCGCAATCGGTTGCCTGCCGCCACGCCGCCGCCGGCAGCTGCGGGTCCACAGGCGAAAATGGCGGCCCGCTTCATTCAGCCTTTCCCGGGAGTTCGCATGCTTCAGCCCGTGCACCGTCGTGCCGTCCTCGCCCTCGGCTCAGCCGCCCTGGTGGCCGGGGCCTGGCCGCTGCGCGCGCTCGCGCAGCGTGAGGCACCCCTGCGCATCCTGGTCGGGTTCCCGCCCGGCGGCGGCAGCGATGCCATCGCGCGCGTGCTGGCCGACCAGCTCAAGGATTTCCTCGGCCAGCCGGTGGTGGTGGAGAACCGCGCCGGCGCCGGCGGCCAGATCGCGGCACAGGCCCTGAAGGCAGCCGAACCCGACGGCCGGACGGTGTTCCTGTCGCACGACCACAGCATTTCGATCCTGCCGCTCGTGCTGAAGAACCCCGGCTTCGATCCGGCGCGCGACTTCGTGCCGGTGGCCGGCTTCGCCACCTTCGTCAACGCGCTGGCGCTGTCGCCCGGCACGCCGGCGAAGTCGCTGCCCGGGTACGTGCAATGGGTGCGCACGCAAGGCGGCGGCAAGGGCAACGTGGGCGTGCCCGCGCCTGCCTCGGTGCCCGAATTCCTGGTCCAGGCGCTCGGCAGGCGGTTCGGGCTGGACCTGCTGGCCGCGCCCTACCGCGGCAGCGCGCCCATGATGGCCGACATGCTGGGCAACCAGATCGGCGCCGGCGTGGGCTCGATTCCCGACTTCATCGAGAACCACAAGGCCGGCAAGATCCGGGTGGTGGCGGTGATGGGCCGCGCGCGGCAGGCCGCCGTGCCCGATGCGCCGACCTTCGCCGAGCTGGGCCTGAAGGGTTTCGAGGAAGTGCCCTACTACGGCCTGTTCGCGCCGGCCGGCACGCCGCAGGCGGCGATCGACCGCATCGGCGCCGCGCTCGCCAAGGTGGTGGCCTTGCCCGAGGTGCGCGAGCGCCTCACGACGCTGGGGCTGGCGGTGGGCTACATGCCGCAGCAGCAGCTGGCGAAGCGCGAGCGGGCCTACACGGCGGCCCTGGCGAAGATCATCGAGGCGAGCGGGTACCGGCCGCAGTGAGGCAGGATGCTGCGAGGCATCCCCGCGCTACAGCGGCAGCTCGGCCTTCTTCAGCGTGCGCAGCACGAAGCTCGACTGGCTGTGCCGGATGCCCTTGATCTTGTACAGCCGTTCGCGCAGCAGCCGTTCGTAGTCGCGGGTGTCGCGCACCGCCACCCGCAGCAGGTAGTCGTATTCGCCGGAGACCAGGTAGGCCTCGATCACCTCGGGGATCGCCGCCAGGGTCTCGCCGAAGCGCTCCAGGGTGTTCTCGGAGTGGCTGTCCAGGGTCACCTGCACCATGACGGTGTCGTTCAGCCCGAGCGCCGGCGCCGACAGCCGCACGGTGTAGCCCTCGATCACGCCGTTCGCCTCGAGCTTGCGGATGCGCTCCCAGCAGGGCGAGGTGCTCAGGCCCACCGCCTGGCTGATCTCCTGCAGGCTGGCGCGCGCGTTGGACTGCAGGACCCGGAGGATCTTTCGGTCGATCTGGTCCATGGACGGAGGATACCGGAGCGTTCGGCGGATCGGCCAGCAAGATTTCCTGCACAGCAGCTGGATAGGCCGAAAAACAGGAAACTTTCCGGCCCGGGCCGGCCCACACTGGCGGCCTCGGCCCGGCGCTTACCGGCGCGGGCCGGCCGACAAGGCGCCGGCGGGCCACCGCCTGCCGGCGCTGCCTCGCGTCAGGCCGCTTCCCGGTAGAAGAACTCGCGCTGGCGGCTGCGCGCCGGCAGCGGCGCCACCGCCTCGCCGATCGCCTGGATGTGCGCCGGCGTGGTGCCGCAGCAGCCGCCCACGATGTTCACCAGGCCCTCGGCCGCGAACTCGCGCAGCAGCCGCGCGGTGACCTCGGGCGTCTCGTCGAAGCCGGTCTCGCTCATGGGGTTGGGCAGGCCGGCGTTCGGATAGCAGCTGATGAAGGTGTCGGGCGCCGCCTTGGCCAGCTCCTGGATGTAGGGCCGCATCAGCGCGGCGCCCAGCGCGCAGTTCAGGCCCACGGCCAGCGGCCGTGCATGGCGCACGCTGTGCCAGAAGGCGGTGACGGTCTGGCCGCTGAGGATGCGGCCCGAGGCGTCGGTGACGGTGCCGCTGATGATGACCGGCAGGCACTGGCCGCTGGCCGCGAAGAACTCGTCGATCGCGAACAGCGCCGCCTTGGCGTTGAGCGTGTCGAAGATGGTCTCCACCAGCAGCAGGTCCACGCCGCCTTCGACCAGGGCTTCGACCTGCTCGTGGTAGGCGGCGCGCAGCTGCTCGAAGTCGACGTTGCGCGCGCCCGGGTCGTTGACGTCCGGGCTGATGCTGGCGGTGCGCGGCGTCGGGCCCAGTGCGCCGGCCACGAAGCGCGGGTGCTCCGGCGTGCCGAAGGTGTCGGCGGCCTCGCGCGCCAGGCGGGCGGCGGCCAGGTTCAGCTCGCGCGCGATCCCGGCCAGGCCGTAGTCCTCCTGCGCGATCGCGTTGGCGCCGAAGGTGTTGGTCTCGATGATGTCGGCGCCGGCGGCCAGGAAGCCTTCGTGGATGTCGCGGATCACCGCGGGGCGGGTCAGCACCAGCAGTTCGCTGTTGTTGCGCACGTCCTTCGGGTGGTCCTTGAAGCGCTCGCCGCGGTAGTCGGCTTCGGTGAGCTTCAGGCGCTGGATCATGGTGCCCATCGCCCCGTCCAGGATGAGGATGCGCTTGTCGAGCAGGGCCGGCAGGGCCTGGCCGCGGGTATAGGCTGGGGACTTCATGGTCCGGCGGATTGTAGGAACAAGGGCTTAGGCGCAGGCGCGCAAGGACAATCGCGGCATCTTGGACAACGCCCTTTCCATCCTCCAGCAGGTCTTCGGCTACCCGCAGTTCCGCGGTCCGCAGGCCGGCATCGTGGCGCACGTCATCGGCGGCGGCGACGCGCTGGTGCTGATGCCCACCGGCGGCGGCAAGTCGCTGTGCTACCAGATCCCGGCCATTGCCCGCCAGCGCGCCGGCCAGGGCGTGACGATCGTGGTGTCGCCGCTGATCGCGCTGATGCACGACCAGGTCGGCGCGCTGCACGAGGCCGGGGTCGAGGCGGCCTTCCTCAACTCGTCCCTCGGCTACGACGAAGCGATCGCCGTGGAGCGGCGGCTGGCGCGCGGCGATCTCACGCTGCTGTACGCCGCGCCCGAGCGGGTGACCACGCCGCGCTTCCTGGAACAGCTCGACGCGCTGCACCGGCGCGGGCAGCTGGCGCTGTTCGCGATCGACGAGGCGCACTGCGTCAGCCAGTGGGGGCACGACTTCCGGCCGGAGTACCGCGCCCTGACCGTGCTGCACGAGCGCTTCGCCGGCGTGCCGCGGATCGCGCTCACCGCCACCGCCGACGCCCTCACGCGCGCCGACATCGTGGAGCGCTTGCAGTTGCAGGATGCGCGCCGGTTTGTCAGCAGCTTCGACCGGCCGAACATCCGCTACCGCATCGCCGAGAAGAAGGAGCCCGCCGCGCAATTGCTGCGCTTCATCCAGCACGAACACGAAGGCGAGTCGGGCATCGTCTATTGCCAGACCCGCAAGCGGGTGGAAGACATGGCGCAGTCCCTGCAGCAGCAGGGCATAGCCGCCCTGCCCTACCACGCGGGGCTGGATGCCGGGCTGCGCCAGCGCCACCAGGACCGCTTCCTGCGCGAGGAGGGTCTGGTGATGGTGGCGACCATCGCCTTCGGCATGGGCATCGACAAGCCCGACGTGCGCTTCGTGGCGCACCTGGACATGCCCAAGAACATCGAGGGCTACTACCAGGAAACCGGCCGCGCCGGCCGCGACGGCCTGCCGTCCGAAGCCTGGATGCTGTACGGCCTGCAGGACGTGGTGAACCAGCGCCGCATGATCGACGAGAGCCCGGCCGGCGAGGACTTCAAGCAGGTGATGCGCGGCAAGCTCGACGCGCTGCTGGCGCTGGCCGAGGCCACCGATTGCCGGCGGGTGCGCCTGCTCGGCTACTTCGGCGAAGCCAGCCAGCCCTGCGGCAACTGCGACAACTGCCTGGCGCCACCGCAGGTCTGGGACGGCACCGACGCCGCGCGCAAGCTGCTGTCCACGGTCTACCGGGTGCAGCAGGCGAGCGGCATCGGCTTCGGCGCCGGCCACGTGATGGACATCCTGCGCGGACGCCGCACCGACAAGGTCGCGCAGCACGGCCACGACCAGGTCTCGACCTTCGGGCTGGGCGCCGATTTCAGCGAGGCGCAGCTGCGTGGCGTGCTGCGCCAGCTGGTGGCGATCGGCGCGCTGGCGGTCGACGCGCAGGCGTTCAACACCCTCAAGCTCACCGAGGGTTCGCGCGCCGTGCTGCGCGGCGAGCGGCCGGTGCTGCTGCGCGAATCGGTGGCACAGGGAGCGAACGGCCGCAAGCGGCGCGAACCGCGCGACCGCTCGGCGCTGCCGGCGGCCGCGGCGGGCCTGACCGAGGCCGGCCAGGCGCGCTTCGCGGCCTTGAAGGCCTGGCGCGGCGAAGTGGCGCGCGCGCACAACCTGCCCGCCTACGTGATCTTCCACGACGCCACGTTGGCGGCGATCGCGGCCCTGGGGCCGCAGTCGATCGAGGCCCTGGAGGGCGTCAGCGGGATCGGGGCGCGCAAACTCGAGGCGTACGGCGAGGAAGTGATGCGGGTGCTGCGCGGCGTGTGAAGTGCGCCGGGCGTCAGCCGGTAAAGCCGATAGTCCTCGCCTCGCGCACCTCGGGCTTGATGCGGTGCTCGGCCTCCAGCTGTTCCAGGAACTCCTGCGGCCCGTAGTCGGCCGCGGCGAGGATCTGCACCTGGCGCTTCACGGCGGCGAAGTCGCCGGGGCAGAGCTGGTCGAGCCGGGCCAGCCGCGATCGCATGTCCGGCGTCAGCGCCGACGCATCGCCGCCCAGCGCCTCGGTCACGAACATGGCTTCGCGCTGCGCCGGCAGCAGCGGCCGGAACCGGATCTTGAAGGTGAAACGCCGCAGCGCGGCCTGGTCGATGCGATCCATCAGGTTGGTGGTGCAGATGAAGATGCCGGCAAAGCGCTCCATCCCCTGCAGCATCTCGTTGACTTCGGTCACCTCGTAGGTGCGCTGGGCGCCGCGGCGGTCCTGCAGGAAGCTGTCGGCCTCGTCCAGCAGCAGCACGGCCTTCTCGGCTTCGGCCTCGCGGAACATGGCCGCCATGTTCTGCTCGGTCTCGCCGACGAACTTGCTCATCAGGTCGCTGGCCTGCCGGACCAGCAGCGGCTGGTCCAGGCTGCGGGCGATGTGCTCGGCCAGCGCCGTCTTGCCGGTGCCGGGCGGCCCGTGGAAGCACAGCGTGCCGTGGCCGCGTGCCTTCAGCGCATCGACGATGCGCGGCAGCTCGAAGCGACTCTCCACGTTCAGCATCGCCAGGTCGTAAGCGGTGGCCGCCGGCCGCAGCATGCCGGGCGCGCGGTTGCCCAGCGCCTGGTCGGCATTGCGCAACTGGCGTTCGATCAGGCTCTCGGCCGAGGCGCCCGCGCTGCCGGCCAGCGCCGCGAAGCGCACCGCCGTGCGGATCTGCGCCGGCGTCAGGCCCTTGCGCGAGGTGAGCCGGGCGACGAAGGCCTCCGACACCGCCACGCCTTCCAGCGTCTTGCGCACCAGCCCTTCGCGCGCGCCGGGCGGCGGCGACTTCAGCTCCAGGTGGTAGGCGAAGCGGCGCCGGAAGGCCGGGTCGATCTGCTCGATGCGGTTGGTCACCCACAGCGTGGGCACCGGGTTGGATTCCAGGATCTGGTTGACCCACGCCTTGCCGCTGACGCTGTGGCTGGCCGGCGCCGCCACCTGCTCGGCCCGGGCCATCAGCTGCGCCGCCTCCGAGCTGATCGGCGGGAACACGTCCTCGACCTCGTCGAACAGCAGCGCGGCGCGCGCGCTGCCCTTGAGGAACACCTGCGCGATCTGCAGCGAGCGGTAGCGGTCGCGGCCGGACAGCGAATTGCCGTCGCGGTCGGCGTATTCCACCTCGAACAGCTCCAGCCCCGCCGCCTGCGCCACCACCTTGGCCAGCTCGGTCTTGCCGGTGCCGGGCGGGCCGTACAGCAGCACGTTGACGCCCGACTCCTTGTGCTCCACGGCGTTGCGCAGCAACGCGCACAGCACCTGCGCGTCGTCCTGCACGAAGCCGAAGTCGGCCAGTGCCAGCGCGCTCTTGCTGCTCGGCCGCGTGAACACCGCCATCAGCTCGTTCTGGTCGCGGTATTCGCGCATCAGCACCGGCGGCAGCTTCTCGCTGACCTTCATCAGGTCGGCCAGGTCGGTGATGTTGTGCTCGGAGATCAGGTTCTCGACCAGCCCGATGCGCTCCAGCCGCGAGCCGGCGCGCAGCGCCTCGCCGACATCGGCGGCATTGACGCCCGCCAGTTCGGCGATGGCGGCGTAGGCCTCGGGGGCATTGTTGACCTTGAACTCCACCAGCAGGCTGCGCAGGTCGCGCTGGTAGCGCGCCAGCGTGCCGTACAGCAGCAGGGCGCGCTCGGCCTGGTTCAGCTGCAGCAGCCCGGAGAGCGCGTCGATGTTCTTCTCCACCAGGGTGGACTGCTTCTTGAGCGCGCGGGTCAGCCAGTCGCCGGTGGCGGCCAGCACCGACAGCAGGTCCTTGGGCTGGTCCTTGGCGTATTCATCGAGGTAGAAGAACAGCGTCCCCTCCTCGTAGGGCCCGCGCCAGGCGCCGTGCCGGTCCAGGAATTCGGCGGTGGGCAGCTGCTCGTGGCCGCGCCAGAACTCGTTGTCCTTGCAGCGGCGGCCCAGGAACTCGCGCAGGCGCGCCAGCGCCGGCGCCGGCCACACCAGGTGGCGCCCCGCCAGCGACAGCAGCCCATTGAGGTCGCGCCGGACATTGAACTTGCCGCCCTGCTTGGCCGCCAGCGTCAGCACGAAATGCGAGCACATCAGGTCCAGCACCGGCGCGTCCTTCAGCCCGGGTGACACCAGCCACTGCGCATCGACCGTTCGCTTGACCATGGGCGGCCTCCGTTGGATGTCCCGTCGAGACATGCGGCGCCTACGATAACCCGGGTTCATCCGCCATGGAAGGCATTGATGGGCGCGCGGGGATGTCGGCCGGAAGCCGACAATGCGCCATGCTCGAACTCGCCGACATCCGCGCCGCCGCCGACCGCCTGCAAGGCCACGTGCTGCGCACGCCCTGCGTGGCCTCCCAGACCCTGTCGCAGCTGACCGGCGCGCGGGTGTTCCTCAAGTTCGAGAACCTGCAGTTCACCGCCTCCTTCAAGGAGCGGGGCGCCTGCAACAAGCTGGCCCAGCTGTCGGCGGCCGAGCGCGCGCGCGGCGTGATCGCCATGAGCGCCGGCAACCACGCGCAGGGGGTGGCCTACCACGCGCAGCGGCTGGGGATCCGGGCGGTGATCGTCATGCCGCGCTTCACGCCGGGCGTCAAGGTGGAGCGCACGCGCGGCTTCGGCGCCGAAGTGGTGCTGCACGGCGACACGCTGGACGAGGCGCGCGGCCACGCGATGGAGCTGGCGCAGGCGCAGGGGCTGGTGTTCGTGCATCCCTACGACGACGAGTCGATCGTGGCGGGCCAGGGCACGACTGCGCTGGAGATGCTGCAGGACGTGCCGGGGCTGGACACGCTGGTGGTGTCGGTCGGCGGCGGCGGGCTGATCGCCGGCATGGCGCTGGCCGCCAAGGCGCTCAAGCCCTCCCTCGAGGTGGTGGGCGTGCAGACGGTGCGCTTTCCCAACATGTACAACGCGGTCAAGCACACCCGGCTGCCGCAGGGGCCCTCGACCATCGCCGAGGGCATCGCGGTCGGCACGCCGGGGCGGATCCCGCAGGAGATCATCGGCCGCTGCGTGGACGACATCCTGCTGGTCGACGAAGGCGACATCGAGCAGGCCATCGTCATGCTGCTGGAGATCGAGAAGACGCTGGTCGAGGGCGCCGGGGCGGCCGGGCTGGCGGCCATGCTCAAGCACCCGGACCGGTTCCGGGGCCGGACCGTGGGGCTGGTGCTGGGCGGCGGCAACATCGACCCGCTGCTGCTGGCGGCCATCATCGAGCGCGGCATGGTGCGCGCCGGCCGGCTGGCGCGCATCCGGGTCTGCGCGCGCGACGTGCCCGGCTCGCTGGCGAGGATCACCGCCACGGTGGCGGACGCCGGCGCCAACGTCGACGAGGTGCACCACCAGCGCGCCTTCACGGTGCTGGCCGCGCAGAACGTGGAGATCGAGCTGGTGATCCAGACCCGCGGGCCACAGCACGTGCAGGCGGTGCTGGACGCGCTGCACCAGGCCGGCTTCCAGGCCGAACGGCAATGAGCGGTCGGGCGGACCGGACCGCCCGCAAGGCCCGTCCGTATGATGCCGGCCATGACGCTCGACCAGCTGCAAGCCACCCTGCCCGAGTACTTCGCACCCTGGGTGCAGGCGCTGGGGCTGCAGGTGCAGGCCTTCGACGCCGACAGCGTCACGCTGAGGCTGCCGCAAAGCGCGCAGCTGGCGCGCACCGGCGGCATGCTGTGCGGCCAGGCCATGATGGCGGCCGCCGATACGGCCATGGTGCTGGCGCTGGTCAACCAGTTCGGCGAATTCCGGCCCTGCACCACGGTGCAGATGAACACCAGCTTCCTGCGGCCGCTCAGCGGGCAGGACGCGCTGGTGCAGGCCCGCGTGCTGCGCGCGGGCAAGGCGCTGGCTTTCGGGGAGATCGACATCCGGGGCGCGGCCGACGGCAAGAGCGCCTGCCGCGCCAGCACCACCTATGCCCTGCTGTAGGGTGGGCGGCACGCCAGCCGGTAGAATGACCGCTTCCGATCCCATCCAACACGAGCCAGAGCCATGTCGAGCACCGAACCGCGCCACAGCCACGGCGAAGCCGCCGAGCACCAGGACCCGATGGACGCCGTCGTCCATGCGATCCCGGTCGTGATTCCCGTCGTCGGCGGGCTGCTGATCTTCCTGCTGGCCTTCATCGCCGTCTACATGGCCTGACGCCCGCTTCGCTTTTTTCGTTTCTCTTCCGACAGCCCGGCCTGCGCTCGCAGCCGGGCTGTCTTGCTTGGGCGGCACCCGGCACCTTGCATAAAGTCATGAGTCTTTTGCATGGAATCGCCGGGATCGCCGGGCCAAGCGCGGCCGCCCCTCCCTAGAATTCCCTTTCCCCAGCCGACCCGCGGACCGCGCCGGATGGCCGCGCAGCGATGCCTGCCATCCACCACGCGCCGCACGCCGACTGAGCCAAGCCCGGTTTCAAAAAGGCGCGCTCGGCCCGTTGCAGAGCTCCACCTTTTTTGAAACCCGGTTTTTTGTTTCAGGAGCTTCGTGACGATGAATTCACCCGTGATGCAGGGGCTGAACCTCAATACCCCGGCGCATGTGCGCAACGCCCGGCTGGTCGCCTGGGTGGCCGACATGGTGGCGCTGTGCAAGCCCGACTCGGTGTACTGGTGCGACGGCAGCCAGCAGGAGTACGACCGCCTGTGCCAGCAGCTGGTCGATGCCGGCACCTTCAAGCGCCTGAACCCGGCCAAGCGCGCCAATTCTTACCTGGCCTGCTCCGACCCCAGCGACGTGGCCCGGGTGGAGGACCGCACCTTCATCTGCTCGCGCAAGAAGGAGGACGCCGGCCCCACCAACAACTGGATGGACCCGGCCCAGATGCGCGCCACCCTGCAGCCGCTGTTTGACGGCTGCATGCGCGGCCGCACGATGTACGTGGTGCCGTTCTCGATGGGCCCGCTGGGCTCGCCGATCGCCCACATCGGCATCGAGCTGTCCGACAGCCCGTACGTCGCGGTGAACATGAAGATCATGACCCGCATGGGCAAGGCCGTGTACGACGTGCTGGGCGTGGACGGCGAGTTCGTGCCCTGCGTGCACACCGTCGGTGCGCCGCTGCAGCCGGGCCAGCCGGACGTCAGCTGGCCGTGCAACAAGACCAAGTACATCGTGCACTACCCGGAGACGCGCGAGATCTGGTCGTACGGATCCGGCTACGGCGGCAACGCGCTGCTGGGCAAGAAGTGCTTCGCGCTGCGCATCGCCTCGACCATGGGCCGCGACCAGGGCTGGCTGGCCGAGCACATGCTGATCCTGGGCGTGACCAACCCGCAGGGCCGCAAGTACCACGTGGCGGCCGCCTTCCCCTCGGCCTGCGGCAAGACCAATTTCGCCATGCTGATCCCCCCCAAGGGCTTCGAGGGCTGGAAGGTCACCACCATCGGCGACGACATCGCCTGGATCAAGCCGCATGCCGACGGCCGCCTGTACGCCATCAACCCGGAAGCGGGCTACTTCGGCGTGGCCCCCGGCACCAACTACAAGACGAATCCGAACTGCATGGATTCGCTGCGGCGCGACGTGATCTTCACCAACGTGGCGCTGACCGACGACGGCGACGTCTGGTGGGAAGGCATGGACGGCGAGCCGCCGGCGCACGCCATCGACTGGCAGGGCAAGGACTGGACGCCGGAGATGGGCAAGGCCGGCGCCAAGGCGGCGCATCCGAATGCCCGCTTCACCGTGGCCGCCACCAACAACCCGGCGCTCGATCCCGCCTGGGACGACCCCGCGGGTGTCGCCATCGACGCCTTCATCTTCGGCGGCCGCCGGTCCACCACGGTGCCGCTGGTGACCGAGGCGCGCAACTGGGTGGAAGGCGTGTACATGGCCGCCACCATGGGCAGCGAGACCACCGCCGCCGCCACCGGCCAGCAGGGCGTGGTGCGGCGCGACCCGTTCGCCATGCTGCCGTTCACCGGCTACAACATGAGCGACTACTTCCAGCACTGGCTGGACCTGGGCCGCAAGCTGCAGGCCGATGGGGTGAAGCTGCCGAGGATCTACACGACCAACTGGTTCCGCAAGGGCGAGGACGGCAAGTTCGTCTGGCCCGGCTATGGCGAGAACATGCGGGTGCTCAAGTGGATGATCGACCGCATCGAGGGCCAGGCCGCCGGCCACGACCACGTGTTCGGCGTGAGCCCGGCGTACGAGGACCTGAACTGGACCGGGCTGGACTTCTCGCGCGAGCAGTTCGAGCGCGTCATCGGCATCGACAAGGCGGCCTGGCACAGGGAGCTGGAACTGCACGCCGAGCTGTTCCAGAAGCTGGCCTACCGCCTGCCCGCCGAACTGCGCCAGACCAAGGCGAGGATCGAGGAGCGGCTGGCCGCCTGATCGCCGCCGCGCCATGCGAAACAGCCGCCCGAGGGCGGCTGTTTCGCTGAGGCACGGGCTTCAGCGCTGGCGCGCGGCGGCCAGCAGCAGGCGCCGCCGGCGTTCGGCCCGGCGCTGGGCGCTGCGACGCGCCCAGGCATCGAGCCGGTCCAGCAGGGGCCGGGGGGTCGAGGCCAGGGTCCAGAGCCAGGCGCGACGGGCGGCGACCAGCAGCATGGCGCTTACCGGTAGCTGCGCAGGTCGACGGCCACGTCGGCCGAGGCCATCGCGCGGCTGATGTCGGCCATCACGCGCGGATCCAGCAGCGCAGCTTCCCAGTACTCGCGGTCGGCGCGGGCCTGGCGCCGGGTCGCGGCGATCTTCTCCCAGCGGGCGCCGAGCACGCGCCCGACGCTGCGGGCCGGGGTGGCGAGCAGTGCGATGGCGGCGAACGCGACCGTCCACAGCACGATCCACGCAGCCAGCAGGTGGCCTTCGGTCCAGGTCTCGACCACCTGGTTGGCCACCACCAGCAGCGAGGACACCAGGGTCGCCAGCAGCAGCGTGGCCGCGCTGCGGGAGCGGTCGAAGTCCTTGGCCGCCTGCTTGAGCGACTGCGCGGCGCGCTCCATGCGGGCGACGCCGGCATGCTGGACGGGGTAGTCGATGGGGGCGAAGCGGGTCATTTGTCTTTCTCCTGTCAGTCCCGCGAGCGGCGCTCCGGGATGGGGTAGAGATTAGGGTTTATCCTGATATCTTGCAAATCAATGTTGGCAATGCATACCATTCAGTAGGTGAATTGATATGGCGAACTTCCGGACCCTGGACCTGAACTTGTTGCGGGTCTTCGACCAGGTGATGGCCGAACGCAACCTGACCCGGGCCGCCCGCAACCTCGCCATGACCCAGCCGGCGGTCAGCAATGCGCTCAACCGCCTGCGCGATGCGCTGGGCGACAAGCTGGTGGTGCGCAGCGGCTACGGGGTCGAGCCCACCGCCCGCGCGCTAGCGCTCTGGCCGGCGGTCAGCGACGCCCTGCGCCAGCTGGAGAGCGCCCTGGTGCCCGGGCAGTTCGTCGCTTCCGAGGCCGTCCACACCTTCGTGCTGGCGATGGCCGACGCCACGGCCGCCGCGCTGATGCCGGGGCTGGTCGAGATCATCGAGGGCGATGCGCCGGGCATCACCCTGCGGGTGCTGCCGCTGACCACCCGCGATCCGCGCCGGCTGCTGGACGAAGGCACGATCGACCTGGCCGTCGGCTTCTTCCCCGCGGTGGTGGCGGACCTGACGGCGCAGGCGCAGGGCAGCGGGCTGGCCGCCTTCAACCACCAGCGGCTGTACGAAGGACGTTACGTCTGCGTCATGCGAAGTGGGCACCCGCTCGCCGGCCAGCCGCTGACCCTGGATGCGTTTTGCGCCGCCCATCACCTGCTGGTCAGCTTTTCCGGGCGGGCCTACGGCTTCATCGACGAGGCCCTGGCGGCGCTGCGGCGCAAGCGCCGGGTGGTACTGACCGTGAACCAGTTCTTCACCGCCGGCCGGGTGGTGACCGGCTCCGACCTGCTCACGGTGCTGCCGGAGCACTTCGTGCCGGCCACCGGCATGGCCGGCGAGCTGCTCATCCGGGAGCTGCCGTTCGAGGTCCCGCGCGTGCACGTCGAATCGCTCTGGCACCACAGGCAGGAGCAGCGCAGCGAGCATGCCTGGCTGCGGCTGGCGCTGTACACGGCGGCGCGCCGGGCCTTTGCCGCGGGCCACTTCTGAGCGCGCGCCGCCGGCAGGCCCGGGCCGGCGGGCCAGGCTCCGGCGGCCACAATCCCGGGCGTGAAATTCCAGCTTGCCTCCGACCTGCACCTGGAAACCCAGCCGCAGGCCCTGCTCACCCCCGCGCCGGGCGCCGACGCCCTGGTGCTGGCCGGCGACATCGGCTCCTACCAGCCCGGCAGCGCGCTGGCGGGCACCGATTTCGGGCTGGAGCGCTACTCGCCGCGCCACGGCTGGCCGGTGCCGGTGCTGTTCGTGCCGGGCAACCACGAGTACGACAACCTGGACTTCGACGAAACCCACGCCCGCCTGCGCGAGACCTGCGAGCGGCTGGGCATCACCTGGCTGGAACGCGAGGTGCGGGTGCTCGGCGGGGTGCGCTTCGTCGGCACCACCCTGTGGAGCGACTTCGACGCGCTGGCGAGGCAGGCAGCGGACACCGCCGGTGCGCTGAGGCAGCGCCACAAGGCCTTCCGTGCCGCCGACTTCTACCTGGCCAAGGCGGCGGCGCACCGCCGCGGCGAGCCGCTGCGGGCCGAAGGCTGGCGCGAACTGGGGCTGGAATGCCAGCAATGGCTGCGCCAAGCCTTGGCCCGGCCGTATCCGGGCCCGACCGTGGCGGTCACCCATTTCGCCCCCTCGCTGCGCAGTGCCGACCCGCGCTACGGCATCACGCCGGGCACGGCGGGCTTCTGCAACGCGCTCGACGAGCTGCTGCCGCTGGCCCGGCTGTGGGTGCATGGCCACCTGCATTGCCCGCAGGATTACCAGGTGGGGCCGTGCCGGGTGGTCGCCAATCCGCTGGGCTACGCGCGCAAGGGCGAACAGGACGGCTTCCGGCCCCAGCTGGTGCTGGAGGTGCCGGCGCCCTGAGCGTCAGGGTTGTCCGAGCGCCTGCCCGGCCGTGCCGCGCAGGGCCGCCGTCAGCGCATCCAGCACTTCCGACTGCAGGTTCCAGCAGTGCCAATAAAGCTGGATGGGCAGCCGCTGGCCGGGCAGGGCATCGACGAGCTGGCCCTGCTGCAGCAGGCCGCGCACCAGCAGCTCCGGCACCACGCTGACGCCCCAGCCGGCCAGCACCGCCCGCACCTGGCCTTCCGAGCTGGGCACGAACACCTGCCGCAGCCGGACCCGGCGCAGGCCGAACGCGCGCGCCACGAACTCGGCCTGCATGTCGTCCTTGCGGTTGAACGCGATGAAGGGCAGCTCGCGGAAGTTGTGCGGCGTCAGCCCGCGCGGGCACTGCGCCTGCAGCCAGCCGGGCGTGGCCACCGCCATGTAGTCCATCGCGCCCAGCGCGGCCACCCGGCAGCCGCGCAGCGCCTGCTTCAGCGTGGTGACGCAGCCCAGCACCTGGCCCTCGCGCAGCCATTCATGGGTGAAGTCCTGGTCGTCGGTGATCACCTCCAGCGGCAGGCCCTGGCGCGCCAGCCCGCCCAGCGCCGGCAGCGCCCAGGTGGCGATGCTGTCGGCATTGATCGCGATCGAGATGCGCTCCTCCTCGTGGTTGCCCCCGGCCATGCTGGGCGCCAGCTCGCCCAGGTCGCGCTCGAGGTCGGCGCGCAGCAGCCGCAGCTGCCGGGTGTGCTTGAGCAGCAGCTGGCCGGCGGCGGTGGGCCGCAGCGGCCGGCTGCGCACGATCAGCACCGTGCCGACCTGCGCCTCCAGCGCCCGCAGGCGCTGCGACACCGCCGACTGGGTGATCGACAGCCGGCGCGCGGCCCGCTCGAAGCCGCCCTCCTCGACGATGGCGGCCAGGCACTCCAGGGCGGCGGGATCGAAGGTGCTCATATAAGGAGGGCTGATGGACTGGCTTTCAGCTTAACTTTGCTTCATGTTTGCCGCAATCGGGCCGACACTGGCCGCATGAACGTCCTCGTCCTCGGCGCCGGCATCATCGGCGCCAGCACCGCCTGGCACCTGCTCGAGCGCGGCCACGATGTCACCGTGGTCGACCGGCAGGATGCGGCCGCGCGCGAGACCAGCTTCGCCAACGCGGCGCAGATCTCGGTCAGCTACTGCGAGCCCTGGGCCAACCGGCAGGCGCCGGCCAAGCTGCTCAAGTGGCTGCTGCGCAAGGACGCGCCGCTGCTGTTCCGCCCGCAGTGGGACTGGCAGCAGTGGCGCTGGGGCCTGCAGTTCCTGGCCCAGTGCAACGACGCCGCCTTCGAGCGCAACGTCGGCCAGCTGGTGGCGCTGGGCCGCTACAGCCACGCCGCCCTGAAGGACCTGGTGCGGGCCACCGGCATCGAGTACCAGCGGCTGCAGCGCGGCATCGCGCACTTCTACACCGACGACAACGCATTTGCCGAGGCCGACGAGGCGGCGCGCTTGATGCAGTCGTTCGGGGTCGCCCGCCGCGTGGTCGGGCGCGACGAGCTGCTGGCCATCGAGCCGGCCTTCGGCGCCTTTGCCGGCCGCATCGTGGGCGGCACCTTCACCGTCAGCGACGAGAGCGGCGACGCGCGCGTGTTCACCGAGCAGCTGGCGGCCCGCTGCGAAGCGCGCGGCGCCCGCTTCCTGTTCGGCCACGACATCACCCGGCTGGAGCAGGCCGGCGGCGCGATCGAGGCGGTGCGCGTGCGCGACCGCGGCACCGGCATCACGCGCCGGCTGCAGGCCGACGCCGTGGTGGTGGCCTGCGGCTCCTACTCGGCGCCGCTGCTGCGCTCGGTCGGCGTGGACCTGCCGATCTACCCGGGCAAGGGCTACAGCGCCACCTTCCGCATCCTCGACGCGAAGCGGGCGCCCACGGTGAGCCTGCTGGACGACTCGGTCAAGTGCGCCGTTTCGCGGCTGGGCGACGAGCTGCGCGTGGCCGGCACCATCGAGGTGGGCGGCTGGGACACCCGGCTCGACACGCCGGTGGCGCAGGCGCGCTGCGAGATGCTGGCGCGCCGCATCGAAGAAGTGTTTCCCGGCGCCTGCGACACGCGCAGCGAAGCCGGCGGCGGCAACCCGCGCTACTGGGCCGGCCTGCGCCCGGCCACGCCGACCAACATCCCGTTCATCGGCCGCACCCGCGTCGGCCGCCTGTGGGTGAACGCCGGCCACGGCACGCTGGGCTGGACCCATGGCGCCGGCTCCGGCAAGGCGATGGCGGCCCTGATCGACGGCGAGCGGCCGGACCTGGCGTTCGGCTTCCTCGGTTTCGACGCCCCGCGCGCGGAACTGCGCCCGCGCGCCGCGTAGGCGCTCGACGAGAGGAGGGCAGCGGAGCTGCCCTCCGGGCCGGACCGTGCAGAACAACATGCAGCACGGCTCCTCTGAGAAGGAGCCGGCTTGGCCGGGCCTTCTCACCCATGCTGGAGCCTCAAGGAACTCGCGCAGCGACTTCCTCCAGAATGCCCCATGGATTCGATCACCCAGTTCGGTTTGGGCGCGGCGGTCAGCGTGGCCGCCATGGGTCGGCGCACGGCCGTGTGGAAGGCAGCGCTGTGGGGCGGCATCGCCGGTACCCTGCCCGACCTGGACGCCTTCATCGACCATGGCAACGCGGTGGCCAACATGACTTACCACCGCGCCGAGAGCCACAGCCTGTTCTGGCTGACGCTGGCATCGCCGGCGCTGGCGGCGATCGCCAGCCGCGCCGCCGGCGAGGCCGACCGGTTCCGGCGCTGGTGGCTGGCGCTGTGGCTGGCCCTCGTCACCCATCCGCTGCTGGACACGCTGACGGTCTACGGCACGCAGTTGCTGCTGCCCTTCACCGACCACCCGTTCGGCGTCGGCAGCATCTTCATCATCGACCCGCTGTACACGCTGCCCCTGCTGGCCGGTCTGGCGATCGCCGTGGCGCGCGGGCGCGACCATGGGGGGCTGCGCTGGAATGCCGGGGCACTGGCGCTGTCCAGCGCCTACCTGGCCTGGAGCATGGCCGCGCAGGCGCACGTGCGCGCGGTGGCCGAGGACACGCTGGCTGCCGCGGGGCGGCCGGCGCAGCGCCTGCTGGTGACGCCGACCGCCTTCAACACCCTGCTGTGGCGCGTCGTGGCCATGCGCGAGGACGGCTACGAGGAAGGCTTCTACTCGGTGCTGGACGACGGCCGGACCCTGCGCTTCGAGCGCTTCCCGCGCGACCGCGCGCTGGCGCGCGAGCTGCAGTCGCTGTGGCCGGTGCAGCGCATGCAGTGGTTCACCCACGGCCTCTACAAGGTGCACCGGCAGGGCGGGCACGCCTACATCACCGACCTGCGCATGGGCCAGGAGCCGCACTATTCCTTCGACTTCCAGGTGGCGCGGCGCGCGGGCGGGCGCTGGGAGCCGGTCGTGGCAAGCAACGAGGGGGCGCGCGGGGACGTGGGCGCCGGATTGCGCTGGCTGTGGCGACGGATGCTGGGCGAAGACCTGCCGCCGCCGCGGTGAACGCGCCCGCCCCGCCTCAGGCCGGGGGCGTCATCAGCTCCCACAGCCGTCCCGGCGTCAGCGGCATCTGCAGCCTGGCGGCCAGCTCCGCGTAGCCGCCGCTCGCCAGCGCATCGGCCACCGCATTGACCGCGCACGGCGTCGCGCCGATGGTGCCGAGCTCGCCGACGCCCTTCACGCCCATCGGGTTGTTGGTGCAGGGCGTGCTCTCGTCCATGCGGGTGACGAACTCGCCGGCCAGCAGGTCGGCGCGCGGCGCGGCGTAGTCCATCAGGCTGCCGGTGATCGGCTGGCCGCTGCCGTCGTCGTAGACCATCTGCTCCAGCAGCGCCTGGCCCAGCCCCTGCACCGCGCCGCCATCGAGCTGGCCGCGCACGATGGTCGGGTTGACCACGCGGCCGACGTCGTTGACGCTGCTGTAGGCCACCACCTGCAGCTGCCCGGTGGCAGGGTCCAGCTCCACCTCGCTGATGTGGCAGGCGTTGGGCCAGCTGGGGCCGGCCACGGCGGTCGTGCTTTCCAGGTGGATGCGCTGCTGCGGCTGGCGGCCGGCCAGCGCGGCCAGGTCGATCGACAGGTCGGTGCCGCGCACGCTGAAACGGCCGGCGCGGTAGTCCAGGTCCTGTGCGCTCGCCTCCAGCGCCTGCGCCGCCAGGCGGCGCGCCTCGTCGAGCGTCTTCTGCGCGCCTTCGCGCAGCGCCGAGCCGCCAGTGAACAGCGAGCGCGAGCCGGCGCTGCCGAAGCCGTCGCCGCGGTCGGTGTCGCCCAGCACCACCCGCACCTGCTCGATGGCGACGCCGAACACGTCGACCACCAGCTGCGCCAGCGTGGTGGCGATGCCCTGGCCCATCGCGTTGACCGCCGAGAAGACCTCGATCACGCCGTCCGGCAGCACGGTGACGGTGACGCGCTCCTCCAGTGCGTTGCCGCCGGTCCATTCGAGGAAGGTGGCGATGCCCAGGCCGCGCAGTTTGCCGCGGGCATGGCTGTGCGCCCGGCGCGCTTCGAAGCCGGCCCAGTCTGCCTGCGCCAGCGCCTGGTCCATCACGTGCTCGAAGCGGCCGACGTCGTAGGTCTGCCCCATCGGGTTGGTGTAGGGCATCTGTTCGGGCCGGATGAAGTTGCGCCGGCGCAGTGCGATGCGGTCGATGCCGGTCTGCCGCGCGGCCTCGTCCATCAGCCGCTCCATGATGTAGATGGCTTCCGGCCGGCCGGCGCCGCGGTAGGCGCCGGTCGGCGCGGTGTTGGTCATCACCGCCCGGAAATGGAAGTCGACGACCGGGATGTCGTAAACGCTGGTCTGCACCCAGGGGCCGATCAGCAGCTGGATCGCCAACCCGGTGCCGGTGGCATAGGCGCCGACGTTGGCCAGCGAGCGCAGCCGCAGCGCGAGGATGCGGCCGTCGGCGGCCAGCGCCAGCTCGGCCTCGGTGCGCAGGTCGCGGCCATGGTGCGAGGACAGGAATTCCTCGCTGCGCTCGGCCGCCCACTTGACCGGCTTCGCCAGCCGCCGGGCGCACCAGGCCAGCGCGATGTCCTCCGGATAGGCGCCGGTCTTCATGCCGAAGCCGCCGCCGACGTCGCCCACGGTCACCCGCACCTGCTCGCGCGGCAGGCCGATGGCATCGCAGATCGAGTTGCGCACGCCCGAGGGCATCTGGGTGCTCATGCGCAGGGTCAGCCGGCCGTCGTCGGCCTGCCAGGCCAGCACCGTGCGCGGCTCCAGCGCCAGCGCCGCCACGCGCTGGTTGGCCAGGTCGAGCCTGACCCGGTGGGCCGCCCGCGCGAATGCTGCCTCGGTCGCGGCGGCATCGCCGTAGCGGGTCTCGGCGGCGACGTTGTCGGGCGCCTCCTCGCACAAGGCCACGCGGCCACCCTCGACGGCCTGGCGCACCTCGACCACGGACGGCAGATCTTCGTATTCCACGCCCACGGCCTCGGCGGCGTCGCGCGCCTGCTGCAGCGTGCCGGCGACCACGACCGCCACCGCCTCGCCGGCGAAGCGCACGCGGTCGAAGGCGAGCACCGGGCGCAGCGGCGAGGCACCGGGCGCGCCGCCGGCGCGCTTGAACCCGGCGTTGACGGGCAGCGTCTTCACGCCGTCCTGCTGCAGGTCGGCGCCGCTGGCCACCAGCGCGACCCCCGGCATGGCGGCGGCCGCCGCCGTGTCCACCGACACGATGCGCGCATGCGGATGGGGCGAGCGGACGAAGACCGCGTGCAGCAGGCCCTCGGGCTGCAGGTCGTCGGTGAAGCGGCCCTTGCCTTGCAGCAGGCCCTCGTCTTCGATGCGCGGCACCGCGCGTCCGCTGCCGAAGCGGGCGGCGATGCCAGGGGGATCGGATTCGCTCATGGGCTCCTCGCGTGGATGCGGCCCATTGTGCCGCCCGCGCGCCGCGGCTTCAGCGCGGCGCCGCGGCCGGGGCGGCCCGGCGGGCACCCCGCAAGGCAGGGCCGAGCACCGGGCGGCCTTGCGCCCTACTCATCCTTCTCGCCGGGCTCGTACAGGGTTTCCCGCCCCATGCGATCGAGCACCAGCTCGGCCGTCCACGGCAGCATCAGCGAGCCGCAGCGGCTGTCGCGGTAGATGCGCTCGATCGGCAGGTGCTTCATCATGCTCTGGCCGCCGCAGGTGCGGATGGCCAGGCGCGCCAGGTCGTTGGCGCCTTCCATCACCGTGTACTGGGCCGCGTACAGGCGCATGCGCTCGTCCTTCGACGGGTTGGGCCGGGCCTCCCGGATGGCGCGCAGGAAGACGCTCTTGAGGTTCTCCAGCTGGATGCGCATCTGCGCCACCGCCACCTGCTTGGTCGGGTACATGCGGCGCCTGACCGGCGGCTCGCCCGGCACCTCGCCGCGCAGGTACTGCACGGTGAAGTCGTACGCCGCATTGGCCAGCCCCAGGTAGGTGGGCGCCAGCGTGAAGAACATGGCCGGCCAGGTCTGCGCGCCCTTGAAGTAGACGCCGCGCGGCATCAGCTGCGCCTCGTCGGGCACGAACACGTCCTGGAAGGTCAGGTTGCGGCTGACGGTGCCGCGCATGCCCAGCGGGTTCCAGTCGCCGCTGATCGCGAAACCCTCGCTGGTGGCCGGCACGGCCAGGTACAGCGTGTCCCGGGGGTCGGGCTTGACGCCCTCCTGGTCCTCGGTGCACAGCACGCCGTAGTAGTCGGCGGCGCCCGACAGCGAGGCGAAGATCTTGCGTCCGTTGACCAGCCATCCCCCCTCGACCTTGCGTGCGGTGGTGCCGAACGGGGCGCGGCCGGCGGCGGCGGCGCTGCCTTCGGAGAAAGGCTGGGCGTAGATCGCGCCGTCGCGCACCACGCGGCGGAAGTGCAATTCGCGCCGCTTCCCATGCTCCTGGCGCTGCGCGTCGGTCATGGGAATGCCGTCGGCCAGCACGCCGGTCCACATCGTCGAGCAGATGTGCATGTTCCAGGTCAGCGCGGTGGCGCCGCAGAAGCGCCCGATCTCGGCGGCCACCATCATGTAGGTGGCGTAGTCGGCGCCCCCGCCGCCGTAGGCCGAGGGCACGCACATCGCCAGCAGGCCGGCCTCGCGCAGGTCCTCGTAGTTGGCGAACGGGAAGCTGGCCTGCTCGTCCCACTCGGCTGCGCGCGGCGCGAACCGCTTCTGGCCCAGTTCGTGCGCCAGCGACAGCAGCGAGCGCTGCTGCGCGGTCAGGTCGGTGTCGCCGACGGCGGGCGTGAAGCCCAGCGAGGTCATCGCGTCCATGGGTTCTTCGTCTCCTTTTGCGGCCGTCCGCCGCGGCTAGTGCAGCAGCTGCCCCGGCAGGGCCAGGAAATTCAGCACCGCGGCATCGAAGGCTTCCGGCGCCTCCAGGTTCTGCAGGTGGCCGACGCCGGCCATCTCGAGGAAGGTGCTGCCGGCAATCGCCTGCGCCATCTTCTTCATCACGGCCGGCGGGGCGTTGCGGTCGTGCTCGCCGGCCAGCAGCAGCGTGGGCACGTGGATGTGGGGCAGGTTGGCGCGGCGGTCGAAGGTGACCAGCGCTTCCAGCGCGCGCCGGTAGGTCGAGGGATTGACCAGCCCCATGCAGTGCTGCGCCAGCCGCACGCCTTCCGCCAGCGCCCCCGGCCCGATCATCTGCGGCACCAGCACCTCGGCCAGTTCGGCCATGGTCTTGCCGGCCTGCAGCGGCGCGGTGCGCTCGGCCACGAAGGCCTGCTGCCATTCGCCATCGGGCTTGCCGAAGGCCGGCGAGGTGCCGCACAGCACCAGCCGGCTGACCCGCTCGGGCCGGCGCGCCACCACCTCCTGCGCCACCATGCCGCCCATGCTGTGCCCCACCAGCACCACGTGCTCGCACCCGAGGGCTTCGATCAGCGCGAGGCAGCTTTCGGCCAGGCCCTTGAAGGTGTAGGGCTCGATCGGCGCGCTGTGGCCGTAGCCGGGCATGTCCCAGGCCACCGCGCGGTAGCCCGAGGAGGCGAAGCTCTCCACCTGGGGCGCGAACGCCAGGTGGCCGCCGCCGATGCCGTGCAGCATCAGCACCGTGGGGCCGGACCCCAGCGTGGTGAAGGTGGGCAGCACGCTCACGGCAGCAGGCGCCCCTGCTCGACCACCGGCGTGCCGTCGAGCGTGACCGTGCAGTGGCGCAGCGGCAGGTCGAAGTGCCCCAGGGTGTGGCGTCCGGCCACTTCGTTGGCGCCGGTGCTGTACAGGAAATTGCCGGCGAACGCGCGCAGCTCGGTGCCGTTGAAATCGCGCTTGTCGTACAGCGCCATGCTGTCCCAGCGCGCGGCGGCGTTCAGGCCGTAGCCGACGTGGCTGACGGCATAGGCCTCGCGATCGCCCCAGGCCGCGATGTAGCTGCGCATCAGGTCGGCATCGACCCCGCTGCCCTCGATGCGCGTGACGTAATCGGACTCGATGACCAGCGCGACCGGTTGCTCCAGGTAGCGCTTGAAGGTGAGGTTGACGTCGCCGGGCGCCAGCACCAGCCGGCCATTGACGCTGCCCGCCGCGGGGAAGGCCAGCGCCAGCCCGCCCGGCCAGTGCGTCATGGTGCCGGCGCGGGTGGTGTAGCCCCAGTTGCCGCCGGTCACGGCGTCCTTCAGCGAGATCGCCAGCTCGGTGCCGGCTTCGGAGCTCACGCGCATCTGGCGGGCCGACCGCAGGCGCCTGACGTGCTCCTTGACCAGCCGCTCGAGCGAGCCATCGTCGGCGGCAGCCAGCCGCGCCAGCGCCTCCGGGTGTTCGTTGCTCACGTACAGCACGCGCGCGCCGCCGCGCAGGATGGCGGGCAGCTCCGGCGCGTGCATCAGGCCCTCGACCGTGCAGTCGACCACCAGCGTGCTGCCGGCCAGCGCTGCCACCACCGGGGCCAAGTTCTGCAGCGCGTCGGAGGCGCCGGTGGAGCGGGCCGGCGGGATGCCGCGGGCAAGGACGGTGGGCATGACGAGGCCGAACACACGGGCCCCCAGCCGGGCCGCCGCGAGCCGGGCCAGTTCCACCAGGACGGGGCGGCTCTGGCTCTCGCTGAGCACGGCGACGGTGTCGCCGGGCTGGACGGCGCAGCGGCGCAGCACCCCCTCGAAGGCATCCAGCCAGGCCGGTTCGATTCTTTCCTGCAACATGGGTCGGGTGTCTTGGTCCATACTACATGAAAATTCATGCAAACCGTGCTGATGAGCCCGCCCCGCAAGGCCCGGACCCCGACGTTCTCGGCCAAGGAATTCCGCAACGCGCTGGGCATGTTCGCCACGGGCGTCACCATCGTCACGGCCATGACGGCCGAAGGCAAGCCCATCGGGCTGACCGCCAACTCCTTCAACTCGGTGTCGCTGGAGCCGCCGCTGGTGCTGTGGAGCCTGTCGCGCGCGGCCGCCTCGCTGGCGGCCTTCAGCACCGGCTCGCACTACGCCATCAACATCCTGGCCGCCGACCAGAAGCTGCTCGCCGAGCGCTTCGCGGTCAAGGGCGGCGAGCGCTGGAGCGGGGTGGATTTCACGCGTGGCTGCGGCGACGCGCCGCTGCTGGCCGGCGCCGCCGCCACCTTCGAGTGCTACAACCGCAGCCGCTACGAGGAAGGCGACCACGTGATCTTCGTCGGCGAGGTCGAGCGCTGCACCTGGCGTCCGGACGCCGCGCCGCTGCTGTTCCACGGCGGCCGCTTCTACACCGAGCTGCCGATCTGAGAAGCCATGGCCGAGCGCTTCGTCGACAGCTACCTGGGCTACCTGCTGGGGCAGGCCAACCACGCGCTGTACAAGGACTTCGAGGCGCAGGTGCGCGCGCGCGGGCTGTCGTCCATCGAGTGGCGCGTGCTGGCCACGCTGCACGACGGCGACCCGCTCACCGTCAGCCAGCTGGCGCAGGAGGTGCTGTCCAAGCAGCCCACCGTCACCAAGCTGGTCCAGCGCATGGCCGAGCAGGGCTGGGTGGCGCTGCACACCGACCCGGCCGACCAGCGCCGCACGCTGGTGGCGGCCACCGCCGCCGGGCGCCGGCTGGTCAAGCCGCTGGTGGAGGAGGCCCGGGTGCACGAGCAGCGGTTGTTGCGCGCGCTGGGCGCCACCGAGAAGAAGGCCCTGCGCCAGCTGCTCGGGAAGCTGATGGCGGTGCGGGCTTGAAGGGGCCGTCGCGCCGCCCATCGACCGCCTCCTGCCGCCATCCTCCGCCCCCTTCGCGAGGGCAGCCCCCGTCGCCATGGCCTGCCCGCTACGATTGCCGCCGATGAGGCAGAGAAAAGAACACCTCGACGGCCTGTCCGTCTCGCTGCTGCTGGCCTGTTGCCTGTTCTGGGGCTTCCAGCAGATCCTGATCAAGACCACGGTGCCCGAGGTGCCGCCGCTGTGGCAGGCCGCGCTGCGCTTCATGGGCGCCACCGCGATGCTGTGGATCTGGTGCCTGCTGCGCGGCATCCGGCTGTTCGGCCGCGACGGCACCCTGCGCGGCGGCCTGCTGGCCGGCGTGCTGTTCGCCGCCGAATTCGCCTGCATCTACCTGGGGCTGCGCGACACCACGGCTTCGCGCCTGACCGTGTTCCTCTACACCTCGCCCTTCGTGGTGGCGCTGCTGACCCCGCGCTTCGTGCCCAGCGAGCGCCTGGGCGCGGTGCAATGGGTCGGGCTGGCGATCGCGTTCGGGGCGGTGGCGGTGGCCTTCGGCGAGGGCTTCACCGGCCGGACCACCGCCACCCAGTTGCGCGGCGACGCGCTGGCGCTGGCCGCCGGCACCTTGTGGGGCCTGACCACGCTGGTGATCCGCGCCTCGCGCCTGGGCAGCGCCTCGGCCGAGAAGATCCTGTTCTACCAGGTGGCGGTCACCGCCGTGGTGGCCCCGCTGCTGTCGCTGGCCTGGGGCGAGCCGTGGTCCCTGCAGTACTCGGCCTACGCCTGGGGCTCGATCGCCGCCCAGACCGCGGTCGGCGCGTTCGCCAGCTACCTGGCCTGGATGTGGCTGCTGCGCTACTACCCGGCCACCCGGCTGTCCTCGTTCACCTTCCTGACGCCGGTGTTCGCGCTGGTGTTCGGGGTGGCGCTGCTGAAGGAGCCGCTGACGCTGCAACTGGTGCTGGCGCTGGCGGCGGTGGCAGTCGGCATCGTGCTGGTGAATCGCCGCAGGGCGGCCTGAAGCTCAAGCCGGCGCCGGGCTCCAGTCGGGCCGCTGGTCGCGCTGGGAATCCACCACCAGCATCAGCCGGCCGGCATGAGGCAGCCGGCGGGGCGCGACCGGCGCGCCGCCGTCCAGCAGGCCCAGCTCGTCGATCAGGTTTGCCAGGCCGGTGGGCAGCAGCACGCAGCCGTCGGAGCAGTTGCGGCCCAGCGTGCGCCGGGCGCCACCCAGCGCGGGGCGCGCCTGCAGCCGCGTGGGCACCAGCGGGCCCTGCCCCGAAGCCCGGCGGGCGCGCTGCCAGCCGAAGTCGAACACCCGCGGGCCCGGGCCCTCGGGCGGCGGCCGCAGCTGTTGCTCGAAGGCCCCCAGCGGGGTCTCCAGGTGGCCCGGCCCGGCGGGCCCCCCGGTCGAGACCGGGGCGGCGCCCAGCAGCTCATGGGAGCGGCCGGACAGGCGCCAGTAGAGCAGCGCCGCCTGCACGTGCGGATCGCGGTCCACCACCAGCAGGTACTGGGGTTCCCAGAGGCCGCGCTCGCCGGTCTGCAGTTGCGACTCGGCCAGCCAGGCGTACAGCGCCTGCTCGGCCGCCGGCACCGACAGCCGCAGCGGCACGGCGGCGCGGAACGCCTCGGCCACGTCGTGGGGCGTGTAGATGGCCGGTGCGCGGGCCGCAACCGGCCCCGCCGCCGCTGCGGCGGCCGCCAGCAGGAAGGAACGTCGGCCGAGGCCGCCGCGCATCGGAGCACCCATGCCGCTGCATTGTTCGCAGCCGGCGCGGGCGCGCCTTGAAGTGCGTCAAGAACCGCGCGATCAGGCCGGCGAGAAGCCGACGGTCTTCACCAGGCCGGCCCAGAACGCGGTTTCCGTCCTGAGCATGGCGGCCAGCTGCTCGGGCGCGGTCGGCATCGGCTCCATGTAGGCGGCCGCCAGACTCTCCACCACCTCCGGCGCGGCCAGCGCCGAGCGGATGCCGGCGTTCAGGCGCTGCACCACTTCGGTCGGGGCCTTGGGGGGCAGGAAGAATCCGTACCAGCCGACGTAGGCCAGGTCCTTGATGCCCTGCTCGACCATGGTGGGCACGTCGGGCGTGAACTTGCCGCGCTTGGGTCCGCTCGTGGCCAGCAGCCGGATCTTGCCGGCCCTGACGTTGGACATGAACTCGCCGGTCGGACCGACCACCGCGGCGATCTGTCCGCCGATCATGTCGGCCAGCGCCGGTTGCGAGCCGCGGAAGGCCACGTGGCGCAGGTCCGCGCCGCCCGCGCGGCCCAGTCCGCCGCCGATCATGTGGGCGGCCGACCCCTGGCCGGCCGAACCGAAGTTGGCCTCGTTCGGGTTGGCCTTGCACCAGGCCAGGAAGTCCGGCAGCGTCTTCACGCCGGCCGGCACCAGGGGGCCGACCGCCAGCGCGTAGTCGAACATGGCGGCGCCGGACACCGGCGTGAAATCGGCGGCCGGGTCGTACGGGAGCTTGCGGTAGGTGTACAGGTGCAGGCTCATCGGCGAAGTCGGCGTCAGCAGCACGGTGCCGCCGTCGGGTGCCGCCAGCTTGACCGCCTGCACCGCGATCTGGCCGCCGGCGCCGGTCCGGTTCTCGACGATGGCGGTCCGCGCCACGCTGGGCTGCAGCTTGTCGGCAACGCGGCGGCCCACCAGGTCGATGGTGCCGCCCGGGGCGAAGCCGATGATGACCTTGGTGGTCTCGAGTGCCTGGGCGGCCGCCGGGAACGCCGCGGCGCCGAATGCCAGCGCAGCGGCCGAGCCCTGGATGAACTGGCGGCGGTCTAGGGTCATGCTTCTTGTCTCCTGGTAGGGGGTCGATGAAAGGGAAACGAGGCTCACAGATCGAGCGCGAGCCGCTCGCTGCGGGCGCGGCTCACGCACACCAGCATGGTCTTGAGGCCGGCGCGCTGGGATGGCGGGTAGACGTAATCCAGGTGGTCCGGCTCGCCGCCGCACACGCCGGTCTCGCAGGTGCCGCACAGGCCTTCGCGGCAGGAGAACGGGATCTCGTGCCCGTTCTCTTCGAGCACCTCCAGGATGCTGCGGTCGGCCGGCACGTGGTAGCTGGTGCCGCTGCGCTGCAGGTCGATCCAGAAGCCGTCGGCCGCGCCCGCAGCCGCCGCTTCGGCGGCTGCGGCGGCGGGCGGCGCATTGAACCACTCGAAATGCAGCGCGTCGGCGGGCAGCACGGCGGCGCCCTGCTCCTGCACCGCGGTCATCAGCGGCGCGGGGCCGCAGCAATAGACCTCGGTGCCGGGCTGCACGCCGGCCAGCATGGGACCCACCTGCAGCGGCGCGCCGGCCTCGTCGTCGCAATGGAACTGCACGCGATCGCCGAAGGCGCGCAGTTCCTCGTAGAAGGCCAGGCGCTGGCGGCTGCGGGCCGCGTAGACCATGCGCCAGTCCTTGCCCTGCGCCTCGCACCAGCGCGCCATCGCCAGCAGCGGCGTGATGCCGATGCCGCCGGCGACGAACAGGTAGCGGCCGGCGTCGACCAGGCGGAAGTTGTTGGCCGGCGTGCTGCAGCGCAGGTCGGCGCCCAGGCACAGCGAGCCGTGCACCCAGGCCGAGCCGCCACGGCTGGCCGCGGCCCGCCCGATGCCCAGCACGTAGCGCTGCCGGTCGCGCGGGTCGCCGCACAGCGAGTAGTGGCGCACCAGCCCGCCGGGCAGGTGCACGGCCAGGTGGGCGCCGGGCTCGAACGGCGGCAGCTCGCCACCGTTCGCATCCACCAGCTCGAGGCGCAGCACCTCCTTCGCCTCGGCCTCCAGCCGGGCGACCTTCAGGAGCAGGTCGGGCATTGCGGGCCTAGGCGCTCATGCCGGCCTGGTGCGGCGGCTTGATGGCGGGGCCGGCCGGTGCCGCGGCCTTGCTGGTCGCCTCCTCGGCCCGCTCGGCGGCAACCAGCTTGTCGAAGGTCCAGCGGAAGTGCGACAGCGCGGCGTCGGCCGCGACGGCCAGCATCTTGAACCCGGGGTCGTCGTCCAGCACCTTCTGCTGCGCCTCGATCAGGTGCTTGTCTTCCAGGAAGCCCTCGATCAGGCTCTGGTGCAGCGAGCGCGAGATGTTGTGGTCGTTGCCTTCCCAGTTGTTCAGGTAGACCCAGAAGAAGTGCGTGGTGCGGCGCGTCTCCGGCGTCATGAACTGGCAGTTGCGGTACTCCTTGGTGCCCTCGCGGTTGCCCTGCTCCGAGCCGCTGCCGGCCGGCGAGAACATGGACTCCAGGAAGAAGATGCCGGGGATCTGCATGTGGCCGATGTTGCGGCGGTCCACGTGCCGGCCCTTCAGATCGGTCGGCAGCACCTTGTTGTGGAACGGCGGCGGCGGCGCATCCATGTGCCAGCGCTCGACGCGGAAGCCGCGCGGCAGCCGCTCGATCGCCACCGGCTTGGTGACGTAGGCGTACTCCTCCGAGCCGCCCAGGGTCTTGGTGTGCACGAAGGCCAGGTGCGCGAAGTCGGACAGGTTGTCGACGATCAGCAGCCAGTTGGCGTCGTAGTGCATGTAGTCGGGGATGCCCTTCCACTGCGGGTCGCGCAGGTAGGGGTAGTCGATGATGTCGGCCGGGTCGGCCTTGGCCGGGTCGCCCATCCAGATCCAGACCAGGCCGTCCTTGGACACCACCGGGTAGCTGCGCACCCCCAGCTTGGGCGGGATGACCTCCTGCCCCGGGATCTGGATGCACTTGCCGCTGGCGTCGAACTTGAGGCCGTGGTACATGCAGCGCACGTCGTCGCCCTCGCGCCGGCCGGTGTGCAGCGGCACGCCGCGGTGGCAGCAGCGGTCCTGCAGGGCCACGACCTTGCCGCTGTCGCCCTTGTAGAGCAGCACGGCCTCTTCCAGGATGGTGCGGGCCACCATCTTGCCGTCGATGAGCTCGTGGTCCCAGGCGGCCACGTACCAGCAGTTCTTCAGGAACATCGCGTTCTCCTGCGGGCACGGCCCGCGTGACAGGGAATGGGAGAATCCTAGGAAGCACCTTGATCTGGATCAAGGTGGCGCCGTGGCTACTGTGTTCCGAATCCTGAACAATGAACTGGGACGACTTCGATGCCTTCTGCCAGGTGGTGGACCACGGCGGCTTCACCGCCGCGGCGCGGGCGCTGGACCGTCCCAAGTCCAGCCTGAGCGCATCGGTGTCGCGGCTGGAGGAGCAGCTGGGCGCCCGGCTGCTGGAGCGCACCACCCGGCGCCTGCGCCTGACCGACGCCGGCGAGTCGCTCTACCGTGACATCTCCAAGCCCTTTTCGCTGCTGCGCGAGGTCGCCGTGGACGCGTTGGCGCGCGGCGAGCAGGTGCACGGCACCCTGCGCATTGCCGCGCCCTACGAGTTCGGCGCCCACCACCTGGCCTCGGTGACCTGCCGCCTGCTGGCGCAGCACCCGCAGCTGAAGGTGCAGATGGACGTGGAGCACGACCAGGTGCCGCTGTTCGACCGCCACTACGACCTGGTGTTCTCGGCGATCGAGCACAACTTCGCGCCGTCCTCGGTGGTGGCCCGCCGGGTCTACTCGCTCGAGCGCGGGGTGTTCGCCTCGCCGGAGCTGATGGCGCGCTTCCCCGACTTCGCCTCCGCCGAGGACCTGAACGCGCTGCCCCTGCTGGCGGGCGCCGAGGACAACGCCTGGTCGTTCTCGGGTCCGGACGGCGTGCTGAAGGTGGAGGTGCGCAACCCGCCGCTGCGCAGTGGCAATGCCGAAGTGCGGCTGAAGGCGGCCATCGCCGGGCTGGGCGTGGCGCGCATCACCGCGACCTTCTGCGCCCCGGCGGTGGCCGAGGGCCGGCTGGTGCGGCTGCTGCCGCAATGGACCTGCGAGCCGCTGCGCATGTACGCGCTGCTACCCGGGCGCCGGCTGGTGTCGGCCAAGGTGCGGGCCTTCCTGGACGGGGTGGAGCAGGAGGCGGCGCAGCGGGGAAACGTGGCGGAAGCGCCGTGATCCGGCGCGCGGTCAGGCCCGCGCCGCGTGGCGCTCCTGCGCCAGCCGCACGAACCAGTCCAGGCTGCCCGGATTGGCCATCGCATCCTTGTTGACGACCTTCTCCAGCGGCTGGCCGAGCAGCAGCTTCTTGACCGGCAGTTCCTGCTTCTTGCCGGAGAGCGTGCGCGGGATTTCCGGCACCGCGTAGATCTGGTCGGGCACGAAGCGCGGGCTGAGCGCCGCGCGCACCGCGCCGTTGATCGCCGCGCGCAGCGCATCGTCGAGCACGACGCCGGGCCGCAGCACCACGAACAGCGGCATCCAGCTCTCGCGGCCCAGGTACTCCAGGTCCACCACCAGCGAATCCAGCACCTCGGGCAGCGCCTCCACCGCGCTGTACAGCTCGCTGGTGCCCATGCGCATGCCGTGCCGGTTGATGGTGGCGTCGCTGCGGCCGTAGATGATGCAGCCGCCCCCCGGGGTGATCTTCAGCCAGTCGCCGTGCCGCCAGACACCCGGGTACATGTCGAAATAGCTGGAGAGGTAGCGCTGCTGGCCCGGGTCGTTCCAGAAGTACAGCGGCATCGAGGGGATCGGGCGGCTGCACACCAGCTCGCCGACTTCGCCGATGACCGGCTGGCCCTGCTCGTTCCACGCTTCGACGGCGCAGCCCAGCAGCCGGCACTGCATCTGGCCGGGGACCTGGGGCAGCTCGCGGTTGCCGCCGATGAAGGCGCCGGCGAAGTCGGTGCCGCCGGAGATGTTGCACCACCAGATGTCGTGCACGCCGAGGGCCTCGAACTGCTGCGTGCCCCAGCGCTGCACCTCCTCGGACAGCGGCGAGCCGGTGGTGCCGAGTGCCCGCACGGACTTCAGGCCCGGGTAGTCGGACAGCTGCACGCCCGCCTTCATGCAGTTGGCGAAGTAGGCCGCACCCGCGCCGAAGAAGGTGACGCCCAGTTCGGCGGCAAAGCGCCACAGCACCGTCCAGTCCGGCCGGTCCTTGCTGCCGCCGGGGTTGCCGTCGTAGATGCAGCAGGTGGTGCCCAGCGCCAGCCCGGCCATCTGGGCGTTCCACATCACCCAGCCGGTGGAGCTGTACCAGTGGTAGCGCTCGCCGAAGCTGTTGGCGTCGTAGCTGCAGCCGATGTCGTTGTGCAGCGCCATCAGCAGCAGCATCGTCAGCAGGATGCCGCCGTGGCCGTGCACGATCGGCTTGGGCAGCCCGGTGGTGCCGCTGGAATAGACGATCCACAGCGGGTGCTCGAACGGCAGCCAGAGCGGCTCGAAGGCGGCGACCTCCGGGCCGCTGCGTGAAGTGGCTGCGGCGAAGTCCGCATGCGGCGGCAGGCCGGCGCCGGCCGCGCCGCCCAGGTTGCGCAGCACCAGCAGGTGCGTGACGCTGGGCAGCGCCGACTGCAGTTGCGCCACCACTGCGCCGCGGTCGTGGTCCTTGCCGCCGTAGGTGACGCCGTCGCAGCCGATCAGCACCTTGGGCTCGATCTGCCGGAACCGGTCCAGCACCGCGTTCGTCCCCATGTCGGGCGCGCACAGGCTCCACACGCCGCCCAGGCTGACCACCGCCAGGAAGGCCACGATGGTTTCCGGCACGTTGGGCAGGTAGGCCGCGACCCGGTCGCCGGGCTGCAGCCCCTGGGCCTGCAGGTGCAGCGCCAGCGAAGCCGCCTGCCGGCGCAGTTCGGGCCAGTCCAGTTCGCGGTCGCGCCCGCGCTCGTTGCGGCTCAGGATGGCCGGCAGTCCGGCGGCCTGGGCCGGCTCGACATGCCGGAACACCTGCCGCGCGAAGTTCAGCCGTGTGCCTTCGAACCAGCGCGCGCCCGGCATCTTCTCCTCGGCCAGCACCCGGGTCGGCGCGGCGGGCGACTGCAGCTCGAAGTAGTCCCAGAGGCTCTGCCAGAAGCCGGCCAGGTCGGTGACCGACCAGCGCCAGAGCGCGTCGTAGGAGTCGAAGGACAGCCCGCGCTCGCGGCGCAGCCAGTCCTGGTACAGCCTCAGCCGGGGTACGAAGGGGGGCTTGCTCATGGGCGCAAGGGTAACGCGGACCGAAGGGCCAGCCGGACCGAAGGGCGCGTGCGCCCGGCCATCGGCCGTCGGCTTGCGACTTCGCACGATCGTGCTAAACTGCGCTCCATGGAAGCCAAGACCGCCCGCAGCGAGCTGACCCGCGCCGCCATCGTCGGCGCGGCGCTGGACCTGGCCGCGGCCGAAGGGCTGGAGTCCATCAGCCTGCAGGCGGTCGCCGACCGCATCGGGCTGTCCAAGAGCGGCGTGTTCTCGCGCGTCGGCTCGCGCGAGACGCTGCAGAAGGCGGTGGTCGAGGAGTTCGGCCGCCGCTTCATCGACGAGGTGTTCGTGCCGTCCATGCAGCAGCCCAAGGGCCTGCCCCGGCTGCAAGCGATCGTCCAGCGCTGGGTCGCCCGCACGCGGGATGTCGACGCGCGCACCGGCTGCATCTACTCGGCCGGCGCCTTCGAGCTCGACGACCGGCAGGGCGCGCTGCGCGACCAGCTGCATGGCGAGGTGGTGCGCTGGCGCGCGGCCTTGCGGCGCACCGTGCTGCAGGCCGTCGAGGCCGGGCACCTGAAGGCCGACACCGATCCCGACCAGCTGGTCGCCGAGCTCTACGCGCTGGTGCTGGGACTGGTGCACGACACGCGGTTCCTGCGCGACGGCCGGGCCGCCGAGCGCACCCTGGCCAGCTGGCAGCGGCTGCTGGCCAGCTACCGGGCCTGACCCTCCCTTCAAGACACCCATGCAGACATGACCTGCCGCCTTCCCGTCGACCGATTCCGCACGACCGTGCGGAGAAAGGACCTGCCATGTTGATGATCCTGACCCTGGCGCTCGGCTGGGGCGCCTACGAACTGCTGCGCGCGGCCATCGAGTCGGTGCGCGCCCTGCCGCGCCGCAACGAAGACATGGTCTTCTGGTGACGGGGGCCGCCATGACGACCCGCACCGCCTTGCAGGCGACTTCCGCCTTCTACCAGGCCAGCCCCGGGCTGCGACTGTTCCGGCTGGCGCTCGGCGCTTCGCAGCGCGTCTGGCCGGCGCTGGCCGTGCGCGGCGCCTTCCGTCTGTTCTGCACGCCGCTGCCCCCGCGCTGGCTGCAGCGCGCCGCGTCCTGGAGCGCGGACTGGGACACCGAAAGCTGGCCGTTCGAGGACGGCAGCCTCACCGTGTATTCGCGGCCGGTGGCGCCGCACGCGCCGCTGGTGCTGCTGGCGCACGGCTGGGGCGGCCATGCCGGCCAGCTGCTGCCGCTGGCCGAGGCGGTGGCGCGGACCGGCCTGCGCCCGGTGCTGCTGGAAATGCCGGCCCATGGCGCGAGCGCCGGATCGACCAGCAACCTGCCGCAGTTCGCGCGCGCGCTCGAGTACGCCAGCGCACGGCTGCAGCAGCAGGGCCACCGTTTGCACGCCGTGGCGGCGCATTCGCTGGCCGCCAACGCCGCCGCCTACGCCGCCAGCCGCGGCCTGCCGGCGCAGCGGCTGGTGCTGCTGGCGCCGCCCTCCTCGCCGCTGGAGTACACCCGCCTGTTCGCCGCCGTGTTCGGCCTCTCGGAAGGCACCCGCTCGCGCATGCAGGCCCGGATCGAGGCGCGCGAAGGCATCCTGATGCGCCAGTTCGAGCCGGCCCAGGTCGGGCCTCGCATCGCCCGGCCGACGCTGGTGGTGCACGACCGCGGCGACAGCATCAACCGCTATGCCGACGGCGAGGCCTTCGCCGGCGCGATCGCCGGCGCGCGGCTGCTGCCCACCGAGGGCCTGGGCCATCGCAGGATCCTGCGCGATCCCGGCGTGCTGGAGCAGGTCGCCGCCTTCCTGCACCCCTGAAATTCCGCTGCGGGATCGGCCACGTTCCCGCTAGCATCGCCGCACCTCGACAACAAAGGAGCGGAGATGGGAATGTTCAGCTGGGCCGAGCGGCCCGCGCAGGTGCTGCAGCAGGGCGGCGTGATCGGGCCCGACGAGCGCCTGCCGTGGCCGCAGACCGCGGCGATGGGCGTGCAGCACGTGATCGCCATGTTCGGCGCCACGGTGCTCGCGCCCATCCTCATGGGCTTCGATCCGAACCTCGCCATCCTGATGAGCGGGATCGGCACGCTGATCTTCTTCGTGGTCACCGGCGGCAAGGTGCCCAGCTACCTGGGCTCCAGCTTCGCCTTCATCGGCGTGGTGATCGCCGCCACCGCCTATGCCGGCAAGGGCCCCAACGCCAACATCGGCGTGGCGCTGGGCGGCATCATCGCCTGCGGCATCGTCTACATCGCGATCGGCGCCATCGTGCATGCGATCGGCACCGGCTGGATCGAACGCCTGATGCCGCCGGTGGTCACCGGCGCCGTGGTCGCGGTGATCGGCCTGAACCTGGCCGGCATCCCGGTCAAGAACATGGCGTCCAGCAACTTCGATTCCTGGATGCAGGCCGTCACCTTCGTCAGCGTGGCGCTGGTGGCGGTGTTCACCCGGGGCATGGTGCAGCGCCTGCTGATCCTGGTCGGCCTGCTGGTCGCCAGCCTTGTCTACGTCGTCCTGGCCAACGGCCTGGGCCTGGGCAAGCCGATGGACTTCTCCGGCATCGCCGCGGCCGCCTGGTTCGGCGCGCCCACCTTCGTCGGGCCGGTGTTCAGCGGCCCGGCCATGCTGCTGATCGCGCCGGTCGCGGTGATCCTGGTGGCCGAGAACCTGGGCCACATCAAGGCGGTGACGGCCATGACCGGCCGCAACCTCGACCCCTACATCGGCCGCGCCTTCATCGGCGACGGCATCGCCACGGTGGTCAGCGGCGCCGCCGGCGGCACCGGCGTCACCACCTACGCCGAGAACATCGGCGTGATGGCGGCCACCAAGATCTATTCGACCGCGGTGTTCGTGCTGGCGGCCGTGATCGCGCTGCTGCTGGGCTTCTCGCCCAAGTTCGGCGCGGTGATCCAGGCCATCCCGCTGCCGGTGATGGGCGGCGTGTCCATCGTGGTGTTCGGGCTGATCGCCGCGGCCGGCGCCAAGATCTGGGTCGACAACCGGGTGGACTTCTCCGACAACCGCAACCTGATCGTGGCGGCGGTCACGCTGGTGCTGGGCACCGGCGACTTCACGCTCAAGTTCGGCGGCTTCGCGCTGGGCGGCATCGGCACCGCCACCTTCGGCGCGATCCTGCTCTACGCCCTGCTCAGCCGCGGGCAGCGGCCGTCCATTCCGGCCGCCGCCACCGCTTCGCGCTGAACGCGAGGCTCAGCGCTGGGGCGGACGCTCCAGCGCGATGGCCAGCACCTGCACCGGCGGCTTGCCGCTGGCCTTGGCCACCTCGGCCAGGCTGGTGGCGCCGGGCGCCGGGCTCCTGCGCGAGCACCGGCGCAACGCTGTCCAGCGGCGCGGCCAGCAGGGCCTGCGCCGCCTGCTTGCCGGGCGAGCCTTTCGAGGCCCCCGCCGGCTGCCAGAACAACAGAGCGAGCAACAGCACGCCCAGGCCGATCAGCACCCGACCGCGCGGGCGGTCAAGGCGCGGTAAATGCGGGAACCGCGGCGCCGCCTCAGCCGCGGGACTCCGACCGGGCCAGCTTCTCGCTCTTCCAGTACACGTCGTCGCCGCCGTCCATGCGGTTGAGCACGCGCGCAAGCACGAACATCAGATCCGACAGGCGGTTGAGGTAGCGGCGTGGCGTGTCGTTCAGCGTCTCGGACCGCCCCAGCGCCACCAGCGCGCGCTCGGCACGGCGCGCCACGGTGCGGCACACGTGCGCCTGCGCCGCCGCCCGGGTGCCGCCCGGCAGGATGAACTCCTTCAGCCGCGGCAGCTTCGCGTTGTGCGTGGCCAGCGCCTCGTCCAGCACGGCCAGGGCCTCGGCCTTGAGCAGTTCATAGCCGGGGATCGACAGCTCGCCGCCCAGGTTGAACAGCTGCTGCTGCACCTCCACCAGCAGCCCGCGCACTTCGTCGGGCAGCGGCTCGCAGAGCAGCACCCCGACGTGCGAGTTGAGTTCGTCCACTTCGCCGAGCGCCTGCACCCGCAGGCTGTTCTTGGGCACCCGGCTGCCGTCGCCGAGGCCGGTGGTGCCGTCGTCGCCGGTGCGGGTGGCGATCTGGCTCAGGCGATTGCCCATGGGGTGCTCCTTCGCTGCTTGGGTCTGCTGCCGGGCATTGTCCCATCCCGGAAAGACCCGCTCGCCAGCCCGGTGCGAAGCGTCCTACGCGCACTGGCGCGTGCGCACGACAGCGCGCCGGAACGGCCGCGCCACCATCGGGGATCGGGAGCGCCGCGATGAAACCCTTGACCTCCTTCCCTCCGCGACCGCCGGCCACGCTGGCGGCCGTCGTGCTGGCCCTGGGCACGACCCTGGCCTTCGCGCAACTGCCCGCGCGCAGCTCGACTTCGCCGCCGGCCGCATTCACGCCCCGGCCGGCCGCCGGTCCGGTGGCTGTGCCAACGGCGCCGGTCACTGCGGTCCCCGGCGCGGGTCCTGCGGTGCTGCCGGCGGGGGCACCCTCGCCCGCGGGACTGGCGCCGCCCTCGCCCTTCCCGGCCGGCTTGCCCTCGCCCACGCCCGTCCCTGCCGGAACGGTGACCATCGTGCCGCCCGGCACGCGCGGCGTGGTCGTCGTGCCCGGACCGACGACGACGGCACCGGTCGCCATCGATGGCGCACCCGCGGCGGTCGTCCCCGCCGGCCCGATGGCGGACCCGGGCACGGTCAGCGCGGGCTCGGCCACCGTGGACGCCGGCGGCGTCGTGGTGGTCCCGGCACTGCCGTCCGCGCCGGGCGGCATCGCCGGCGGCCTGACCGGCGGGGTGCCGTCGGTCGCCCCGCAGGCGAGCGTGGCCGTGCGCGGCCCGCTGACGGCGCTGCAGGTCGCCCAGTTCTTCCAGCAGGCCGACGGCGATCGCGACGGCCTGCTCAGCCGGGCCGAGGCGCTGCGACTGCCGGTGGTCACCATGACCTTCGAGGACATGGACCGCAACCGGGACGGCAGCATCTCCCGCTCCGAGTACTCGGACAGCCTGCAGTAGCCCGCGCGAGCGCAGGCCGCGGCGCGGCGCCGGCACGCCTGCGCGCTTAAACTGGCCGCTTGCTGGAGAGCCTGCCCATGAACGCGCCCACCGCCGTGTCCCACCTGATCCCCGAGTTCCACCCGCGTCCGGTGCCCCAGGCGCTGCTGGACGCGCTGTCGGCGCGCTTCGGCGCCCGGTGCTCCACCGCCGCCGCGGTGCGCGAGCAGCACGGGCGCGACGAGTCTTCGTTCGAGGTGCCGCCGCCGGCGGCCGTGGTATTCGCCGAGAGCACGCAGGATGTCGCCGATGCGGTGGCGCTGGCGGCGCAGCACGAGGTGCCGGTGATCCCGTTCGGCGTGGGCTCCTCGCTGGAGGGCCACCTGCTGGCCGTGCAGGGGGGCATCAGCATCGACGTCTCGCGCATGGGCCAGGTGCTGTCGGTGAACGCCGAGGACCTCACCGTCACCGTGCAGGCGGGCGTCACCCGCAAGCAGCTCAACGAGGAAATCAAGAGCACCGGGCTGTTCTTCCCGATCGACCCGGGCGCCGACGCCACGATCGGCGGCATGAGCGCGACCCGCGCTTCGGGCACCAACGCCGTGCGCTACGGCACCATGCGCGAGAACGTGCTGGCGCTGGAGGTGGTCACGGCCAGCGGCGAGGTGATCCGCACCGGCACTCGCGCCAAGAAATCCTCCGCCGGCTACGACCTGACGCGCCTGCTGGTGGGCAGCGAAGGCACGCTGGGCATCATCACCGAGGTGACGCTGCGCCTGTACCCCATCCCCGAAGCGATCTCGGCGGCGGTGTGCTCCTTCCCCAGCATCGAGGCGGCGGTGCGCACCGTGATCCAGGTGATCCAGCTGGGCGTGCCGATCGCGCGGGTGGAGCTGATCGACGCCAACACCGTGCGCATGGTCAACAAGCACAGCAAGCTCACGCTGCGCGAGGAACCGATGCTGCTGATGGAATTCCACGGCTCGCCGGCCAGCGTGAAAGAGCAGGCCGAGACCGTGCAGGAGATCGCCGGCGAGCACGGCGGCAATGCCTTCGAGTGGGCCACCACGCCGGAGGAGCGCACCCGCCTGTGGACGGCACGGCACAACGCCTACTTCGCCGCCATCCAGTCACGCCCCGGCTGCCGGGCGATCTCCACCGACACCTGCGTGCCGATCTCGCGGCTGGCCGACTGCCTGCTCGACTCGGTGGCCGAGGCGGATGCCGGCGGCCTGCCGTACTTCCTGGTCGGCCACGTCGGCGACGGCAACTTCCACTTCGGCTACCTGCTGGACCCGAACGATGCGCGCGAGCGCCAGGTCGCCGAGGAGCTGAACCACAAGCTGGTGGCGCGCGCCCTGGCGCTGGGCGGCACCTGCACCGGCGAGCACGGCGTCGGCCTGCACAAGATGGGCTTCCTGGTGGACGAAGCCGGCGCCGGCGCGATCGACATGATGCGCACCATCAAGCGCGCGCTCGACCCGAAGAACATCCTCAATCCGGGCAAGATCTTCGCCCTGTAGGCGGCGCGCAGGCGGCGATCCGGCCATCCGACCGGGTCCGGAATCATTCGGGGGACTCCCTCCTGCATTGGCCGGGCGGGAATCGCCAGCCTCAGGCGGCGCGCAGCCGCTCGATCAGTCCGTTCAGTTCGTCCAGCGAGCCGAAGCCGATCGCCAGCTCGCCGGCCTCCTCGCTGCGACCGCCCCGCTTGACCCGCTTCTTGACCCGGACCTCGACCTGCGCGGTGAGCAGGTCCGACAGCTCCTCCTCCAGCCGGCGCAGGTCGCGCGACTTCTCCTTCTTCGGCTTGGGTGAAGTGAGCTGGAACTCGGCGCCGAGCTTCCTGGCCAGCGATTCGGCCTCGCGCACCGAGAGCTTGCGGGCGGTGATCTGGTTGGCGGCCGTGATCTGGGCGGCCCGCTCCAGCGCCAGCAGCGCGCGCGCGTGGCCCATGTCCAGGTCGCCGGCCATCAGCATGGTCTGCACCGGCTCGGCCAGGTTCAGCAGCCGCAGCAGGTTGGACGCGGCGCTGCGCGAGCGGCCGACGGCCTGCGCCGCCTGCTCGTGGGTCAGGCCGAAATCGCGGACCAGTCGCTGCAAGCCCTGCGCCTCCTCGAGCGGGTTGAGGTCCTCGCGCTGGATGTTCTCGATCAGCGCCATCGCGGCAGCGGCCTCGTCGGGCACGTCGCGCACCAGCACCGGCACGCTGTCCAGGCCGGCCAGGCCGGCGGCGCGGAAGCGGCGCTCGCCGGCGATGATTTCGTACACCGGCCGCCCCGCGGAGGGCTCCGTCGCAGGGGCGGGTCCGTGCGACGCTCCATTGCGGCGCAGCCGAGCTTGTTCGTCGCTCAAGCGACGAACAAGGATCGGCTGCATGATGCCCTGCGCCTTGATGCTCTCGGCCAGCTCGTACAGCGCGCCCTCGTCCATCCGGGTGCGCGGCTGGTACAGGCCGGGGACCATGTCCGACAGCAGCAGCGAGGCGGGCTGGCCGGGGCTGGTGCCCTGCGTGTCGGCGCCGCCGTCGTTGCCGGCGGTGGGGCCGAGCAGCGCTTCGAGGCCGCGGCCCAGGCCTTTGGGTTTCCTAGTCACCATGTGTGTTCTCTCGAGTGTTCATCAGGTCCCGCAGCAGCGCGTGGCCGCGCGGCCAGCTGCCCAAACCGGAGTCGGCATTGAGGTGGCCGGCCCCGCCGTGATCGACGAGGCGGCTGCGCCAGGCCTGCGCCAGCTCGCCGGCGCGGTCGAACGTGCAATACGGGTCGTTGCGGCTGGCCACCAGCACGCTGGGAAAAGGCAGCGGCTGTCGCGCGATCGGCGCCCAGCCGGGCAAGCGCTCGCGCAGCTCCACCCGCTCGGTGTCGGCGGGCGCCACCAGCAGGGCGGCCGCCACCCGCGCCGTGTTGCGCGACACGCCGGCCCAGGCGGTGACCAGGATGCAGCCCAGGCTGTGGGCCGCCAGCACCAGCGGCCGGTCGCCCGCCAGCACCACCTCCTCCAGCCGCGCGATCCAGTCGCCGCGCAAGGGCCGCATCCAGTCGTGCTGCTCGACGCGCCGATAGCCGTGCTGCGCCTCCCACAGCGATTGCCAGTGCTGCGGCCCGCTGTTCTCCCAGCCGGGCAGCAGCAGGACCTCGGCCGCCTTCATCTGCTATCGAATGAAGAGCAGAAGAGCCAGGATTGGCGCGACATCCGCCTCATCACATCTTCGCCACGCGGGCGACCATCTCGTTGGCGAAATCGACGAAGGCCTGGCTGCCGCGGGCCGAGGGGTCGAACACCACGCCGGGCAGGCCGTAGCTGGGCGCCTCGGCCAGCCGCACGTTGCGCGGGATGACGGTGTCGAACACCTTCTCCTTGAAGTGCGCCTTCAGCTGTTCGCTCACCTGCTGCTGCAGCGTGATGCGCGGATCGAACATCACGCGCAGCAGGCCGATGATCTGCAGGTCCTTGTTCAGGTTGGCGTGCACCTGCTTGATCGTGTTCACCAGGTCGGTCAGGCCTTCGAGCGCGAAGTACTCGCACTGCATCGGCACGATCACGCCATGGGCGGCGCACAGGCCGTTGAGGGTGAGCATGGACAGCGAGGGCGGACAGTCGACCAGCACGAAGTCGTATTCGCCCTGCACGCCGGCCAGGGCCTCGCGCAGGCGGCGCTCGCGCCGCTCCACGTCGACCAGCTCCACCTCGGCGCCGGCCAGCTCGCGGTTGGCGCCCAGCACGTCGTATCCGCACTTCTCGCTGCGAACCCGCGCTTCGGCCACGCTGGCGGACTCCAGCAGCACGTCGTAGACGGTCAGCGCCAGCTTGCGCTTGTCCACGCCCGACCCCATGGTGGCATTGCCCTGCGGGTCCAGGTCGACCATCAGCACGCGCTGGCCGACCTTGGCCAGGCCGGCCGCCAGGTTGACGGTGGTGGTGGTCTTGCCGACGCCGCCCTTCTGGTTGGCAACGCAAAAGATCCTGGCCATGGCCCGCCTACTTCGACAGGGCCAGCTTGACGCCGAAGCCGAGCAGGAACAGCCCGGCCAGCTTTTCCAGGGTGCGGCCGATCAGCGGGTTGGCCCGCAGCCGCTCGGCCAGGAAATGGGTCAGCAGCACGGCGACCAGGCCGTAGGCCAAGGTCAGGACGGCGATGGTGCCCGCCATCACGCCGAAGGTCAGGACACCCTGGTGGCGCTGCGGATCCACGAACAGCGGAAAGAAGGCCATGTAGAACACGATGGCCTTGGGGTTGAGCAGCGTGATGGTGGCGGCCTGCCGGAAGTAATGGCCGGGGCGGATGGTCAGGATCGGCGCCGCGCCCGCCTTGGCCAGCAGCATCCGCAGGCCCAGCCAGGCCAGGTAGGCCGCGCCCAGCCACTGCACCGCATGGAAGGCCGTCGGGTAGGCCAGCAGCAAGGCGGCCACGCCTGCGACGGCCGCCCACATCAGGACCTGGTCGCCGGCGATGATCCCGAAGGTCGCCGCCATCCCGCCGCGCAGGCCGCCCTTGCCCGTGGAGGTGATCAGCGCCAGGTTGCCGGGGCCGGGGATGGCCAGGAAGATGATGATGGCGGCGACGAACGCGCCATAGTCCGCGACCCCGAACATGAATCCCCCGGTGTTGTCCTGTAGAGCGGCGAGTGTAAGTCAGCCGCCGTGGCGCGCCGGCCGCATCCAGACGATGCAGCGCTCCGCGCCCAGCCCCGGGACGGTGAGCTGTTCCACGTGGAACACTTCAATGTCCTCGGGCAGGGCGTCCATTTCCTCCTGGGGTCGGCGGCCCTTCATCGCCAGCCAGACCCCCTGCCCCGCCAGCGCCTGGCGCGAGCCTTGAACGAAGTCGGCCAGGGACGAGAAGGCGCGCGAGCTCACCACCTCGTAGGGGCTGCGCACCGCTTCCACCCGGGCGTGGATGCCGCGCAGGTTGGGCAGCTTCAGGGCCGCCGCAACCTGCTGGATGAAAGCCGCCTTCTTGCCGACGGCGTCCACGCAATCGACCTGCCAGCCGGGGCAGCCGATCGCGACCACCACGCCCGGCAGGCCGGCGCCCGAGCCGACATCCAGCAGCCGCCCCGAGTCGCCGCCCTGCCGCCGCAGCGGGGCAAGCACCGCCAGGCTGTCCAGCAAGTGGTGGGTCAGCATCTCGCCCGGGTCACGCACGGCCGTCAGGTTGTAGACGCGGTTCCACTTGCCGATCAGGTCCAGGTAGCCCAGCAGCTGCTCGACCTGCGCAGGCTGCAGCGACAGGCCCAGCGCCGCCAGGCCCGCATCCAGTCCGGCGCGCAGGCTCATGCCGCCTGCTTGCGCTGGTTGGCGGCGTCGGCGAATCCCTGGAACCGGCTCTTCTTCAGGTGGATCAGCAGCAGCGAGATCGCCGCCGGCGTCACCCCCGAGATGCGCGAGGCCATGCCCAGCGTTTCCGGCCGATGCTGGTTGAGTTTCTGCCGCACCTCGATCGACAGCGCCGCCACCTGCATGTAATCCAGCTCGGCCGGCAGGCGCAGGTTCTCGTAGTGGGCGGCACGCTCGACCTCGTCCTTCTGGCGCTCGATGTAGCCGGCGTACCTGGCGCCGATCTCCAGCTGCTCCAGCACCGGGCCGTACAGGTCGCCCAGTGTTTCACGTGAAACAGCCGGGCTGGCATGGCGGCCGCCGTCCAGCGACATCAGCTGCTCGTAGCCGACGCCCGGCCGGCGCAGCAGGTCGGCCAGGTTGTGCTCGTGCTCGATCGCCTTGCCCAGCACCCGCTCCGACTCGGCGGCCGGCAGGTTGCGGGGGCTCACCCAGGTCGAGCGCAGCCGCTCTGTTTCACGTGAAACAGCGTCGCGCTTGCGATTGAAGCGGTCCCAGCGCTCGTCCGGCACCAGCCCCAGGCTGCGGCCGGCCTCGGTCAGCCGCATGTCGGCGTTGTCTTCGCGCAGCTGCAGCCGGAACTCGGCCCGGCTGGTGAACATCCGGTACGGCTCGGTCACGCCCTTGGTGATCAGGTCGTCCACCAGCACACCCAGGTAGGCCTGGTCGCGACGCGGCAGCCAGGGCTCGCGCCCCTGGCACTGCAGTGCCGCATTGATGCCGGCGAACAGCCCTTGCGCCGCCGCCTCTTCGTACCCGGTGGTGCCGTTGATCTGCCCGGCGAAGAACAGGCCACCGATCTGCCGCGTCTCGAAACTGCTCTTGAGCGAGCGCGGGTCGAAGTAGTCGTACTCGATCGCATAGCCCGGCCGCAGGATGTGGGCGTGCTCCAGCCCCGGCAGGGTGCGCACCAGCGCGTACTGGATGTCGAACGGCAGGCTGGTGGAAATCCCGTTGGGGTAGAACTCGCGGGTGGTCAAGCCCTCCGGCTCCAGGAACACCTGGTGGCTGTCCTTGCCGGCGAAGCGGTTGATCTTGTCTTCCACGCTCGGGCAGTAGCGCGGCCCCACCCCTTCGATCCGGCCGGTGAACATCGGACTGCGATCGAAGCCGGAGCGGATGATCTCGTGGGTGCGCTCGTTGGTGTGCGTGATCCAGCAGGGCAGCTGGCGCGGGTGCATGTCGGCCCGTCCCATGAAGCTGAACACCGGCAGCGGATCGAGGTCGCCCGGTTGCTCCTCGCATTTCGAGAAGTCGATGGTGCGGCCATCGATGCGCGGCGGCGTGCCGGTCTTCAGCCGGCCCTGCGGCAGCTGCAGCTCTTTCAGCCGGGACGACAGCGACACCGCCGGCGGGTCGCCCGCCCGCCCTGCCGCATAGTTGTTCAGCCCGACGTGGATCTTGCCGTCCAGGAAGGTGCCGGCGGTCAGCACCACCGTGCGCGAGCGGAAGCGGATCCCGATTTGCGTCACCGCGCCGACCACGCGGTCGCCCTCCACCATCAGGTCGTCCACCGCCTGCTGGAACAGCGTCAGGCTGGGCTGGTTCTCCAGCCGGCGCCGGATCGCCGCCTTGTAGAGGATGCGGTCGGCCTGGGCCCGGGTCGCCCGCACGGCCGGCCCCTTGGAACTGTTGAGGATGCGGAACTGGATGCCCGCCTCGTCGGTGGCAAGGGCCATCGCCCCGCCCAGCGCATCGACTTCCTTGACCAGGTGGCCCTTGCCGATGCCGCCGATCGAGGGGTTGCAGCTCATCTGGCCGAGCGTCTCGATGTTGTGGGTCAGCAGCAGCGTCTTGCAGCCCATGCGGGCGGCCGCCAGCGCCGCTTCGGTGCCGGCATGGCCGCCGCCGACCACGATGACGTCGAATTCTTCTGGATAAAGCATGGGGAGGCGCCGGTTCCGGGGCGCAGCGGTCGCTGGGGAAGGCCGCGATTTTACGGTCGGCGTGCGATTCGCGCGCCAGCAAGCGCTTACTGGCCGTGCGGCCCGCATGGATGTGGTGCAATCCCGGGATGCGCCTACTCGTCTTCGCCGGCAGCACCCGCCAGCACTCCTACAACCGCCGGCTCGCCGGCGTCGTCGCCCGCATGGCCCGGCAGCAGGGCGCCGAGGTCACGCACCTCGAACTGGCCGAGTTCGAGGTCCCCATGTACAACGCCGACCTGGAAGCCGGCGGTACGCCGCCGGACGTCATGCGCCTCAAGCAGATCGCCTGGGAGCACCCGGCCTGGATCATCTGCGCCCCGGAGTACAACGCCAGCTACCCGGCCCTGCTGAAGAACACCCTGGACTGGCTGTCCAGCCCGGTGAAGTCCGATCCGCTCTGGAGCGACGGCTTGCGTTCCACGCGCGGCAAGGTGGTCGGCCTGCTCAGCGCATCGCCGGGCGCGCTGGGAGGCCTGCGCTCCCAGGGCCACCTGGCGCCCCTGCTGCTCAGCCTGCACTGCTGGCTGGCGCCCGAGCACTACGCGCTGGGCCGCGCTGCCGAGGCGTTCGATGCCGCCGGCGAACTGGTCGACGACGGCGCGCGCCGCCGGGTGCAGGCCGTGCTCGGGCAGGTGCTCTGGGCCGCGGCCCGGCTGCAGCCGGGTTGACCCGCGGCCCCGGGCGCTGTCCCGGCGCGGACAAGCGCACCGGCCGCCGCCGGTGAACAATGCCCGTTCCACCTGCCGCCCAGGAGCCGCCATGAACATCGCATCGATGAAGGAAGTGGTCAGTGCCGAGGAATGGGAGCTGCGCGTGCAGCTCGCCGCCTGCTACCGGCTGGTGGCCCTGTACGGCTGGAGCGACCTGGTGTTCACGCACATCAGCGCACGCGTGCCCGGCCCCGAGCACCACTTCCTGATCAATCCCTACGGGTTGATGTTCGACGAGATCACCGCATCCTCGCTGGTCAAGGTCGACCAGCGCTGCAGCAAGGTGATCGACTCGCCCTTCCCGGTCAACCCCGCGGGCTTCACCATCCACAGCTGCATCCACGATGCGCGCCCCGACGTCGGCTGCGTGCTGCACACGCACAGCCGCGCCGGCGTGGCCGTCAGCGCGCAGAAGTGCGGCGTGTTGCCCATCAGCCAGCAGAGCACCTTCGTGCTGGCCTCGCTGGCCTACCACGACTACGAGGGCGTGGCGCTGCGCGACGACGAGAAGCCGCGGCTGGTGGCCGACCTGGGCGACCGCAACTTCCTCATGCTGCGCAACCACGGCCTGCTGGTGGTCGGGCCGACCGTCGCCGACGCCTTCCTCTCGATGTACATCTTCGAGAACACCTGCCGCATCCAGATCGACGCGCAGGCGGGCGGCGAGCTCGTGCAGGTGAACCCGGCCATCCTGAACGGCCTGGCGCAGGTGATGAAGACGGTCACCACCGGCCAGGGCGCCCAGATCGCCTGGCCGGCGCTGCTGCGCAAGCTCGATCGCGCCGACCCTTCGTACCGGACTTGAGAAGCGGGTTTCCCCGCGCCCTCAGCGGCCGAACAAGCCGCGCAGGCCCTTTTCCACCGTTTCGCCCAGCTGCGACGCCGCCCCGGACCCCGGCAGCGACACCCCCACCGGCGTCACCGCCGGCTGGTCCAGCGTGCCCGCCACTTGCAGCGGCACGCCGGCCAGCGAGCCCAGCGCCCCCGCCACCAGCTTTGCGTCCACCCGGCCACTGAGCGAACGGTCCGCCGCCAGCGTGACATGGCCGGTGGCCGACAGCAGCCCCGAACTGGCGACCAGGTTCGTCAGGTGCACGACGCGGCCCTGCGTGGCCACGTTGCCGGTCAGGGTGTCGAGCGCGGTCTGGCCGGCCCGGCTGGCACCCAGCGTGCGCACGGCCTGCGCCAGGTCGACGCCCTGCAGCACCGCATCGCGCACCGTGAAGCGGGTCTGGCTGCGCAGCGCATCGGCCAGCGCCGAGGGATCGCGGAAGTCCGCCTGCAGGCTGCTGCGCGCCTCCAGCCGGCCGGTCAGCGTGCGGCTGGGCGCGGTCAGCGCGGACACCTCGACCCGGTCGGTCGCCAGCTCGCCCGTCAGGCGCCATGCCCCGTTGCGCTGCGGCTGCAGGCGCAGCGGCCCGCTGACGGTGCCGCCGCCGATCTCGGCGCGCAACCTCCAGGCATCCGCCTCGCGCTGCAGGCGCGCCCTGGCGCCGGCGAAGCGACCCGCCACCACTTCCACGCGCAGGGACTGCGGCAGCGGCTCGCTCTCGAACGCGACTTCCGCGTCGACCGTCATCCGCTGCGACTTGGCATCGACCCAGGTCACGCGCTCGAGCACGATGCGCCGCGGCAACGCGGGCGCCGCCGCTTCACCGCCGGCAGGCCGGGCGCCGGGGGCGGACGACTCCTGTTTCTGCAGCCGCGTGGCCAGCGCCACCAGGCCCTGTTGCGGCAGCACCGCATTGCGCACCACCAGCGCGTCCAGTTCCGGCCGCCCGGCCAGCAGCGAGGACCAGACCGGGCGCGCCTCGACCCGCTCCAGCGTGAGCGCCGGCCGCGTTTGCACCCGCACGTCGTTCACCGCCACCGAGGGCGCCGGCCAGACGGCCAGCTGGATGCCCCCCAGCTGCACCGGCACGCCCAGCGCCTGCGAGGCCTGCTGCTGCGCGCGCTGGCGGAAGTCGTCGCTGGCCGTCCAACGCCACAAACCGAACAGCGCCGCCGCCACCAGCAGCACCACGCCGAGCCCCAGGCCCAGCAGCCATTTCATCCAGCTCCGCATGCATGGATTCTCGCAAGGCCCGCGGCAGCAGGGAATCCGCTGCCGGGCTAGCATCGCGGTTTTCCGCTCCCCAACCGCCTTTTTCCAACATGAAGCTTTACTACTCACCCGGTGCCTGCTCGCTGTCCCCGCACATCGTGCTGCGCGAGGCCGGCCTCGCCTTCGAACTGGTGCTGGCCCCCACCAAGACGCACAAGCTGCCCGACGGCACCGACTACTACGGCATCAACCCGCTCGGCTACGTGCCGCTGCTGGAACTGGACGACGGCACCCGCCTGCGCGAAGGACCGGCGATCGTGCAGTACATCGCCGACCAGGTGCCGACCCGGAACCTGGCGCCGGCCAACGGCACCCTGCCGCGCTACCGCCTGCAGGAGTGGCTGACCTTCATCGGCACCGAGGTGCACAAGTCGTTCTCGCCACTGTTCTTCCCGGCCATGCCCGAGGAAGGCAAGCAGATCTACCGCGACCGCATCGCCGGCCGCCTGCAGTGGGTCGACGGCCAGCTGGAGGGCAAGCAGTACCTGATGGGAGATGCGTTCAGCGTCGCCGACGCGTACCTGTTCGTGGTCACCAACTGGGCCAAGCCCATGAACCTGGACCTGTCCGGCTACAAGCACCTGCTGGCCTGGCGCGAGCGCATGGCGGCGCGCCCGGCGGTGCAGGAAGCGATGAAGGCCGAAGGCCTGCTCAAGTAGGCGCCGGCCGGGGCAGCGGCTGCTGGCGCCACGCCAGCAGCGCACCCAGCCACAGCGCGCCGGCCGAATACAGCAGGCCGCGCGCCAGGCCGCCGGGGCCATCGGCGATCCAGCCGACCACCGTCGGGCCGACGATCTGGCCGGCGGCGAACACGATGGTGAAGGCGCTGATCCCGCTGGCCCAGTGCACCGGCGCCAGGTTGTGCCGCACCAGCGCGGTGGTCGACGCCACCACCGACAGGAACACCCCGCCGAACAGCAGCCCCGAGGCCAGCACCAGCGGCCACGCCGCGGTCAGCGCCGGCATCAGCGTGGCCACGCCCAGCAGGCCATTGAGCAGCGCGAGCGGCTGGCCGCCGTGGTAGCGGTCCAGCAGCCCGGCCCACAGGCGCGACGACGCCATCACGGCGGCGCCCAGCAGCGCGTAGAACAGCGTGACCTGGCCGGGCCCCGCGCCCTGCTCGCGCAGCAGCGCGATCACGAAGGTCATGTAGCCGATGTAGCCGACGCCGAACAGGCTGTAGCCGGCCAGCCCCGGCCCGAAGTCGCGCCAGGCGAAGGGCCGCGCACCCGCGTCGGCGTGCGCGGCCGACACCCCGGCTGCGGCGTCGGCCAGCACGCGCGCCGGCCACGCCATCACCGCCGTGCCGCCGACGCAGGCCAGCGCCAGCACCCACCAGGCCCAGGCCCACCCGTGCCGCACCGGCGCCGCCGCCTGCAGCACCACCGGCACCAGCAGCGCCGACACCGCGATTCCGAGCCCGGTGCCGCCGTAGTAGATCCCCAGCAGCAGGCCGCCGCGCCGCGGCTGCAGGCCGGCCAGCCGCGCGGCCAGCACGCCGCCGGCAATGAACACGAAGGCGCTGGCGACGCCCGCCAGCAGGCGCTGCAGCAGCAGCGGCGCCGCCTCGACGAAGAAGCCGGACAGGGCCATGAACACGCTCGCCAGCGCGGCGCCCACCAGCAGCAGGCGCGAGGCGCCGGCGCGCGCCAGCAGCCAGGGTGTCGCCAGTGCGCCAAGCAGGTAGCCCAGGGCATTGGCGGTGTTCATGCCCCCGGCCAGCGCATACGACCAGTGCAGGTCCTCGCGCATCGGCGGCAGCAGCAGCGCGTAGGCAAAGCGCGTGATGCCCAGCGACACGGCGGCGCCGAGCGACAGCGCGAGGGCAAGGGAGAGGTGGGGGATGGGCGCCATCGTTGCGGCTCGCCCGGCATTGTCGGCGATGGCACGAAACGCATCGTCTTGCAAGCGGCGGGGGCTTGGCCGGTCCGCTACGCTTGCCTGCAACAAGGACCCCCGATCCCATGCCCAGTCTCTTCGATCCCGTGCGCGCCGGCGACCTGGCGCTTCCCAACCGCATCGTGATGGCGCCGCTCACGCGCAACCGCGCACCGGGCGCGGTGCCCACCGCCCTGATGGCCGAGTACTACGCGCAGCGCGCCAGCGCGGGCCTGCTGGTCTCCGAGGGCACCGCGATCAGCCACCAGGGCCAGGGCTATGCCGACGTGCCGGGCCTGTACACGCCCGAACAGCTCCAGGGCTGGAAGCGCGTCACCGATGCCGTCCATGCGCGCGGCGGCCGCATCGTCACCCAGCTGTGGCACGTGGGCCGGGTGTCGCACGTGGAATTGCAGCCCGGCGGCCAGCCGCCGGTGGCGCCTTCCGCCATCGCGGCGAAAACCAAGACCTTCCTGATTCGCGACGGCGCCGGCGGTTTCGTCGAGACCTCGGTCCCGCGCGCGCTCACGGCGCAGGAGCTGCCCGGCATCGTGCAGGACTTCCGCCGCGCCGCGCACGACGCGGTGGGCGTCGCCGGCTTCGACGGCGTCGAGGTGCATGCCGCCAACGGCTATCTGCTCGACCAGTTCCTCAAGCGCGGCGCCAACCAGCGCGACGACGCCTGGGGCGGCCCGATCGAGAACCGCGCCCGCCTGCTGCTGGACGTGATGCGGGCGGTGGCGCAGGCGGCCGGACCGGGACGCACCGGCGTCCGGCTGTCCCCCATCACGCCGGCCAACGACATCCACGACCCCGAGCCGCAGCCCCTGTTCGAGTACGTGGTGCGCGAGCTGGCGCCGCTGGGCCTGGCCTACGTGCACGTGATCGAAGGCGCGACCGGCGGTCCGCGCGAGCTGCCGGACCGCCCGTTCGATTTCGACGCCTTGCGCCGCATCTACCGGGATGCGGGCGGCCGCGGCGCCTGGATGGTGAACAACGGCTACGACACCCCGCTGGCCGGCCGCGCGCTGGCGCACGGCGCCGACCTGGTGGCGTTCGGCCGCAGCTACATCGCCAACCCCGACCTGGTGGAGCGCCTGCGCACCGGCGCCCCGCTGAACAAGCCCGACCGGGCCACCTTCTACGGCGGCGGCGCGGCCGGCTACACCGATTACCCCGCGCTGCAGCCCGGCTGAGCTCGAAAAATGCGTCTCTGAAAAATGCGTCTCTGACCCCAATTGATGGCGATGAACACGACCGTGCAACAGCCGCGCCGGGTCGAGCGGGTGGTGACCGGGCAGGCGACGCAGGATGGCGCGGGCGTCAAGCTCACGCGCCTGCTGACGCAGGACCTGCAGCAGCGGCTCGACCCCTTCCTGATGCTGGACAACTTCGCCAGCGACGATCCGGACGACTACGGAGCGGGTTTCCCGGACCACCCGCACCGCGGCTTCGAGACGGTCACCTACATGATCAGCGGGCGCATGCGGCACCGCGACAGCCGCGGCCACGAAGGCCTGCTGCAGAACGGTGGCGTGCAGTGGATGACGGCCGGCCGCGGCCTGGTGCACAGCGAAATGCCCGAGCAGGAAGCCGGCGTGATGGAGGGCTTCCAGCTCTGGCTGAACCTGCCCGCGCGCGACAAGATGCGCGAGCCCTGGTACCGCGACATCCAGGGCGCCGAGATCCCGGAACTGCGCACGCCGGAAGGCGTCACGGTGCGCGTGATCGCCGGGGAAAGCCAGGGCGTGCGCGGCAGCGTGCAGCGCGAGGTCACCGAGCCGCTGTACCTGGACCTGCAATTCGGCGCCGATCCGGCCCAGCGCTTCGAGCAGGCCCTGCCTGCGGGGCACAACGCGTTCGTCTGCGTCTACCGCGGCAGCGTGCAGGTGGGCGAAGGCGAACGGGCGACGGTGGTGGCCGCCGGGCGGCTGGCGGTGCTGGCCAACGAGGGCGACGGCGTGCTGCTGCAGCCGGCCGTCGGCAGCAGCGAGCCCCCACGCGCGTTGCTCATCGCGGGCCGGCCCCTGCGCGAGCCGATCGCCCAGTACGGGCCGTTCGTGATGAACACGCGCGAGCAGCTGGTCGAGGCCGTCGAGGACTTCAATCGCGGCCGGTTCGGCTGAGCCGCCCGCGCGTCACTGCGAGGGTTCGGCCGGCTGCGCGTCGGGCGCGGGGCCCGAGTCGGCCTCGCGCACCTCGTCCCAGCTGCGCACCTGTTCCAGCACACGCGAGACGTTGTGCCGGATCGCCGAGCTGATGCCGGTGCGCTGGTCGGCGGCCCGGAAGGCGTCGCGCTGGGCCCGCACGCGCGAGTCGTGCAGCACCACGGCCCCGCTGCTGTCGCGGCTCTCGGCCGGCAGCGGCTCCACGTCGCTGAGCACCTGCCCCGGCACCGGCTGGGGCGGTCCGCTCTCGGTTTCCCCCGGCTGCACCGACTGCCCCTGTGCGCCGGCCGCCAGCCCGGCCAGCAACGCCAGGCAGGCCACGTGCCAGGCCAGCGGCGATCCCGTGGGCTCTTGCTGGATGTCCATGCACCGATGCTGGCCCGGCGGCAGGGCTGCGTCTGTGGCCGCAGGCGCGCACTTGCCGTAGGACACGCTCGCATGGCCCGCCCACCCGGCCACTGCTGTCACGCGCAGCGCCCAGCCTTTACACCGGCGCTACCTTGGATGCATGGCCGGCTTACATCGGGCCGCCACACTGCCTCCCAACCTGAGGCGTATGGAATGCCGACAGGCTCTTTCGGAAAGGATGCAAGGACCATGAAACTGAATGCCCGCAGGTACCTGATGGCCGCCGCGCTGGTCGCCGGCATCACCGGGGTGACCGCCATTGCGCAGACCCAGCCGCCCGTCGCGGCCGGGGCGGAAGGCAAGCATGGCCACCACTTCGACCGCGCCAAGATGGCCGAGCGCGCCAGCCAGCGCCTGGCCGACCTGAAGCAGAAGCTCCAGGTCACCCCGGCGCAGGAAGCGGCCTGGACCAGCTTCGCCAACGCCATGCAGCCGCCCGCGCAGCGCCCGCGCGTCGACCGCGAGGCCATGGCCCGCATGACCACGCCCGACCGCATCGACCACATGCGCTCGCTGCGCGAGCAGCGCCAGGCGGAAATGGATCGCCGTGCCGATGCCACCAAGGCCTTCTACGCCCAGCTCAGCGCCGAGCAGAAGAAGACCTTCGACGACGAGACCGCCCGCATGTTCCAGCGCGGCGGCCGCCACATGCATCGCCATCACGGCTGATGCCGGCGCGGCCCCGCGGCCGCACGGAAAAGGAAAAAGCCTGCCGGCTAGCGCCGCGCAGGCTTTTTGTCGACCGGACCCCGCGCAATCAGTTCAGCAGCGGGTCATCCGGATTCCAGTTCGGCCGGCCACCGACCATGGTGCTCACTTCGCCGGCTTGGTGCGGCACCCGCTGCACCACCTGCTCGGGCGAATAGAGCACGCGGCCGTCGTCCACCACCGGGTTGTAGGTCTTCATGTTCGGCACGCCGTTGGTCCAGGTGCTGAACTCGCCGGCCCGTGTCGGGACGTTGCTGGTGACGGTGGCGCTGTAGTGGGGCACGACGCGCGCGTCGGCCGGCGCGCCCATGACCACGGTGTGCGGCGACGAGGCGCTGTCCAGCGGAACGCCGGTGGCACTGGTCACCGCCGCGTCGCCCGCGCTGCTCACCGGCGCGGGATGCTGCAGCGGCTCGTTGGTGGTCAGCATGTTCGGCTGCCCGTGGGTCACGGTGCTGGCTTCGCCGGCCTTCACCGGGACGTCGCTGGTGGGGCTGGCCCCGCCCGCATACGCTCCGCCGGCCGCCAGCAGGCCGGCCATCAGCAGTGTTGTGGTTGTCCTGGTTTGTTTCATGATGCTGTCCTCTCTCGAATGATCAAAAAGCAGCGCCCCATGCAAGTGGGGCGTGAGAGAACCTTAGCGCCGGGGCCCGCGGCGCCCTGCCGGACGCCCGGCACGGGCCCTGTAGGACGGGTGGGTTGGCCGGCGCGCGGGCGAACCTCGGCCCTGTGCAGGCCGCGTCAGAATCGCGCCGAGTAGCGCAGCAGCACCAGGTCCAGGCCCGGATTGGGTTTCTTCAGCCCGGCATTGGAGGTATGCTGCCAACGCAGGCTCCACTCGTGCCGGCCCTGCTCGCCGAACTGGCGGCCCAGCGCCAGGTTGTCCGAGAAGTTCCAGCGCGAGCCCATGCTGCGCGCCGGCGTGGAGAACAGCCGGTCGGTCAGGGACAGGCCGATGCCGCCCTCGATGAACCAGGGCGAGCGGCCTTCGTCCAGCCGATAGCGCAGCAGCGGCAGCACACCGATCTGCGTGTAGCCCTGGCGCGAGCCGGAGAGGCCGCGCGCACGCCAGTGGCTGGCGAACAGTTCCGTCTGCAGACCGAACTCGCCGCCGAGCGCGTGCGCGCGCCAGGCCCAGGGCCACAGCAATCCGGCGCTGGCCGCGCCCAGGTCGGTCTCGCCGCCGCCAGCCTGCACGAACACCGCGCCGGGCCGAAGGCCCTCGGCCTGGGCCGCCGTGGCGGCGAGGCCGCCGGCGAACAGCGCGGCGCAAAGCAGGACATGGCGGGCGGCTTGGATCGGCATGGGCATGCGGCGGCAGGCTCGGAGTGTGCCGATTTTGGGCCAAGCGCGGCGGGCGCGGGGCACCCTGCGCGCAGTCGCACGCCCTTTCCCAGCAAGCGCCACGGGCGACCCTGCCTGCCGTCCTACACCCTACCGCAGAGCGGACCGGTACAACCCTCAGGCGAAAGCCAGCACGACCGGTATGACAGAGATCTCGGCCACGGCCGCGCCGCTGACGGTGATGACGGTCAACATCCACAAGGGGTTCAACTTCTTCAACCGCAAGTTCATCCTGCCCGAGCTGCGCGACGCCGTCCGCAAGGTGGGCGCCGACCTGGTGTTCCTGCAGGAAGTGCTGGGCACCCACGAGGGCCACGGCCGCAAGGTGGTCGACTGGCCCGACGGCCCGCACTACGAGTTCCTGGCCGACACCATCTGGCCGCAGTACGCGTATGGCCGCAACGTGGTCTATCCCAAGGGCGATCACGGCAACGCACTGATGTCGAAGTTCCCCATCGTCTCCTACCAGAACCACGACGTGTCGCTGCCGGGGCCGGAAAAGCGCGGCCTGCTGCACTGCGTGCTGCGCATCCCCGGGCAGCCGGTGGAGGTGCATGCGGTCTGCGTGCACCTGGGGCTGGCCGAGTCGCACCGCGCGCAGCAGCTGGACCTGCTGTGCGAGATGGTGCGCAGCGAGGTGCCGGACAACGCGCCGCTGATCGTGGCCGGCGACTTCAACGACTGGCGGCGCCGCGCCAACGCCCTGCTGGAGCGCGAGATCGGCCTGCGCGAAGTCTTCGTCAATGCCTATGGCGAGCCGGCGCGCACCTTCCCTTCGCGCTTCCCGCTGCTGTGCCTGGACCGCATCTACGTGCGCAACGCCTCGGTGCACCTGCCGGTGGTGCTGCCGCGCCGGCCCTGGTCGCACCTGTCGGACCACGCGCCGCTCGCCGCCGAGATCCGCCTGTGAGGCAAGGCATGGCACTGCGCTGGCACGACGGCAACCGCTTCACCCTGCTGGAGAACGGCGAGCAGTTCTTCCCGCGCGTGTTCGCCTGCATCGCCAACGCGCGCAAGGAGGTGGTGCTCGAGACCTTCATCCTGTTCGAGGACAAGGTCGGCCTGCAGCTGCACGAGGCGCTGGTCGCCGCAGCCCGGCGCGGGGTGCAGGTGGACGCCACCATCGACGGCTGGGGCTCGCCCGACCTTTCCGAGCGCTTCGTCGCCACGCTGTGCGAGGCCGGCGTGCGGCTGCACGTGTTCGACCCCGGCCCGCGCCCGTTCGGCCTGCGCCCCAACCTGCTGCGGCGCCTGCATCGCAAGATCGTGGTGGTCGACGGCGAGGTCGCCTTCATCGGCGGCATCAACTACTCGGCCGACCACCTGGGCGATTTCGGCCCGCAGGCCAAGCAGGACTATTCGGTGGAAGTGCGCGGCCCGCTGGTGGGCGAGATCCATCGCTTCGCCCACGCCGCGCTGGCCGCCGGCTCGCGCCACAACCCGACGCGGCGCTGGTGGCGCTGGCGCCGGCAGGCCCGCGCCGACCCGCGCGAGCTGCCCCATGCCGGCCGCGCCCGCGCCCTGCTGGTGACCCGCGACAACGGCCTGCACACCACCGACATCGAGCGCCAGTACCGGCTCGCGATCCGCGCCGCGCGCGAGCGGGTGGTGATCGCCAACGCCTACTTCTTTCCCGGCTACCGGCTGATCCGCGACCTGCGGCAGGCGGCCCGGCGCGGGGTCGACGTGCGCCTGATCCTGCAGGGCACGCCCGACATGGCGATCGTCAAGGTCGGCGCCAGCGCCCTCTACAGCCACCTGCTCAAGGCCGGCGTGCGCATCTTCGAGTACTGCGAGCGGCCGCTGCACGGCAAGGTCGCGCTGGTCGACGACGACTGGTCCACGGTCGGCTCCAGCAACCTGGACCCGCTCAGCCTGCAGCTCAACCTGGAGGCCAACGTCGTCATCCGCGACCGCGACTTCAACGCGCTGCTGCACGAGCGGCTCGACGCCCTGGTGCGGGAGAGCTGCCGCCAGGTGCAGCCCGAGGCGTTGCAGGGCGCCGGCGGCCTGCTTCACCTGCTGCGCAGCTTCATCGCCTTCCACCTCGTGCGCATCTACCCGACCGTGAGCGCCTGGCTGCCGCGCCACCGCCCGCGGCTGATCCCGGCCGTGCCGCAGGCCCTGGCCGCCGCCGGCGCCTCCGTCGCGGAGGAGCACCGATGAACACGCATCCGGCTCGCTCGGGCGATCTCGCGGCCCCGCATCCCCATGGCCACCGGCACGGCCATGCGCATGCGCACGCCCACGCGCATGGCGCGCACGACGGCCACGGCGCGGCAACGGGGCACCGGCAGCGGCTCGGACGGCATGGCGGGGCGGAGCGCCGGCGACTGAGCCAGCGGCCGTGGTGGCCCTGGCTGCGCCGCAGCGCCTCGCTGCTCTTCTTCGGGCTGGTCGGCTGGCTGCTCTGGCGCTACGCCCGCAACATCGCCTGGGGCGAGGTGATGCAGTCGCTGCGCGACCTCCCGCGCCCGGCGCTGGCCGCCGCGGTGGGCCTGGCGGTCGCCAGCCACCTGCTGTACGCCTGCTTCGACCTGATCGGCCGCCGCTACACCCGCCACACGCTCAGGACCGGCATCGTGATGGCGGTCACCTTCGTCAGCTACACCTTCAACCTGTGCATCGGCTCGCTGGTGGGCGGCGTCGGCTTCCGCTACCGCCTGTATTCGCGGCTGGGCCTGAAGACCGGCGTGATCACGCGCATCGTGTCGATGAGCATGCTGACCAACTGGCTGGGCTACAAGCTGCTCGCCGGCTTCCTGTTCCTGGTGCATCCGCTGGCACTGCCGCCCGAATGGAAGATGGGCAACCACGGGCTGCAGTGGGCCGGCGCCGCGTTGATCGCGGTCTCGCTCGGCTACGTGCTGGCGTGCTGGAAGATGGGCGACCACGTCTGGCACTGGCGCGGCCATGAGCTGTACCTGCCGCCCTGGCGCATGGCGGTGGTGCAGATGACCATCTCCTGCCTCAACTGGAGCCTGATGGCCGGGGTGATCTGGGTCCTGCTGCAGCGCCAGCTGCCCTATCCCGACGTGCTCACCGTGCTGCTGGTGGGCGCCATCGCGGGCGTGGTCCTGCACGTGCCGGCCGGGCTGGGCGTGTTCGAGGCCGTGTTCATTGCCCTGCTGGGCCACCGCATCGGCGAGCCCCAGCTGCTGGCGGCGCTGCTGGGCTACCGGGCGGTCTATTACATCGGCCCGCTGATGATCGCGGCGCTGCTGTACCTGCTGATGGAGGCGCGCGCGCGCAAGCTCAAGCGCCGTGCGCACGTGGGCCGGCCGCCGTCCTCGCAACCGCAGGAGAGCGCGCCATGAGACGCCTCGGCCCGCGCCCCCACGCCAGCACGGACTGCCGGCCCGCAAGGGCGGCGCAGCCATGACCATGCCGCGCCTGTCCGGCGAGACCGACCTGGCGGGCTTCCGCCAGGAGGCGCGCCAGCTGCTGGCGCACCAGGTGCCGCCGGACGAAGTGCAGTGGGAAACCGTGCACACGCTCAGCGACGACCTGCACGCGCAGCCGGTCGACCTGCAGGCGGCCGGCAAGCCGCAGGAGTTGCCCCGCGCCGCCGCCGCGATCGTGCCGGCCTCCTTCCTGCGCCTGTGCGAGGTGGTGGTGCTGCACCAGGACGCGCAGCGCTTCGCCCTGCTGTACCGCCTGCTGTGGCGCCTGGTGCACGAGCCCGCGCTGCGCACCGACCCGCTGGACGCCGACATGCAACAGGCCCAGCAGATGGCCCAGTCGGTGCGGCGCGAGATGCACAAGATGAAGGCGCTGCTGCGCCTGCGCCCGGTGCCGGACGACACCCGGCCGGGCGAGACGCTGCACCTGGCCTGGTTCGATCCCACCCACCACATCGTCGAGGCACTGGCGCCCTGGTTCGCGCGCCGCTACCCGGCGCTGCGCTGGGCCATCCTGACGCCGCAGCGCTCGGTGCGCTGGGACCGCGAGCGGCTGCTGCTCGGGCCCGGCGCGCGGCGCGAGGACGAGCCGGGCCCGCGCGGCAGCGACGCGCGCTGGCTGGCGGCCTACCACCGGGTCTTCGGCCCGGCGGCGGATGCGGCCACGCCGGTCGAAGCCGCCTCCGCGGCTTCCGACGGCGGCATCGCCTCGCTGGAGCAGCTCAAGGCCGCCACCATGCGCTGCCGCGAATGCCCGATCGGCGAACATGCGACCCAGTCGGTCAATGGCGAAGGCCGGCTGCATGCGCCGCTGATGCTGGTGGGCGAGCAGCCCGGCAACCAGGAAGACCTGCAGGGACATCCCTTCGTCGGCCCGGCCGGCCGCCTGCTGGACCGTGCGCTGGAGGCGACCGGCATTCCGCGCGACAGCGTGTTCGTGTCCAACGCGGTCAAGCACTTCAAGTTCGAACTGCGCGGCAAGCGCCGCATCCACAAGAGCCCGAACCAGCGCGAGATCGCCGCCTGCCTGCACTGGCTGGAGGACGAGATCGTTCTGGTGCGGCCCGAGGCGCTGGTGGCATTGGGCGCCACGGCGGCGCGCGCCCTGCTCGGCCGCACCATCTCCGTCACCGCCAACCGCGGCAAGTGGCTGGAGCGTGCCGACGGATTGAAGGTGCTCGTCACGCTGCACCCGTCCGCCCTGCTGCGGCTGCTGCCGGCGGACCGGGAGCAAGGCTTCGAGGCTTTCGTGGCCGACCTGAGCAAGGCGAAGGCGGTGCTCTGAAGGCTATTCGCGCGAACGCTCGGTGCCGCCGCGCGTGCCGCGCCTGACCTTGTCACGGGCGCGCTGCTGCTTGCGGATGCCGCTCTCGTCGCCCTGGCGCGGCGCCACGTCGACGCCATCGCGGTTGCGCTGCGGGCGCAGGTCCTGGTCCGGCGTGGCGGGGCGGCCCTGGTCCGGGCTGGACGGCCGGTCCAGCCCCGGATCGCGCGGCACCGACGGGCCGGGCTCGTTGCCGGGCAGGGGCCGCGGCGCCTTCAAACCAGCGGCGGGCAGGTCCTCCGTGCTCTGCACGCCGAGCCCGCCCTGCGGCGGGCCGGACATCGCGCCCAGCCCGGCCTGGGCGCCGGCCATCGTGGGCCGGCCCTCGAAGCTGGCGGCCGAGCCGGCCTTCTGCCCGTGCGCATCGGACAAGGTCAGCAGGGCCACGGCCAACGCCGCCGCGACGGCGGCCCAGTGCCATGGCCGGTGCTGGATCTTCATGGCGGCCTCCTGGCGGATGAACGTGCCGGCAGTGTCGCGCATGAAGCGGTGCGTCGACGAGGCGCCTTGCACGACAGAACACGTAGGACCCGGCTGTCTGCCGGCGCCATAGGCCAAGCCCTACGAGGCGACGGGGCGCACTCCGGCTGACGCGGCAGCGGCGCTCGCCGATAAACCCGGCCATGCCCACCTCCACCATCGTGCGCGTGCAACGCGCCTTCGACTGCACGGCCGAGGCGATCTACGATGCCTGGCTCGACCCGCGACTGGCACGGCAGTTCTGGTTCGCCACGCCGCCGACCGGCGAAGTGATCCGCTGCGACATCGAGCCGGGCGTGAACGGGCGCTTCACCATCGTCGACCGCCGCCCGCTGGAGGCCGACTCCTCGCGCCGCATCGACGTGGAGCACAGCGGCCGCTTCCTGCAGCTGGACCGGCCGCGCCGCATCGCCTTCACCTTCGGGCTGCCGCAGTTCCAATCCCATGAAACCGCGGTGATCCTGGACATCGAGCCGCAGGGCGACGGCTGCCTGCTCACGCTGCGCCACGACACGGGGCCGGCCGACGAGGAAACGCGCGACATGCTGGACAGCGCCGAGGAAGGCTGGAGCACCGTGCTGGCCAACCTGGAGCGCGCACTCAAAAGCTGATCCGCCGCAGATCCAGCGCTTCGCCGGTCAGGCCACGCGGGCGGCCGCACCGCACACTCAGGATCTAGCCGACGGCGGCAGCGTGCGCTCGCCGCTGGCCGGTGAACCGCGTCGCAGCTCCGGCTTGTTGCCGCTGCCGACCTGCATCTCCTTGTCGCTGCGGCTGTGCGGCGTGCGCCGGCCTTCGTTGAGCTGCGTCGGCGCCTTGTCGCCCATCTTGTTGCGGTCGTTGGCGATCTTGCCGCCCATCGGCGCCTTGCGGTCCTGCGGTCCGGTGGAAGCGACGCTGCGGCGGCGCGCCTGCTCTTCGACCGCGGCGGCACTGCCGACCATGCCCGAATCCGGGTGCTTGTCGCGACTCTGCTCGCGGCGAAGGAAGTCCTGCTTCTTGCTCATGGCTCTTGCTCCATGCGGGGGTGTTCGTGCGTGGTACCGGCGTGCTCCTGCTTGCCGCTGTCCGGCTCCGGCTCGGCGATCTTGCGGTGCACCTGCACCACCGTCTGCGCCGGCGCCACCTTCGAGGTGGCCACCTGGAGATCGTTGCGCCAGCCGGTGACGACGTCGGCCTCGCCCCGCAGCATGGCGTCGAAGCCGAGCCGCGCCACGTAGGACGGGTCGTCCTTCTTCTGGCGGGAGCCGGCGCGCGTATCGGCGAAGTGGGCGCGCTCGAAGAAATCGGTGTCGGTGGGCCCGGGGATCAGCAGGGTGACGGTGACGCCGGAGTCCCTGATCTCGTTGCGCAGCGCATGGGCGAACGCATCGACGAAAGCCTTGCTGCCGTTGTAGACCGCGTGCAAGGAGCCCGGCGGGAAACCGGCCACGGACCCGGTGAGCAGCACCCGCCCGCGACCGCGCGCCACCATGCCGCGCACCACGTGCTGCAGCAGGTACAGGGTGCCGGTGATGCGGGTGTCGATCACGTGCTGCAGCTCGCCGAAGTCCTGCTCGAGGAAGGGGCCGGCCAGGCCGTGGCCGGCATTGGCCATCAGCACGTCGACTTCATGGCCCTGCAGTGCCTGGATCAGCGGGTCCACGCCCTGGCGGCTGGCGAGCTCGGCGCGCACCGCCTGCACCCGCCGCGCGCCGGCCGCCTTGAAATCGGCGACGGCGTGCTCGAGCGGCCGATCGGCCGCCACGACCAGGTCATGGCCGTGCTGCGCGGCGAGCCGTGCGAGGTGGTAGCCGATGCCCGAGGAAGCGCCGGTCACCACCGCCAGCGGGCGCGGCGCCTTCAGATCGTCCATGGGAAGTCCTCCGTCGGATGCGGACGATTCTGGAAGGTGTGCCCTTCGACAGGTGTCGGACGGAGCCGGGCCCGGGTGTTGCCGTGTGTCCTGCTGCGAGCGCTCGCAACCCGTCACGCGCAGGCCGCTTGGGTGGCGGCGGTCGCCGACTCTCCAGCGCGCGACTCAGAACGGCCGCACGCCGATCAGCCAGGCATGCAGCCAGAACGCGAACACGCCATAGGCGAGCAGCCCGACCGCCAGCGTGGCGACGGTTCCGGTGGCGGTGCCGGCGGCGTACTGCACGTGGCCGGCCCGATCACGCCGGCGCGCGGCCCCGAAACTGAGCACTGCCCACAGCAGGAACGCGCCGAACAGCACCACATCGGCCAGCGTGCCATTGGCCAGCAGGTGCGCCAGGGCCCACGCCTTCACGCCCAGCACCATCGGGTGGTGCAGCCGGGCCTTGATGGCATTGCGCGGCACGTATGCGGCCACCAGCAGCACGAACGAAACCAGCACCAGCAGCGCGGCCAGGTGGTTCATCGCGCGCGGCGGCGTCCACAGCACCACCGGCTGCTGCCGCGCCAGGCCGTAGCCCCAGATCACCAGCACGAAGCCAACCAGGGAGACGACGGAATAGATCGCTTTCCAGGGCATCTCGCCGATGCGCGCCATCCAGCGCCGGCGTGCTCCTTCGGCAAAGATGCGCGTGGAGTGGACGCCCAGGAACAGCACCAGGCCCAGCAGGAGCATCGCCATCGGTTCACCTCGTCGTGGTTGATCGTCGGCCTGCATTGTGCTCGACAGCAGCGGCGGCGGGCAGGTCCGCGGCGCCCCACGACGGTGCCAGTCCCGCTAGAGTGGAAGTTCGTGACCAGCACAGGTGCCCCCTCCGTACGACGCAAGACGGATTCGCTGCTCGGCTATGCGGCCGCGGTGCTCCTGAGCGCCGCCTTCCTGGCGCTGCGCTTCGCGCTGGAGCCCTGGCTGCGCAACCAGGCGCCGCTGATCATGCTGCTGGCACCGCCCATCCTGGCGGCCTGGGTGGGCGGTTTCCGCGCCGGTGCGCTGGCCACGCTGATCTGCGCCGTCGCCGGCGAGGCGCTGTTCGTCCACTCGCGGGCGACCAGCACCACCGAGCAGCTGCGGCTGGCCATCTTCACCGCCTACGGCCTGCTGTTCAGCTGGCTGATCGCCTCCTGGCGCAGCGCGCTGCGCGAACTGCAGGCCGAGCATGGCAAGCTGCTCGCAGTGCGCGAGAAGCTGTCCGTGCGGGAACGGCGGCTGCGGGAGACCCTGGAAGCGTCCCCCTCCGGCATGATCGTGGTCGGCCCGCAGGGTCGCATCGAGCTGGTCAACCGGGAGGCGGAACGCCAGTTCGGCTACACGCGCCAGGAGATGGTCGGCATGGCCATCGACGATCTGGTGCCGCCAGGGGATCGGCCAGGCCACGCCCGGTTGCGCGAGGGCTACCACGCCGCCCCCGTCCGCCGCCCGATGGGCCCCGGGCGCGAGCTGCACGGGCGGCGCAAGGACGGCTCGGTCTTCCCGGTGCAGATCGGGCTGAACCCCGTCGAGGGCATGGCGTCCGGCCTGGTGCTCGCATCGGTGCTCGACATCAGCAGCCAGCGCGCCGCCGAGGCGGCCCGTCGCGACAGCGAACAGCGCGCGCGGGCCGCGCAGGACGCCCTGCTGGAGAACGCCGCCATGTTCCAGTCACTGGCCGACAACATCGCGCAACTGGCCTGGATGGTCGAACCCGACGGCTCCAGCCGATGGTTCAACCGGCGCTGGTACGAGTACACCGGCACCCGGCCGGGCGAATCGGAGGGCTGGGGCTGGCAGGGGGTGCACCACCCCGACCACCTGGCGCGCGTCATGGCCAAGTTCCGCCAGCACCTGGCCAGCGGCGAGCCCTGGGAGGACACCTTCCCGCTGCGCAGCCGCACCGGCGAGTACCGCTGGTTCCTCAGCCGCGCCTTCCCGCTGCGCGACCATGGCGGCCGCATCGTGCGCTGGTTCGGCACCAACACCGACATCACCGACCACCTCGAAGCCGAAGCGGCCCTGCGCGAGGCGGATCGACGCAAGGACGAATTCATCGCGATGCTGGCGCACGAGCTGCGCAACCCGCTGGCGCCGGTGCGCAACGCGGTCGAGATCCTCAAGCGCACCGACACCGGCGATGCCCGGCTGGTTCGCCTGCGCGACATCATGGACCGCCAGGTCGGCCACATGGCCCGGCTGATCGACGACCTGCTGGACGTCAGCCGCATGGCCCGCGGCAAGCTGACCCTGCGCCTGACGCGCTGCGACCTGGCGGCCATCGCCTGCCAGACGGCGGAGGACTACCGCCCCAGCCTGGAGGCCAGCGGCCAGCAACTGGTGCTGGACTGCGGCGGCCCATTCTGGGTCGAGGGCGACCCGGTGCGACTCGCCCAGATGCTGGGCAACCTGCTGAACAACGCCGTCCGCTTCCAGCAAGGCCCCGGGACGGTGGAAGTGCGCACCCGGGCGGACCCGGCCACCGGGCAAGTGCACCTGTCGGTGGCCGACACCGGGATCGGCATGGACCCGCAGTTGCTCGGGCGCCTGTTCACCCCTTTCTCCCAGGCCGACCAGGACATCGCGCGCACCCAGGGCGGACTGGGCCTCGGCCTGGCCCTGGCCCGCGGCCTGGCCGAACTGCACGGCGGCCGCATCGTGGCCGAGAGCGAGGGCCCGGGACGCGGCTCGCTCTTTCGCATCTCGCTGCCGCTGGCGCCGGTGGACGCTGCGACGGCGGCCGGCAACGCGGCGTCAGGCGCGGCCGGCGGCTGATCGCTGCATCGCCAGCGCCAGCACGAGCGAGGCCAGCGCCCCGATGGCCCCGGCCAGGTACACCGCCGCCAGTCCCGCCTGCAGCGCCAGCAGCCCGCCCAGCGGACCGGCCAGCCCCATCGAGAGGTCCTGGAACGCCACGTAGCCGCCCATCGCGGCGCCGCGGCTTTCCGGCGGTGCGCGGCGCACCGCCTCCACGCCGAAGCCCTGGAACGCCAGCGCATAGCCACCGCCGGTGAGCGCGGCGCCCGCGCAGGCCGACAGCTCACCCGGCGCCCACCAGATCATCAGCTGCCCGGCCGCCTCGACCGCCACGCACACCGCCGCCACCCGGGCGCCGCCGAGCTGGTCGGGCAGGTGCCCCACCAGCAGCCGGGCGACGATGAAGCCCGCGCCCAGGCTGGTGAAGGCCAGGGCGGCACTGCCCCAGCCGCGCTCCACCCACAGCAGCGCGACGAAGGCGTTGATGGCGGCATAGGCGAACGAGGACAGCGTCAGCGCCAGCCCCGGCAGCTTGACCAGGCCCACGACCTTGTAGAACGCGGGCCGCTCCACCGGCGCCGGCCGCTCGCCATGGATGGCCGCCACGATCGCCAGCGTCAGCAGCGGCACCAGCACGGTGGCCCACGCAATGCCGGCGTAGCCCCAGCGCGCATAGGCCCAGCCGCCGGCGGGCGCGCCGGCCGCGTAGGCGCCGAACAGCGCCATGCCGATCCAGCCGATCACCTTGCCCGAGTGCTGCGGCCCGAGCCGCGCGATGCCCCAGCTGAGCGCCGCGGTGATGACGAAAGGCTCGGCGATGCCGGTGAGCAGGCGCGCGGCGACGAAGAGCAGGTACGACAGCGCCGGGCGGTCGGTGAACGCCAGCGCGACGAAGTACATCACGCCGACCCCGCACACGCCGACCAACCCGAGCGGCACCGCCACCTTCGGCCCGCGGCCGTCGCTCACCTCGCCGGCCCACAGGCGGCCGACCAGGATCGAGGCCACGTACTGCGCGCCCATCAGCACGCCGACGAAGAAGGTGCCCAGGCCCAGCATGTCGTGCACGTGGCGGGGGAGCACCGGGAAGGCCATGCCCATGGGGAAGAAGCCCACGAAGACCGCCAGCATGAGCGGCAGCAAGGGCACGAATGCGGACCAGAGGGAAGCACCGGTGCGCGCAGAAGGAATCGGGGACGTTGTCGCCACGTCAGGATGGTGCCATCCCGCCGGCGCCGGAATGCTTATGCCGATAAGCAACTGACAACTCAGTCGTTCGCGCTTCACGCGCCGACTTCCAGAATGCAGCGCTTCCCAAACTTCCGTTGACATCTGGCCATGAACGACCGCAGAACCTTCCTCAAGACTTCCGCGACCTACCTGCTCGGTGCCGGGGCGCTCCCGGTTGCGGCCCAGCAGCCGCTGCAACTGCTGAACGTGTCCTACGACCCCACGCGCGAGCTGTACACCGAGTTCAACGCTGCCTTCGCAAGGTATTGGAAAGCGCGAACCGGACAGGACGTGCAAGTGCGGCAATCGCATGGCGGCTCCGGCAAGCAGGCCCGTTCGATCCTCGACGGGCTGGAAGCCGACGTGGCGACCCTCGCGCTGGCCGGCGACACGGACGCGCTGGTCAAGAACGGCGGCTGGATCCAGCCGGGCTGGCAGAAGCGGCTGCCGCACAACGCCTCGCCCTACACCTCCACCATCGTGCTGGTGGTGCGCGCCGGCAACCCGAAGGGCATCCAGGACTGGGACGACCTGGCCCGGCCGGGAGTCCGCGTAATCACCCCCAACCCCAAGACCTCCGGCGGCGCTCGCTGGAACTACCTGGCAGCCTGGGAGTTCGCCCGGCGCAAGTACGGCAGCGACGCGCAGGCGCGCGAGTTCGTAGCCAAGGTCTACGGCAACGTGCCCGTGCTCGATGCCGGCGCACGCGGATCGACCATCACTTTCGCGCAGCGCAACCAGGGCGACGTGCTGGTCGCCTGGGAGAACGAGGCCT
>NZ_JAKFCM010000043.1:0-2115 GCF_036676645.1 Ramlibacter sp.
CTGGTGCAGCTTGAGGTACGGGCCGACCACGATGACCGAACGGCCGGAGTAGTCGACGCGCTTGCCGAGCAGGTTCTGGCGGAAGCGGCCCTGCTTGCCCTTGATCATGTCGGCCAGCGACTTCAGCGGGCGCTTGTTGGTGCCGGTGATGGCGCGGCCGCGGCGGCCGTTGTCCATCAGCGCGTCCACCGACTCCTGCAGCATGCGCTTCTCGTTGCGCACGATGATGTCGGGCGCGTTGAGCTCGAGCAGGCGGCGCAGGCGGTTGTTGCGGTTGATGACGCGGCGGTACAGGTCGTTGAGGTCGGAGGTCGCGAAGCGGCCGCCGTCCAGCGGCACCAGCGGACGCAGGTCCGGCGGCAGCACCGGCAGCACGGTCATGACCATCCACTCGGGGCGGTTGCCCGACTCGAGGAACGCCTCGACCAGCTTGATCCGCTTGGTCAGGCGCTTGAGCTTGGTCTCGGAACCGGTGGCGGCGATGTCTTCCTTCAGCTGCACCATCTGCGCCTGCAGGTCGATCGTGCGCAGCAGCTCGAACACCGCCTCGGCGCCCATCGCGGCGTCGAAGTCGTCGCCGTGCTCCTGGCGCATCTGCATGAACTGCTCTTCGTTGAGCAGCTGGCCGCGCTCCATCGGGGTCAGGCCCGGCTCCGTGACCACGTAGGCCTCGAAGTACAGGATCCGCTCGATGTCGCGCAGGGTCATGTCCAGCATCAGGCCGATGCGCGAGGGCAGCGACTTGAGGAACCAGATGTGCGCGACCGGAGACGCCAGGTCGATGTGGCCCATGCGCTCGCGGCGCACCTTGGCCAGGGTGACCTCGGTGCCGCACTTCTCGCAGACCACGCCGCGGTGCTTCATGCGCTTGTACTTGCCGCACAGGCACTCGTAGTCCTTGATCGGGCCGAAGATCGCGGCGCAGAACAGGCCGTCGCGCTCGGGCTTGAAGGTACGGTAGTTGATGGTCTCCGGCTTCTTCACCTCGCCGAAGGACCACGAGCGGATCAGGTCCGGCGAGGCCAGGGCGATCTTGATCGCGTCGAAGTCCAGCGCCGGGCGCTGCTGGTTGAAGAGGTTGAGCAGGTCTTTCATGTCTTTCTCCGGGAATCGGGAATCGAGAATCGGGAAGGCGTCGCCTTCCCTCAGGTCTCTTCCAGCTCCATGTTGATGGCCAGGCTGCGGATTTCCTTCACCAGCACGTTGAAGGACTCCGGCATGCCGGCCACCATTTCGTGCTCGCCATCGACGATGTTCTTGTACATCTGGTTGCGGCCCTGCACGTCGTCGGACTTCACCGTCAGCATTTCCTGCAGGGTGTAGGCCGCGCCGTAGGCTTCCAGCGCCCAGACTTCCATCTCGCCGAAACGCTGGCCGCCGAACTGCGCCTTGCCGCCCAGCGGCTGCTGGGTGACGAGCGAGTACGGGCCGGTCGAACGGGCGTGCATCTTGTCGTCGACCAGGTGGTTCAGCTTCAGCATGTGCATGTAGCCGACGGTCACCTCGCGCTCGAACGCCTCGCCGGTGCGGCCGTCGTGCAGCACGGTCTGGCCGCTGGTCGGCAGGTCGGCGAGCTCGAGCATGCGCTTGATCTCGGACTCGGCCGCACCGTCGAACACCGGGGTGGCCATCGGCACGCCGTCGCACAGGTTCTTCGCCAGCAACAGCAGCTCGGCGTCGCTGAACTGCTTGAGGTCGACGCGCACCTCGCCGGTGGCCCGGTCGTGGTTGTAGATGTCGTCCAGGAACTTGCGCAGGTCGGCGACCTTCGCCTGCGCCTGCAGCATGCGGTCGATCTTCTCGCCCAGGCCCTTGGCGGCCCAGCCCAGGTGGGTCTCGAGGATCTGGCCGATGTTCATGCGGCTCGGCACGCCCAGCGGGTTCAGCACGATGTCGACCGACTGGCCATTGGCCATGTACGGCATGTCCTCGACCGGCACGATGGTGGACACCACGCCCTTGTTGCCGTGGCGGCCGGCCATCTTGTCGCCCGGCTGGATGCGGCGCTTCACCGCCAGGTAGACCTTGACCATCTTCAGCACGCCCGGGGCGAGGTCGTCGCCCTGGGTGATCTTGCCGCGCTTGTCCTGGAAACGCTTCTCGAATTCCTTCTCG
>NZ_JAKFCM010000044.1:0-44432 GCF_036676645.1 Ramlibacter sp.
ACGATGATGCGGCGCAGCTCGCGCTCCTTCTTGCGCACGTCGTCGACCTGGCCGCGCACCATGTCGCACAGCTTCTCGATGGTCTTGGCCGTGAAGCGGATGGTCATCAGCTCCTCGGACAGCGCGTGCTGCGCCTTCATGTACGTCGGCGTGCCGTAGCCTTCCTTGTCGTAGACCTTGTGCACCTTCTCGAACAGGCCGGCGATGCGGTCGAAGCGCTCCAGCGCCTGCAGCTTGAGCTCCTCGAGCTTCTTGGTCAGCGCCTTGGAGCCGCCGTTGCCGTCGTCGTCGTCGTCCGCGTCGAACTCGTCGAAGTCCTCCTCGGCGACGTAGTCGTCGGCTTCGTTGGGGTCGGAGAAGCCGTCCACCACGGTGGAGATGACGACCTTGCCCTCACGGATGTCCTTGGCCATCTCCAGGATCGCCGCGATGGTCGCGGGCGAGGCGGAGATGGCCTCCATCATGGCCTGCAGGCCGGCCTCGATGCGCTTGGCGATCTCGATCTCGCCCTCGCGCGTGAGCAGTTCCACCGTGCCCATCTCGCGCATGTACATGCGCACCGGGTCGGTGGTGCGGCCGAATTCGCTGTCCACCGTGGACAGGGCGGCCTCGGCTTCCTCCTCGGCCTCCTCCTCGGTGGCGGCGGTCGGGCCGGTGTTGGTCAGCAGCAGCGTCTCGGCATCGGGCGTCTGCTCGTAGACGGCCACGCCCATGTCGTTGAGCATGGACACCACGACTTCCAGCGTCTCGGCATCGACCAGCTTCTCGGGCAGGTGGTCGGTGATCTCGGCGTGCGTCAGGTAGCCGCGGGTCTTGCCGAGCTTGATCAGCGTCTTCAGGCGCTGGCGCCGCTTGGTCATCTCCTCTTCGGTCAGGATCGTCTCGTCCAGGCCGAATTCCTTCATCAAGGCCCGTTCCTTGGCCTTGCTGATCTTCATGCGCAGCGGCTTGACCTTTTCCGGGGTCTCGGCCACTGCCGGCTCCTCGGCGAATTCGGCCTCGATGTCGGACAGGTCCTCGTCCTCGGCTTCCGGCTTTTCGGCGGCCTTGGGCTTGCGGCCGCGCTTGGCGGCGCCGGCCGACTTGGCGGGTGCCGCGGACTCGGCGGCAGCCGCCTTGGGCGGCCGGCCGGGCTTCTTCTTCGCAACCTCCTCCCCGGCAGGGGCGGCGGCCTTGGCGAGCTTCTTCGGATCGTCCTTGGCGGCGGCCTTCTCGGACTTGGCGGTGGCGGGGGTCTTGGTACTGCTGGACACGGGCTTGGCTCTCGTTGACTGCTTGGCCGCGGCGGATGGCGCCGCGGGCTTCACGACCTTGAGCGCCGCCCTGGCGGGCGGCGAAGCGGTTTTGACCGGTTTTTTCGCGCTCGGTTTCGATTGCGGCTTGGCGAGCTTCGCTGGCTTCGATGCGGGCATGGACACCTCGGAACGACAGAACAGGTTGCGCCACAAACTACCTGGCGCGGGCGAAGAAGGCCGCGCGCCGGCAAGCGCTCAGGCCTTCGGTGGGCAAGATGGGTGGGCGAACATTTGGGGTGCAGTCCTTGCGGTGAGGTGGCGCTGTCGTGCTCGCTGTGGAGGCACGGTCGGCCGGCCCGGAGGTGCTGCTGTCGCTCTTGCCGCTGACAAACCGTAAATTATACCGTCCGGCCGCTTTTTCAAGCCCGCAACTGCCGCCGGTCGTCCAGCAGCTGCTGCTGGCGCCGGCTCAGCTTTAGCAGGCGACCCACCCGCGACGGGTCCGATTGCGGCAGCCGGTTCGCCTCCTCGATCGCCGCGGCCGCCAGGTCGAGGTGGATCTCCACCATCGACAGGCGCAGGTCGCGCTCGGTGGTGTCTATGTCCTCGACCACCCGGCTGATCGGCTGGCTCTCGTCGTAGGCCATCAAGCGCTCGGCGAGGCCGGCGAACTCCAGGCCCTGCAGGCCGGCCTGCAGGGCGGCCCAGGGCTGGCCGCCGTGCTCCTGGCTGCCGCTGTCGAGCCAGCCGAACAGGTCGCCCAGCGGCGCCTGCAGCCGGCACAGCACCTCGTGGTCGGGCTGGGTCAGCAGGTCCCAGCTGGACGAATGCCGCAGGACCAGGCGCGCGATGGTCTCGGCGAACGCGACGGTCTTGGGCTTGACCGGCTGCCGGCGCCCGACCTGCGCGGGGCGCGGCTCGCGCTCACGGCGCCGGCCGGCGCCGCCCGAGCCCGGCAGCCGCCACAGCTGCGCCAGCTCATGCGGACCGACCTGCGAGCGGTCGGCGATTTCGGCGAACAGCTGGCGCCGGAGGGCACCGTCGGGCAGGGCGGCCCAGAGCGGCTGCGCCATCGTGAGCATGCGCGAGCGTCCCTCGGCGGTCGAGAGGTCGCAGTCCTCGGCGGTGGCCTCCAGCAGGAACACGCTGAGCGGCACCGCCTGCCGCACGTAGCGCAGGAATTCGTCCTGGCCGTGCGCGCGGATGTAGCTGTCGGGATCGTGCTCGGCCGGCAGGAACAGGAACTTGACGCTGCGGGTGTCGCCGGCATGGGGCAGGGCCGCCTCCAGCGCCCGTCGGGCGGCACGCCGGCCGGCGGCATCGCCGTCGAAGCTGAAGACCACGCTGTCGGTGAAGCGGAACAGCTTCTGGACGTGCTCGGGCGTGCAGGCCGTGCCCAGCGTGGCCACGGCATTCGGGAAGCCGAGCTGGGCGAGCGCCACCACGTCCATGTAGCCCTCGGTCACCAGCACGTAGCCGGCTTCGCGCACCGCGTTGCGGGCTTCGTACAGGCCGTACAGCTCGCGCCCCTTGCTGAACACCGGCGTCTCGGGCGAGTTCAGGTACTTGGGCTTCTCGTCGCCCAGCACCCGGCCGCCGAAGCCGATGCACTCGCCCTTGACGTTGCGGATCGGAAACATGATCCGGTCGCGGAAGCGGTCGTAGCGGCGGGCCTGGCCGGCGCCGGCGCCGGCATCCTCCTCGCCGGCGATCACCAGCCCGCTGTCGACCAGCAGCGGGTCGTCGTAGGCCGGGAACACGCTGGCCAGGCCGTGCCAGCCCTCGGGCGCGTAGCCCAGGCCGAACCGGCGCGCGATCTCGCCGGACAGGCCGCGGCCCTTGAGGTAATCGATGGCCCTGGGCGATCCCTTCAGCTGCCTGCGCCAGGCCTGGCCCGCCTTCTCCAGTACGTCGGTGATCGTCGCCTGCTGGCGGCGCAGCTGCGCCGCCAGTTCGCGGTCCCGCGGCGAGCGGTCGTCCTGCGGCACCTCCAGGCCGTACTGGCCGGCCAGGTCCTTGACGGCTTCGACGAACCCCATGCCGGCGTGCTCCATCAGGAAGCCGATCGCGTTGCCGTGCTGGCCGCAGCCGAAGCAGTGATAGAACTGCTTGGTCGGGCTGACGGTGAACGAAGGGGATTTCTCCGCGTGGAAGGGACACAGCCCCTGGAAATTCGCCCCGGCCTTCTTCAGCTGGACGTGCCGGCCCACGATCTCGACCACGTCGGCGCGGGCCAGCAACTCCTGGATGAACGACTGGGGAATGGCCATCGGCTCGGTATTCTTACCTAACGGCGGCGCCGCCCGTGCGCGTACGCTCCCGGGGCGCGCGCCCATGAACGACAGGAGACTTGAATGGCCAGCATCTTCGACCAGGACCTTCCCCGCAACCCGGCCAACTTCACGCCGATCACGCCCCTGTCCTTCCTGGAGCGCACCGCGGAGGTCTATCCCGAGCAGCTGGCGATCGTGCACGGCGGACTGCGCCGGACCTGGGCGGAGGTGTACAGCCGCTGCCGGCAGCTGGCCTCGGCGCTGGCGCGGCGCGGCATCGGCCAGGGCGACACGGTGTCGGTGATGCTGCCCAACACGCCGCCGATGGTGGAGGCGCACTTCGGCATTCCCATGGCCGGCGCGGTGCTCAATGCGCTGAACACGCGCCTGGACCCCGAGACGGTCGCCTTCATGCTGGACCACGGCGAGGCCAAGGCGGTGATCGTGGACCCCGAGTTCGCGCCGGTGATGAAGAAGGCGCTGGCACTGCGCCAGCGGGCGGCACCGCTGCTGGTCATCGATGTCGAGGACCCGCTGTACACCGGACCGGTGGAGCGCATCGGCGAGATCGGCTACGACGCCTTCGTGGCCCAGGGCGACGCCGCCGACCCCTGGCAGATGCCGGCCGACGAGTGGGACGCGATCGCGCTGAACTACACCAGCGGCACCACGGGCAACCCCAAGGGCGTGGTCTACCACCACCGGGGTGCCGCCACCAACGCCGTTTCCAACATCCTCGAGTGGGACATGCCCAAGCACGCCGTCTACCTGTGGACGCTGCCCATGTTCCACTGCAACGGCTGGTGCTTCCCCTGGACCGTGGCGGCCCGCGCCGGCGTCAACGTGTGCCTGCGGCGGGTCGAGGCCCGGGCGATCGTCGATGCCATCAAGGAGCACGGCGTCACGCACTACTGCGGCGCGCCCATCGTGCAGGGCATGCTGGTCAACGCGCCGGAGGAAATGAAGAAGGGCCTGCCGCGTGGCGTCAAGGCCATGGTGGCGGGCGCCGCGCCGCCGGCGTCCATGATCGAGGGCATGGAACGGCTGGGCTTCGACCTCACGCACGTGTACGGCCTCACCGAGGTATACGGTCCGGCGACCGTGTGCCCCAAGCACGAGGCGTGGGAGCAGCTGGACATCGGCGAGCGGGCCCGCCTGAACGCCCGCCAGGGGGTGCGCTACCACCTGCAGCAAGGCGCGATGGTGATGGACCCCGAAACCATGCAGCCGGTGCCCTGGGACGGCGAGACCATGGGCGAGATCATGTTCCGCGGCAACATCACCATGAAGGGCTACCTGAAGAACCCCGCCGCGACGCAGGAGGCGTTTGCCGGCGGCTGGTTCCACACCGGCGACCTGGCGGTGCAGTACCCGGACGGCTACATCAAGATCAAGGACCGCAGCAAGGACATCATCATCTCGGGCGGCGAGAACATCTCCTCGATCGAGGTGGAGGACGTCCTGTACCGGCACCCCGACGTGCTGGCCGCGGCGGTGGTCGCCCGGCCCGACCCCAAGTGGGGCGAGACGCCCTGCGCCTTCGTCGAACTCAAGCCCGGCGCCGCCACACGGGTGGAGGACATCGTGGCGCACTGCCGCAAGCACCTGGCCAGCTTCAAGATTCCCCGCGCCGTGGTGTTCGGGGAGCTGCCCAAGACCTCGACCGGCAAGATCCAGAAGTTCGAGCTGCGCAAGCAGGCCGGGTCGGCCGCTGCCATCGACGTCTGAGTCTCTTTGGTCTTCGCCCTCCGGAGCGGGATCGGGCAAGTCCGGGCGGGTCAGTCGCCCATCACGACGCCCTCGCGACGCGGGTCCGCGCCGCCGAACCAGAAGCGCTGGCCGTGCGCCTGGCCGCGGGTCAGCATCTGCAGCCCGCTGGGCATGGGCCTTTCGCGCACCTCGGCACCGCGGGCGCGCAGCGCCTCGACGGTGGCGGGCGGGAAGCGCTTTTCCTCCAGCAGCGTCGGGCCGTTGAGCGACCCGAAGTTCGCCAGGTCGATCGCCTGCTGCGGCGTCAGGCCCCAGTCGAGCACGCCATACAGGCTCTTGGCCGTGTAGTGGATGATCAGCGCGCCACCGGGGCTGCCGGCGCTGGCGACCAGCCGGCCACTGGCCTTGTCGAACACCAGCGTCGGCGACATCGACGAGCGGGGCCGCTTGCCTGGCTGCACCCGGTTGGCGATGGGGCGGCCCTGCGCGTCGGCGGGCGCGAAGCTGAAGTCCGTCAGCTCGTTGTTCAGCAGGAAGCCCCTGACCATCTGGCGCGAGCCGAACTGGGCCTCGATCGTGGTCGTCATGGCGAGGGCGTTGCCTTGCGAATCGACGATGCTGATGTGCGAGGTTCCGTACTCGGGCTGTGGCGCCATCGGCGCGTAGCCGCTGCCCACGGCACCGGGCGTGCCCGGCTGCGCGACCTTCATGCTGCGGGGGCCGATCAGGCGGGCACGCTGCGCGAGGTACGCCGGGTCCAGCAGCGACATCCAGCTGCCCGCCGGCGGCTCGACGAAGTCCGGGTCGGCGACATACAGCCCCCGATCCGCGAAGGCGAGTCGCGAGGCTTCGGTGTACAGGTGCAGCCAGTCGGCGCTCGGCAGCCCGTCGTCCAGGGGCAGCGAGGCGGCATCGGTGTTCGACAGGATGCCCAGGATCTGGCCGATCGCGATTGCGCCCGAACCCGGCGGTGGAAAGCCGCAGACGCGGTAGTCCTTGCCGCGCGCGCGGTGGTCGTGGCACAGCGGCGCGCGCTTCTTCGGCTGGTAGCCGGCCAGGTCGGCGAGCGTCATGCGGCCGGGGTTGGTGGGGTGCTGCCGGACCTTGGCCACGATCGCCTGCGCCACCTCGCCCCGGTGCAGCGCGTCCGATCCTTCCCGGGCGATGCGGCGCAGGACCGCCGCCAGCTCCGGGTTGCGCAGCCTGGAGCCGAGCTCGCGCACCCGCCCGTCCGGGCCGAAGAAGTAGCCGGCCGCCGCCGGGTCCTTCTTCAGGTGGGCGTCGTCCCTGGCCATCGAATGCAGGCGCGGACCAACCGCGAACCCGCCTTCGGCCAGCGCGATGGCCGGCCGGAACAGCGTGGCCCAGGGCAGCCGGCCATGCTCCCGGTGCGCCAGTTCCAGCATGCGCACGGCGCCCGGTACGCCCACCGGACGGCCGCCCGCCACCGCGTCGTTGAAGGCCAGGGGCTTGCCGTCGGCGCCGAGAAACAGCTTCTCGTCGGCCGCGGCCGGTGCGGTTTCGCGCCCGTCGTAGGCCTCGACCCGCTGCCCGTCGTAGTGCAGCAGGAACGCGCCGCCGCCGATGCCGCTGGATTGCGGCTCGACCAGCGCCAGCACCATCTGCACCGCGATCGCGGCATCCACCGCGGAGCCGCCGGCCTTCAGCACCTGGTAGCCCGCGTCGGTCGCCAGCGGGTTGGCCGCGGCGACGGCGAACTCCTGTGTTGCCCAGCCGGGCTTTTCCGTATAGCCCGAGGCTGCCTCGGGCAGCACCCGGTGCTGGTAGCGGAAGTCGGATGGCGTACTGGCGCAGCCCGCGAGGACGGCAGCCAGCGCCAGTGCGCCGAGCGCGGATTTCAGGGCGCCTCCTTTCCCGGGAGACCCATCCTGGCGGGCCCGGGTCAGCGGGGTGCGAGGCGGATCGCGCCGTCGAGGCGGATCACCTCGCCATTGAGCATGTCGTTCTCGAAGATGTGCTTGGCGAGCCTGGCGTAGTCCTGCGGGGTGCCCAGCCGCGAGGGGAAGGGCACGCTGGCGGCCAGCGAGTCCTGCACTTCCTTGGGCATGCCGAACAGCATGGGCGTGCCGAAGATGCCGGGAGCGATGGTCATGTTGCGGATGCCGTTGCGCGCCAGGTCTCGGGCGATCGGCAAGGTCATGCCGACCACGCCGCCCTTGGACGCGCTGTAGGCGGCCTGGCCGATCTGGCCGTCGTAGGCGGCAACCGAGGCGGTGGAGATCAGGCAGCCGCGCTCACCGGTCGGCTCGGGATCGTTCTTGGCCATGGCGTCCGCCGCCAGCCGGATCATGTTGAACGAGCCGACCAGGTTCACGGTGATGGTCTTGGCAAAGACGGCCAGGCTGTGCGGGCCGTTCTTGCCCACGGTCTTCTCGGCCGGCGCGATGCCGGCGCAGTTGACCAGGCCCATCAGCTTGCCCATGGACACCGCCTTGGCCACCACCGCCTGGCCGTCGGCTTCCTGGCTGACGTCGCACTTGACGAACGCGCCGCCGATGTCCCGGGCGACGGTTTCGCCCTTTTCGACCTGCATGTCGGCGATGACGACCTTGCCGCCTTCGGCTGCCAGCATGCGCGCAGTGCCTTCGCCGAGGCCGGACGCGCCGCCGGTGACGATGAAGACCTTGCCCTTGATGTCCATGGAATGCTCCTGATTGAGTTGACGTGCACGTCAATTATCGCGGAGGTGGGAAGCCAGCCACTGGACGACCGGCCACCCCCGCCGCTCGACCGCGGTTGTCGGTGCGCCGCCGCTGGAGCGCGGCGCTCGCTCTTCCCTGGATCCCGGCTTTCGCTGCGCTCGCTGCTGGATATGGGCTGCTGCGTTGCTACTGGAGATGGGCTGCTGCGTCGCTACTGGATCCCGGCTTTCGCTGCGCTCGCCGGGATGACCTCGCGCGGGCCGCGTTGCGGCCCTTGCGAGGTCACTTGAACCCGGCTCGGTCCAGCATTTGCTGGACCTTGACCTGGTTGGCGCCGACCGCGGCCAGCGGAATGGTCTCGGCCTTGAAATCGCCGCCGCCGCTCATGGCTTCCAGTGCCGGGTTGCTGACCTTCACGCCCTTGGCGGTGGGCCACTCGTTGTTGCCGTTGGCGAAGTGGTTCTGCGCCTCGGGGCTGGCCAGGTACTCCAGGAACTTGACCGCCGCGGCGGTGTTCTTCGAGTTCTTGGCCACGGCGCCGCCGGCGATGTTCAGGTGCGTGCCCCAGGATTGCTGGTTGGGGAACACCACCGCGACCTTCTCCATCACCGCACGGTCCTCCGGCTTGGACGAGCGCATCAGGCGCGCGACGTAGTAGCTGTTGCCCACGGCGATCTGGCACTCGCCCGCGGCCACGGCCCGGATCTGGTCGGTGTCGCCGCCCTTGGGGTCGCGCGCCAGGTTGGCCTTGAGCCCGTTGATCCATTCCTGCGCCTTGGCCTCGCCCAGGTGCTCGGTGATGGCGCCGAACAGGGACAGGTTGTACGGGTGCGAGCCGGAGCGGATGCAGACCTTGCCCTTGTTCCTGGCGTCGGCCAGCTCCTCGTAGGTGTCCACGTCCTCGCGCTGGACCTTGTTCTTGTCGTACACCACGACGCGGGCGCGCGTGGAAAACCCGAACCAGGGCGTGCCTTCGGCCGACGCCTTGCCGCGGTACTGGGCCGGGATCGCGTCCTCGAGCACCTTGGACTTGACCGGCTTGAACAGGCCCTCGACTTCACCCTTGTACAGGCGGGCGGCGTCCACCAGCAGGATCACGTCGGCGGGAGAGGCGGCTCCCTCGGCCTTCAGCCGCGCCATGATGCCCGCGTCATCCGCATCCACGCGGTTGATCTTGATCCCCGTGGCCTTGGTGAAACCGCCGTACAGCGCCTCGTCGGTGGGGTAGTGCCGCGCCGAGTACAGGTTGAGGACCTGCTCCTGCGCGAAGGAGGGCAGGGCAATGCAGGCCAGCGCGGCGGCGGCGAAGAGGGCTTTACGGCTCATGCGGGGACTCCGGGAAGAGGAAAGGTTGAGGATGGGGACGCGCGCATCATAGAGCAAACGCGAATCATTCTCAATCGCGGATTCAGCCCCGGCACCTGAGCGGGTGGCGGGCTGGCAGCCGCGCCGCGCCCGGGCGAAAAAAAACCCAGCCTTGCGGCTGGGTTTGAAGGATCCCTGAACCTGAAAGGTATCGAAAGGACCCGAGGAGACAACCTGAAGAACTCCCGGTTCGATCACGAGAGTGTCGGATAGACGCTCCGTGGCGTGTAGAGTTCCTGCCCAATCCAGTTGCGGGCCGCGGCCCGCATTTCAAGTGCCCGGCTCAGCGCTTGGCGCGGCTGCCGGTCTTGGCGGCGTTCACGGCCGTGTTGGCGACCGCGTTGAAGTTGGCTTCGGCCACTTCGGTGGCCTGCTTGACGGCCTTCTGCACCGATTCCAGCGCGTTGTTGCCGGCGGCGACGGCGCTCTTGAACACGGCGACGGCGGTCTCCGAGCCGGCGGGCGCGTTCTTGGCAGCGTTGTCCACCACGGTCATGAATTTCTTCTGGGCCTCGGTGGCCTGGGCTTCGAAGGCCCTGCCGAACTCGGCACCGGTGCCGGCGGCGATGTCGTACAGGTGGCGGCTGTAGGCCGCCGTCTTTTCGGCCAGGGGCTGGAACAGGCTCGCCTGCAGGGCCAGCAGTTCCTGCGCGTCCTTGACGTTGAGGGCGTGCTGGGCGGTGCCGGCGGCTTCGACCAGCGCGGCCTTGGAGGCGGTCATGTTCAGCTCGACGAGCTTCTCCACGCCTTCGAAGGCCTTGGCGGTCAGGCCGAAGAGGGTTTCGACGGAGGCCTTCTGGGAGGCGAGGACTTGTTCAGCGGTCAGCATTGCAGTTTCTCCAAAGGGGTAGGTCAGCGGATGTGCTGCCATGCCGGCCGGAGCCTTGATGTTGCAGTGCAGCATACGCCTAGTATAGGGGCCCATGCCGCCGGTGCAAGTCTTTTTTGTTGCGACGCAGCAATCTAGAGTCGCGCACCCAGGGAAGGCGCCGCCGCCGCCGCCTGTCCACAATCGTGCATGCAGGTCTTCCACGCCAGCCAGTTCGTCCTGCCGCTGCCACCGGGCCACCGCTTCCCGATGGCCAAGTACCAGCTGCTGCGCGATCGGCTGGGCGACGAGCTGACCGGGCTGCGCTTCATGCCGGCGCCGCAGGCCAGCGACGGCGAACTGGCGCTGGCCCATGAGCCGGGCTACATCCGGCAGATCCACGAAGGCACGGTCGACCCGGCCGTGCTGCGCGAGATCGGGTTCCCCTGGAGCCCGGCCATGGCCGAGCGTGCAAGGCGTTCGGTCGGTGCCACCATCGGTGCGTGCCGGGCAGCCTTCGCCGAGGGCGTGTCGGGCCAGATCGCCGGCGGCACGCACCACGCCTGCGCCGACCGGGGCGGGGGCTTTTGCGTGTTCAACGACGCGGCCGTGGCGGCCCGGTTGATGCAGGCCGAGCAGGCCCGCCTCGGCCGCCATCTTCGCGTGGCCATCGTCGACCTGGACGTGCACCAGGGCAACGGGACCGCGCGCATCTTCCGTGGCGACGACAGCGTCTTCACGCTGTCGCTCCATGGCGGCCGCAACTTTCCCTTCCGCAAGGAGCCGTCCGACCTGGACGTGGACCTGCCCGACGGCTGCGGCGACGACGAGTACCTGCAGGCGCTGGAAGGCGCGCTGTCGGAGCTGGAGCGCCGCTTCGATCCCGGCCTGGTGATCTACCTGGCCGGCGCCGATCCGCACGAAGGCGACCGGCTCGGCCGCCTGAAGCTCAGCTGGGACGGCCTGGAGGCACGCGACCGGCGGGTGTTCGACTGGGCCTGGCAGCGTGGCCTGCCGCTGGCCTTCGCCATGGCCGGCGGCTACGGCCGCCGGCTGGACGACACCGTGCAGGCGCAGGTCAACACCTTCCGGGTGGCCTTGCACTACTGGGGCCGCTGGCAGAATCGGCGCCGATGAGCGACAGTCCCAAGCCCCAGCCCGAGCCCCGCAGCGCCTACAAGGCCTTCCGCACGATCAGCAGCCGCTGGATGGACAACGACGTGTACGGGCACGTCAACAACGTCGTCTACTACAGCTGGTTCGACACCGCCGTGAACGCGCACCTGATCGAGCGGGGCGTGCTCGACATCCACGGCGGCCAGACCATCGGCCTGGTGATCGAAACCCAGTGCAACTACTTCGCGCCGCTGTCGTTCCCGCAGGCCGTCGATGCGGGGATCCGGGTGGCCCGGCTGGGGACCTCCAGCGTGCGCTACGAGGTGGGGCTGTTCGCCGCCGGCCAACCCCTCACGGCCGCCAAGGGCCATTTCGTGCACGTGTACGTCGACCGTGCCAGCCGCCGGCCGGTGCCGCTGCCGGCGCCCCTGCGCGCGGAGCTGGAGTCGCTGCGATGAGCGCCGGCCGCGTCCGCTCCGTGGTGGCCGACCCGGCCAGCGTGGCCACGGCCATCGAAAGCCGCATGTCCGCGCGGGCCTTCCTGCCGACGCCGGTGCCGCGCGAGACGATCGAGCGGGTGCTGCAGTTGGCCAGCCGCGCGGCTTCGGGCACCAACACCCAGCCCTGGAGGGTGTACGTGCTGCAGGGTGGCAGCCGCGACCGGCTGTCGGCCCAGGTGTGCGCGGCCTACGACGCGATCTACGCCGATCCCTCGCTGGCCGCGCAGTACGGCGAGGACTACGACTACTACGCGCGGGAATGGGTCTCGCCCTACATCGACCGCCGGCGCCAGAACGGCTGGGGCCTCTACGGCCTGCTCGGCATCGAGCGGGGCGAGAAGGACAGGATGCACGCGCAGCACCGGCGCAACTTCCGCTTCTTCGACGCGCCGGTGGGGCTGATGTTCACCATCGACCGCATCCTGGGGCGCGGTTCGCTGCTGGACTACGGGATGTTCCTGCAGACCCTGATGCTGGCGGCGCGGGCGCAGGGGCTGCACACCTGCCCGCAGGCGGCCTGGAACGGGTTCTCCAGGATCGTCCTGCCGCACATCGGCGCCGGCGAGGGCGAAATGCTGGTCTGCGGCATGTCCATGGGCTACGCCGACGAGTCGCAGCCCGTGAACGGATTCGACACGCCGCGCGAATCGCCCGGCGCGTTCACCCGCTGGCTGGAATAGCGCCCTGCGGGAGCCGGGCGCTGCAGGTGCGCCCCGGTGGATTGGTATGCTCGCCGGCAGGCGGCCCCCACGCAGGCCGTCGTTCCCGGAGGAGACCATGACGTTTGCGCGCCCCCTCGGCGTAGCCCTGGCGCTGCTCGCGCCTCACCTGGCCATGGCGGCCGAATTCGACGGCCGCCAGCTCACCCCCGTGTGGGGCATTCCCTTCGCCGGCATCCTGCTGTCGATCGCGCTGATGCCCCTGCTGGCGCCGCACTTCTGGCACCACCATTTCGGCAAGGTGGCCGCGGCCTGGTCGCTGGCCTTCCTGGTGCCGTTCGCCATCCTGTTCGGCCCGGGCGTGGCGGGGGCCGCCTTCGTGCATGCGGCACTGGCCGAGTACATCCCGTTCGTCATCCTGCTGACGGCGCTGTTCACGGTCTCGGGGGGCATCTACATCAGTGGCAACCTGCGCGGCAGCCCGGCGCTCAACACCGCCATCCTGGCGATCGGCTCGGTGCTGGCCAGCTTCATGGGCACGACCGGCGCGTCCATGCTGCTGATCCGCCCGCTGATCCGCGCCAACGACAACCGCCGCCACAAGGCGCACGTGGTGGTGTTCTTCATCTTCACCGTCTCCAATGCCGGCGGCTCGCTCACGCCGCTGGGCGACCCGCCGCTGTTCCTGGGGTTCCTCAAGGGCGTGGACTTCTTCTGGACCGTCAGCCACATCTTCCCCGAGACGCTGTTCCTGCTGGGCGCCCTGCTGGCCCTGTTCTATGCGCTGGACAGCTGGTACTACCGGCAACCGGGTGAAGTGGAGCCGGTCGACCCGACGCCCGAAACGCGCGGCATCGGCTTCGACGGCGCGCGCAACTTCTGGCTGCTGGGCGCGATCGTCGGTCTGGTCCTGCTGTCCGGCTTCTGGAAATCGCCGGTGGTGTTCAACGTGGCCGGCACCGAGGTCGGCCTGCCCGGCATCGTGCGCGACCTCGGCCTGATCGCCGTGACCATCGCCTCGCTCACGATCACGCCGGCCACCGTGCACGCCGACAACCAGTTCGCCTGGGCACCGATGCAGGAGGTCGCCAAGCTGTTCGCCGGCATCTTCCTGACCATCATCCCGGTCATCGCCATGCTGCGCGCCGGCGTGGAGGGCCCGTTCGGCGCCGTGATCGCGGCGGTGACGCGGCCGGACGGCTCGCCCGAACCGGCGATGTACTTCTGGGCCGCGGGCGTGCTCAGCTCCTTCCTGGACAACGCCCCGACCTACCTCGTGTTCTTCAACACCGCCGGCGGCGATCCGCAGGTACTGATGACCACGCTGGCGCCGACGCTGGCGGCGATCTCGGCGGGCGCGGTCTTCATGGGCGCCAACACCTACATCGGCAACGCGCCCAACCTGATGGTCAAGGCGATTGCCGAGGACCGCGGCGTGGACATGCCCAGCTTCTTCGGCTACATGGCCTGGTCGGCGGGTATCCTGCTGCCGCTGTTCGCCCTCATCACCTTCATCTGGTTCCGCTAGTCCCATGAGCAAACCCGCCGTCCTCGTCGCACGCCCCGTCTTTCCCCAGGTCATCGAGAAGCTGCAGCAGCACTTCGAGGTCGAGCACAACCAGGCCGATGCGGCCTGGGGCCGCGAGCAGCTGATCGAGCGCCTGCAGGGCAAGGCCGGCGTCTTCACCACGGGCGGCGAGCGCATCGACGCGGCGCTGCTGGCGGCCTGCCCGCGGCTGAGGATCTGCGCCAACATGGCCGTGGGATACAACAATTTCGACCTGGCGGCGATGACGGCGGCGAAAGTGCTGGGCACCAACGCGCCCGACGTGCTGACCGAGACCACGGCCGACTTCGGCTTCGCGCTGCTGATGGCCACCGCCCGCCGCATGACCGAGAGCGAGCATTACCTGCGCGCCGGCCAGTGGAAGAAGTGGTCCTATGACCTGTTCGCGGGCGCGGAGGTGCACGGCAGCACCCTGGGCATCCTGGGCATGGGCCGCATCGGCCAGGGCATCGCCCGGCGCGGCGCCCATGGTTTCGGCATGAGCGTGATCTACCACAACCGCTCGCGCCTGGCCCCGGAGATCGAGGCCCAGTGCAAGGCACGCTACGTCGGCAAGGACGAATTGCTGCGCGAGGCCGACCACCTCGTGCTGGTGCTGCCGTACACGGCCGAATCGCACCATGCGATCGGGGCTGCCGAGCTGGCGCAGATGAAGCCCACGGCCACGCTGGTCAACATCGCGCGCGGCGGCATCGTCGACGACGCGGCACTGGCCCAGGCCCTGCGCGAGCACCGGATCGCGGCGGCCGGGCTCGACGTGTTCGAGGGCGAGCCCCGGGTCCACCCCGACCTGCTCTCCGTGCCCAACGTGGTGCTGACGCCGCACATCGCCAGCGCCACCATTCCCACCCGCATGGCCATGGCCAACCTGGCGGCCGACAACCTGATCGGCTACCTGCTGCACGGCAAGCCGGTGACGCCGCTCAACCCCGAGGTGCTCGCCTGAGCGACCCGGCCTGGCTGCTGGCCGGCGTGGCCCTGGCCGCCACGGCGGGCCTGCTGGCGCTGGTGCTGCTGGCCGTGCTGCTGGCGCGCAAGCCGCCCACCGACGGCCTGCGCACGGAACTGCTGGCGGCCGGCGAGCGACTCGAGCGCGAGCTGCGCCGCGAAATCAGCGAGTCGACCCGCGGCGTGCGCCAGGAAACGACGCAGACGCTGGCCACGTTCCAGCGCGCGCTGCTGGAGCAGGCCTCGCAGGCCACCCGCACCCAGAACAGCCAGATCGATGCCTTTGCGCAGCAGCTTACCCTGCTGCAGAAGACGCTGGCGGACACGCTGGGCACCCAGCTGCAGGGCCTGAGCGAATCCAACGCCCGCCGGCTGGCCGAAGTGCGTGGCACCCTGGAGGAGCAACTGGCGATCCTGCAGCAGACCAACGCCGCCCGGCTGGACGAGATGCGGCGCACGGTGGACGAGAAACTGCAGGCCACCCTGGAGGCGCGGCTGGGCGAGAGCTTCCGCCAGGTCGCCGAGCGGCTCGAGCAGGTGCACAAGGGCCTGGGCGAGATGCAGTCGCTGGCGCAAGGCGTGGGCGACCTGCAGCGCGTGCTGGCCAACGTGAAGGCGCGCGGCGTGTTCGGCGAAGTGCAGCTGGAGGCATTGCTGGAGCAGGTGCTGACGCCCGAGCAGTACGCGCGCCAGGTCGAGACCCGGCCCCACAGCCGGCAGCGCGTCGATTTCGCCGTCAGGCTCCCCGGCCGGGTCGGCGAGGGCGTGCCGGTCTGGCTCCCGATCGATGCCAAGTTCCCGCGCGAGGACTACGAGCGGCTGCTGGAAGCGGCCGACCGTGCCGATGCGGCCGGCGTCGACAGTGCCGGCCGCGCGCTGGAGCTGCGCATCCGCCAGGAGGCCCGGTCGATCTGCGAGTGCTACCTGTGCCCGCCGCACACCACCGATTTCGCCATCCTGTTCCTGCCGGTGGAAAGCCTGTATGCCGAGGTGCTGCGCCGGCCCGGCCTGATGGACCAGCTGCAGCGCGACTACCGCGTCACGCTGGCCGGCCCGACCACGCTGCTGGCGCTGCTCAACAGCCTGCACATGGGGTTCCGCACGCTGGCGCTGGAGCGGCAGGCTTCCGAAGTCTGGAAGGTGCTGGGCGCGGTCAAGACCGAGTTCGAGCGCTACGGCACCTGGGTCGACCGCATCCGCGAGCAGGTGCGCAAGGCTGCCGAGACACTGGACGACGCCCAGGTGCGCACCCGCCAGATGCGCCGGGCGCTCAAGACGGTGGAGGCCCTGCCCGAAGAGCAGGTCCAGGCCGTGCTGCCGCCGCCTGCGGGGCAGGGCAGCGAAGCAGCGTGAGCGGCGGCCTCAGTCCCGAGCTGCTGCGGCTGATCACCGGCCAGGTGTTCCTGCACGCCTGCATGGCGGGCATGCGAATGGCGGCGCCGCTGATGGCGCTGCGCTCGGGCTACAGCGAAGCGGCCGTCGGCGTGCTGCTGGCCCTGTTCGCGCTGATGCAGGTGTTCCTGGCCCTGCCGGCCGGGCGCTACGCGGACCGGCACGGGCTGCGGCGGCCGTTCGCCTGGTCCGTGCTCGCCGCGTCCCTCGGCGGCAGCCTGGCCGTGGCCTTTCCGCTGTTCCCGGTGCTCTGCCTCTCCGCGCTGCTGACGGGCGGCGCTGCCGGCGCCGCGTCCATCGCACTGCAGCGCCATGTCGGCCGCGCGGCCGCCGACGCGACCCAGCTGCGCCAGGTGTTCTCCTGGCTGGCGATCGGGCCGGCTTTCTCCAACTTCCTCGGGCCGTTCGCCGCCGGGCTGGCGATCGACCATGGCGGCTTCCGGCTGGCCTTCCTGCTGCTGGCGGTGCTGCCGGTGATCGGGTGGTTCTGGGTGCGCCGCGCGCGCGAGCTGCCGCCGGTGCAGGCGCCGGCCGGCGAACGCGCGGGCACGGCCTGGGACCTGCTGCGCGAACCCGGCTTCCGGCGCCTGCTGCTGGTGAACTGGCTGCTGTCCTCGTGCTGGGACGTGCACACCTTCGTGGTGCCGGTGCTGGGCTACCAGCGGGGCCTGTCGGCCTCCGTGATCGGAACGCTGCTGGGCGCTTTCGCCATTGCCGCCGCCGCGGTGCGCGTGGTGATGCCGGCAGTGGCCGCCTACCTGAAGGAGTGGGCGGTCATCACCGCGGCCATGGCTGCCACCGCGGCGCTGTTCACGGTCTATCCGCTGCTGCCCTCGCCGCTGTCGATGGGGCTGTGCTCGGTGATGCTGGGAGTGGCGCTGGGCACCGTGCAGCCCATGATCATGAGCATGCTGCACCAGATCACGCCCGAGCACCGGCATGGGCAGGCGGTGGGGCTGCGGCTGATGGCGATCAACGCCTCCAGCGTCAGCATGCCGCTCCTGTTCGGCGCCGCCGGTGCCGTGATCGGTATTTCGGGGGTGTTCTGGGTGGTGGCCGGCATCGTGGCGACCGGCACGCGGCTGTCGCTGCGGCTGGGCCGCAGCCATCCCGGAGGTCACAGGCGGTAGAAGCCCTTGATGATGTCCCAGGCCGCCTCGGGTTCATCGGCGTACTGGAACAGCTGCAGGTCGGCCGGCGAGATCACCCCTTCCTCGACCAGCACGCCGAAGTCGACCAGCCGCTTCCAGTAGTCCGACCCGAACAGCACGATGGGCACCTGGCGCGACTTGCGCGTCTGCACCAGGGTGATCACCTCGAACAGTTCGTCCAGCGTCCCGAAGCCGCCCGGAAACGCCACCAGCGCCTTGGCGCGCATCATGAAGTGCATCTTGCGCAGGGCGAAGTAGTGGAACTTGAACGACAGGTCGGGCGTGACGAATGGATTCGGGGCCTCCTCCATCGGCAGCGCGATCGACAGGCCGACGCTGCTGCTGCCCGCTTCCCAGGCGCCGCGATTGGCGGCCTGCATGATGCCGGGCCCGCCGCCGGTGCAGATGAAGAGCCGGTCCTTCGGCTCGCGCGCGGCGCTGTACTGCGCCACGAGCTTGCCGAACGCACGCGCCTTCTCGTAGTACCTGGCGTTGCGCGCCAGCGCCCGCGCGCGGCGGATCACCGCCTCGTCTTCGCCGGCCTCGGCCGCGGCCAGCAGGGCCGCCGCTTCCTCTTCGCTGCGGAATCGTGCGCTGCCGAACACGACGATGGTGTTCTCGACGCCGTGCGCCTGCTGCTCGAGGTCGGGCTTGAGCAACTCCAGCTGGAAGCGGATGCCGCGGGTCTCGCGGCGCAGCAGGAACTCCGGATCGGCGAAGGCCAGCCGGCTGGCCGCCGGCTCGAGCGGCAGGCCCTCGTCGGAGTGCGCCTTGATCGTGGCCCAGGCGTCGGCCAGCCGGCCGTCGCGGATGTTGCGGGTGGAAGACATCGACCGATTTTCGCGGCAAACCCCGATGGCATGGGGTTATCCTCTCGCGCCGAGAACAACACTGGGGACAACCGTGGAGGAGCCGCTTTTCCACGTGGTGCTGGAAGGCCGCAAGGTGGGTCCTTACGACCGCCGCACGATCGTCGGCATGCGCATCCGCAAGACGCTGCCGAGCGAACAGGTGCTGCTCGACACCGCAGGCCAGCAGCTCACGGTGGCCGACCTGATCGGCCGTCCGCGGGCCCACCGCGACTATGCGCCCAGCCGCACCAGCACTTTCCCGGTGGTGCAGGCCACCTACCCCGCCAGCCTGGTCGCCGTGCAGGGCCGCGGCATCGCCATTCCGGCCTTCCGGGGCGAGATCGAAGCGCGCGTCCAGTCGAAGGTGCTGAGGATCGCCGGCCGCTTCCGGCGGGGCCTGGGCTGGAAGGAAGATCGCGTCAAGCTGCCGCTGCAGGACATCGTGCACGCGCGGGCCTGCGGCAGTGAAGTGGAGATCGGCCTGAAGCTGAAGGCGCGCGGCGGCCGTGCGCAGCGCATCCGCCTGGATCTGCTCACGCCATCCGCCGCCGCCGAGTTCCTGGGATGGTTGCCCGATGCACGCCCCTGGCCCGCGGACGAGCCCACCCCGGGCGGGCGCGGCGTGCACGCGCACCTGCTGTGGGCCGCGGTGGCCGGCATCGCGCTGGTGATCCTGGTGGTGCTCGTGGTGCTGGGCCGCCTGCGCTACTGACCCGGCAGGGCGAGGGCCAGCCCCAGCGGAACGAACACCACGGCCAGCGCATTGCCCAGCAGGATCATCGCGGCGACGCGCTCCGGCTCCTGGGCGTAACGCTCCGCCAGCAGGAACTGCATCACGGCCGGCGGCAGCGCGCCGAAAAGGATCAGCTGTGCGCGCGCCGGGCCGGTGAGATCCAGCGCCCAGGCCAGCGGCACGGCCAGCAGGAGCCCGACCAGCGGACGCGCGAAGGCGCCCAGCAGTCCGCGCGGGACGTCCTGCGGCTGCAGCGCCGTCAGGCGCACCCCCAGCGCGAACAGCATGAGCGGAAGCGTGGCCTCGCCCATCAGCCGCATGCCGGTCATCAGCATGTCGGGCGGGCGGATGCCGCTGGCGGCGCTGGCGAAGCCGAGGGCCGCCGAAACCATCAGCGGCGACAGCAGCAGGTCGCGCGTGCTGGCGCTGGCGCTGGTGATGCGCGCACCCAGCGAGAAGTGCAGCACGTTGCTGATCGAGAACAGCGCCACGGCGGCGCCGAAGTGCTCCGGCCCGAAGGCCAGCAGCGCCAGCGGCAGGCCCATGTTGCCGCAGTTGTTGAACATGACCACCGGCACCAGGCTGCGGGCCTGGGTGCCGGTGGCCCGGGCGAGCGCCCAGGCGAGCACGCCGCAAGCGAGGATCAGCAGCGCGCCGGCGGCCAGCAGGCGCTCGTGCTCCTGCAGCCGGAAATCCTTTCCCGCGAGCGCGGTGTAGACGAGCAGCGGCGTCATCACGTCCAGCACGATGCGGTTGAACGAGCGCAGGTCCGGTTGCCGGCGGCGTGCGTAGCCGAAGCCGATCGCGACGATCAGGAACACCGGGACGATCACCTGCGCAATGCGCAGCAGCAACTCCATTCAGGCGGTCTTCCGCGCGAGCCAGCGCAGCAGCGGCTCGCGGGCCTGGGCCAGGCCCTTGTAGGCCAGCACGGCGGCGCTCATGGACGCCAGTGCGGCGTGCAGCCGCAGGGCCTTGGGGATGCTGTCGACGGCCTGTGCCAGCGGCTGCACCATCACGCGGATCGTGAACACCGCCTGGCGGGAGCCCTGGCCGACGGGAAAGAAGGTCTGCCGCTCGGCCCGCAGCCAGCAGGCGCGGGCGAAGGCCTCGTCGTCGCCATCGGCCGGCCAGGGCGCGCGTGGCTGCCGATGCGGATGCTGGTCGAAGCGCGCAGAAGGGCTCACGGTCCAGACGAATCGCTCCCAGCGCTCGCCGGAGGTGGCAAGGCCCACCAGCCGCGGTCCTGCGCCCAGCAGGGCGGCGTTGTCGGCCACGGGCGCGTGCACTTCGGCAAAGCCGAGGCCGAGCTTGTCCTCCGGCGCCCAGCGCGAGGGCACGCAGACGCACAGCCACGGCAGCGTGCCATCGGCGCCATCGAGCACGGCGAAGTCTTCCTCGAACGCGAGCTCGAGGCGCTCCGCGTCGAAGGCGGGGTGGCCTTCCACGGCAGCCTGCCGTGCGATCGCAGCCAGGGCGGGTGCGGGGTCGAAGCCCGCGGCGACGTGCCGCGAAGCGCCGGCCTCGTGCACGCGGCGCTTTTCCTCGAACAGCGCCGACCCCGGCGCCAGCGCCGTCAGGTGGCGTGCGGCGGGCCCGAGCCGGCGCAGCCCCGGCTGCATGCGGAAGGGCGCGGCGATCCGGTCGAAGTCGAAGTCCATGGCGGCGGGAGAAACGAAAAAGGCTCCTTCCGGAGCCTCCATCCAGGGTGCGCCGCGATCAGACGCGACGGCGGTACTCGCCGGTGCGCGTGTCGATCTCGACCTTGTCGCCCTGGGCCACGAAGATCGGCACGCCGATCTCGAAGCCGGTGGCGATCTTGGCCGGCTTGAGCACCTTGCCCGAGGTGTCGCCCTTGACGGCCGGCTCGGTCCAGGTGATCTCGCGCTCGACGCTGGTGGGCAGCTCCACCGAAATCGCCTTGCCTTCGTAGAACACCACTTCGGCGGTCATGCCGTCCTCGAGGTAGTTGAGCGCGTCGCCCATGTTCTCGGCCTCGACCTCGTACTGGTTGTACTCGCCGTCCATCCAGACGTACATCGGGTCGGCGAAGTAGGAGTAGGTGCAGTCCTTCTTGTCCAGCACGATCTGGTCCATCTTGTCGTCGGCCTTGAAGACGACTTCCGTGCCCTGGTTGGACAGCAGGCTCTTGAGCTTCATGCGCACGGTGGCGGCGTTGCGGCCGCCGCGCGCGTATTCGGTCTTGAGCACGACCCAGGGCGCGGCGTTCTGCATGATCACGTTGCCGGCGCGGATTTCTTGAGCGATTTTCATGGGGTTCGGGTGGCGAAATAGGCCGCGGGGCGCGCCCGCGTGGCGGGCGCGAGGGGGCGGCGGTGGGCGCGAGGCGCCAGCCAGGCAGGCCGCTCGCGCAAAGCCTTGGGATTTTACTTGGTTTTGGCCGGCCGGCCGCCTATTGCGGCGCGGCGAAGCGCATCAGCTCGCTGACGAGGTCGGGCCGGGCGAGCAGGCGGTGCCGGGCCTGCTCCACGCAAGCCCGCCAGCCACCGGTGTCGATGGCGGGCAAGGGCCAGCCGGGGCGGTTCCAGCCCGAGTGGAAGGCTCGCAGGCTGTCCGGTGCCCCCAGCCAGTCGAGGAAGGCCTCCAGCTTGGCGAAATGGACGTCGTCGTGCTGCGGATAGATGTTCCACACCAGCGGCTGGCCGGCCCACAGCGCGCGCGCCAGCGAATCCTCGCCGCGCACCAGGTTGAGGTCGCAGGCCCACAGCAGTTCGTCGAACTGCGGCTGGGGCATCAGCGGCAACCAGTGCACCCGCAGCGGGCCGGTGTCCGCCCGCCCGGCAAGCCACTGCCGCACGGCGGCTTCGGCCCGGCCCGCCGTGACCAGCAGGCGCGTGGGCGATGCAGCACCGGCCAGCTGGTCGAGGAGCGCCGGCAATCCGGGCGGCTCGTAGCAGAACAGGCTGACGAGGCGCTCGCCGCTCCAGTCGATCCCGCGTGCGCCAAGCCAGGCGGCGCGGTCGAAGGCGGCCTGCCTCTGCAGCAGGCCGGGCTCGCGGACCAGCCCTCCGGTGGCCGCCGTGAAGCCCGGGTGGAAGAAGCGCTTGGTCAGGCCCTTGCCCGGCCCGCCGAGCACCGGCGAGGGCAGGCCGTGGCAGCGCTCGACCCAGGCTTCGGCCGACAGGTATTCGAGGTTGATCCAGGCCGGCTGCCGGCCCGTTGCCCGCGTGCGTTCGGCGATGGCGGCCACGAAGGCCGGTTCCGGCTCGCAGGCGAAGGCCTCGACCACGACGTCGCCGGGCTGCGCGGTGCCGCTGTCCGGCCAGGGCAGCACCGTCACGCCCGGGTGGCCGGCCGGCGCCATCCAGGCCAGCGCGCCCGCGTCGTCCACCCACAGCCGCACCCGCTCGCCGCGCTGCGCCAGGTCGGCGGCCACCCGCCAGCACACGCCGATGTCGCCGTGGTTGTCGATGACCTTGCAGAAGATGTCCCAGCGCATGCTGCCCGGATAATAAGCATCGATGTCCGCCGTGCATTCCGACCAACTGCTGGCCGAAGTGGCCGCGCTGCCGCAGCTGCCCGGCGTGTACCGCTACTTCGACGCCGCCGGCGGCGTGCTCTACGTCGGCAAGGCGCGCAACCTGAAGAAGCGCGTCTCGAGCTACTTCCAGAAGAACCACGGCGGCACGCGCATCGGCCACATGGTCTCGAAGATCGTGCGCATGGAGACCACCGTGGTGCGCTCCGAGGCCGAGGCGCTGCTGCTCGAGAACAACCTGATCAAGGCGCTCAACCCGAAGTACAACATCCTGTTCCGGGACGACAAGAGCTATCCCTACCTGAAGATCGACGGCATCGCGGACAAGGCGGAATTCGACGGCGGCAAGGGCGGTCACCCCAGTCCCGATGACTTTCCGCGGGTGGCCTACTACCGCGGCTCGGTCGATCGCAAGCACCGCTACTTCGGGCCCTACCCGAGCGCGTGGGCGGTGAAGGAGTCGATCCAGCTGCTGCAGAAGGTGTTCCGGCTGCGCACCTGCGAGGACACGGTGTTCGCCAACCGCACCCGGCCCTGCCTGCTCTACCAGATCAAGCGCTGCTCGGCGCCCTGCGTGGGGCTGATCACCCCCGAGGCCTACCAGCAGGACGTGCGCAATGCCGAGGCCTTCCTGCGCGGCGAGACCCAGGCCGTGCTGTCGCAGCTGGAAGCCCGCATGCTGCAGCATGCCGAGAAGCTGGAGTTCGAGCAGGCCGCCGAGCTGCGCAACCAGATGACGGCCCTGTCCAAGGTGCTGCACCAGCAGTCGGTGGACACCGGCTCGGACAAGGACGCCGACATCCTGGCCGTGAAGGTGCAGGGCGGCAAGGCCTGCGTGAATTTGGCCATGGTGCGCGGCGGCCGCCACCTGGGCGACCGGCCCTACTTTCCGTCCCAGGTCGAGGACGCCACGGCGGTGCAGGGCTTCGACGATGCGCAGGATGCGGCGCCGGCCCAGCCGGTGGAGGTGCAGGTGCTGGAGGCCTTCATCGCGCAGCACTACATCGGCGTGCCGGTGCCGCCGGCACTGATCACCAGCGTCCCGGTCGGCCGGGAGCTGGTCGAGGCCCTGTCGGAGCAGTCGGGCGTGAAGATCACCGCCGTGCACCACCCGCGCGAGCAGCGCCGCCTGTGGCTGGAGATGGCCGAAAAGAACGCCGGCATCCAGCTGGCGCGGCTGCTGGCGCAGGAGGGTTCTCAGCAGGCCCGCACCCGCGCGCTGGTGGACGCACTGCAGCTGGAACCCGACGACCTGGACTCGTTCCGGGTGGAGTGCTTCGACATTTCGCACACTGCAGGCGAGGCCACGCAGGCCTCCTGCGTGGTGTTCCACGACCACCGCATGCAGAACAGCGAGTACCGCCGCTACAACATCGAGGGCATCACGCCGGGCGACGACTACGCCGCGATGCGGCAGGTGCTCACGCGCCGCTACGCGCGGCTGGCGCAGGCCGGGCGCGATCCGCCGGAGGCGGCGCCGCCCGCCCTGGGAGAGCCGCTCGATCCGCCGGCCGGGCTGGACGACCCGGCGCCCGCGGACGCAGGCAAGCGTGCCCCAAGGACCTCGCGCGGCGGCGCCACCCGCCTGCCCGACCTGGTGCTGGTCGACGGCGGTCGCGGCCAGGTCAGCATGGCGCGCGAGGTGTTCGCGGAACTGGGGCTGGACCTGTCGGTCATCGTCGGGGTGGAAAAAGGCGAGGGCCGCCGTGTCGGCCTGGAGGAACTGGTGTTCGCCGATGGCCGCGCGAAGGTCTGGCTGGGCAAGGACTCGGCGGCTCTGATGCTGGTGGCCCAGATCCGCGACGAGGCACACCGATTCGCCATCACCGGCATGCGCGCCCGACGCGCTAAGGTGCGGGTCGGCGGCAGCCGGCTGGAGGAGATCCCCGGCATAGGCGCCAGGAAGCGTGCCCGACTGCTGCAACGATTCGGCGGCATCCGGGGCGTGGCATCGGCCGGTGTCGACGACATCGCCGCCGTCGAAGGCATCGGGCGCGAACTGGCCGAGGAGATCTACCGTGCGCTTCACTAGGCTTCCCGCCACCGCTTCCGCCGCGCTGCTGGCTGCCTGCACCGCGCCGGGTCCCGCTCCGATTCCCGCCACCGTGGGCACGCCCGGCGCGCAGCCGGCCGTGGTGGCCGGTGCGCGGCCATCGCGCAGCCATGCCGGTCCGGCCCGGTCGTGGGACGAGTACAAGCTGCGCGTGGCGCAGCGCATCATGGAGGCCAGCCCCGGGGAGACCTTCGAAGGCGTCCTGCCGGATCCGCTGCAGTCCATCCCGGTGCTGCAGATCCAGTTGAACCGCGACGGCTCGCTGCGCAACGTCACCGTCCTGAGGGTGCCGCGCCAGTCGCCGCAGACGGTGGACATGGCCATCCGCGCGATCCGCCGTGCGGCGCCCTTCGAGCCGGTCGGCCATCTGCCGCGGCCCTGGCAATTCAGCGAAACCTTCCTCTACAACGACGACCTGAAGTTCCAGCTGCGCACGCTCGTCGAGGCGCACTGAGCTTTCGCGGGGGCGCGCCGGGGCGCCATGACAGAATCGCGCCCATGTTCTTCACGGTACCCACGATCCTGACCTGGACGCGCATCGTCGCCATCCCGCTGATCGTGGGGGTCTTCTACCTGCAGATGCCGCCCGAGCCGGTGCAGAACCTGGTGGCCACCGCGATGTTCATCGTGTTCGCCCTGACCGACTGGCTGGACGGCTTCCTGGCGCGGCGCCTGAAGCAGACCTCGGCCTTCGGCGCGTTCCTCGATCCGGTGGCCGACAAGTTCCTGGTGTGCGCATCGCTGCTGGTGCTGGTGCACCTGGGCCGCGCCGACGTGTTCGTCGCGCTGATCATCATCGGGCGCGAGATCGCGATCTCGGCGTTGCGCGAGTGGATGGCGCAGATCGGCGCCTCGCGCAGCGTGGCGGTGCACATGCTCGGCAAGGTCAAGACCACCGTGCAGATGGTCGCCATTCCCTTCCTGCTGTACGACGGGCACCTGTTCGGCACGATCGACACCGGCGTGTGGGGCCACTGGCTGATCTGGGCCGCCGCCATCCTCACGGTCTGGTCGATGGTCTACTACCTGCGCAAGGCGCTGCCGGAAATCCGCCAGCGAGTGAAGTAATCCCCATGAACGACAAGGACCGGCAGGACCTGCTGCTGCGGGCCATGCCCGCGGTGTTCGTGCTGATCTGGAGCACGGGCTTCATCGTGGCGCGCTACGGCATGCCGCACGCGCCGCCGCTGAAATTCCTGGCCGTGCGCTACACGCTCTCGGTGGCGTGCTTCGTCGCCTGGGCGGTCGCCGCCGGAGCGGCCTGGCCGAGGAACCGCTCGCAGGCGATGCACCTGGCGGTGGCCGGCATCTTCATGCACGCCGGCTACCTGGGCGGCGTGTGGGCCGCCGTCAAGGACGGCATGGGCGCGGGCGTGTCCGCCTTGCTGGTCAGCCTGCAGCCGGTGCTGACCGCCTTCTGGGTGTCGGGCCGCGGGGGCGAGGTCGGACGGCGGCAATGGATGGGCCTGGCGCTCGGGCTGGCCGGACTGGTGCTGGTGGTGTGGGAGAAGCTGGGCATCGGCGAGGTGCACGCGCGCAACCTGCTGTACGCCCTCATCGCGCTGCTGTCCATCACCATAGGGACGCTGTACCAGAAGCGCTTCGTGCAGCCCTGCGACGTGCGCACGGCCAACCTGGTGCAACTGGCCGCCGCCCTGGTCGTCACGCTGCCGTTCGCGCTGCTGGAAGCCGAAGCCATGCGGTGGACCACTGCGCAGGGCGGGCTCAATGCGGAGCTCGCCGGCGCGATGGCCTGGTCGGTGCTGGGCCTGACGCTGGGCGGCAGTTCGCTGCTGTACCTGCTGATCCAGCGCGGCGCCGCCACCACCGTCAGCAGCCTGATGTACCTGGTGCCGCCGACCACCGCGCTGATGGCGTGGGTGCTGTTCGGCGAACCGATCACCGCCGTGATCATCACGGGCGTCGCGCTCACCGCCGTGGGGGTGAGCCTGGTGGTGCGCTCGCCCGCACCGCTGCCGGCGGCCGCCCGGCAACGACCATCGAACCTGGAGCAACCATGAGCAAGAAGAGGATCGCCGTCATCGCCGGCGACGGCATCGGCAAGGAAGTCATGCCCGAGGGCGTGCGCGTGCTGGAGGCGGCCGCCGGCAAGTTCGGCATCGACCTGCAGTTCGACCATTTCGACTTCTCCTGCTGGGACTACTGCGAGAAGCACGGCCAGTACCTGCCGGACGACTGGAAGGACCGCATCGGCGGCCACGACGCCATCTTCTTCGGCGCCGTCGGCTGGCCGCAGAAGATTCCCGACCATACTTCGCTGTGGCAGTCGCTGCTGCTGTTCCGCCGCGAGTTCGACCAGTACGTGAACCTGCGGCCGGCCCGGCTGATGCCCGGCATCACCGCCCCGGTGGTACGCAGGGACGGCAGCCCGCGCCAGCCCGGCGAGATCGACATGTACATCGTGCGCGAGAACACCGAGGGCGAGTACTCCAGCATCGGCGGCCGCATGTATGCCGGCACCGAGCGCGAAATCGTCATGCAGGAGACGGTGATGTCGCGAGTGGGTGTCGACCGGGTGCTGAAGTTCGCCTTCGAGCTGGCGCAGTCGCGGCCGAAGAAGCACCTGACCAGCGCCACCAAGTCCAACGGCATCGCGATCACCATGCCGTACTGGGACGAGCGCGTCGCCGAGATGGCCAAGGCCTACCCCGGGGTGCAGCTGGACAAGTTCCACATCGACATCCTCACCGCGCACTTCGTCCAGCGGCCGGACTTCTTCGACGTGGTGGTGGCCAGCAACCTGTTCGGCGACATCCTCAGCGACCTGGGGCCCGCCTGCACCGGTACCATCGGCATCGCGCCCTCGGCCAACCTGAATCCGGACCGGCGCTTTCCTTCGCTGTTCGAGCCGGTGCACGGATCCGCCCCGGACATCGCCGGGCGCAACATCGCCAACCCGATCGGCCAGATCTGGTGCGGGGCGATGATGCTGGAGTTCCTGGGGCACAAGGATGCGCACGATGCGGTGCTGCGCGCGATCGAGCAGGTGCTGGACCCGAAGTCGGGGGCGCCGCGCACCCCGGACATCGGCGGCAACGCCGGCACCGGCGACCTCGGACGGGCCATCGCCGCGGCCCTCTGAGCGCCCCGGAAGCCGCGCCCCGCCTGTTGTAAAGCTGCCCGCCTTATTGACAGGGTGGGGTGCGGTGGCTTTAATCGGCGCCAGTGGTCCACGGCCGCGACAGAAGTCTCCCTCTTCCTGGCATCGGCCCCGCGACGGCGAGCCGCAGGAGAGACGGGAGACATGATTTTTTGAGGGACACCGTCCAACACCAACTCTCCAAGAGGGGCACCTGTGAACAAAACCGAACTGATCGAGCACATCGCGAAACACGCCGACATCTCCAAGGCGGCCGCCACGCGTGCGCTGGAATCGATGATCGGCGCCGTCAAGACGACGCTGAAGAAGGGCGGCTCCGTGTCGCTGGTGGGATTCGGCACCTTTGCGGTCGGCAAGCGCGCCGCCCGCAGCGGCCGCAATCCGCGCACCGGCGCGCAGATTAAAATCAAGGCTGCCAAGGTGCCCAAGTTCCGTCCCGGCAAGGCGCTCAAGGATGCGCTCAACTGACCGGTCAGCCTGCAGGTGGGGTGCTTAGCTCAGCTGGTAGAGCGGCGCCCTTACAAGGCGTAGGTCGGCGGTTCGATCCCGTCAGCACCCACCAACCACGAGAAGGCGAACGGATGTTCGCCTTTTGTTTTTCACCGGCACCCGCATATTTGTCGAGAGTCGCGCATGTTTGAATTCGTCCGCAAGCACACCAAGATCATGCAGGTCGTGCTGTTCCTGCTGATCGTGCCGTCGTTCGTGCTGTTCGGCCTGGAGGGCTACAGCAACTTCCAGGAACGCGGCGCGACGGTGGCCAAGGTGGACGGTCGCGAGATCTCGCAGTCCGACTGGGACAACGAGCACCGCACCCGCAGCGACCGCCTGCGCCAGCAGATGCCCAACCTCGACGCCAAGCTGCTGGACAGCCCGCAGACACGCTACTCGACCCTGGAAGAGATGGTGCGCGACCGTGTCCTGATCGCCGCCGCGCACAAGGGCCGGCTCATGGCCAGCGACCAGCGCCTCGCGCGCGAACTGCAGGGCAACGAGGTGATCGCCTCGCTGCGCGGCCCCGACGGCAAGCTGGACATGCAGGCCTACAAGGAACTGCTCGGCCGGCAGGGCATGTCGCCGCAGATGTTCGAGGAGTCCGTGCGCCAGGAGATCGGGCAGCGGCAGGTGCTGGCCGGGGTGGTGGCCAGCGGGCTGGCATCGCCGGCGCAGGCCGGCGTCTCGCTCGACGCCTTCTTCCAGCAGCGCGAAATCCAGGTGGCCCGCTTCGACCCGGCCGACTACGTTGCCAAGGTGAACCCGGCCCAGGCCGACCTCGAGGCGTACTACAAGGAGCACCCGCAGCAGTTCCAGGCCCCCGAGCAGGCCGGCATCGAGTACGTGGTGCTGGACCAGCAGGCGCTGATGAAGGAGATGCCGGTCAACGAGCAGGACCTGCGCACCTACTACGAGCAGAATGCGCCGCGGCTGGAGGAACGCCGTGCCAGCCACATCCTGATCGCCGTACCCAAGGGTGCACCGGCCGAGCAGAAGGACAAGGCCCGCGCGCAGGCGCAGCAATTGCTGGAGCAGGTGAAGAAGGATCCCGACAGCTTCGCCGAAGTCGCGAAGAAGCACTCGCAGGATCCCGGATCGGCGCCCAACGGCGGCGACCTCGACTTCTTCGCGCGGGGTGCCATGACCAAGCCCTTCGAGGATGCGGCGTTCGCGCTCAAGAAGGGGCAGGTCAGCGACCTGGTGGAGTCCGAGTTCGGCTTCCACATCATCAAGCTCACCGACGTCAAGGGCCGCACCTTCGAGCAGATGCGCCCGGAACTGGAAGCCGAGATGCGCAAGCAGCAGGCGCAGCGCAAGTTCGCCGAGAGCGCCGACAGCTTCTCCAACGCGGTCTACGAGGCGGCCGACGGCTTCAAGTCGGTGGCCGATCGCTTCAAGCTGGACGTGAAGACCGCCACCGTGCAGCGCACACCCGCGCCGGGCACCACCGGCGTGCTGGCCAGCCCCCGGCTCCTGGAGGCCGTGTTCGCGCCCGAGAGCATCGAGAAGAAGCGCAACACCGAGGCGGTGGAAGTGGCCCCGGGCGTGCTGGCATCGGCACGCATCGTGCAGTACAGCCCGGCCCGCACCCGGCCGCTGGCGGAGGTGCAGGACGAGGTGCGCAAGCGCGTGATCGCAACGCGCTCGGCCGAGATGGCGAAGAAGGAAGGCCAGGAGAAGCTGGCCGCCTGGAAGGCCGATCCCGCGACCGCGAAGCTCTCGGAGAAGCTGGTGGTCTCGCGCGAGGACCCGGCGCGCCAGCCGCAGCAGGTGGTCGAGGCGGCGCTGCAGGCCGACCCCGGCGCGCTGCCGTCGCTGGTCGGCGCCGACCTCGGTGCGCAGGGCTACGCCCTGGTCAGGGTCAACCGCATCGTGCCGCGCGGCGAAGTGCCTGCGGCCGCGGCGCAGCAGCGGCAGGCGCTGTACACGCGCATGTGGACCAGCGCCGAGGCGCTGGCCTATTACGAGCTGCTCAAGGACCGCTACAAGGCGCAGATCCTGGTGCCCCGGCCCGCCGCGGAGGGCGCGGAAACGGCGGCGCGCTGACGGGCTGCGCCGCCGCGCGCGGCTATAATCGCGGTCTTTCCGTGGTGGCTGTAGCTCAGTTGGTAGAGTCCCAGATTGTGATTCTGGTCGTCGTGGGTTCGAGTCCCATCAGCCACCCCACCGAAACCCGAAGACATCAGGCCCTTGCGAGGGCCTGATGTCGTTCAGCGGGACTCCGGTGCGCTGCCTGCCGGTGGCAGGCTCCGGGACCCGGGCCGACGGCGGGCCGTGGCCCGACCCGCGCCGCCGCGCCTACTTCTGGTCCGGCTGCTTGGGATCCTGCTTGGCCTGCCGCGCCACTTCGGCGCCGGCGGCCCTGCGTTCCTTGCGCGCTGCTTGCCGCTCGGCCTTGGAGGCGGTACCTCTCGTGGCAGAAGTCTGGGGCTGCTCCCCAGGCTTGCCCGTCTTGGCGGCCTGGCGGGCCTCCTCGATGCACCGCTGGCGGGTGGCGGCCTGTTCGGCAGGGGTGCCCTGGGGCGCCGCTCTCCTGCATTGCTCGTCGTAGTCCACCTCGCCCCTCGATTGCGCGAACGCGACGGTTGACAGCAGCAGGCCGGAAAGGGCGATTGCGATCGCAGAGTGGTTCATGTCGTTTCTCCAGGTGACTTGGGATGGAATGGCAGGAGTTCGAAAGAATCGATCCCCTGGATCACTATCGACGGCGGTGGCGTGCGCAACTTGATTCCACGCAAGCGAAAACACTGCCCGCCGGGAGGCACGTCGCGACGGGCGACCCCGTGCCGCGAAGCCGGGTGCACCAACGGGCAGGGGACTTCCATGGTCAGCGCGCCTGCAACCGGTTGATGTATTCGACGAGGGACAGGATCCTCGCCCGGACAAGCGCCTCCGCGTCGTAGGGCATCTCGCCGTAGTACTCGGCATCGCGCACGCGGTAATCCATGCCCCAGATGGGCATGTCGCGCGGGCCGTGCGCGGCCACCTTGCCTCCTTCGATCGATTCGTACAGGCGGTTGATCGGCAGGATCCCTCCGTTGCTCCTGGCCAGTTGCGTGAGATCGGGCGGGCTGCGCCGCAACAGGTCCGCCATCGGCCCCTTGCCCTTGCCGTCGCGGCCGTGGCAGCTTGCACAGTTGGCGTCGAATTCCCGCCGTCCGACATCGATCACGCGCTGCTGCCCCGGCGGTTGGGCGTTCGTCTGCGCAGGGGAGGGCTGGGCGCCCGCTGCGCCAGCCATCAGGGCTGACCCAAGGAGCCCTGCGATCAAGGGGGCGGCTCTGCAGTTCATGGGTGGACCTTTCCCGGTTGAAAAGTGCCCATTCCATTCCCGTGTCGGTGCGACGGCTTGATTGCACGCAAGCGCCAGCCCACCCGCAGGTTCGGGCCTCGACCATGCAACTACGGGCCCGGCCCCGGTATTTCTACAGAAGCCGCGCCGCACCGATCGCCAGACAGTGGGCTTCCAGATCCTGGAGCCACCCGATGCACGCCCACCCCAATCTGCATGGCTTGCCGGCAGCCAATGTCGTGCCGCTCGCCTCGCCTGCATTCCCCTCGATCCCTTCGGACGGGGGATTCGCCGGCTGTGTTCCGTGCCAGTTGCGGCAGGAGTGCATCGCAGCCTGCATGGCGCGGAGCGCGAGGCGGTCGGCGGGCCAGCTGCTGATCGGGCGCAGGCGAGTGCGCAAAGGGGAGTGCCTGTATCGCGAGGGCCAGCCCTTCCGTTTCGTCTACGCGGTGCGGTACGGCACCTTGAAGACGGCTTTCTCGCTCGACGATGGCGACGAGCAGGTGTCCGGCTTCTTCTTCGCGGGTGAACTGATCGGCTTGGAGGGCCTGGCGCGCGGCCGCCACGTCAGCCATGCAGTGGCGCTCGAGGACTCCGAAGTCTGCTGCATTCCCTATGAGGAAATGGCTCGCCTGCCCGCAGCGGGAAGTGCGCCGGCCCCGGCCGTCCGCCTGGCCCAGCTGGTCTCGTCGGAGCTGGTGCGGGACCAGGCAGCCAAGGCCATCGCCGCGCTCAGGCAGGCGGACCCGCGGGTCGCCGCATTCCTGCTGATGCTGTCCGGCCGCATGCGGGAGCGGGGCCTGTCCGGCTCCGAGTTCGAGCTGCGCATGTCGCGCGCGGAGATCGGCAGTTACCTCGGGTTGACGCTGGAAAGCGTCAGCCGCGCCTTCGCGTCATTCGCCGTGCAGGGCTGGATCGAGGTGCACAAGCGCAGCGTGCGCGTGCTTTCCTGGGGTCCCCTGGAGCGGCTGTGCCTGCCGGCGCTGTCGGCCGTCCAGGATCGCCAGGTGCCTGGCGTCGACCGCGAGCGCGAGTCGGCCTGCGTCACAGGCGCGAGGACGCGAACGCGATCAGCTCCGCTCCGCTGCGCAACTCCAGTTTCTGCTTGATGTTGGCGCGGTGGAAGTCCACGGTGCGTACGCCCAGGTCCAGCGCACTCGCGATTTCCTTGGTCGTCTTGCCCCGCTTGAGCAGTTCGAGGATTTCGATCTCGCGGGCCGTCAGCGAGCAGGCCGCCGGCGCGGCCGTGGCGGCCGTTCCATTGCGCCGGCACAGCTTGGCGGCGATTCGCGAAGCCAGCCTGGGGCTGATCCACCGCTCGCCGGCCAGTGCGGCCCGCGCGGCGGGCACGATGTTCGCGTACGCCGTCTCCTTCATGACGTAGCCGGCGGCGCCGAGCGCCAGCACCTGCTCGCCGTAGAGCATCTCGTCCTGCATGGACACGACCAGCACGGGCCGGGGGCCTTGTGCCGCCACGGCCTGGCGGACGGTCTCGAGCCCCTGCGAGTCGCCAAGGCCCATGTCGGTGATCACCAGATCGGGGCGGATCGCGGCGATGGCGCGCAAGCCGTCGGAAAGCGATCCGGCGCCGGCCGCCACTTCCAGGCCGTCGCACTTCAGCAGTGTTTCCAGGCCGAAGCGAACGATGTCGTGATCGTCGATCAGCAAGACAGTGCTCATCATGGTCTGCGAAGAGCTGCCTGCCATCCTATGCGCGCTGGTGGGGCGGGTTCAAGCTCAGCTGGTCGGTCCCCATGAGTGCCTGGTGGCCTCACGCCGTTTCGATCGCGTGGCCCGGGGTGCGAACGGGCTCCCGATGGGGCGTGGGCATCGGAAAGGTGATCCGTACGCGCGTGCCACCCAGGGGTGAGGCGGCCAGCTCGATATCCCCGTCGATCGCGAGCGCCCTGGCCCGCATGGACCTGAGCCCGAGGCCGGGGTGCAGCTCCAGGTCCTGAGGTCGCAAGCCGATCCCATCGTCATCGATCGTCAGCCGGCCCACGAGCGCGGTGCCGGACAGCATCACGCGGATGCGAGTCGTCGCCGCGTGCCGCACGGCATTGGCGACCGCCTCCTGCGCGATGCGGAACAGGTGCCCCGCGGCTTCGGGCGAGAGCCGGCTGAAGTCGCCGCGGGAGACGAAGCTGCAGCGCGCTCCCGGGCGGCTGAACTGCGCAACCAGCTGTTCGAGCGCGGCGGTCAGCGCGCCCTGCTGCTCGCCGGCCGGCAGGATGCCCCGCGAGATCTGGCGCAGGCTCGCGATCGCCCGTTCGAGCTGGGCCAGGGCCCGGGCGACCAGCGAGCGGTCGCCCGGCTGCAGCCTCGGCTCCAGCTGGGCCAGGAGCAGGGAAGCCCCCGCGAGCGTGGACCCCACGTTGTCGTGCAGCTCGCTGGCGATTTCGGCCTGTCGCCGGTGCATCTGCTGCACGAGCGCGCGCTGGAAGCGCGCATGCATGCGCTGCACGTCGGATTGGGCGCGCGAAAGCCCGGCGGCGTTCTCGTGCAGGCGTCGGCGAAGTTCATTGGCCTCCGAGAACGCCAGCGGGCCCGAGGGCAACTGGAGTGGAGGGTGGAGGGCCTCGTCCACCAGGGCGTTGACCGAACGAACGATGTTCCTTCGCAAGCGGACCGCCAGCCAGAGTCCCAGCGCAAGGAGCACGGCAGCGCCGGCGGCCAGGTACGCGGCCTTGCCCCAGACGGGTGCATAGAGCGTGGCCTGCGGAACGCTCACGACGACGCTCCAGCCGAGCGTGGGCAGCGTGCGGAAGGCCGTCAGAACGGGCAGGTTGTCCAGGGTGGTGGATTCGGCGATTCCCTCCTCGTCGCGGAGCATGCGCGCGCGCAGGTCCGGCGAGATCGTGCGCCCGGCGAAGATATCCGGCTGCGGGGCGCGGGCCACCAGCACGCCCTGGCTGTCGACGATCGCGGCGATCCAGCCGAACGGCGCGTTGTCCAGCAGGTGCTGCAGGCGACGCACCTCCAGGGCGCCCGCCAGCGCGTAGAGAACGCGCCCATCGCGGACCACGGGTATGGCGACGCCCACGATCAGGCGACCCGAAACCGGCGCCCGCGCGACGTCAATGAGGTCTGCCTGGCCGGTCCTGGCCACCTTGGCCAGTGCTTCCGTACTGCGGCTCGGCAGGGGCAGGCCCGGGTCGATCCGCGTGTTGACCACGTGCTCGCCGCCGGGCCGGATCAGGACGATGCCGTCGAGGCCTGCCACCAGGGCCGTACGCCGTGCCTCGGCGTCGAACGAGTCCCAGCCGGAATTGTCCGCGGGCACCTGCTCGGCCAGTTGGCCGAGATGGCGCTGGATGCCTTCGATGTGGACCCGCAGCCCGCGCGACAGCAGCACCGTCCTGGAAAGCAGTTCCTCTTCGGTGACTGCGCGCGAGTTGCGGGTTTCCAGGACGACGAGTGCAACGGCGGCGAGCAGTGCGGGCAGGTAGATCGCCAGCACGAGCTGGACCAGCAGGGACCGGATGCTCGGTGCGCGGCGGTGCAGGAGATCGCGAGAAACGGTTGGCACCGGCACAGTCTGCTGGGCTCGCCCGGAATGTCTTTGCGTACCATCAAGATGGCGCGAGGCAGGCCGACAGCGCACCGCCGCCATGGCATCCCGGCCGTGCCTGCGGCCAATCGCCGTATTCCCACGTCCACCGGCGATGCTTCCTAGGCACCGACCCCCAGCCGATCGACGACCTTCGAGACGCCGGGCGCGGCCGTCGCAGTGCCGATCGCTGCATCGTGCTCGGCCAGCGAATCGACCCTGCCCTTGAGGGTCACGATGCCGCCGTCCACTTCGATGGAGATGCGCGAAGCCTCGCGGTGCGCGTGCCGGGTGAATGCCGCCATGATCTGGTCCCGGATCCGCTGGCTGTCGGCGGAGGTCCGCACCGTGATCTCGTTCGTCACGCCCCGCACGCCCGCCAGCGGCTCGACGGCGCGCTCAGCCGCCCTGGACTGGTACAGCCACTCGACTTCGCCGCTGAGCGTGACCCAGCCGTCCTCGACCTCGACGCGGACGCTCCCGGGCGGCACGAAGGTGTGCCAGCCCAGCGACTGGATGGCCGCCTGCGCCAGCTCGGTATCGTTGCGCTTGTGCCCGGGCGCGAGGCTCACCTCGAGGTCGAGCGCAATCCCCCGTACCCCGGCCACGCGCCTGACGGCGCGCTCGACGGCCCATTTCTGCATGTACGTGGGCAGCGTACCGCTCACGGTCACGACCCCGTCCTTGACGGCGACTCCGACCCGGCCGGAATCCACCGCCGGGTCCCAGGCCAGCTCGACGGCCACGTCTTCCTTGATCTGCGCATCGGCTTTCATGCGATCGACTCCTTGCAAGTTGAAGGGGCGCCTGTCCATTGCAGGCGGGCCTGCGAATCTAGGCCTGCTGCGCCCGCCACCCTTGATCGCACGCAAGACGGCTTCCGGGCGACAGGGGTGCCTTGCGCGTGCGCAAGATGGCTGCCCGCGCGAAGCCGATGATGCTGGGTGCCGTCTCCGGCAGGAGCTGAAGAACCGCGCGCTGAACGGCGCCCTTTGCATGGCCCACCCATCCGATGAGCACCGTGCAGCCGGACTCTCCATCGGTGAGGCCCGGGCGCGGCTGCTGCGCCATGGCCCGAACGGGATCGAGAGGCCCCGCCGGCGGGGCTTGCGTTGCTGGCGGAAGTGCTGGCCGAGCCGATGTTCCGGCTGCTGGCCGCGGCGGGGCTGTACCTTCTGATCGGCGAGCCGGCCGACGGCTTGCTGTCCGCCCGTTTTGCCTGCATGACTGTCGGGCTGGTGCTCTGGCAACGCTGGCGCAGCGACCGGGCGTTGGAGGGCCCGCGCTCGCGCGCTGCCCCACTGGCTCGCGTGCGCGGCGGGACGGCCGGGTTGCGCCGGCTGCCGGCGACCGTGGTTCGGCTTGCGCGGAAGCTTGATTGCGCGCAAGGCGACCCCGCCGCCCGACCGAATACTGGACCGCTCGCACCCCGGGAGATTCCCATGAGCGCCAAGCAACTCCTCTTCCACGACGACGCCCGCGACCGCATCCGGCGCGGCGTCGAGATCCTGGCGGAAGCGGTCAAGGTCACGCTGGGGCCGCGCGGGCGGACCGTGCTGCTGGAGCGCGAGTTCGGCGCCCCGCAAATCGTTAATTCGGGCGTGGTGGTGGCGCGCTCGATCGAGCTGGAGGACCGGTTCGAGAACATGGGCGCGCAGCTGCTGCGCGAGGTCGCCGCACGGACCAGCGAGATGGCCGGCGACGGCACCACCACGGCCACGGTGCTGGCCCACGGCATGGTGCAGGAGGGCCTGAAGCACCTGGCCGCCGGCATGAACCCGATGGAACTGCGGCGCGGCATCGAGCGCGGCATCGAGGCCGTCGTCGGCGAGATCCGGCGCATGGCGCAGCCCTGCACGTCATCCGAGGCGATCGCCCACGTGGCCGCCATCTCCGCCAACAACGACCGCTCCATCGGCGAGCTGATCGCGCGCGCCATGGACAAGGTCGGCCGCGAAGGGGCGATCACCATCGAGGACGGCAGCGGCATCGCCAGCGAGCTGGAGGTCGTCGAAGGCCTGCAGTTCGACCGCGGGTTCCTGTCGGCGTACTTCATCAACAACGCGGAACGGCAATCGGCGGTGCTGGAGAACGCCTGCATCCTGCTGCACGAGCAGAAGCTGTCGTCGCTGCAGGAGATGCTGCCGCTGCTGGAGGAGGTCGCCAAGGCCGGCAGCCCCCTGCTGGTGATCGCCGAGGACGTCGAAGCCGATGCCCTCGCCACGCTGGTGGTCAACACCGTGCGGGGGGTGATCCGCAGCTGCGCCGTGCGGGCGCCGGGCTTCGGCGACCGGCGCAAGGCGATCCTGCACGACATCGCCGCGCTCACCGGAGCCAGCGTGGTTTCGGCCGAGACGGGCCTGGGCCTGGAGAAGGTGCGCATCGAGCACCTCGGGCGCGCCCGCCGTGTCGAAGTCGACAAGGAGCACACCACGCTGGTCGGCGGCGGCGGCGACCCGTCGCGGGTGCGCGACCGGATCGCGGCGATCCGGCGCGAGCGCGCTACGGCCAGCAGCGAGTACGACCGCGGGCAGCTCGACGAACGGATCGCCAAGCTCTCCGGCGGCGTGGCGCTGATCAAGGTCGGGGCGGCGACGGAGACCGAGCTGAAGGAGCGCAAGCTGCGGGTCGAGGATGCGCTGCACGCCACGCGCGCGGCGGTGGAGGAAGGCATCGTGCCCGGCGGCGGGGTGGCCCTGCTGCGGGCGCGCAAGGCGTTGCACGACGTGCGGCTGCCGAGCATGGACGAGGACTGCGGCCTGCGCATCGTCGCGCGCGCCCTGGAGGAGCCGCTGAGGCGCATCGCGGCCAACGCGGCGGTGGAGCCCTCCATCGTGCTGCACCGGGTCGACGACGCGACCGAGCCCGCGTGGGGCTACAACGCTGCGACCCGCGACTATGGCGACCTGCTGGCCATGGGCGTGATCGACCCTGCGAAAGTGACGCGGCTGGCGCTGCAGAACGCCGGCTCGATCGCCAGCCTGATCCTGACGATCGACTGCATGATCGGCGACGCCAGGCGCGCCCACGGGCCGTCGCCCGGCGTGCCGCCGGAGATGCTTTGACCGCCGGTGGCGGCACCATCGCAGGCCTCGACGCGAAGGTCGCGGCCCTGCGCGATCCGGGCAGCTACCCGGAGCCGGTGTCCCGGGTCGAGGCCCTGGAGACCCACATGTCCTGGGTCTTCCTCACGCCCCGGCATGCCTGGAAGCTGAAGAAGCCGGTGTGCCTGGAGGAGCAGGATTTCAGGACCCTGGAGGCGCGGCGCTTCTACTGCGAGGAGGAACTGCGGCTCAACCGGCGGCTGGCACCGCAGGTCTACCTCGCGGTGGTGCCCTTGCGTGTCGGCGGCGACGGGCGGCTGCGCGTGGGCGGCGCGGGGGAGGTGCAGGACTGGCTGGTCCAGATGCACAGGCTGCCGGCAGCGTCGATGCTGGATCACCTGCTGGCCACCGGCGCCGCGTCGGCGCCTCACATGCGGGCGGTGGCTGCGCGCCTGTGCGCGTTCTACCGCGGCCAGCCGCCCGCGCCGGTGGACGCGGCCGGGTATCGCCACCTGCTCTCCGGCCACGTGCGGGATTCCGGGCGCGACCTGTGCCGACCCGAAGGGGGCCTTCCGGAGGAAACGGTCAGGGCCGTGTGCACCGCGCAGCGTGCGCTCCTGCGCTCGGCAGCCACCCTGCTCGAGCGACGGGTCCGGCAGGGCCGGGTCGTCGAGTGCCACGGCGACCTGCGGCCTGAACACGTGTACCTGGGCGAGCCGCTGGCCATCATCGACTGCCTCGAGTTCTCGCTGCGCCTGCGGATCCAGGATGCCGCCGACGAGGTCGGCTTCCTGGCGCTGGAGTGCGAGCGCGCCGGCGCAGCGCCGCTGGCCGAGGTCCTGCTCCAGGCCTACCGTCAGGGCAGCGCGGATGACGTGCCCCGCGAACTGGCCCACCTGTACCAGAGCTGCCGCGCGATCGTGCGCGGCCGGTTGGCGGTCCGGCACCTGCTCGAGCCGCGCACGGACGCCGCCAAGTGGCGGCGGCGGGCACGCCAGTACCTGGCGCTGGCCATCCGGCACCTGCGCGCCGCCGGCATCAGGCCTGCACCAGATCGGTCAGCGAGCCGCCGGCGTGCATCCGCCGGATCGCTTCGGCGAACAGCGGTGCGGTCGGAAGCACCGTGAGCTTGTCGCGCGCGGGTCCCGGCGGCAGGCGCAGCGGCGGCACCGAGTCGGTCACGGTGACGCCGGCCAGTGCATCGTCGGCGAGCACGCGGGCGGCGTCGCCCGTGAACAGGCCATGGGCCGCGCCTGCATGGACGGCCTCGGCGCCGCGCCTGCGGCATGCCGCCGCGGTGCGTGCCAGGGTGGTGCCGCTGCCGATCAGGTCGTCCACGACAATGGCGACCCGGCCGGCGACGTCCCCCACGAACAGGTCGCCGCTGACCACGCCTTCGCTGCGGTGCTTTTCCGCGAATGCCGAGCCCACGGGACGGCCCAGCAGCGTGGCCAGGCGCTGCCGGAAGGCGTCGGCCCGGTGGATGCCGCCCGCGTCGGGTGCGACCACCACGGCGTCGCGCGGGCCCACCAGCTGGGCGAAGTGCGCGGCCATGAGTCCGTGCATTTCGAGGTGCTCCGCCGGGCGGCGGAAGGCGTTCTGGTAGGCGGCGGGATTGTGCACTTCCAGCGTCACGATGCGGTCCATGCCGACCGACTCGAGCAGGGCTGCCACGTACCGCGTGGTGACCGGATCGCGCGCCTTGCTCCTGCGGTCCTTGCGCGCATAGGCCAGGTAGGGGACCACCGCCGTCACGCTCGCCGCCGATGCGTCCTTCAGGGCCCCGACGAGGAACAGCAGCCGGCACAGCTTGTCGTTGACGCTGCGGTGGGCGTCGCCGTACAGCGAATGCAGCAGGTACACGTCGCGGCCGCGCACGCTGGCCAGCGGCCGCGACTTGTGCTCGCCGTCCTCGAACTCGCGCTCCTCGTGCGGCGCCAGCGCACGGTCCAGGCAGCGCGCCACGGCCTCGCCCCACTCGCGACTTCCCTCCAGCGCGAAAAGGCAGGGCCCGTCGGGTGCGCAAGTCGCCTCGGGGCGGCTGGGGCTGGCGATGTGCATGGGGATCTCCCGAAAGATGCCGGCCACCATGCTGCTTGCACCGGCTCCTGCGGGCTTGCGCCGGATCAAGGCGGGCGAGGTGCCGCGGACGGAGGAACTGCTCGCCCCGGATGTGTTCGTCCGCACCGTTCAGCTGTGCGCCGCACCGCCCCGGACGGGGGCGCGCGCTTGATGCGGCTCAAGTCGCGGCCAGGGGGCGGTGCCGATCATGTCCCCGCGAGGACGTTCCCATGACCGAACCGCCACCTGCCGGCGCCATCCGCATCCGCAAGGACGTGGGTGCGCTGCATCCGCCGCCGAACCTCGGCGACTATGAGGCCGTGCGGGCCGCCTTCAGCTGGGATGCGGCGCGCCGTCTGCTCGACGGCCTGCCCGGCGGTCGCGGCCTGAACATGGCGCACGAGGCGGTGGACCGCCACCTGCTGCACGGCCGCGGCGAACGCGCGGCACTGCGCTGCATCGCCCGGTCGGGCGAGCGCCGCGAACTGAGCTTCCGTGCCTTGGCCGAGGAGACCAGCCGCTTCGCCAATGCGCTGGAATCGCTCGGCGTCGAGCCTGGCGAGCGCGTGTTCGTGATGATGGGCCGGGTGCCGGAGCTCCACGTCGCGGTGCTCGGGGCGCTCAAGGCGCGTTGCGTGGTCACGCCCTTGTTCTCCGCTTTCGGGCCGGAACCGATCGCCGCCCGGGCGGCGATGGCCGACGCCCGCGTGCTGGTCACGACGCCCGAGCTGTACCGGCGCAAGGTGCAGGGCCTGCGCGAGCGCCTCCCCGGCCTGCGCCACGTCATCCTGGCCGGCGAAGGCGCAGCCGAGGGGCCGGGCGTGCAGCGCTGGGACGAGCGGGTCGGGCAGGCCAGCCCGGTGTACACCATTGCGCCGACCGCAGCCGAGGACATGGCCCTGCTGCACTTCACCAGCGGCACGACGGGCCGGCCCAAGGGGGCGGTGCACGTGCACGACGCCGTGCTGGCCCACCTGGTCACCGGGCTGCATGCCCTGGACCTGCACGAGGACGACGTGTTCTGGTGCACCGCCGACCCGGGCTGGGTCACGGGCACCAGCTACGGCATCCTCGCCCCGCTGTGCAACGGCGTCACCAGCGTCGTCGTCGAGGCGGAGTTCGATCCACAGCTGTGGTACGGCGTGCTGGCGCGCGAGCGGGTGTCCGTCTGGTACACGGCGCCGACGGCCATCCGCATGATGATGAGGCTGGGCACTGCCGCGGCGCGCGAACACGACCTGTCCGCGCTGCGCTTCATGGCGAGCGTGGGCGAGCCGCTCAACCCGGAGGCCGTGCTGTGGGGCCGGGAGGCCTTCGGACTGCCGTTCCACGACAACTGGTGGCAGACCGAGACCGGCGGGATCATGATCGCGAACTACGCCGCCATGGACGTCAAGCCCGGGTCCATGGGCAAGCCGCTGCCGGGGATCGAGGCCGCCATCGTGCGCCGCTCCGCGGCGGGCGCGGTCGAACCCGTCGTGGATCCGTCCATCGAAGGGGAACTGGCGCTGAAGGCGCCGTGGCCGTCCATGATGCGCGGCTACCTGCACGAGGACGAGCGCTATCGCAAGTGCTTCGCGCAAGGCTGGTATCTCACGGGCGACCTCGCCCGCCGTGACGAGGACGGCTACTTCTGGTTCGTCGGCCGGGCCGACGACGTGATCAAGTCCGCCGGGCACCTGATCGGGCCGTTCGAGGTGGAGAGCGTACTCCTGGAGCATCCCGCGGTGGCCGAGGCCGGCGTGATCGGCAAGCCCGACCCGGTGCTGGGCGAAGTGGTCAAGGCCTTCGTCGCGCTCAAGCCGGGGCGCGAGGCGGGCGAGCCGCTGCGACGCGAACTGCTCGGGCATGCGCGCCGGCGACTCGGCGCCGCGGTCGCGCCCAAGGAGATCGACTTCCGGGCCGGCCTGCCGCGCACGCGCAGCGGAAAGATCATGCGCCGGCTGCTGAAGGCGCGCGAACTGGGCCTGCCCGAGGGCGACCTGTCCACGCTGGAGAGCGACGAGCGATGAACGCCAAGCTGCACCTCGACCGCGCCCGCCTGCAGCAGCTGTACCGCGAGATGCTGCGGATCCGCCGCTTCGAGGCCAAGTGCGTGGAGCTGTACCAGGCGCAGAAGATCCGGGGCTTCCTGCACCTGTACGACGGCCAGGAGGCGGTGGCGGTCGGCGTGGTCGGCGCCCTCGAGCCGCGCGATGCCGTCGTCGCCACCTACCGCGAACACGGCCAGGCGCTGGCGCGCGGCGTGCCGATGCCGGCGCTGATGGCGGAGATGTTCGGCAAGGAGCAGGGCTGCTCGCGCGGCCGAGGCGGCTCGATGCACGTGTTCGACGCCGCGCGCCGCTTCTTCGGCGGCAACGCCATCGTGGGCGGCGGCCTGCCGCTGGCCGCCGGCATCGCGATGGCCGACGCCCGGCTGCGCGCCGGCGCCATCACCGCCTGCTTCTTCGGCGAGGGCGCCGTGACCGAGGGCGCCTTCCACGAAACCATGAACCTGGCCGCGCTGTGGCGGCTGCCGCTGCTGCTGGTGTGCGAGAACAACCTCTATGCCATGGGCACGCCGCTGGCCGATGCGGAATCGCAGACGGCCATCCACCTCAAGGCGCAGGCCTACCGCATGGCTGCGCAGAGCGTGGATGGCATGGACGTGGTCGCCGTGGAGGCGGCCGCCGCGCGGGCCGTTGACCGGGTGCGCGCAGGCGGTGGCCCGTTCCTGCTCGAGTGCCGCACCTACCGGTTCCGGGCCCATTCCATGTTCGACGCGCAGGGCTATCGCACGGCGGACGAGGTGGAGGCCTGGCGGCGGCGCGACCCGATCGAGTGCCTGCGCCGCTGGATGCTGGACACCCGCCAGGCCGGCGAGACGGCGCTGGCCGCGATCGAACAGGGCGTGGACCAGGAGATCGCCGCGGCAGTCGCGTTCGCGGAAGCCGGCACGCTGGAGCCGGTCGAGGCGCTGGAGCGCTTCGTGCTGATGGACAGCGTGCCGCAGGAGCAGCCGGGGGCGCTGCCATGAATCTGCCGCAACGCATGACCTACCGCGAAGCCTGCCGGCAGGCCATCCGCCAGGCCCTGCTGGAGGATCCGCGCACCTTCGTCATGGGCGAGGACGTCGGCAAGTACGGCGGCTGCTACGCCGTGACCAAGGGGCTGCTGCAGGAGTTCGGTCCGCAGCGCATCGTCGACACGCCGCTGGCCGAGAACGGCTTCGTGGGCGCCGGCATCGGCGCCGCCGTCGCCGGACTACGGCCCATCGTGGAGATCATGACCTGCAACTTCAGCCTGCTGGCGCTCGACCAGATCCTGAACAACGCCGCCACGCTGCCGCACATGTCGGGCGGGCAGTTCGCCGTGCCGCTGGTGATCCGCATGGCCACAGGAGCCGGCCGCCAGCTGGCGGCGCAGCATTCGCACAGCCTCGAGGGCTGGTATGCCCACATCCCGGGGCTGAAGGTGTTGGCACCCGGGACCGTCTCGGACGCGCGCTTCATGCTCGCCGCCGCCCTGGCCGATCCCAACCCGGTGCTGCTGTTCGAGCACGTCGCCCTGTACAACCTGGAGGACACCATCGACCCCGGCCTGGCGCAGGCGGGCATTTCGACGGCGCGCGTGCTGCGGACCGGCCGGCACCTGACGCTCGCTTCGTATGGCGGCACCATCCCCAGGTGCCTGGATGCGGCCGAACGGCTGGCTGCGCAGGGCATCGAAGCCGAGGTGGTGGACCTGCGCGTCCTGCGGCCGCTCGATGACGACACGGTGGCCGCGTCGGTGGCGCGCACCCGCAGATGCCTGATCGTGGACGAGGGCTGGCGCAGCGGCTCGCTGTCGGCCGAGCTGGCCGCTCGCCTGTCCGAGCGTTGCTTCTACGAGCTCGATGCGCCAGTGCGGCGCGTGTGCAGCCGGGAAATGCCCGTGCCCTACGCGGCCCACCTCGAGGCGGCGGTGCTGCCCGGCGCGGACCAGGTGGCGGGTGCGGCCCGCGCGCTGCTGGGAAGGGATTGAGGGCATGCAGGACTTCCGCATGCCCTCACTGGGCGCCGACATGGAGAGCGGCCGGCTCGTCCAGTGGAAGGTCCTCCCGGGCAGCCGGGTGCGGCCGGGCCAGGTGGTTGCCGTCGTCGAAACGCAGAAGGGCGCGATCGACGTGGAAATCTTCCTCGACGGCGTGATCGAGCAGCTGGTTCCGCCCGGCACGGAGCTGGCCGTCGGCGCCCTGCTGGCGCGGGTGCGGACGGAAGGCGAGCCCGTCACGGCCGAGACGGCTCCGCAGCCGGCCGCCGCCTCCGGCGCGGCGGCCCGGCCGGCCCCCGTGCAGCCGCCGCCGGCCGTGCCCGCGCCTGTCGCCG
>NZ_JAKFCM010000045.1:0-1624 GCF_036676645.1 Ramlibacter sp.
CTGGCCGTCGGCGCCGTGGTCGGCCTTGAGCGCGGCTGGCGCGAGCGCGAGCGCGCCGAAGGCAGCCGCGTCGCGGGACTGCGGACGTTCTCGCTGTTCGGCCTGCTGGGCGGCGTGCTTGGCGTCCTGAGCGAGACCCTGGGGCCCTGGCCATTGGCCATGGGGCTCGCCGGCCTGTCCCTCCTCGGGGCAGTGTCCTATCGCGAGAACGTTCGCATCCATGGCAGCCTGAGCGCAACCACCGCCGTCGCCGCGCTGCTGACCTACTCGCTCGGTGCGCTGGCCGGCGCAGGCTATCCCGCCATCGCGGTCGGCACGGCAGTCGTCATCGCGGTGCTGCTCGATCTCAAGCCCACGCTGCATCGCTGGCTGCGACTGGTGGAACACAGCGAGCTCAGCGCGGCGCTGCAGCTGCTCGTGCTGTCGGTCGTCATCCTGCCGCTGCTGCCGGACACCGGCTACGGCCCCTACGCGGCGCTGAACCCTTATCGCCTGTGGTGGGCGGTGGTCCTGATTGCCGGCCTGTCCCTGTGCGGCCATATCGCCATGCGCTTCACCGGCCCCCAGCGCGGCATCTTCTGGACCGGCCTGCTCGGGGGCCTGGCCTCCTCGACCGCAGCCACGCTCATGCTCGCCCGGCGTGCCCGGGCGGAACCGGCGCTCACCGATGCCGCAGCGGCCGGCACTTTGGCCGCCTGCGGCATGATGTTCCTGCGCATGACGGTGATCGTGTTCACGCTTCAGCCTGCGCTCGGGCGGCCGCTTGGGGTTCCCATGGTGGCTGCAGGCGCCGCCCTTCTCGGCCTGGCCGCGTGGCAGCGAAAGCGTGGCACGTCTGGCGCTGTCGCGTCGGAGGGCGATCCCATCGCTCCCTTCGGCCTGAGCACAGCGCTCGGCTTCGGCGCGTTTCTCGGCCTGATGGCGGTGCTGACCCAGGCCAGCCAGGCGTGGCTGGGCGACCCCGGCCTGTATGCGCTGGCCACACTGTCGGGGCTGGCCGATGTCGACGCCATCATCATCAGCGTGATGAAAATGCAGGCGGCAGGCAGCCTGGCAGTGACCGCCACCATGGTCGCCGTGGGCCTGGCGACCGCGGCCAACATGGTGGCGAAGGCCTGCATTGCCGCGGTGATCGGCGGGATGGCGCTCGGTCGCCCTGTCGCAGCCGGTTATGGCCTGTCGATTGCTGCCGGCTCGGCGGCCGCAGCCCTCATGACGCTGGGGTAAGCGAGCCGGGGTTCAAAACTGCCAGCGGAAGACCCGTGGCGCAGCTTCGCCCTGGCGCGCCAGCTTCAGCTCGATCGCCGTGGGCCAGGGCGCGGTCATGGCGAACTCCAGCAAGCCCTCGCGATGATGTCCGCCGGGGGCCGCGCCAGCCCAGGCCAGCGGCCTGATCTCCCGGCCATCGGCGGTGACCAGCGTTGCGGTGTTGACGAGGTCATCATTGAGGTCGTTGCTGTGGGTGTCGAGCACGACGGCGAATTGCCAGCGCGCATTGTCGGCGCCGACCACCCTGGGGGTGACCTTCACCGTCACACCTTGCTGGACTGATGTCTGGGTGGCGGCCTGCGCACCATCCTGCGCATGCACGCTGAACGTCGCCGCCATCAGGGGCAGCAAAAGC
>NZ_JAKFCM010000046.1:0-1999 GCF_036676645.1 Ramlibacter sp.
TCGAGGCGCGGGTACCGGCCTGCAAGGTGCTGGTGTTTCCCGGCCTGCTGCCCGGCCATGTGCTGCGCGGTGAACAGGAAGTGCTCGCGCTCGGCGGCGACTACGAGGTGGTGGCCCGCTATGCGTGAGCTGTTCGACAAAGTGCTCGGCGCCTACCTCGGGCTGGCCATCGGCGATGCGCTGGGCGCCACGGTGGAGTTCATGCGCCCGCGCGAGATCGAGGCCCGCTACGGCGTGCACCGCGAGATCGTGGGTGGCGGCTGGCTCAAGCTGGCGCGCGGCCAGGTCACCGACGACACCACCATGAGCCTGGCCCTGGGCTCGGCCCTGCTGCAAGGCGGCGCCACCGCGCTGCAGGGCTTCGCCACCCAGCTCGACACAACGCTCGTGCGCGGCATCGGCCAGGCCTTCGTGCAATGGCTGCAGGCCCGGCCGGTGGACTGCGGCAACACCTGCCGGCGCGGCATCCAGCGCTTCCTGCTCGAAGGCACGCTGGCCGGCCCGTACAACCCGGGCGACGCCGGCAACGGCGCGCTGATGCGCAACCTGCCCGTGGTGCTGGCCACCCTGCACGACGAGGCCAGCTTCGAGCGCCTGTCGCTGGCCCAGGCCCACCTGACCCACCACCACCCGCTGTCCGACGCCGCCACCCTGGGCCTGGGCCGCTTGCTGCGCCTACTGCTGCGCGGCGCGGGCCAGGCCGAGTGCCAGCGCTGGGCCGAAGCCTGGACCACCCAACACCCCGCCTTCGGCTTCACCCCCTACCGCGGCCGCGCCACCGCCTACGTGGTGGACACGGTGCAGACCGTGCTGCACGGCTTCACACGGCACGAAGACTTCGAGGCCGCGCTGGTGGCCACCGTGAACCAGGGCGACGACGCCGACACCACCGGCGCCCTGGTCGGCATGCTCGCGGGCGCGCGCTGCGGCGCCGGGCGCTTGCCCCAGCGCTGGCTGCACCGGCTGCAGCCAGCCACCGTGCAGGCCATCACCGACCAGACCAGCGGCCTGCTGGCGCTGGCCTCATGTCTGCAGGACCGCCCATGAAACGCCGACGCCTGTTTCGCCGCCCCACCCCACCCGCCCACCCAGGAGCCCCCCATGCCCATGTTTGACTACCACTGCAAAGCCTGCCAGGCCGGGTTCGAGCTGCTCGTGCGCTCCAGCACCGTGCCCACCTGCCCGCACTGCGGCAGCACCGATCTGGAAAAGTGCGTCTCGCGCATCGCCCCGGCCGGCAAGATCGAAGCCATCCGGATGTCCAACCGCCGCCTCGCCGCCGCGCAGGGCCACTTCAACCACTACAGCCCGTCCGAACAGGCGCGGCTGCTCAAAGGCAAGAGCGTCTAGGCAAGCCCCATGCCGGAGCAGACCAACCAAGCCGACCACAGCGCCGAAGCCTTCTTCCGCGCGCTGCGCGGCGCCTTTGAACACACCCTGGGCGAACCCGGCGCGGCCAGCGCCGAGCGTTGCCAGGCCGCGATGGCCCAGGCCTGGGACAGCTTTGACGGCAACGTGGCGATCCAGTCCGAAGGCCAGCCCCCCATCGCCTGCCGCAAGGGCTGCCCGAGCTGCTGCACCCTGCGCGTGACCGCTCTCGCGCCCGAAGTGTTCCTGGTGGCCGCCTACCTGCGCGCCACCGCGCCCGCGCTGCGCGGCCACGGCATCGACCTCATCGGCCGCTTGCGCGAGACCGACGCCGCCACCCGCGGGCTGGGCGAAGAACAGCGCGTGGCGCTGCGGCGGCGTTGCGCCTTCATCGAACAGGGCGTGTGCCTGATCCACCGCGTGCGCCCCCTCGCCTGCCGCGGCCACGCCTCGCACGACCGCCGGGCCTGTGCCGACGCCGCGGCCGGCCGCGTGGACGAGGTGCCCTTCTCCGGGCCGCACCGCGTGGTGCGCGTGCTCGTGCAGTCCGCGCTGCAGGCCGCGCTGCGCCAGCAAGGCCTGGCCTGGGGCGCCTACGAACTCAACCACGCCCTGGTGCTGGCGCTGGACG
>NZ_JAKFCM010000047.1:0-24648 GCF_036676645.1 Ramlibacter sp.
GACGCACCTCTGGTGTATCGGTTGTCACGCCAGTGGCATTGCCGAGTAGCTAAGTGCGGAAGAGATAACCGCTGAAAGCATCTAAGCGGGAAACTCGTTCCAAGATGAGATCTGCCGGGGCCTTGAGCCCCCTGAAGAGTCGTTCTAGACCAGGACGTTGATAGGCTGGGTGTGGAAGCGCAGCAATGCGTTAAGCTAACCAGTACTAATTGCTCGTGCGGCTTGACCCTATAACTTTGATCTGTCGATCAAGTGGTTATGCCGGTCGGCGCAATCGAAATAAAGCTGATTTGCTCTATGGATTGGTCGTCTTGCCCGCAAGGCAAGGTGGCAAAAAGTTATGCCTGATGACCATAGCGAGGTGGTCCCACTCCTTCCCATCCCGAACAGGACAGTGAAACGCCTCTGCGCCGATGATAGTGCGGATTCCCGTGTGAAAGTAGGACATCGTCAGGCTACTACAGCGGCGAAGGCCCGGCAGAAATGCCGGGCCTTTTGCTTTTCGGGCGACGAATGCGCCCGGGTCTGCGGAGACTACGCTACGCGCGCACGGGGATGCGACCGTCTAGTCCTGCCTGGCGGCGCGCAGTTCCCGGCGCAGGATCTTGCCCACGTTGCTCTTGGGTAGTTCGTCGCGGAATTCGAAGTAGCGCGGCACCTTGTAGCCGGTGAGGTTCTGCCGGCAGAAGGCATCGACGTCGTCCTCCGTCAGCACGGGGTCGCTCTTGACCACGAACACCTTGATGGCCTCGCCTTGCTTGTCGTCGGCAACCCCGATCGCGGCGCACTCCAGCACGCCGGGGCACATGGAAATCACGTTCTCGAGTTCGCTTGGAAACACGTTGAATCCGCTGACCAGGATCATGTCCTTCTTGCGGTCGATGATGCGGGTGTAGCCGAACTCGTCCATCACCCCGATGTCCCCGGTGCGCATGAAGCCGTCTGCGGTAAACGCCCTGCGGGTTTCTTCCGGCTGCCGGTAATAGCCGGTCATCACGTTCGGCCCCTTGATGCAGATCTCGCCGGCCGCCCCCGGCGCGAGGCTGCGACCGTCATCGTCCTTGATCGCAATCTCGACGCCGGGAAGGGGCAGGCCGATCGTGCCCGAGAACTCGGTGGAGGTGACCGGGTTGTTGGTACCGATGGCGCAGGTTTCGCTCATGCCCCAGCCCTCCACCATCACGCAACCGGTCGCCTTCTTCCAGGCGCGAGCCGTCCCCTCCGAGGCCGCCATTCCCCCCGCCTGCGACACGCACAGTTGCGAGAAATCCGTGCCACGGAACTGCGGGTGCTGCAGGAGCGCGTTGAACAGGGTATTGACGGCCGGCAGCAGGTGAAACGGCCTGCGCTTGAGCGCGCCGATGAAGCTGGCGATGTCGCGCGGATTGGGGATCAGCGTCAGGTGCGCGCCCCAGCGGATCGTCAGCAGGCAGAGCGTCAGGGCGAAGATGTGGTACAGGGGGAGCGCCGCGATGCAGTTGGCCTTGCGGATGTCCCCGACCTTGCCCAGCGCAGGGGTGAACCATGCCTCCGCCTGCAGGATCGCCGCGACGATGTTCCTGTGCGTGAGCACGGCACCCTTGGACAGCCCCGTCGTCCCGCCCGTGTATTGCAGGAATGCCACGGAATCCAGTGTCTGCTGCGCGGGGCGCAGGGCCAGCGAAGCCCCGCGCGACAGCACGCGTGCAAACGGAGTCACCTGGCGCCCGCCGGTAAGCGGCAGCCGGTAAGGCGGCACCATCCTGGCCAGATGCCGTACGGCGAAAGTGATCCAGCGTCCATACCAGAACCCCAGCAGGTCGCCCATGGACGCGATCACGACACGCTGCACCGGCGTATCGTCGATCACTTCGGCCAGCGTGTGCACGAAGTTCTCGAGGATCACGATCGCCGTCGCGCCGGAGTCCTTCAACTGGTGCTGCAGTTCACGAGCGGTGTACAGCGGGTTGACGTTCACGCAGGTGTAGCCCGCGCGCAGGACCGCCGCCATGCTGACCGGGAACTGGGGAATGTCGGGCAACATCAGCGCCACCCGTGCGCCGGCCTCCAACCCCTGGGCCTGCAGCCATGCACCGAGCGCCGCGGATTGCCGGTCCAGTTCGGCGTACGACATCCAGCGCTCCATGCAGACCGCGAAGGGCCGCGTCGCGTTCTTGCGGAACGACTCCTCGAGCAACTGGGCCAGCGACGCATACTGCTCGGGGTCGATCTCGTGCGGGACGCCCTCGGGATAGCTGTGCAGCCACGGTCTTTGCATCGGTGGTCTCCTCTGCGGGCGATTGTCGACAGCCCGCCGGAGGCGGGCTACCGTGCTTGTCCTAGGATGCGCGAGAGCTCCGTCTCGCACACGCCAAGATCCTGCTCGTAAAGCAGCGCGAACAGCGCCTCCTCGCGCTGCTGCACGGTGCCCAGGAAATCCTCGACCGCCCCGCGCCGGCGCGACATCCCGGCAAAGGTGTCGAAACCGGATTCGAGGAAATGCTGCAAGGCACCCAGCCCCGCCGCCGATGCCGGTCCCCGCATCATGCGCAGCATGGTTCGCAGCCCCGGCATGCGCGTCAGCCGGGCGAGTTCCTCGCCGAGCCGGATCACCGAATGGAGCTGGTCTTCGCGTTCCTGCCGCCGGCCCAGCTCCCGCCAGGCGGCGGCGTAGCGCCGGGCGGCGGACTCCTGCTCATCGTGCTGCAGCCACAGGCGGGACATCTGCAGGTCGAGGTCCTCGGTCAGCGCGTGCAGCCTTGCCAAGGCGGCCGCCGTTTCGGCCACGTGGGCAGGAAACAGGGTTTCGATCGCGCCGGCGATGCGCGCGAACTGCTCATCGCGGCGTGCGTAGTCCTTGTCGCCGTACAGCTCTTCGAGAAAGAATGCCGCGGCCGGCTGGTACAGGCCGCCCTGCAGCAGGTCGGCGTAGGTTCCGGCAAAGCGCCGCGACTGCAGCCGCTTGAGCTCGCCCAGCGCGTCCAGCAGCCGCGCATCGCCGGCCGCCGATTGCCGCAGGCTCGCCACGGCGGCGACGGCATCGCGGATGGCGCGGGCGGCTTCCATTCAGCCCTGCAGTCTAACTAGGCGAGGTGCTCTACCGCCGCAGCGCCCACCCTGCCATAGTGATCCGATGCGCAGGAGAAGCTGGCTCAAGCTCGGCGTCGCTGCCACCGTGGCGCTGGCCATCGGCGGTGGCAACGTGGCGCTGCTCGATCCCGGCCTGCGGGACGGCCGGCTCGCCGCTGCGGGCAGGCGCGTGTTCACCCACGTAGGCCGCGGCCTGCTCGAAGGCAGCCTGCCGGCGCAGCCGGCGGAGCACGCCGCAGCCCTGGCCGGCCTGGTCGACCGCGTGGATGCGCTGGTCGCCTCGCTCCCCGCGCATGCCCGGCAGGAGCTCTCGCAGCTGCTTTCGCTCCTGGCCGCCGGATTGGGGCGCCGCACACTCGCCGGCCTTTCCCCGGACTGGTCCGACGCGACCGCCGCCGAGATCCAGCAGGCGCTGCAATCCATGCGCGTTTCCACGCTCTCGCTGCGCCAGCAGGCCTACCACGCGCTGCACGACATCACGGCCGCCGCCTACTTCTCCGACCGCGGCACCTGGCGCCAGCTCGGCTACCCGGGTCCGATCGACATCTGAGACGCCATGAGCCGCCTGCCCGATCCGATTCGTGAAGGCCTGGCGCGGGGCTGGCGCGTGGCGGGCGGCGCCCATGGAGAGCCGCCCGCGCAACTGGGCTGCGACGTGGCCATCATCGGTTCCGGCGCCGGTGCGGGCATCAGCGCGGAGATGCTCGCCAAGGCCGGACTGCAGGTGCTGGTGATCGAGGAGGGGCCGCTCAGGAGCAGCAGCGACTTCCACCAGCTCGAGTCCGAGGCCTATCCGTCGCTCTACCAGGAAAGCGCCGCGCGCAAGACCCGCGACAAGGCGATCACCATCCTGCAGGGCCGCTGCGTGGGCGGCTCCACCACGGTGAACTGGACCAGCTCGTTCCGCACGCCCGTGGCAACGCTGGACTACTGGCAGCGGCACTTCGGGCTGCGCGGGTTCGGCAACGACGAACTGGCGCCCTGGTTCGAGCAGGCCGAACGCCGCCTGTCGATCGGTCCCTGGCTGATGCCGGCCAACGAGAACAATGACCTGCTGCGGCGAGGGGCGGCCCGGCTGGGCATCGCCGCCGCTTCGATCCAGCGCAACGTGAAGGGCTGCTGGAACCTGGGCTCGTGCGGCATGGGCTGCCCGACCAATGCCAAGCAGTCCATGCTGGTCACCACCCTTCCGTGGGCACTGGACCACGGCGCGCAAATGCTGGTCGAGACACGCGCCGACCGGTTCGAGATCGCCAACGGTCGCGTCGCCGCGCTGGTCTGCGTGCCGGCCTCCGGCGAGGGTCAGTCGACGCGGATCACCGCGCGCCACTATGTGCTCGCCGGTGGGGCCATCAACTCCCCGGCCGTCCTGTTGCGATCGCAGGCACCCGACCCCCACGGGCGCCTGGGCAAGCGTACGTTCCTGCACCCGGTGGTGCTTTCGGCCGCCCACTTCGATCGCGAGGTCCGGGGCTGGCAAGGCGCGCCCCAGACGCTCTATTCCGACCACTTCCTGGAGACGCAGCCGATCGACGGTCCGATCGGCTACAAGCTGGAAGCGCCGCCGGTGCACCCGGTGATCTTCGCCTCGACCGTCATCGGCTACGGGACAGCCCATGCCGAACTGATGCGGCAGTTTCCCTACACGCACGTGCTGATCGCGCTGCTGCGCGATGGCTTCCACGAGCAATCGCCCGGCGGCTCGGTGCGCCTGCGCGCCGACGGCTCGCCCGAACTGGACTATCCCTTGACGGAGTTCGTCATGGAAGGCGCGCGGCGTGCGCTGCTCAGCATGATGGAAATCCAGTTCGCGGCTGGCGCGAGGCGGGTGCTGCCCGTGCACGAACTCGCGCAGCCCTATCGCAGCTGGGGCGAAGCGAAGGACGCCGTCGCCACGCTGCCCATGAAGCCGCTGCTGACCAAGGTGGTGAGCGCGCACGTCATGGGGGGCTGCGGCCTGGCGGCCGATCCGGCGCTGGGGGTCACGCGGCCCGACGGCGTGCACTGGCAACTGGACAACCTCTCGGTGCACGACGGCTCGCTGTTCCCGACCAGCGTGGGCGCGAACCCGCAACTGTCGATCTATGGCATCGTCAACCGTCTCGCCCACGGACTCGCCCGCCGGCTCGGCGGCGCCGACGCCCTGCTCGCCTGATGCCCACCCGGTCCCGGCTCGCCCTGCTGCAGAAAGCCACGACGCTCGTCGTGGTGGCTGCGGCCCTCGCCTGGCTGCTTGTGCTCTGGAGTCGCTCGCCGGTCTGGGCCCTTGCGGGCGCGCTGGCCATCCTGTTCATCCATGCCTGGGTGCTCGCCCTGGAATTCCTGCTGTTGCCGCTGGCCAGCGAAGGCGATCCGGCGCCGCGCGCGGGTCCCGGCCAGTTGTTCGGCGCCTGGCTGCGGGAAGTGGCGTTTGCCACCCGGGTGTTCGGCTGGCGCCAGCCTTTCGCCTGGCGCAAGGAGCCCGACCATCTGCAAGGCGAGCCGGGCGCGGTCGGCATCGTCTTCGTGCACGGATTCCTGTGCAATCGGGGCTTCTGGACCCCCTGGCTGCGAGAGGCGCGCGCGCGCGGCCATGCCTTCGTCGCGGTCAACCTCGAGCCGGTGTTCTGCTCGATCGACGACTACTGCGACACCATCGGAGAGGCCGTGGCCCGCGTGCAGGCCGCCACCGGCCGCCCGCCGCTGCTGGTGTGCCACAGCATGGGTGGCCTGGCGGCGCGGGCCTGGATGCGGCGCGAGCGGAGCGGGCACCGCGCCGCACACGTGGTCACCATCGGCTCGCCCCACCACGGGACCTGGCTGGCCCGCTTCAGCCGCATGCCCAACGGGCGCCAGATGCGGGTCGGCTGCGACTGGCTCGCCGCACTGCCGGGCGGCGAGCCGGAGGCCGCACACCTGTTCACCTGCTGGTACACCAACTGCGACAACATCGTGTTCCCGCCCACCACGGCGACCCTGCCCGGTGCCGACAACCGCCTGCTGCTGGGGGCCGCCCACGTGGACCTGGCTTTCCGACCGGCGCTGGTGCAGGAGGTCTTCGCCCTCGCCCGACGCCTCTGAGCGGGCGTGACACCTGCGCCGCCGCGTGAATCAAGTCACAGGAAGCGCCGGCGATATTCACTGGCGGGCGGGCGGCCACCTCCCTAATCTCTGCCCGCCACAAGGAGGGGAGGCCAATGGACACGAACAAGGGAGAAGCGCTGCGTGCCGAGTCGAGGTGGATCTCGCCGGTGCTGCTCGACCTGGTACTGGATGAACTGGCGTATGGCGTGGCCGTCGCCACCGGGGAAGGCGAGGTGGTGCATGCCAACCATGCCGCGCGCCACGAACTCGAGCGCAGGCGGGCGGTCGGCCTGCAGAACGGGCGCCTGCGCGCGCGCTTGCCGGACGACACCAAGGTGCTGCAGGAAGCCCTGGCCAAGGCCGTGGACGGCAAGCGCAGCCTGATCTCGCTGGGCGCCGCCGAATCGGGGCGGGTGAGCCTGGCCGTGGTGCCGGTGCGCCGCAATGCCGGTCCCGGGCCGGCGCACGCCGCCCTGCTGTTCTCCCGCCCCTCGGTGTGTGGGTCGCTGATGCTGTTCTTCTTCGCTCGCAGCCACGCGCTGACGTCCACCGAGGAGAACGTGCTGGCCATCCTGTGCCAGGGCTACTCGGCGCCCGAGGTGGCCGAGCAACTGCACGTGGCGGTGTCCACCGTTCGCAGCCATGTGCGCAGCCTGTGCGCCAAGACCCGCTCGAGCGGCGTGCGCGAACTCGTGAATCGGGTCGCGATGCTGCCGCCGGTCGCCCCGGCACTGCTTTGCGAGGCCATCCACTGAGCACGGCCTTCGCGTTGGCGGGCGGCGGGCCCTCTGCTAGAGTGCCGCCGCACGGAGGCAGGCCACGATGACCACGCTGGACCCGGCGGCGCGCGACCGCCTCTTCTCCTCGCTCTCCCCCAGCATTCGGGCGATGGCCCTGAGGGGCGTCGTGCGCAGCTACCGCAAGAACACGATCCTGGTGCACGAGGGCGAGCGCGGCGACTCCACCTTCGTGCTGCTGCAGGGCAAGGTGAAGGTTTATTCCACCGACGCCGAGGGCCACGAGATCATCTACAGCGTGGTCGGCGCGGGCGACTACTTCGCCGAGATGTGGCTGGACGGTGGGCCGCGTTGCGCTTCCGTGATGACGCTCGAACCCTGCCTGTGCGCCATCGTCGGCAGCGACGCTTTCCGTGAGCAGCTGGCCGGGGAGCCGGCCTTCGCCCAGGAGCTGGTGACCCGCATGATCCGCCGCGTGCGCGAAGCCACCCAGAAGGCACGCGAGCTGGCGCTGCTGGACGTCTACGGCAGGGTGGTGCGCGCGCTGGAGGCTCACGAGGGGCCGGCGGCGCCGGGTCGGCCGATCGTGCTGTCGCCGATCACGCACCAGGCCATCGCCAGCCGTGTCGGCTCCTCGCGCGAGATGGTCAGCCGCCTGCTCAAAGACCTGGAGCGGGGCGGCTACGTGGAGCTGGGCGTCAAGCGCATCACGCTGCAACGCAAGCTGCCGGCGCGCTGGTAGCGCCGGCCTGCAGCAACGGACCCCCGGGCCCAGCGTCACTCCCGGCCGGCTGCACCTTGTAGACGCGCACCGGCTCGCGCACGTGCCGCAACTGGTGCATGCCGCAGTCCACCACGCGCGCGGGCGTGTTCTCGTCCAGCAGGCTGCGAAAGGTGGCGCTGATGCAGACCTCGCCTGGCGTGGCCAGCTGCAATAGCCGGTGGGCCAGGTTGATGCCGCAGCCATAGATGTCGTACTCGTCGACGACGAACTGCGCGACGTGGGCGGCGATGCGCAGGCGCATGTGGTCGTCCTGGCGCAGTTCCGCGTTGATCGCGGCGCAGGTCCGCAGCAACCCGAACGCGGCCTGCACCGCCTGCGCGGGCGTGCGGAACTCGATCAGCAAGCCGTCGCCCGTGCTCTTGTGGATCCGGCCTGAGAATTCCGGCAGCACCTCCTCGCGGATCTCGCGCACGAAGCGCTGCCAGCGCTGGATGTAGCCGCTCTCGTCGACTTCCATCAGCCGGACCGATTCGACCACGTCCAGGATCAGGATGACTCCCGTGAGCCGCACGAACTCGGGCAGGGAGTCTTGGGTCATGGCGGCGGGCGGGCTGGCGACGGATGAGTTTCGAATTGTCACATTGGTGACGATGCGCGCAATCCCTCCGCACGACGCGCGGCCAGTCGGAGGCCGCCCAGCCCTGTCAGAACTGACAGGGTTCTGACAAAAGTCAGCCGTTCAGTGTGGCGGCGGCGCCAGCACGCCCCGCCGCATCTGGTCCAGTTCCATGGTCTCGAAGAGGGCCTTGAAGTTGCCCTCGCCGAATCCCTGGTTGCCCTTGCGCTGGATGAACTCGAAGAAGATCGGGCCGAGCTGGTTCTCGCTGAAGATCTGCAGCAGCAGTTCGCCCGGCTGTCCGTCGACCAGGATGTTGCGCTGCTTCAGCCCTTCCACGTCCTCCTGCAGGTCCGGAATGCGCTTGGGCAGCAGCTCGTAGTAGGTCTCGCTGGTGGTCAGCAGCTGGATGCCGGCCATCTGTAGCGCATCGACCGTCTCCTGGAGGTCGTCCGAGCCCAGCGCGATGTGCTGGATGCCCTCGCCGCGGTACTTGTCCAGGTATTCCTGGATCTGGCCGGCCGTGTCGTTGCCTTCCTCGTTGATCGGGATGCGGATCTTGCCGCACGGGCTGGTCATGGCCTTGCTCCGGACGCCGGTGGCCTGCCCCTCGATGTCAAAGTAGCGGACTTCGCGGAAGTTGAACAGCCGCTCGTAGAACTCCGACCATTCGGCCATGCGCCCGCGGTGCACGTTGTGCGTCAGGTGGTCGATGTAGGTCAGGCCATGGCCGCGCGGGTCCAGCGCCTCCTGCGCGTCCAGGCCCGGCAGCGGCGCGAAGTCGACGTCGTAGAAGCCGATGTTGCCGATGTCGCCCTCGCGCGCGCCGTTCTTGCCGCGCCAGCGGTCCACCAGGTAGATCAGGCTGTCGCCGATGCCCTTGATCGCCGGGATGTTCAGCTCGCCCGGGCCGGCCCGCCCGGCGTAGCCCCAGGCGCCCAGCGAGACGGCCCGCTCGTAGGCCGCCTTGGCGTCCTGCACCCGGAAGGCGATGGCGCAGATGCTGGGGCCGTGCTGGCGGGCGAATCGCTGCGCGAACGAATCCGGTTCCGCGTTGACGATGAAGTTGATGCCGCCCTGCCGGTACAGCACCACGTCCTTGTGGCGGTGGCGGGCGATGGCACGGAACCCCATGCGCTCGAACAGTTCGCCCATGGCCCGGGGGTCCGGCGCGGCGTACTCGATGAACTCGAAGCCGTCGGTTCCCATCGGGTTGTCCCAGGCCGGGGTGGCCTGGGTCGCTTGGGCGGGCAGTGCAGCAATCATGGGCGCCGGTCTCCTGGGGCAACGCAGGCTGCCACTGTAGGGGCCGGCGCGCTCAGTTTTTTGCCGTACGAACGCATGAAACGGCGGGTTCGATCAATAAAATTGCGCCATGCCCGAAGTTGCCGCACTTGACAAGCTCGACAGGGCGATCCTGCGGGCGCTGCAACAGAACGGCCGGGAAACCTATGACCTGATCGGCGAGCAGGTCGGCCTGTCGCCCAGCGCCGTGCTGCGGCGGGTCAAGCGCCTGGAGGAAGCCGGCGTGATCGACCGCTACGTGGCCCTGGTACGGCCTGAAGCGGTCGGGCTGGGATTGACCGCCTACATCAACGTGCGGCTGGAAAAGCACACCGAGACGCACAAGCGCAACCCGATGGACGTGTTCCGCGCCAGCGTGCAGGGCTGGCCGGAAGTGGTCGAATGCGCCGCGCTGACCGGCGAGATGGATTTCCTGCTGCGGGTGGTGGTGCAGGACATGGGCCACTACAGCCGCTTCATCATGGACACGCTGCTCAAGCACCCCAGCGTGCAGGACTGCAAGACCAGCTTCGTGCTCGACAGCGTCAAGGCGACCACGGCCGTGCCGGTGTAGTGCGCGGCGCCGGTTTTTCGCGCATGCGCCGGTCTAGGTAGAACTACCTGCCTTGGCGGCAAGGGCTTCCGTGCGCCGCCAAAGACCTTAAATTGAACCCATGGCTGCATCGAATGAACCGGCCATCGTGCCCATCCGCTCGCTGGGGCCGCGCCACCGCGAGCGCATCGCCGCGCACCTGCTGGCGCTGGACGCCAACGACCGCTACCTGCGGTTCGGCTACTCCGCCACCGACGAGCAGATCCGGCGCCACGTCGACCAGCTCGACTTCGAGCACGACGACATCTTCGGCATCTACAACCGCAAGCTCGAGCTGATCGCGATGGCGCACCTGGCGTTCTCGCGCGATCCGGAAGCCAGCCGCTGCGCCGAGTTCGGCGTCTCGGTGCTGGCCAAGGCGCGCGGCCGGGGGTACGGCCGGCGCCTGTTCGAGCGCGCCGTCGTGCACGCGCGCAACGAGGGCGTGGACCTGCTGTTCATCCATGCGCTCAGCGAGAACAAGGCGATGCTCAAGATCGCGAAGGATGCCGGCGCCAGGCTGGAGCGCTTCGGCAGCGAGACCGAGGCCCACCTGCGGCTGCCACCGGCGACGCTGGACACACGCATGAGCGAACTGGTGGACGAGCAGCTGGCCCAGACCGACTACCGGCTCAAGCAGCAGGCGCGCAGCTTCTGGGCCTTCCTGGCGGGCTTGCAGGAGACCCGGCAGGGCGTGCGCGAGGGCCGGCACAAGTCCGGCAGCTGATCGACGGCGCAGGGGCCCGGGCGGGGCGCGGCAAAAAGCGATTGCGCTATCCTAGTCGTCCCCCAACCACCGCACGTCCTGCATCCCAAGGCTGTGTCCGACCCCCACCCTGCGCGATCCCACGACAAGGAAGATCGTCGCACGTTCCTGCAGAAGGTCGCCGAGTTCATCCATCCGGGCCCGGACTCCCGCGATGAACTGATTTCCACCCTCGCCGACGCCGAAGACAACCAGGTCATCGACGCCGAATCCCGCGTGATGCTCGAAGGCGTGATCCGCATGGCGGACCTCACCGCCGGCGATGTCATGGTGGCGGCGCCGAGGATGGACCTGATCGACATCGACTCTCCCTACGACGAGCTCCTGCACCTGGTCATCGGCACCGCGCACTCGCGCTTCCCGGTCTACGAGCGCGAGCGCGAGAACATCATCGGCATCCTGCTGGCCAAGGACCTGCTCAAGCTGCAGCGCTCGCCGGACCTGAACGTGCGCGCGCTGCTGCGCCCGGCCGTGTTCGTGCCGGAAAGCAAGGGGTTGAACGACCTGCTGCGCGAGTTCCGCGGCAACCGCAACCACCTGGCCGTGGTGGTCGACGAATTCGGCCGCATCGCCGGCCTGATCACCATCGAGGACGTGCTCGAGCAGATCGTCGGTGAGATCGAGGACGAGTTCGACATCGGCGAGGAGGACGGTGACATCTTCGCGCTGGCCGACCGCACCTGGCGCGTGAGCGGCGACACCGACATCGAGCGCGTGGGCGAGGCCTTCGGCGTCACGCTGTCGCCCAGTGACGCCGAGGAGGAGGGCCGCTTCGAGACCATCGGTGGCCTGATCGCGCACGAGATGGGCCATGTGCCGCGCCGCGGCGAAAGCCACCGCATCGGCGGCCTCGATTTCGTCGTGCTGCACACCAAGGGCGGCGCCGTGCGCTGGTTCAAGGTGTCGCCGGCCGCCCCGGACGACCGCGCCGGGTGACCCGCGCGGCCGCGCCCTTGACCTGGGGCGTGCTGGCCCTGGGCGCCGGGCTGGCGCAGGCCGTCTCCATTGCCTGGCCGGGATCGGGGCAGCCGCTGTGGTGGCTCCAGGTGGCATCGCTCGCCGTGCTCGCCGCCACCGTGCTCGCCACCGGTTCGGTGCGGCAGGCGTTGGTCTGCGGCTGGGTCTTTGCCACGGCCTGGCTCGCCGGCACCTTCTGGTGGCTGTTCATCTCCATGCACACCTACGGCGGCCTGGCTGCCCCCCTGGCTGCCGCCGCGGTGCTGGCGCTGGCCGCGTTCCTGGGCTCCTACTACGCGGTGGCCGCCGCGCTGCTGCGCTGGCTCTCGCCCTCCAGCGTGTGGGGGGGGGCTGGCGCGTTCGGCGCGCTGTGGCTGCTGGCGGAACTGCTGCGTGTCGAATGGTTCACCGGCTTCCCGTGGGGCGCTGGCGGCTACGCCCACGTGGCGGGGCCGCTGGCCGTCCTGGCGCCCTGGGTGGGTGTCCATGGCATCGGTTTCGTCGCGGCGGCGCTCGCATTTGCCTTGTCGCGGTTGCACGTGTTGCGCCGCTCGCGCCTGTACTGGGCCGGACTTGCCGGCGCAACCCTGGTGCTGGCCGCTTGTGCGCAGGTCGAAACCAGCCACGGCGAGTCTGCCGGTGCGCCCCTGTCGGTGACGCTGCTGCAGGGGAACATTCCGCAGGACGAGAAATTCGAGCCGGGCAGCGGCGTACCGCTCGCGTTGCAGTGGTACGGGCAGCAACTGCAGGACAGCCGCTCCAGCCTGACGGTGGCGCCGGAAACCGCCATTCCCCTGCTGCCGCAGCAGTTGCCGGAGGGTTTCTGGCAGGCCCTGGCCGGCCGCTTCGGCCAGGGCACCGGGCAGGCGGCCCTCGTCGGCCTGCCGCTGGGCAGCTTCGAGCAGGGTTACACCAATTCGGTGGTGGGCCTGAAGCCGGGTGCGCAGGCCTACCGCTACGACAAGCACCACCTGGTGCCGTTCGGCGAATTCATCCCGCCCCTGTTCCGCTGGTTCACCGACCTGATGAACATTCCGCTGGGCGACTTCAACCGCGGCGCCGTGGGCCAGCCTTCGTTCGAGTGGCAGGGGCAGCGGCTGGCCCCCAACGTCTGCTACGAGGACCTGTTCGGCGAGGAGCTGGCCAGGCGCTTCGTCGATCCGCAGCAGGCCCCGACGGTGTTCGTCAACGTGAGCAACATCGGCTGGTTCGGCGACACGGTGGCCATCGACCAGCACCTGCACATCAGCCGCATGCGCGCGATCGAATTCGCGCGCCCGGTGATCCGCGCGACCAACACCGGCGCCACCGCCATCATCGACCACCGCGGCCGGGTGACGCATGCGCTCTCACGCTTCACCCGCGGCGTGCTGACGGGCACGGTCCAGGGCCGCGAAGGCGTGACCCCGTACGCGTGGTGGGTTTCGCGCCTGGGCCTGTGGCCGCTCTGGCTGCTGGGGCTTGCTCCTGTTTTCGCAGCACTGCTGCAGCTTCGCAGGAGGGCGGCCACTTAAAATCGGTCCAAATGCTCACCTTCCAGCAAATCATCCTCAAGCTGCAGGCGTACTGGGATGCCCAGGGTTGCGCGCTGCTGCAGCCCTACGACATGGAGGTGGGCGCCGGCACCTCGCACACCGCCACCTTCCTGCGCGCGATCGGTCCCGAGCCCTGGAAAGCCGCCTACGTGCAGCCCAGCCGCCGGCCCAAGGACGGCCGCTACGGCGAAAACCCCAACCGGCTGCAGCACTACTACCAGTACCAGGTGGTGCTCAAGCCGGCGCCGGCCGACATCCTCGAGCTGTACCTCGGCTCGCTGACCGCGCTGGGATTCGACCTGAAGCAGAACGACATCCGCTTCGTCGAGGACGACTGGGAGAACCCCACGCTCGGCGCCTGGGGGCTGGGCTGGGAGGTCTGGCTCAATGGCATGGAGGTGACGCAGTTCACCTACTTCCAGCAGGTCGGCGGCATCGACTGCAAGCCGGCCACCGGCGAGATCACCTACGGCCTGGAGCGGCTGGCCATGTACCTGCAGGGCGTGGACAACGTCTACGACCTCGCCTGGACCGAAGGCCTGAGCTACGGCGACGTGTACCTGCAGAACGAGCGCGAGCAGTCGGCCTACAACTTCGAGCACAGCGACGCGGCCTTCCTGTTCACGGCCTTCGGCGCGCACGAGAAGCAGGCGCAGCACCTGATGGAGCAGCAACTGGCGCTGCCGGCCTACGAGCAGGTGCTCAAGGCGGCGCATTCCTTCAACCTGCTGGACGCGCGCGGCGCGATCAGCGTCACCGAGCGCGCCGCCTACATCGGCCGCATCCGCAACCTCGCGCGCAGCGTGGCGCACAGCTACCTGCTCAGCCGCCAGCGGCTGGGGTTCCCGATGGCGCCCCCGGGCTGGGCCGAAGCCGCCACCGCGAAGATGGTGGCCGACAAGCTGCTGGAGGCCGCGTGATGGCCGCTGCCAACCTGCTGGTCGAACTGCTGGTCGAGGAGCTGCCGCCCAAGGCGCTGAAGAAGCTGGGCGAGGCGTTCGGTGCCACGCTGCTGGAGCAGCTGAGGGCGCAAGGCCTCGCCGGCGACGATTCCGTCCTGACGCCGTACGCCTCGCCGCGCCGCCTGGCCGCGCACGTCACGCAGGTGGCCGGTCGCGCCGCCGACCGGGCGGTGTCGCAGAAGCTGATGCCGGTGAGCGTGGGCCTGGACGCGCAGGGCCGGCCGACGCCGGCCCTGCTGAAGAAGCTGCAGGCCGTGGGTGCCGACGCCTCCGCCGTGGCGGGCCTCCGGCGCGCGGTCGACGGCAAGGCCGAAGCCCTGTTCCACGAGAGCACCGCGCGCGGCGCCACCCTGGCCGAGGGGCTGCAGAAGGCCCTGGCCGAAGCCATCGCGCGGCTGCCGATCCCCAAGGTCATGACCTACCAGCTGGCCGATGGCTGGACCGACGTCAGGTTCGTGCGGCCGGCACATGCACTGGTCGCGCTGCACGGCAGCGAGGTGGTTCCGGTCGAGGCCCTGGGCCTGCAGGCCGGCCGCGTGACACAGGGCCATCGCTTCGAGTCGGCCGGAGCGGTCACGGTGCCCGATGCGGACGGGTACGCCCGCGTGCTGCGCGAGCAGGGCGCGGTGATCGCCAGCTTCGAGGAGCGCCGCGCCGAGATCGCGCGCCAGATTGCCGCCGCCGCCGAAAAGGTCGGTGCCGGCGCCCGCGCGATCGAGGACGACGCCCTGCTCGACGAAGTGACCGCATTGGTCGAGCAGCCCAACGTGCTGACGTGCCAGTTCGAGCGCCAGTTCCTGGAAGTGCCGCAGGAGTGCCTCATCCTCACCATGAAGGCCAACCAGAAGTACTTCCCCCTGCTGGACACGCGTGGCAAGCTCACCCACCGCTTCCTGGTGGTGAGCAACGTACGCCCCGAAGACCCGGGCGCCGTGATCGGCGGCAACGAGCGCGTGGTGCGCCCGCGCCTGGCCGACGCCAAGTTCTTCTTCGACCAGGACCGCAGGAAGCCGCTCGAGTCGCGCGTGGAGGGCCTGGACAAGGTGGTCTACCACAACAAGCTGGGCAGCCAGGGCGAGCGGGTCGAGCGCGTGCGCGCGCTGGCCAAGGTGATCGGCGCGCAGATGGGCAGCGACGAGCTGGCCGTGCACGCCGACAAGGCGGCGCGCCTGGCCAAGGCCGACCTGCTGACCGACATGGTCGGCGAGTTCCCCGAACTGCAGGGCACCATGGGCCGCTACTACGCGCTGGCCGACGGCGTGCCGGCCGGGATGGCCGACGCGATCGAGGACCACTACAAGCCCCGCTTCGCCGGCGACAGCCTGCCGCGCGGCGAGGTGGGCATCGCGGTGGCGCTGGCCGACAAGCTGGAAACCCTGGCGGGGCTGTTCTCGATCGGCCAGCTGCCCAGCGGCGACAAGGATCCGTTCGCGCTGCGGCGCCATGCACTGGGCATCGTGCGCATGCTGCTCGAGCGCGACCTGCCCCTGGACCTGGACCAGCTGATCGCCGAATCGCTGGCGCTGTTCCCCCAGGCGCCGGCGGGCACCGGGGCCCAGCTGGCCGACTTCATCTACGACCGGCTGGCGGGCCTGCTGCGCGAGCAGGGCTACACGGCGCAGGAGGTCGACGCCGTGCTGGCCCTGCGGCCGCAACGCCTGGGCGACATCGGCAAGCGCCTGGCGGCGGTGCGCGCGTTCGCGGCCCTGCCCGAGGCGGCGGCACTGGCCGCCGCCAACAAGCGCATCGGCAACATCCTGAAGAAGGCGGACGGGCCGGTGGATCCGCATGCGAGCGAAGCGCTGCTGCGCGAAGCCGCCGAGAAGGCGCTGCACGCCGCCATGCGCGAAACCGCGCCGGCCGCGCAGGCGCAGTTCGAGGCGGGCGACTACACCGGCTCGCTGCAGACGCTGGCGGCGCTGCGCGCGCCCGTCGATGCCTTCTTCGACGGCGTCATGGTCAATGCCGAGGAGACCGACCTGCGGCTGAACCGGCTGGGGCTGCTGGCCACCCTGCACAAGGCCATGAACCGGGTGGCCGACCTGTCGCGGCTGGCCGGCTGAGCACGCGCGTCGCATGAAGCTCGTCATCCTCGACCGCGACGGCACCATCAACGCCGACAGCGACGACTACATCAAGTCGCCACAGGAATGGGAGCCGCTGCCGGGCGCGCTGGAAGCGATCGCCCGGCTGAACCACGCCGGCTGGCGCGTGGCGATCGCGTCCAACCAGTCGGGACTGGGCCGCGGCCTGTTCGACGTGGCCTCGCTCAACGCCATGCACGCCAAGATGCACAAGCTGCTGGCCGTGCACGGCGGGCGCGTCGACGCCATCTTCTACTGCCCGCACACGCCGGAGGACGGCTGCGGCTGCCGCAAGCCGATGGCGGGCCTGTTCGAACAGATCGGCGAGCGCTTCGGCGTGGAGCTCAAGGGCGTGCCCGTGGTCGGCGACGGGCTGCGGGACATGCAGGCAGCCGCGGCCGTCGGATGCGAGCCGCACCTGGTGCTGACCGGAAAGGGCGCCGAGTTCCGCGGCCGCGCGCTGCCGGACACCTTCCCGCCCGGGACCCGGGTGCACGAGGACCTGGCGGCGTTCGCCGAATACCTGGTGGGGCGGCCGGCGCCGCGTCCCCAGGCCTGAGCATGGTGGCGTTCCTGCGCTCGGCGCTGCACGCGCTGTGGATGCTGGTGACGGTGGTGCCCTGGGCCCTCTGGATGGTGGTCGCCTCGCTCTGGGCCAGTGGCGAGGAGATGTACTGGAAGGCGGTGCGCTGGCTGCGCTGGCAGGTCGGCGCGGCGCGCCTGCTGTGCGGCATCGAGGTGCGCGTGACGGGCATGGAGCACCTGCCGGACGGCAGGACCAGCCCCGCGATCCTGCTGGTCAAGCACCAGTCGACGCTGGAGACCTTCCTCATGCCCACGCTGATGCCGCACCCGCTGGCCTACGTGTTCAAGCGGGAGCTGATCCACATCCCCTTCTTCGGCTGGGCGATCGGCCGCATGGACATGATCCACATCGACCGCCGCAAGCGCGCCCAGGCCTTCAACCGGGTGGTCGAGCAGGGCAGGCGCCTGCTGGCGCAGGGCGTCTGGATCATCATGTTCCCCGAGGGCACGCGCATTCCGCGAGGCCGGCAGGGCACCTACAAGACCGGCGGCACCCGCCTGGCGGTGGCGACGGGGGCGCCCGTGGTTCCGGTTGCGGTGAGCTCGGCCAAGGTCTGGCCGCGCAAGGCGTTCATCAAGCGGCCCGGACTGGTCGATGTCGTGATCGGGCGGCCAATCCCCAGCCAGGGCCGCGACCCGGACGAACTGATGCGCGAGGTGGAGGCCTGGATCGAAGCCGAAATGCGCCGGCTCGATCCCGAAGCCTACCGCTAGCAGCGAGCCGGCGCGCGCTGCCTATACTGCCGCCCGTGCTGAAGTTCCTGCAGCTCACGCTCGATTTTCTCGATGGCGCGCCCGGCCAGCGGCCGGCAGCGCCCGCCGCCCCGGCGCCTGTTCCTGCGGAGCCCGCCACGCGGCCCGGGCCGCCCGCCCCGCCGGCCGAGCCGCTGCACGCCGTGCTGGCGCCGGCCACCTTCCACCATCCGCGCGCCAACCGGCAGGCCACCCTGGCCGGCACCTTCGTGGCCTACGAATTCCGCCGCCGCCGGCGCCGCAGCATCGGTTTCCTCGTCGGCGCCGAGGGCCTGACCGTCAGCGCGCCGGCCTGGGTGCCGCTGCGCGAGGTCGATGCCGCGGTGCAGGAGAAGTCAGGCTGGATCCTGGCCAAGCTGCAGGCGGCGCGCCAGCGCCGCGACCAGCTGGAGTCGGCCCGCATCGAGTGGAAGGACGGTGCGTGCTTTCCGTTCCTGGGCGAGCCGGTGATCGTGGTGCTGGACCCCCGCCGCGGCACGGGTGCCGTGCTGAACACCGAGGCGCAGGCGTTGCCCGGCGTGCCGCGCCTGACGCTGCACGTCGGGCTGCCGCACGACGCGGCCGCCGAGCAGATCCGCGACGTGGTGCAGGCCTGGCTGATGCGGCAGGCGCGGCGCCTGTTCACCGAGCGGCTGGACCATTTCGCACCGCAGCTGTCGGTGCAGTGGCGCAAGCTGGCCTTGAGCAACGCCGGCACGCGCTGGGGCACGGCGCACTCGGACGGCACCATCCGGCTGAACTGGCGGCTGGTGCACTTCCGCCTGCCGGTGATCGACTACGTGGTCGCCCACGAGCTGTCGCACCTGCGGGTGATGGACCACAGCCCGAAGTTCTGGGACACGGTCGCCACCGTGGTGCCCGACTACGCGCAGCTGCGCGGCCAGCTCAAGGACGAGGCGCTGCCGGGCTGGTAGATGGCGAACGACGGACGGCCCCGTCATTCGTCGTCCGTCATGCCTTCGCGAACCGCCAGACGCGGTCCGCGCCGCGCTCGCGCCGCAGCTCGCCCCGGTACCACAGCGCATGCAGGTGCGCCACCGCTTCGCCCATGGCGAAGGTGGTCTGGTGCAGGTCCAGGGTGCGCTTGAACAGCACCGGCAGCATCTCGGCCGCCGAGCGGGGTCGCTGGGCGCAGGCCTGCAGCACGTCGGCCAGGCGCTCGCGGTGGTGCTCGTGCAACTGCTCGATGCGGCGGTGCAGCCCGGTGAACGGCTTGCCGTGCGAAGGCAGCACCAGCGTGTCGGCCGGCAAGCGGCGCAGCCGGTCGATCGAGGCCAGGAACAGCCGCAGCGGGTCCGATTCCGGCTCCACGTCGTAGACGCTGATGTTGGTGGAGATGCGCGGCAGCACCATGTCGCCGCTGACCAGCACCTTCAGCTCGGGACAGAACAGCGAGATGTGCTCGGGCGCGTGGCCATGGCCGGCGATGCACTGCCAGTCGCGGCCGCCGATGCGGACCACGTCGCCGTCCTGCAGCCGGCGGAAGCTGCGCGGCACGTCCGGCACCATGCTCGGGTAGTAGCCGGCGCGGGCCCGGATCTTCTCGATCGCGTCCGGATCGGTGAGGCCGTGCGAGGCAAAGAAATCGGCGGCCGCGGCGCCGCCGAAGCCGGTCGTGCTTTGCGACGCGACCCGGGCCGCATTGAAGTCGGTGGCGCTGATCCAGAGGCGGCAGGTGTGCTCCGCGGTGGTCCAGCGCCGGCACAGCCAGTGCGCCAGGCCGATGTGGTCGGGGTGCATGTGCGTGACGATCACGCGCAGCACCGGCAGCCCCTCCAGCGAGGAGGCGAACACCTCTTCCCACTGGGCCTTGGCCTCGTCGCGGGTGATGCAGCAGTCCACCACGCTCCAGCCTTGCCGGCCGTCCAGCTCGTCCCGCATCAGCCACAGGTTGATGTGGTCCAGCGCGAACGGCAGCGCCATGCGGATCCAGCGCAGGCCCGGCGCGACCTCCAGCGTCCGGCCGGGCGGCGGGAGGGCGTCGCCCAAGGGGTAGTTCAGCTGTGCTTCCTGCGGATTCATGGGGGTCCTGCGGTCCGTTTTGAATTGACGTTGACGTAAACGTCAGATGTAATCGCCATTCTAGGGACCCTCCGCCGCGCGTCCCTGTCCCCCGCCGTACAGCCCGTCGAATGGCCATCACCTACACCATCAGCGATCTCGCCCGCGAATTCGACCTCACCACCCGGGCCATGCGCTTCTACGAGGACATGGGGCTGCTGCAGCCCGAACGGTCGGGGCCGGGTGGGCGCAACCGGGTCTACAGCGCGCGCGACCGCACCCGGCTGAAGCTGACGCTGCGGGCCAAGCGGCTGGGACTGTCGCTGTCCGAGGCGCGCGAGCTGATCGACATGTACGACAGCCCGCGCGACACCGGCCCGCAACTGCGCAAGTTCCTCGCGATCCTGGCGCAGCATCGCAAGCAGCTGGAAGAACAGCTGGGCGACCTGCAGGCGAACCTGGACGAGGTCCGGGAACACGAGCGCGAGGCACGCACCCTGCTGGGGCGGATCGAGAAAGAAAGCCCGCGCGCGCGGCAGGCATAATTGACGTTTACGTAAACGTCAATGCGTGCCATGGTCGCCAACGACTTCCAGCCCCTGGATCCCGAGTTCGAATCCCGCGTCCGGGCCAGCTTTGCGCGCCAGACCGCCATGCAGACCCTGGGCGCCAGCATGGTCCGCGCCGAACCGGGCGAGGTCGAGATCCAGTTGCCCTGGGCCGCGCACGTGACCCAGCAGCACGGCTTCGTGCACGGCGGCATCGTCGGCGCCGTGCTCGACTCGGCCTGCGGCTATGCCGCCTCCACGCTGATGCCCGCGGACGTGGGCGTGCTGAGCATCGAATACAAGGTCAACTTTCTGGCGCCGGCCAAGGGCCAGCGTTTCCGCATGGTCGGGGCCGTGGTCAAGCCGGGCCGCACGATCAGCGTGGTGGAAGGCCGCGCGTATGCACTCGACGAAGGGCGCGAGAAGCTGGTGGCGACGATGAGCGCGACCATGATGGCGGTCGGCGGCCGCGAAGACATCAAACACTAGAGCAGCACAAGGAGCACCCATGAACCTGCCGGGCCTGAATTTCCAGTTGGGCGAAGACATCGACGCGCTGCGCGAGGCGGTGCGCGCCTTTGCCGAGGCCGAGATCGCGCCGCGCGCCGGCGAGATCGACCGCAGCGACCAGTTCCCGGCCGACCTGTGGCGCAAGATGGGCGAGCTGGGCGTGCTGGGCATCACCGTGCCCGAGGAATACGGCGGCGCCAACATGGGCTACCTGGCGCACATGGTGGCGATGGAGGAGATCTCGCGCGCCTCCGCCTCGGTGGGCCTGTCGTACGGCGCGCACAGCAACCTGTGCGTCAACCAGATCAAGCGCAACGGCAGCGAGGCGCAGAAGAAGAGGTACCTGCCCAAGCTCATTTCGGGCGAACACGTCGGGGCACTGGCCATGAGCGAGCCGGGCGCCGGCAGCGACGTGATCTCGATGAAGCTCAAGGCCGAGGACAAGGGCGGCTACTACGTCCTCAACGGCAGCAAGTTCTGGATCACCAACGGCCCCGATGCCGACACGCTGGTGGTCTATGCCAAGACCGAGCCGGAGCTGGGTGCCCGCGGCGTCACTGCCTTCCTGATCGAGAAGACCATGAAGGGCTTCTCGATCGCGCAGAAGCTCGACAAGCTGGGCATGCGCGGCAGCCACACCGGCGAGCTGGTGTTCCAGGACGTCGAGGTGCCGGCCGAGAACGTGCTGGGCGCGGTCAACGGCGGCGCCAAGGTGCTGATGTCCGGCCTGGACTACGAGCGCGCCGTGCTGGCGGCCGGGCCGATCGGGATCATGCAGGCGGTGCTCGACAACGTGGTGCCCTACATCCACGACCGCAAGCAGTTCGGCCAGAGCATCGGCGAGTTCCAGCTGATCCAGGGCAAGGTGGCCGACATGTACACCGTGCTGCAGGCGGCGCGCGCCTTCTGCTACACGGTCGGCAAGAACCTCGACATGTTGGGCGCGGAGCACGTTCGCCAGGTGCGCAAGGATTGCGCCTCGGTGATCCTGTGGTGCGCCGAGAAGGCCACCTGGATGGCCGGCGAGGGCATCCAGGTGTTCGGCGGCAACGGCTACATCAACGAGTACCCGCTGGGGCGCCTGTGGCGCGACGCCAAGCTCTACGAGATCGGCGCCGGCACCAGCGAGATCCGGCGGATGCTGATCGGGCGGGAGCTGTTCGCCGAGACGATGTGATCTCCCGGGATCCATGGCATCCCTTAGGTACGACTACGCAAGCACTGGATTCCCGCAGCCCGCGGGAATGAGCTGAAAGGACAATACGGCATGCCCGACATCCAGGAACTCTTTGCTCACAACCGCGCCTGGGCCGCCCGGATGGAGACCGAGCGCCCCGGTTTCTTCAGCGGCCTGCAGAAGCAGCAGCGCCCGCAGTACATGTGGATCGGCTGCAGCGACAGCCGCGTGCCGGCCAACCAGATCACCGGGCTGGAGCCCGGCGAGGTGTTCGTGCACCGCAACGTGGCCAACGTGGTGGTGCACTCCGACCTGAACGCGCTGTCGGCGATCCAGTTCGCCGTCGAGATGCTCAAGGTGCGCCACATCATGGTGGTGGGGCACTACGGCTGCGGCGGCGTGCAGGCGGCGCTCAACGACATGCGCATCGGCCTGGCCGACAACTGGATCCGGCACATCCAGGACGTGCGCGACCGGCACCGCGGCATCCTGGCGAACGTATCGCCCGAGCAGCGCACCGACACGCTGGTGCAACTGAACGTGATCGAGCAGGTCGTCAACCTGTGCGTCAGCACGGTGCTGGCGGACGCCTGGGCCAAGGGGCAGCAGGTGGCGGTGCACGGCTGGGCCTACGGCATCCACGACGGGCTGCTGCAGGACCTGCACATGGACGTGACCAGCGCGCAGGAGCTGGAGCCGCAGTACCGGGCCGCCATCCGCGCCGTGGTCGACGCGCGGCGCTGATCGCGCCGGCAGCCACGCGAACAGACCCATGTTCCCGCAGCGGCTGGACTCCACGCTCGCCTACGACATCGCCAAGGCGATGCTCGACGGCTTCAACCGGCACTACCGGCTGTTCCGGCTGGAGTCGCAGCGCGCCAAGCACCGCTTCGAGACCGCCGACTGGCACGGCCAGCAGCGCGCCCAGCGCGAGCGCATCGAGTTCTACGACCTGCGGGTCAAGGAAGCGGTGGCGCGGCTGGAAAAGGAGTTCAAGGCCGGCGAGCAGCCGATGACGGTCTGGCACCAGGCCAAGCTGCACTACATCGGCCTGCTGATCGACCACCACCAGCCCGAATGCGCCGAGACCTTCTTCAACTCGGTCACCACCAAGATCCTGCACCGGACCTATTTCCAGAACGACTTCATCTTCGTGCGGCCGGCCGTCTCCACCGAGTACATCGAGAACGACGAGCCGGCGGCCACGCCCACCTACCGCGCCTACTACCCGATGCGCGACACGCTGCACGAGAACATCGTGCGCATCATCACCAACTTCCAGCTGCGCCGCCCGTTCGAGGACCTCGACCGCGACGCCCGCCACGTGCTGGAGGCGATGGGATCGCGCCTGGCCCACGTCAAGCTGCGCGCCAACTTCCAGATCCAGGTGCTGTCGTCCCTGTTCTTCCGCAACAAGGGCGCGTACGTGGTGGGCAAGCTGATCAACGGGTTCAACGAGGTACCGTTCGCGCTGCCCATCCTGCACAACGAGGACGGCAAGCTGGTCATCGACGCCTGCCTGTTCGGCGAAGACGAGCTGCTGATGCTGTTCTCCTTCGCCCGGGCCTACTTCATGGTGGACATGGAGATCCCGGCCGCCTACGTGCAGTTCCTGCGCTCGCTGATGCCGCGCAAGCCGCGCTCGGAGCTCTACAACGCGCTGGGGCTGGCCAAGCAGGGCAAGAACCTCTTCTACCGGGACTTCCTGTTCCACCTGAAGCACTCCAGCGACAAGTTCCGCATCTCGCCCGGCATCAAGGGCATGGTGATGCTGGTGTTCGATCTGCCGTCCTTTCCCTATGTCTTCAAGCTGATCAAGGACTTCTACCCGCCGCAGAAGGACACCACGCGCGAGCAGATCAAGCGCAAGTACCTGCTGGTCAAGCAGCACGACCGGGTCGGCCGCATGGCCGACACCTGGGAGTACAGCGAGGTGGCGTTCGACCGCGACCGCTTCGAGGAAGGCCTGCTGGACGAGATCCGCCGCTTTGCGCCCAGCCAGCTGGAGATCGGCGACCGCGACCGCGACGGGCACGAGGAGGTGGTGATCAAGCACCTCTACATCGAGCGGCGCATGATCCCGCTGAACATCTACCTCAAGGAGGCGATCGACGCCGGCGCGCACGAGCAGGTTGAGCGGGCGGTGATCGAGTACGGCAACGCGATCAAGGACCTGGTGGCGGCGAACATCTTCCCGGGCGACATGCTGTGGAAGAACTTCGGCGTCACCCGCAACGGCAAGGTCGTGTTCTACGACTACGACGAGATCGAATACATCACCGACTGCCACTTCCGCGAGGTGCCGGCGGCCCGCACCGAGGAGGACGAGCTGTCCGGCGAGATCTGGTACCCGGTCGGCCGCAAGGATGTGTTCCCGGAAACCTTCGGGCCTTTCCTGCTGGGCAACCCCGCCGTGCGCGAGGTGTTCCTGAAGCACCACGGCGACCTGCTCGACGCGAAGTTCTGGCAGGCCCACCAGCAGCGCATCCGCGCCGGGCACGTGGAAGACGTCTTCCCGTACGACCAGGACAAGCGCTTCGCGCAACTGGCCGAGGCGACGGTCGCATGAGACACCCTGTGTCAACCCCCCGCTGTTTGAAGCAGCAGTTTGGCCCCGCCGTGGCGTGCCGGATCGTAGGGTTTGTGGTCCTGCCAGGCGCGCCAGATCACGCGCAGCCATGCTCT
>NZ_JAKFCM010000048.1:0-2684 GCF_036676645.1 Ramlibacter sp.
CGCGGTGGACATCATGAAAGACCAGAGCGCCAGCCCGGCATGCCCCGCCGGCGCGCGCGCCACCTTGGGTGTGCGGCCTGACAGGTGAAGCACTGCGAAGGCGGCAAGCAGGCCGCCCGCCAGGACCTGCAGCGCGAAGCGATCCATGGCCAGACCGAACACCACCGCGCCGGCCACCAGCGCGACCGATGCGGCGTGCCCGGCCGCGATCGGCACCAGGGCCCGCAGTGCCTGAGCCCGGTCGCGCGAACGCAGGCCCCAGGCAGCGGCCAGCATCCAGCCGGTGGCAGGGTTCAGCCCATGAAGGGCGCCTACCCCTGCGACCACGAGCCACGGCCAAAGGCTTGACATGATGCGCGCACCGGTCCCGGGCCGGTCAGGCCTTCGCGCTGCAGCACGAAGCGACTTCAGGCGCGGGCGTAAATGCGGACACGGTTTCGTAGCGGTCGTGGTGGCGCACCCAGTCCATCTTGTAGAAGCCGTCATGCTCGTCACGGCCCTTGGGCGTGAGATCGAGCATGTTGTAGGTGCCCATCATCACCTCCACACCGCGCCCGTAGGTCGAGTAGGTGTGGAAGACCTGGCCCGCGTCGTCCTTGCAGAACAGGCTGATGCCGGGCGCTTCCTCGGCCGGGAAGGGCTGCAGGGTGTAGTTGTAGTTGACGGCGCCGGTGGCTTGCTCTTCCGGCGTGAAGCTCACGTGGAAGTCGTAGTTGAAGTCGTTGCCGTTCGATGAAACCCAGTTGAACTGCCAGCCCATGCGCTGGCGGAAGCGCTCGATCTCGGGCAGCGTCGCGCGCGAGATGGCCACGAAGCTCACGTCGCGGTGTTCCAGGTGGACCTTCATGCCGGCGGTGTGGTCGGCCATGAAGGAGCAGCTCGGGCAGCCCTGCTCCCAGCCGGGGCCGAACATGAAGTGCTGCACCAGCAGCTGGTGGCGCCCTTCGAAGAGGTCGGCGAGCGAGCGTTTGCCTTCGGGCGTATTGAAAACATAGTTTTTCTCGATGCGAACCCAAGGCAGGGCGCGGCGCTCGCTGGCGATCTGGTCGCGCAGGCGCGTCAGCTCTTTCTCTTGCGCCAGCAGCGTCTTGCGCTCGGCAAGCCATCGCTCCCTGGACACGACGGGATGGTTCACGGTGTTCACTTTGTTCGCTTCGGCGGTTGCGGTACTCATGGTTTTCTCCTTGGCTCGATGAGCCGTTTGCGTTGGTCAATGCGCTGCCCGACCCGTGCTGGTAACAGGTGCGCTTGTTATCGGCCGGTGGGCCGAATGGGGGTCTTAGCGAGAGGGTGTCATGCCCTGCGCGCTGCGTTCAATGCGGCCTAAGCGTTCGATGCGGCCTTGGGCCGCCGCACGGCGCGGACTTTTCCGCTCTTTCCGCCGCCGCAATAAAAAAGGTCCGCGCCATCGGATTCGAGCCCGCTGACGCCGACGCCGTGCGGCATCTCCAGCCGCTCGATCACGGCGCCGCTTTGCGGATCGATCCGGCGGATCTCGCTGTCGTCGCCTTCCCAGGTGCCGTGCCACAGCTCGCCGTCCACCCAGGTCACGCCGGTGACGAAGCGGTTGGATTCAATCGTGCGCTGGATGGCACCTGTCTTCGGGTCGACCTGGTGGATTTTGCGGTCGCGGTACTGGCCCACCCACAGGCTGCCTTCCGCCCAGGTGAGGCCCGAGTCGCTCCCACTGCCGGGCGCCGGGATGGACGCCACCACCTTGCCGGTGGCCGGGTCGATCTTGTCGATGCGCGTTTCGGCGATCTGGTAGAGGTGCGTGCCGTCAAAGGCGGTGCCGGCGTCGCCCGCGCACTGCAGCGTGCGCGTCTGCTCGCCGCTGGCGGGGTCGAAGGCAATCAGTGTTGCGCCGGTGGCGGCCCAGACGCGCTGGCCGTCGTGGGTAACGCCGGCGATGTCATTGACGCCGGGGAAGCCGTATTCGCGCACGATCTCGGCGGAGCGTGCCTTGACTTCGGGTTTGTCTTTGATGGTCTTGCGGGTCATCGCTGCTCCTTGTTGCACCGTCCATCGGCGCCATGGAGACAACTTTATCCAATCGGCAGCGCAGCGGGGAGTAACAAGATCGTCGTGAATCCCGCCAGCGGCGGCGCCAGCCAGCGTTGCACCCGCGCCCGCCCGATGGAGCGCACCCGCCCGGCGGCTTCGAGGTCGGCAAGCGCGCGCTGGACGGTGCGCTGGCTCGCCCCCAGGGCCAGCGCCAGGGCGGAGGTCGACCAGGCCGCACCATCGGAGAGCAGCGCCACCAGCGATGCCTGGTCGCCGTCAATGGGTGGCGCCAGCACGGCGACATCGCGCTTACCGCGCGGCCTGAGGATGAAGCCCCGCTCGGTCGCCTCAATGGCCGCCAGCGTTTTGACGAGCGCGCGCAGACGGCCGATCTCGACCCTGAGGCGCGCCCTGTGCGTTTCGTCAGGACGCTTGGTGCGAAAGGCGGATTCGATCAAGGCTTCGCGGCTGACATCGCCAGGCCATGCTTCGGCGAGTGAACGCGCCAGCGAGAACAGCACCGGCCGGCGCGCCAGCGGCCGCCACTGGTCGCCGGCGCCCAGCCCGCGGCGGCAGGCGTCCACCACCAGCGCGTCCGAGGCCAGCAGCGCCGAGACCTCGTCGAGGCGCAGCGTTTGCTCGCTGCCGGCGGAGAGGCGCCGGGCGGCGGGCCTGTCGAG
>NZ_JAKFCM010000049.1:0-18609 GCF_036676645.1 Ramlibacter sp.
TACCCGAGGGCGACGACCCGGTGAGTTCCAGCGTCTTGTACACGTGCTTGGACATGGCAGTTCCTGAGGGTTGGCTGTTGACCTGGCGCGTCCTCGAGCGGGCGCGAACGGAAGCCCAGTATGCCCCCTTCGCGCTGTACGGCTCGTGGTTACGGCATCATCCCGGGATGAGCACCACGGCCCCCGGTCCGGACGGGCTTCCTCGTTGCAGTTGGTGCGCCGGCGCGTCAGCCGGCTACGTCGCCTATCACGACCACGAGTGGGGCTTCCCTGTGGCTGATGACCATCGGCTGTTCGAAAAGGTCAGCCTCGAGGGATTCCAGTCGGGGTTGAGCTGGCGGACGATCCTCGACAAGCGAGAGAACTTTCGCGCGGCGTTCAAGGGATTCGACTTCCGCGAGGTCGCGAGCTTCGACGAAGAGGACGTCGCGCACCTGCTTGCCAATGCAGGGATCGTGCGCCACCGCGGCAAGATCGAAGCCGTGATCAACAACGCGCGGCGTGCGTGCGAGCTGGTCCAGGAAGCGGGCACCCTGGCCGCGTATTTCTGGAGCTTCGAGCCCGCTGCGCATGAACTCCACGCGCATCGCTTCGTGTCGGTCTCGCGGTCTTCGCGTGACCTGTCCAGGGATTTGAAAAGGCGGGGCTGGAAATTCGTCGGCCCGACCACCATGCATGCCCTCATCCAGGCGATGGGGCTGGTGAACGACCATGTCGAAGGGTGCGTGACCCGAGCGCAAGTGGAAGAGGCGCGCAAGAGGTTCAAACGCCCCTAGTTGACCGCCCGGCTGCCGAAGCAGCCGTCCAGGGCAGCGCATGCATTGCGGAAGGCCCGCAGCAGTTCCCCAAGCGAGCTCGCCGCGTCTTCCGCTACCTGGGTGCGGAACGCGCGGCCCCTCTCGCGGACTACTCGACCTTGACTGCGCCGTCGGCGAGTGCCGTCTTCCAGCGCCCCGAGGCTTGCGCCAGCCAGGTCCTCGCGGCCGCGCCGTCGGCGTTGATCATCCGCGTGTCCAGCTGCCGGTACCGGTCGACCAGCGCAGGCGCACCCAGCGCCTGGCCGAGGTGCTTCTGCCAGTAGTCCTGGATATCCCTGGACGTGTCCTTGGGCACCGTGATCACGTAACCGTAGGACAGGTTGAAGCCCGGGAAGCCCGCCTGCTCCAGCGTGGGCACGTCCGGCATCTCGGGCGAGCGCTCCTTGCCCGACACCGCCAGCGCCCGCAGTTTGCCCGACTGCAGGTGCGGACGCACGCCCCCGATGACCACGTACGCCGCGTCCACATGCCCCGCCAGCAGGTCGTTGACCGCCGGAGCGTTGCCCCGGTAGGGAACGTGCGTCGCGCGGATGCCGGCCCGCTGCGCGAAGGCGACGAAGGCCAGGTGGCCGGGACTGCCGTTGCCGGCCGAGGCGTAGCTCAGTTGCGACTGCTTGGCCTTGGCCACCAGTTCATCCACCGTGCGGATGCCGCTCGCAGCCGGCACAGTGAGGACCTGCTCGAAGGCGCCCACCAGCCGCACCGGCGCCATGTCCGCCAGCGGGTCGTAGCCCAGGCTCCTATACAGGAGCGGACTGACCGTGATCGCGGTCTCCGCGGTGAACAGCAAGGTGTGTCCGTCCGGGTCGGCGCGCAGCAGCGACTGGACCCCGAGATTGCCGTTCGCGCCGGTGATGTTCTCCACCACCACCGGCTGCCCGACCCGCCCCGACAGCTGCTCGCCGAGCACGCGGGCCATCACGTCCAGCGGACCGCCGGCAGCGAAGTTGACGATGATCTTGACGGGCTTGCGCGGAAAGCCGTCTTGCGCCAGCGCGGCCAGCGGCGACAGGGCCGGCAGTGCAAGAAGGGAAAGCAGGGTGCGGCGTGCGATGCTCATGGGAAGCCTCCAGACGATCAATACTTGCCGCTCAGCAGGGCACCTGCCTGCGGCACGACGGTTTCCAGGCCCAGGCGCCTGAGCATGGCGTAGGTGGTGCAGACGGCGGCGGACACCACCGGAATCCCGGCTTCAGCCTCCACCTGCGCGATCACGGGCAGGGACGGCATCTGCACGCAGGCCGACAGCACGATCGCGTCGGCCCCCTTGCGGTCCAGGCGCTTGTAGATGTCCAGCAGGCGCTGGGGGTCGTGCCGGCCGACCTCGAGGTTGTCCGGGATCTCGAGCGCCACGTGGTCCAGCACCTCAAAGCCTTCGGCCACGAGGTAGTCGACGACCCGCTGCGTCAGCGGCTTCAGGTAGGGACACACCACCACGATGCGCCGGGCACCCAGCGCCTGCAAGCCCTCGACCAGGGCGCCGGCGCTGGTCACGACCGGCGCCTCGGCGCCGTTGTCCAGCGTGCGCTGGTGCAGGCGCTGCTCGGACTGGCGGTGGTAGCCCAGGCCCATGCTCATGATCGCGACCAGGCAGGCGTAGCCGAGCACGTCCACCCGGGCGTCGCTCAGTTCCAGTGCGCAGCGGTCGCTGTCGCGGTCCATGGCCTCCAGTTCCTCCTTCACCACCTTCTTCATCCGCATGCGGCTGGAATGGAAGGTGAAGCGCTCGGGCCGCACGGCCTGGCGGGCCAGCAGCATGGCCGGGATTTCCGTCTCCATCGTGGTGTTGGACGACGGCACGATCTGCCCGATGCGGAACGTCGAGGGTTGCGTCATGAGCGGACTCCGGTCAGTGGCAGCGGTTCGGCCGACGACAGCAGGTCCGGCAAGGCGTCGGCCGCGGCATCGGCGAAGCTGGCCGACTGCAGGCCCCGGCGGTCGACCCGCAGGTCGAAGATGTCGAAGCGGTTGTAGTTGCCGGTGATGTCGTGCATCTGGCGCGGCTGGATGCAGCGCGCGAGGTCGAGGTCGGCATAGACGATGCCCTCCTCGTCGATCAGCGGCTCGCCCACCACGCGCCCGTCGGGGCCGATCACGCCGGACCAGGCGCCGTTCTTTCGCGCCAACAGCTCGCGCGAGCCGGGGAAGGCCTTGTCCATCTGCTCGACGATCGCGGGCGAGATGGTCGAGCAGGAGACGACCGTGTAGACCTTGCCCTCGAACGAGTGCGCCATGGCGCGCAGCTTGATCGCCTCGGCCATGTCGTAGTCGGGCGGCGCCACCGGCAGCGAGATGTAGCTGGCCAGGTGCACCAGTTCGCCCTGCGACAGCAGCGAGAAGCGCGCCAGCGTGTTGGTGTTCTCGCCGCAGGCCAGCATACCGACGGGACCGACGGACGTCTTCTGCACCCGCAGGCCGGAGCCGTCGCCGGGGGCCCAGGTCAGCTTCTCGGCCCAGGTCGGCACCAGCTTGCGGTGCCGGTTGAGCAGCACCCCGTCCGGCCCGATCAACAGCATGGTGTTGTACAGCAGGCTCACGCTGCGCGAGGAGCGCTCGTTGATGCCGATGGCCACGTGCACGCCGCAGTCGCGCGCGGCTTGCGCCACGCGCGCGATCTCGGGGCCGGGCACTTCGACGGCTGCCTCGCACAGCTTCTGGAACCAAGGGCTGGCCGCCACCGGATTGCCGACCCAGCTCCAGTACGGATAGGCCGGTACGAATACCTCGGGGAAGACCACCAGCGCGGCGCCCTTCCCTGCCGCTTCGCGGATCAGGCTGCAGGCCTTGTCGATGGTGGCGCGGGTGTCGAGGAACACCGGTGCCGCCTGCACGGCGGCGACCTTGAACTTGGGCAGGTTCAGCATGGGGCTTTCCTCCTTCAGGCGGCGACCACGGGATGGCGGATCTCGCCGATCTTCTCCACCGCAGCCACCACCACGTCGCCGGGCTCGAGCCACTCCTGCGGGTTGCGGCCCGCGCCCACGCCTTCGGGCGTGCCGGTGGCGATGATGTCGCCCGGCTCCAGCGTGATGCCGGCGCTGATGTCGGCGACGAGGTGGTCCACCTTGAACAGCATGTGGCGGGTGTTGGAGCGCTGCTTCTCCACCCCGTTCACCGTGAGCCACAGGTCCAGGCACTGCGGATCGGGGATCTCGTCTGCCGTGACGATGCACGGGCCGAACGGGCCGTAGCTGTCCATGCCCTTGGAATAGATCCACTGGCCGGCGCGCCGGTTGTCGCGCGCGCTCACGTCGATCATCACGCTGTAGCCGAACACGTACTGCAGCGCGCTCTCCTTGCTGACGCGGCTGGCACGGCGGCCGATGATGGCGGCCAGTTCCACCTCCCAGTCCAGCTGCTGCGTCAGCTTGGCGTTGTGCTGGATCGGCTCGCCGGGGCCGATCACGGTGGTGGGCGGCTTGGAGAAGATCACCGGCTGCTTGGGCAGCTCCTTGGCGGTGTCCAGCGTGCGACTGGATTCGGCCACGTGCTCCACGTAGTTCAGGCCGATGCCGAAGATGTTCTTGCGCGGCCGCGGAATGGGCGCGAGCAGCTGCACGTTGACCGCCGGCACGGCGGCGCCGGCCGGCCACACGCCTTCGCAGGCAGCCACCAGGCGCTGCAGGGCCTTCAGCCCGGACGGGCCCAGGTCGATCAGCTCCAGCATGGAGGCGGGCAGCACCTCGCCGCGCGTGGCGGCCAGGCGCTGCACGTCGACGATTTCATCGCCCTGCACAACGCCCAGGCGGGCGGCGTCGACGATGGAGGCACGGTAGGTAACGAGTCGCATGGGAAACCTTGGTGTTGGATCAGGTGGAGAGGACCTTCTGCTGGCCGCCGTTGTCCGCCAGCGGCTGCTCGCGGTACAGATGCAGGGCCTTCATGACCGGCAGGTCGCTGAAGCAGAACAGGCAGGCGTCGTCGGTGACCGACAGATTGGCGTGCTCGTGCCAGGCCCAGGAAGGCACGCAGAAGATGTCGCGCTCCTGCCAGTCGAAGCGCCTGCCGCCGATGACGGAGTAGCCCTGGCCCTTGGCGACGTGGTAGAGGAAGCTGCCGGTGTGGCGGTGCGCCAGCGTGTGCTGGCCGGGGCGCAGCAGCTGCATGCTGGCACCCATGGTGGGCATCACCGGGCCGCCGGTCACGGGGTTGACGTAGTGCATCAGCACGCCGTCGTAGGGTGAGCCTTCGCTCACGCCGGCGAGCTGGCGCAGCGCGTCGTAGGTCGAACCCCACTCGTACTTGAACAGCGGCGAGTAGGGCTTGGTCCAGCCGTGCGCGTGCGGCAGCAGCGCGGTGCCGGACCAGGTGGCGGTGGGCAGGTCGACCGGGTGCGTGACATCCTGGTGCAAGTCCGGGTGCACCTCGTAGAAGTTGGCCTCCATCGCATTGACGAAGGGGATGTCCAGCCCGTCCTGCCAGATGCAGGGCGTGCCGGCGCTGTCCACGCCGTGCTCGTGCCAGGTGCCGTTGGGCGTGAGCACGAAGTCGTTGGCTCCCAGGGTCATCTTGTGGCCATCGACGATGGTGTAGGCACCGCTGCCTTCCATGATGAAGCGCAGTGCCGAGGCCGAATGGCGGTGGGTGGAGGCGCATTCGCCGGGATGCATCACCTGCAGGCCCGAGTAGAGCCAGCCGACGGCGGCGGACACGTCGCGCCGGCCCGGGTTGTTCAGGTAGATGACACGGCGGCCCGCCTTCTCCGGCGTCACCAGCTCCACCGATCGCAGCACGTGCTCGCGCAGGTCACGGTAGCGCCACACCACCGGCACCGACTCGGACTTCGGCTCCCAGGGCTCGATCTTGTTGGCGACGGTCCACAGCGCGCCGGCGTCCCACCGCTCCAGCTGGCGGTAGTACTCGATGAGCTCCGGCGTGTCCTCCACGTTCGCGCGGCCGGGCACGTCCTCGCGGTAGCTGTCGTAGCGGCTGTCGTCCTTCATAGTCGTTCCTCGATGAATTGCCGGATCCGGCGGTTGAAGGCGGCCGGCTGCTCCCAGTGCAGGAAGCGCCCGGCTTCGGGAATGGGGTCCGCCTCCTCGAAGCGGCGCATGCCGGCCAGCTGCTGCGGCTGGTCGGGAAAGGGGTCCTCGGTACCGCACAGGCCCAGCACCGGGATGTCGAGCTCGCGCAAGCGCGGCACCAGCACCGGCACCGAGGCGGCCATCTCCAGCATGCCGCGCCGGTACTCGTCCGCCGGGTGGCTGGCCAGCAGCCGGATGGCCGGCTCCCGCAGCGGCGAGCCGCGCGGCGGGATCACCTTGAACATCGTGTCGCCGCCCTCGGCACGCAGCAGCTCCACCAGTGCCTGGCGGCCGCCCGCTTCCAGCGCCTGCGCGGCGCGCACGCCGGACTGCTCCCAGCGCCGCAGGTAGGAGCGCGCGTCGTGCAGCTCGCTCCACGCCGCGATCACCAGGCCGCGAACGCGCTGGGGGTGGTCGACGGCGAAGGTCGCCGCGATGGTGGTGCCGAAGGCCAGCGCGACGATGATCGCCTGCTCCATCCCGAAGTGGTCCATCAGCTCCTGCAGGTCGCGCGCCTGGTTGGCCACCGAGTAGCCGAAGGGCGTGGCCGGCGTGCCGGCATGGCCGCGGCGGTCGTAGGCCAGGCAGCGGAAGTCGCGCGAGAACTCCGCCATCTGGTGCTCCCAGTAGTCCATGCCGTGGATCTCGCCATGGATGAACACCATCGGCGGCCCGTCGCCGCGCAGCTCGCAGCGGAAGTTGCAGCCGTTGACGCTGGCGGTGGTGTGCACGGGCGCTTCCTTTCTCATGCCAGGCGCGCCGCCATCCGGCGCTCGGCGGCCTTGGGGTCGGCGGTGTACAGGCGGTAGGCTTCCGCGGCCGCTCCGGGATACACGTCCTCGGCGCCTTCCTCGATCGCCTGCACCAGCGCCTGCGCGAGTTCCGCCGGGGCCAGCTTGGGGCCCGGGATGTCGCGGCTCATGGCCGTGTCCACCACGGCCGGATAGACACCACAGACCCGCACTCCGCTGCGCCCGAGCTCGGCGCGCAGCGCCTGTGTCAGCGAGTGGGCGGCCGCCTTGCTCGCGCAGTAGCCGGCCATCAACGGCAGGTTGACGTGGCTCAGGAACGTGAGCAGGTGCACGAAGAGCCCGCTGCCGCGCGCCTGCAGGACCGGGCCGAAAGCCGCGGCAAGGTTCAGCAGGCCGAAATAGTTCACCTCCATCTCGCGCCGGGCCGCGGCCTCGAAGCCCGGCGTGAAGAGGCGCTGGTTGGCGTTGACGCCCGCGCAGGCGATCACCACGGTCACGCGGGCGGCATGACGTTCGGCGAGCACCCGCACGGTGGGCAGGTGGGTGATGTCCACCATCTCTTCGCGCACGCGCTCGTGCGCCGGCGGATGGTCGCGGCCGGCCGAGACGATCTCGGCGACGCCGGCGGCAAGGAGGGCCTGGGTGAGTGCGCGGCCTATGCCCCCGCCGGCCCCGGCGAGCAGCACCACGGCATCCTTCAGGCGCTCAGCCACGGGGCGCCTCCGGCCATCCGGCGATCAACGTGTTGGACGGCAGGCTGGGATCCATGAGCTTGCGCGCCGCCTCGCGGCCCACCACGGGCAGCCCCTTGGGATCGAGCAGCCCGACCTGCACCAGCACCGAGGCCTGGTCCCAGTAGATGTGCTCGTTCATCAGGCGGTCGCCGCGGAAGGTGATGATCCCCACCAGGCCGACCTCGACGTACTTGCCCGTGGGCGGCACGCCGGGCAGCATCCAATCGATCTCGGTGTCGTGCGTGAAGCAGAACAGCACCTCGTTGACCACCCGGTCCACGCCCAGCGTGCGCGAGATCGGGATGGCTCGGCTGTCCTTGGGCGACTTCGGGATGAAGTGGTCGCGGTAGAAGCGGTGCAGAAGCTTGCGGCCATAGCCACCGGTCATGGTCGGGATGTGGTTGACGTAGGGCTCCTCCACCATGGTGGCGATGGTGGCGTCGGCGTCGCGCGTCTCGAACTCGCAGGCGCGGTGCGCCTCCCACAGCGCGTTCAGGTCGTAGTGCGGGCCCATCACCCGGCGCAGCAGCGCCAGCGAGCGCGTGTGCGCCATGTCGCTGGCCTGCTTGGCGAAGCTGTGGCGCCCGGGGCTGGCGAAGGCGTGGTCCACGCCCGGATAGACGTAGACCTCGACGTCGTGGCGACCGGCGAAGTGGGCGCGGATCGTCGAGACCGCCTCGGGCTTGACCAGCCGGTCCTCGCCGGCGAAGTGCAGCACCATCGGCATCTGGATGCCGCCCACCTGCGGCAGCACCGCGTCGATGCCGACACCGTAGTAGCTGACCGCGCAATCGAATGCGCCGGACGCGGCGGCGAGCACCGCCATGCGGCCGCCCAGGCAATGCCCCAGCACGCCGATGCGGCCCTTGCAGGCCGGATGGTCGCGCAAGGCGGCCGCACACGCGGTGATGTCCTGCACACCGAGCTTCGCGTCGAAGCGCTGGGCGTAGCCCATCGCCCGCTGCACGTCGGCCTCGCCGAGCTCCAGGCCGGGCTCCAGCCGCCAGAACAGGTCCGGCGCCAGCACCACGTAGCCTTCCTCCGCGTACAGGTCGGCCAGTTCGCGGATGCCCGCCGTGACGCCGAAGATCTCCTGGCACAGCACCAGGCCGGGGCCGCTGCCCTGCCGCGGCAGGCTCAGGTAGCCGCGGAACTGGCCACCATCGGCGGCGCGGACGTCGATCCACTGACCCTTCATTTCCATTTCCTCCAGGAACAAGCTACTTCACGAAACCCGGCAGCAGGGTGGCGATGGCCGGGAAGGCGATCACCAGCACCAGGCACACCACGTTGGCGACGACGAAGGGCATGACGCCGGCGAAGATGCGCCACATGCCGACGTCGGGCACGAGCGCCTTGACGACGAACACGTTCATGCCCACCGGAGGCGTGATCAGGCCCAGCTCGACCACGATCACCACCAGCACGCCGAACCAGATCGGGTCCAGTCCCAGCCCCATGATCACGGGGAAGAACACCGGCACCGTCAGGAACATGGCCGCCAGGCTGTCGAACACGCAGCCCAGCAGGACGTAGATCAGGCAGATCGCCACGATGATCCCGAGCGGCGACACGTCCAGGCCCTGCACCCATTCGACCAGCACGGTGGTCAGGCCGGCGATGGTGAGGAAGTTGTTGAACACCATCGCCGCAGCGGTCACCATCAGCAGCGCCGCCGTGGTGCGGCCGGCTTCGATCAGCGCCGCGCGCACTACCGCCGGCTTGGCCTTGCCGCGCATGACCATGAACAGGAAGGCCCCGGCGGCACCGAAGCCGGCACCTTCGGTGGGCGTGAACACGCCGAAGTACATGCCGCCCAGCACGCCCAGGAACAGGGCCAGCACCGCCCAGGTGCGGCCGAGGGTTTGCAGTCGCTCGCGCAGGGCCAGCTTCTCGGCCGGGCGACCGTGCGTGGGCTTGATCCGCACCACGATCCACGCCGTCACCATGTAGAGCGCGGCCAGCAGCAGCCCTGGCAGCAGGCCGCCCATGAACAGCTTGGTAATGTCGGATTCGGTCAGGATGCCGTAGATCACCAGCGGCACGCTGGGCGGAATCAGGATGCCGAGCGTGCCGCCGGCGGCGATCGTGCCGCAGGCGAAGCCGTCGTCGTAGCCGTAGCGCTTCATCTGCGGCAGCGACACGCGCGCCATGGTGGCGGTAGTCGCGATCGAGCTGCCGCACACGGCGGAAAAACCGCCGCAGGCACCGATGGCGGCGTGCGCCATCCCGCCGCGCAGATGGCCCAGCCACGCCCGGGCGGTGGCGAACAGCTCGTCCGCCAGTCCGGCGCGGTGGATGAAGGTGCCCATCAGGATGAACAGCGGGATCACGGACAGGCCGTGGCTGGTGAAGGCGTCGGTGATCTGCTGTGCGGCCACGGCCAGCGCCGCCTCGCTGCCGCGGAACAGCATGAAGCCGACCACGCCGACGATCAGCATGGCGATCGCCAGTGGGATGCCGGCGAAGCACAGGGCGAACAGCGAGGCGAAGCCCGCGAGCGAGGCGATCACGTCGCGGCTCCGGTGTGCTCCAGCGGCGCGCTGGCAACGGTGTCTTCGGGGCTGCGGCGCAACGCGCGCGGCACGAGCGCCGCGCCCACGGCTGCGGCCACCAGGCACAGTGCGCTCAGCGCGTACACGAACGGGGCGACGGGCAGTCGCAGGTAGCCGATCACGTCGCCGTTGGTGACCGTGTCGCCGGCGTGGCGCCACAGCAGCAGGGCCAGCGCGGAGAACGTGAGGGCCAGCACGGCGGCCACGATGGCACGGCGCGCGCGCTCCCGCAGCGTCGGCCGGGCGCCGTCGAACAGGCCGATGCTCAGGTGCTCGCCGCGCCAGGTAACCGCCGGCAGGGTGCAGCCGGCGGTCAGCAGCAGCAGCACCTGCACGAGGTCGGTACTGCCCGGCAGCGGCCGGTGCAGCAGGAATCGCCCGGCGATGTCGACGAAGGTGACCGCCATCATCGCGAACAGCGCGACGGCGCCCAGCGTTTCCAGCCAGCCGCTGGTGCGCTCGGGGACCGTCGGGCGCTGGCTCACTGTCCGGCTCCGGCTCGCTTCTGCTCGGCGCGGTAGAACTCGGCGGCGGCAGCCCCGTCGACGCCGCGCTTGCCCACCTCGGCGATCCACTCCTTCTCGAGGAAGGCGAAGGCCCTGCCCAGGTCCTGGACCAGCGCGGGCGGGGGTTCGACGAACTTCGTGCCCTGGTCCTGCATGGCCTTGATGGCCGCCTTGTTGGCGGTGTCGAGGGCCGACATGGTGCGCGCGAACGCCTCGCCGCTGACCTTGGCGATGGCCGCCTGCTCGGCCGGTGTCAGCTTGTTCCACTTGGACTCGCTCATGACCAGCGAGAACGAGCCGGCGGTGCCCAAGGTCGGCAGGGTCATCCCGGTCCTGGTGTAGCGCGCCAGGTTGAAGCCCACCACGTCCAGCGGCGTGACCGACACGTACGCGTCGACCATGCCCTTGGACACCAGCTCGAAGTAGCGCACGGCGGGCCCTGCCACGACGCCGGACGTCACGGCCCCGTAGGCGCGCGCCGCGGTGCCGGGCGTGGTGGCGATCTTGGCCGACTTGAGCTGCTCGATGCTGGTGATCGGCTCGTCCCGCGTCCCGTAGATGCCCTGCGGCGGCAGCGCGAACACCGACAGCAGCTTGACGCCCTTGTGCTCGTCCGCCTTGGCGAGGAACTTCTCGTGGGTGCGCCAGAGCGCGACCGACATCGCTTCCGAGGTGGACACCGGTCCCGGCACTTCCGTGACCAGCAGGCTGGTCAAGCGGTTGGGCACCACGCCGGCGAACTGCACGGTGACGTCCGCGATCCCCTTGGAGACCATGTCCAGCTGGCCGGGCGGCGGCGCCAGGCTGGTCGGGGAGAACTCGACGACCACGCTGCCGCCGGTGGCCTGCTGGACGTTGGCTGCCCAGGGCTGCAGCACCCGCTTGACCAGCGGGTGCTGCGCCGGAAAGAACGTGCTGAACAGCAGCTTGGTCTCGGCGACGGCGGTGCTGGCAGCCACCGCGAGGATGGCCGCGCAAGCGGCGGGGATCCACTTCCTCTTCATGGGAGTCTCCTTCTGGTATGCGCGCGGTGGGTCAAGGCGCGGGTTGGGAAAACAGTGCCGGTCAGGCCAGTGCGCTCGGGTAGGGGCTGGTGTCCCCGTGACGGGTCATCTGCCTCACCAGTTCGGTCATGAGTTCACCCCGGGTCGCGCGATGGCTGGCGTCCTCCCACAGGTTGTGCAGCTCGTGCGGGTCGGATTCCAGGTCGTACAGCTCGCCCCAGGAGGCGTTGGCGAACACGGTCAGCCGCCAGCGCGCGGTGACCAGCGTGCGCAGGCGCGGCGGCGCATCGAAACCGAACAGAACGCGCTGCACCTCGTCTTCCAGCAGCACGCTGTGCCGCTCCGGGGGCGCGGCCTCGACCGGCACGCAGGGCAGCACCTGCCCCTGCATGCCGTTGAAGCCCGGCACCCCGGCGCGGGCCAGGATGCTGGGCGCCAGGTCGATGGTGGAGCACAGGGCCTGGCTGCGCCGCGGTTGCGGCGCGCTCGGGTCGGCCCAGATGAGGGGCGTGCGGATCAGGCTCTGGTAGTGCAGCGGGCCCTTGAGCAGCAGCTGGTGGTCGCCCAGGAAGTCGCCGTGGTCGCTGGTGAAGATCACGACCGTGTCGTCGGCCAGGCCCAGCTGTTCCAGCGCCGCCAGCATCCGGCCGATCACATCGTCGATGTGCGCGATCGAGCCGTAGTTCAGGGCGATCGCCTCGCGCGCCTCGCGCTCGTCGCACGCGAACGCCGCCGGCGTGTGCTTGACCGCCCGGGCCGCATCGCGTTGCGCACGCAGCCAGGCCACGTGCGGCGGCGGGTGGATGGAGGCATGGAACGAGGCGGGCAGGTCCACGTTCTCCGGCTGGTACATGCCCCAGAAGCGGCCGGGCGGGGTGAACGGATGGTGCGGGTCGGGGAAGCTCGCCTGCAGGAAGAACGGCGCGCCGGTGGCCGCCGACTCGCGCAGCCGCCGGATCGTCTCGTCGGCGATCCAGCTGGTGCAGGAATGCTCTTCCGGCACACGGGTGCGCCAGGCCTGCCGGGCCTCGGTGAGTCGCCAGCCCGGCGCCGGGAGCGCGTGGTCGGGGCCGGCGACCGCCGCGACCTCCGGGTGCTTCGCCTGCAGCCAGCGCCAGTAGTGGCCCTGCACCTGGTCGCCGTGGTCCACCGCCAGCGCCACGTCCTGGAAGCCGTAGAACGGCAGGGTCATTTCGTGCCCGGCGTCGTCGCGCCAGTGCGGGCCCCACTCCTGCCAGTAGTCGCCAGGCACCTCGGCCGTCGCCTCGCGCGGCAGCCGCTGCGCCGAGGGCGGCCAGGCCGCCGGGAGCCCGCACATGTTCTGCAGGTGCGACTTGCCCACCAGCGAGGTCCGCCAACCCGCTTCCCGCAGCAGCTCGACGAAGGTCGTCGCTCCCAGCGACAGCGGGATGCCGTTGTGCCGCGCCCCGTGAAGGGAAGGCAGGCGGCCCGTGATCAGGCTGGCCCGGTTCGGCATGCACGCGGGCGAGGCGACGTAGAAGCGCTCCGCGAGCCAGCCGCGGGAGGCGATGCGGTCGATGTGGGGCGTCCTCAGCACGGGGTTGCCGTACGCGCCTACGTGGTCGCATCGCTGCTGGTCGGTGACGATCAGCAGGAAATTGGGCGCTCGGGCTGGCTGTCGCAAGGCAGTCATGGACGCTCATTCTCGGCCGCGGTGCTATAAAGTCCAGGAACAATATCTTTGGGATCCATATATTTATGGTTATAGTCGACCAACCCGCGTCCTGGCTGTTGCGGCTGCGCATCCGGCACCTGGAGGTGTTCCGGGAGCTGGTGCGCACGGGCAGCCAGAGCGAAACGGCCGCGCGGATGCACCTCACGCAGCCCGCGCTGTCCAAGTGGCTGCGCGAGCTCGAGGAGCAGGCGGGCTGCGCGCTGTTCACGCGCGAGCGGCCGCTGCGGCTGACCGTGCACGGCGAGGTGCTGCTCCGCTATGCCGAGCGCGTGCTCGGCGACAGCCTGCGCACCGGCAAGGAACTGGAAGCCATCCAGGCCGGCAGCTCGGGGTTGCTGCGCGTGGGCGTGCTGCGTGCAGTGGCGCCGCTGCTGGTGCCGCGCGCGATCCTGCGTTGCCGGCAGGAAGCGCCCCGGCTGCAGATTCGGCTGCACGAGGATTCGCTCGACAACCTGCTACCCCAGCTGCGCCGGCATGAGCTCGATTGCGTGATCGGCCGCCTGCACGGCCAGGCCCTCGGGCCCGAGTTCCGGTCGGAGGCCCTGTACGAGGAGCCCGTGCGCGCCGTGGTGCGACCCGGCCACCCCCTGCTGCAGAAACAGTCGCGCCTGACGCTGGCGGACGCGGCCGCCTACCCGTGGATCCTGCCCCTGCCCGGCATTCCGATGCGCGTGCGCCTGGAAGCGGAGTTCGCGGCCAGCAACACGCGGATGCCGCTCGAGCAGATCGAGTCGGTGTCGCTGGTGATCAACGAGACCCTGCTGCGCGAGAGCGACATGGTCAGCGTGGTGTCGCACCAGCTCGCCCAGCACTACGAGCGCTTCGGCTCCCTGGCCATCCTGCCGCTGCCCATGCGGCAGGCCCTGGGACCGGTTGGCTTGCTCTGGACGGATGCGCAGCCCAGCAACGCCGTGCAGCGTTTCCTTCAGAGCGTGCGCCTGGAGGCTGCCTCCCTCGCCCGGACCGGCGCGTCGCGCGGGAAGGGGTCAAGACGCCCCAGTGCCAGCTCGAGGGCGTCGGCCCGCGCGGCCTGAACGACGTTCGAATTGCACACAGCCTCTCGCGCTTTCCTGCGTGCACGTCCGCGCGGGACTGCTATACATTCGCTGGCGCTACACACCAACCGAGAGAATCCATGTCGATCCCATCCGTCCTGAAGGCCACCGTGGCCGCACTGGCATTGGCGACCGGTGCGCCGGTTTTCGCACAAGGCACGCCCATCGATGCGGCAGCGTTCGACTCACTCGTCGCCCAGGGGCCCGTTTCCGACGCCGCGACGATCGCGGCTAGCCAATGGGCCAGCAGGATCAAGCAAGCCGGCATGCTGCGCCTTGGCGGCACCCAGACGTCGAACCTCTTCTCGCTGCTCAACGAAAAGGACGGCAGGATCCGCGGATTCGATGCGGGCCTGGCCCAGCTCCTCACGCGCTACATCCTGGGCGATGGGTCCAGATACAAGTTCACGCAGGTCACCTCGTCCACGCGCGAGCAGGTGCTCATCAACGACCAGGTGGACGTGGTGCTGGCCACCTATTCCATCACCCCTGCCCGTGCAGAGAAGATTTCCTTCGCCGGCCCCTACTACACCTCGCAGGCAGGGGTGTTGGTCAAGTCGAACAACAAGGCGATCCAGTCGTACCAGGACCTCGCCGGGAAGAAGGCCGCCACCCAGGCGGGATCGACGGGACCCGCCATCCTTGCGCAGTTCGCGCCCAAGGCGATCGTGCAGGAGTTCCAGACGCACCAGGAAGCCGTCGACGCGCTGCGGCAGGGACGCGTGGATGCCTACGTGACCGACCACACGCTGCTGCTCAATGTCCTGAGCCTCGGCACCGGCGAGTCGCGCTTGGCCGGCGCGCCCTTCGGCCCGCAAGACCCGTACGGCATCGGGCTGCCCAAGGGTTCGGATGGCGTGGCCTTCGTCAATGGCTTCCTGAAGAAGATCGAAGCGGATGGCACCTGGGCCAGGCTGTGGACCGTGAGCATAGGGCAGCGCACCGGCAGCACGAACGTTCCGACGCCGCCGCCGATTCCCTGATCCATGGGCAGTGTCTTCCGGCTACTGGCCGACTACGGGCCTGCCTTCGGGCAGGCCCTTTTTCTGACCTGGAAGCTCACGATCCTGTCGTTCGTGGCCGGCTTCGCCCTGGGCGTTGTCGTGGCCGTGGCCCGGCTCCTGCCGCTGCGGCCGCTTCGTTTCGTGCTGACCGGCTACGTCGAGGTCTTCCGCAACATCCCGGCCGTTGCGCTGCTGATCTTCATCGTGTTCGCACTGCCCGATCTTCAGGTCGTGATCGACTACGAACCGAGCGTGATCCTGACCCTGGCCCTGGTGTGCTCCGCCTTCACGGCGGACTATCTGCGCACGGGCATCAACACCGTCGGTGACGGCCAGGTCGAGGCCGCACGCAGCCTGGGCATGCGTCCGCTGACCGTCATCGCCTCGATCGTGCTGCCGCAGGCGCTGCGCTCGGTCGTACAACCCATGACCTCTCTGCTCATCGCGCTGATGCTGTCGACGTCCCTGGCGTCCCAGGTGCCCGTCCCGGAGCGGGAACTTACAGCTTTGGTGGCCAGGATCGCCAACGACTCCGCCGCCGGGATCGCGGCGTTCGCCGTGGCTGCGGCGATGTACCTGGCGTCGGGCCTGCTCATTGCCTGGGCGGGCGCCGCACTGGAAAAGAAGATGCGGATCCTGCGATGAGCCGCGCCCTGGAAGACGTGCTCTACGGCGACCTGGGCCCCAGGGCGCAGGCCGCCACCCGGGCCATGAGCGTGGCCGTCGCGGCGCTGCTCCTGGTGCTGCTCGCCGGTGTCGTGTACGGCTTCCATGCCGCGGGCCAGTTCGAAGGCCGGCTGTGGGAATTCTTCGCCTGGAAGACCACCTGGTCCTTCCTGACGCAGGGCCTGCTCGGCACGCTCAAGTCGGCGGCAGCGGCGGCCGTCATCGCGCTGGTCGTCGGACTGGTGCTGATGCTCGGCCGCCTGTCGCGGCTGCGGCTCGTGCGCTGGCCGGCCGTCGCGGTCATCGAGTTCCTGCGCGGCGTGCCGACCCTGCTGCTCATCTACGTGTGCTTCCTGGTGCTCCCGTCGGCCGGGATCAGGATGAGCGCCTACTGGATGCTGACCTTGCCCGTGGGACTCAGTACCGCCGCCGTGGTGGCCGAGGTGTACCGCGCCGGCGTGCTCGCCGTTCCCCGCGGCCAGACCGACGCGGCCCGGGCCCTGGGCCTCGATGAAGCACGGGTCTTCGCCCATGTCGTCTTTCCCCAGGCGCTGCGCTACATCGTCCCGGCACTGGTGGCCCAGCTGGTCATCGTGGTCAAGGACACCACCTTCGGCTACGTCGTCACGTACGGCGAACTGATGCAGAACGCCAAGGTGCTGATCGCCAACTACCGATCGCTCGTCCCTGTGTACCTGGCGGTAGCGGTGCTGTACTGCTCCGTGAACTACGCCATTTCGAGGGCCAGTCGCCGACTCGGCCGGCGGATGGACTGATCGCTGGATCCGCTCGTGCCCCGGTTTCTCACCAACAGGTTCCGACCGCGAACCGGACATCGAGCCAGGGGCCGGACGCCTGCGTGGGCTGCTAACGTGCCCTCCACCGGCCGGGCGGCACGGCAGGTCTTCTCTCAGGGGTCCGGATGCGTCCGGCTGGCGCAAGGAGTTCAGCGTCGTCCGCGTCGCGCCCCAGCATCCATCGCATCCACGCGAGCGCGCGCTCGTGGTCCTGTGCCGCCAGCGCGAAATCGATGGCCTGCGCGACCAGGCGCAGCGTCGGCCGGTTCTTCGGATCGGCCCAGGGGATCTGCGCGCCAGGCCAGCGTTGGGACGCGGCCACCGCGAGTGCGGCAGCAGCATAGGCCAGTTCCCGCGCGGCGCGCGTGATCCCGGAGGTTGCGGCCTGTGCCGTCATTCCACGGGCCGCTATCAACAAGTCATCCATCACCGGTACCGCGCAGCACAGCAGCGGATGCTCCCGCAGCCAGTGCGCTGCCTCCTCGGGCGCGTCGAGCAGATCGCTCGCCTCGGCTTCCAGGCTGGTGAAGACGGGCACGACCGTGCCGAATCGGCGCGTCCATGGCGCCAGTGCGCGCTTGACCTCCTGGCCCGGCTGGATGCGAAGCACTGTGAGGTACTTGATCACCCCTTGCGTGAAGAGCTCGGTACGAATGTTGTCGCGGTCCATGTTGTCATTCGCCACGAGACGCGGCTCGCGGATGGCCTGTTGTTCAGTGCCTTCTTCGGATTCGTCCATGGCTTGATCGTCGCGCCGTGCCGCGACGATCGCGCAAGGCAGCTTGGACGACTTTGCGGCCGTCCGCAGGACGGGCTAAATTGACTCGCGCCGGCCTCGCGTCGTGCGGGGCCTGCCCCAAGAGGAGATCTCATGGCAGACACCTACGTCCTGGTACACGGCGCCTGGCACAGCGGCGAACTCCTGGAGCCCACCGCCAAGCACCTGCGCTCCCGTGGCCACACTGTCCACTGCCCGACCCTGGCCGGCAACCGTCCGGGCGACGACCGCGCCGCCATCGGCCTGGCCGATGCTGCACGTTCACTGCTCGACTTCCTCGAAAGCGAGAGGCTCGAGAACGTGCGCCTGATGGGCCACAGCTACGCCGGCATGGTGATCAGCCAGATGGCGGACTGGGCGCCGCAGCGCCTTCGCCGGCTCATCTACGTCAACGCCTTCGTCCCGTTGAACGGCCAGTGCCTGAACGACATGGTGCCGCCGCACTACAAGGCGCTGTTCGAGAGCATCGCCGCTGCGAATGGGAACGCCGTGATGCTGCCGTTCCCGATCTGGCGCGAAGTCTTCATCAACGATGCCGACTTCGCGCTAGCCGAGAGCAGCTACGCTCGGCTCAATCCGCATCCCTACCGGACGTTCATCGAGCCGGTCACGCTGCGCACGGAGTTGGCGGCATTGCAAATCGGCAAGTCCTACGTCAACTTCCAGCAGGACGTGTCGCTGCCGCATTCGATGCCTTGGCATCCGCGACTGTCTGAGCGCCTGGGCCTGTTCCGGCTGGCGGAGGCGCCCGGCAGCCACGAAGTGCTATTTACGCATGCCGAGTTGCTCGCCAAGAAAATCGAGGAGGCCGGGCGCGACTAATCGACTCCAGGGCGCGAGCGGCTGGCCGCCGCAGTTCGAGGTAAACCCGAGGCCTTGTGCGGGAAAGCGAAGCCGCACGACGGCAGCTTTCGGACCCGGAGCGGCCGTTCACATGGTAGGAACGGAACGCCGAGCCACTTGCCGCAACTCTCCACCGCCCCCGTCAACGGTGCTGATCACACTCTGCATGGCGCGGGCTATCCCGAGAGCCGGCAGGTGCGGCCCGCGGCTGCACAGGCAGCTTGCGAGGTCACCAACAGAGCAGTTCGGTCACCCGTTGAAGATTTCGATGAGGCCGGCAGCACCCATGCCACCACTGATGCACATCGTCACCACGCCGTAGCGAGCCTTGCGACGCCGGCCCTCGAGCAGCAGGTGCCCCGTCAGCCGCGCCCCGG
>NZ_JAKFCM010000050.1:0-18383 GCF_036676645.1 Ramlibacter sp.
GGGCGACAACGTGACGATCACGGTCAAGCTGATCGCGCCGATCGCCATGGAAGAGGGCCTGCGCTTTGCCATCCGCGAGGGCGGCAAGACCGTGGGCGCCGGCGTCGTCGCCAAGATCATGGAGTAAGGGACGGCCCCGCGCCAGCGGGGACGTTTCCTGTTGGAGCGTAGCGGATTAGGGGTATAGCTCAATTGGCAGAGCGTCGGTCTCCAAAACCGAAGGTTGTAGGTTCGATTCCTACTGCCCCTGCCACCTGAAGGCGGCGACCGAGGCCCCGCAGGGCACGACAACCAAGCCCGTCCGAAGCGACGGGCTTCACCGTTCGTAGGGAGCGGTGGAACACACAAGCAGGAACACGCCTTTCATGGCCTCTTCGCAAGTTGAAACCGTCACCACGGGCGCCGAGAAGGCCAGGCTCGGTGCGGCCGCCGCCCTGGTGATTGCCGGGCTGGCCGGCTTCTACCTGCTCGGCCGCCAGGGCGCCGTGGCGCAGTGGGGCGCGCTGGTGCTGGCGCTGGCCGCGGCCTTCGTGGTCTTCATGACCTCCGAATCGGGCAAGGCTTTTGCCGCGTTCGGCCGCGATTCCTGGAAGGAAGTCAAGAAGGTCGTCTGGCCCACCCGCAAGGAGGCGATCCAGATGACGGCCTACGTGTTCGGCTTCGTCGTGATCATGGCCCTGTTCCTGTGGCTGACCGACAAGACCCTGGAGTGGGTCTTCTACGACCTGATCCTGGGCTGGAAGTAATCAATGAGCGAAACCGAAACGCCCCGCAGCGAAGCCGGTGAGCCGGCGGCACCCGCCAAGCCGGCCAACCCCGACTTGCGCTGGTACGTGGTCCATGCCTACTCGGGCATGGAAAAGGCCGTCGAGCGCAACATCCGCGAGCGAATCAACCGTGCCGGCATGCAGGACATGTTTGGCGAGATCCTGGTGCCCACCGAGGAAGTGGTCGAGATCCGCAACGGCCAGAAGCGCACTTCCGAGCGCCGCTTCTACCCGGGCTACGTGCTGGTGCAGATGGTGATGAACGACGACACCTGGCACCTGGTCAAGCACACCAACAAGGTGACGGGCTTCGTGGGTGGCGCCAAGAACCGCCCGGCGCCGATCTCCGAGGACGAGGTCGCCAAGATCCTGGGCCAGATGGAAGAGGGCGTGGAGAAGCCGCGCCACAAGGTGGAGTTCGTGGTCGGCGAGTACGTGCGCGTCAAGGACGGCCCCTTCACCGACTTCAACGGCACCGTCGAGGAAGTCAACTACGAGAAGAGCAAGGTGCGCGTGTCCGTCACCATCTTCGGCCGGGCGACACCGGTCGAGCTCGAGTTCTCGCAGGTCGAGAAAACGTAACTGGATGACGAGGCCCGTTCCGGGCCTCGTCTGTGGATGTTGAGTGCCTTTCCGGCTCGGCAGTCAACGGTAGCAGTCAGAGCCGCAACCCCCGGGGAGCCGAGGCCCGAAAGCCGAGGCGTTTGCACCCGCAAGGAGTACCTGAACCATGGCGAAGAAGATCGTCGGTTTTGTCAAGCTGCAAGTGCCGGCTGGCAAGGCCAACCCGTCGCCCCCGATCGGCCCTGCGCTGGGCCAGCGCGGCCTGAACATCATGGAGTTCTGCAAGGCGTTCAACGCCCAGACCCAGGGTGTCGAGCCGGGCCTGCCGCTGCCGGTGGTGATCACCGCCTACGCGGACAAGAGCTTCACCTTCATCATCAAGACGCCGCCGGCGACCACGCTGATCAAGAAGGCGATCAAGCTCGACAAGGGCTCGGCCAAGCCCGCCACCGACAAGGTCGGCAAGATCACCCGGGCCCAGCTCGAGGAGATCGCCAAGACCAAGCTGAAGGACATGAACGCCGCCGACCTCGAAGGCGCGATCAAGACCCTGGCGGGTTCGGCCCGTTCCATGGGCGTCACCGTGGAGGGCGTGTAAATGGCCAAGCCGAGCAAGAAGCAGAAAGCCCTGCAGGGCAAGGTCGACAGCAACCGGCTGTACCCGCTGACCGAAGCCCTGGGCATCGTCAAGGAGTGCGCCACCGCCAAGTTCGATGAGTCCATCGACGTGGCCGTGCAGCTGGGCATCGACGCCAAGAAATCCGACCAGGTCGTTCGCGGCGCCGTGGTGATGCCCAACGGCACCGGCAAGACCAAGCGCGTGGCCGTGTTCGCCCAGGGCGCCAAGGCCGAGGAAGCCAAGGCCGCCGGCGCCGATGTGGTCGGCATGGACGACCTGGCCGCCCGCGTCAAGGCCGGCGACATGCCGTTCGACGTGGTGATCGCCGCCCCCGACGCGATGCGCGTGGTCGGCACGCTGGGCCAGATCCTGGGCCCGCGCGGCCTGATGCCCAACCCCAAGGTCGGCACGGTGACCCCGGACGTGGCCACGGCCGTCAAGAACGCCAAGGCCGGCCAGGTGCAGTTCCGCGTCGACAAGGCCGGGATCATCCACGGCACGATCGGCCGCCGTTCGTTCGAGACCGACAAGCTGCAGGGCAACCTGGCGGCGCTGATCGACGCCCTGAACAAGGCCAAGCCGGCGTCGAGCAAGGGCGTGTACCTGCGCAAGGTGGCAGTGTCCTCGACCATGGGCGTGGGCGTCCGGGTCGACACCCAGACCATCACGGCTTAGTCGCGACGAGGTGCCGGGAGCGCATCGCCCGGGCACCTCTGACAGAGATTCCGGCGCAGGCCCGCAAGGGGCCGGCCGGCATGGTGGGCTGCCGGATCCGCAAGGAACCGGCAGGCCATCCAAGACCGCTGGCGCGCAGCAATGCGCTTAATCGGCGGCCGCCGGGGCGACCCGGCAGCCCGGCCAGCGCAGATGGCGATCCCGCCGAGAGAGAGTTGAGAAGTTCCCTCGAGGTTTGGTCGCTGCAGCAAAGGCGCGCCGCGCGTGGTGCCAACCCGCCGGCGCATTTTGGAAGGAGTAGACCTTGAGTCTGAATCGCAGTGAGAAGCAAGCGGTCGTCGAAGAGGTGACCGGTCTCGCCGCCCAGGCCCAGACGCTGGTGTTGGCGGAGTACCGCGGCATCACGGTCGCCGACATGACGAAGCTGCGCAACGATGCGCGCAAGCAGGGCGTGAGCCTGAGTGTTCTGAAGAACACCCTGGCCCGCCGGGCTGTGAGCGGCAGCGGCTTCGAAGTGGTGGCCGACCAGATGACCGGCCCGCTGATCTATGGCTTTTCCGTGGATGCCGTGGCCGCCGCCCGCGTGGTGGCCGATTTCGCGAAGACCAACGACAAGCTGGTCATTCGCGGCGGCGCCTACGGGGGCAAGGCCCTGGACGTCAACGGCGTCAAGCAGCTGGCGAGCATCCCGAGCAAGGAAGTGCTGCTGGCCCAGCTGTGCGGCCTGCTGATGTCGCCGATCTCGCGCACGGCCGTGGTGCTGGGCGCGCTGGCTGCCCAGAAGGGCGGCGGCGACGAGGCGGCCCCGGCAGCGGCTTGACGAGCGAGCAATCCAACCCCATTCATTGAAGGAACAAACCAAATGGCATTCGACAAAGACGCATTCCTGACCGCGCTGGACAGCATGACGGTCATGGAACTCAATGACCTGGTCAAGGCGATCGAAGAGAAGTTCGGCGTGAGCGCTGCCGCCATGGCCGCTCCGGCTGCCGGCGGTGGCGGTGCCGCCGCCCCGGCTGCCGAGGAGAAGACCGAGTTCACCGTGCAGCTGCTGGAAGCGGGCGCCAACAAGGTGTCGGTCATCAAGGCGGTGCGCGAGCTCACCGGCCTGGGCCTGAAGGAGGCCAAGGACCTGGTCGACGGTGCCCCGAAGCCCGTCAAGGAAGGCATTGCCAAGGCCGATGCCGAGGCGGCCAAGAAGAAGCTGGAAGAAGCCGGCGCCAAGGTCGAACTCAAGTAACCGGGTCCACCTGCCGAGGCTGGAGGCTCCCAAAGGGCCTCCAGCCTTTGGTGCTTATTGAGGCGTGGCCTGAAAGCACCCGAAAGAGCTGGCCTAATTGAAGGTTCGCCAGTTTTTTCGAGTGTCTTCTGACCCCGACTGCAGGAGATGCCTTGGTTCGGGCCGTGTGCAATGCACGGCCGTCCGCCATGGTTGGTAGTGGCCAACCCGCCAAGCAACGCCCTTCCCCCCCCGCCGGGATGGGCGCGTCAGTTGCGCAAGAGCTCAATAGCCCGGAGATCCCATGGCCTATTCTTATACCGAACGCAAGCGCATCCGCAAGAGCTTCGGCAATCGCGACAGCGTGCTGGAAGTGCCCTACCTGCTGCAGATGCAGAAGGACGCGTACACCGCCTTCCTCCAGGCCGACGTGGCGCCCTCCCGGCGTACCGTCGAGGGCCTGCAGGCCGCCTTCGACGCGGCCTTCCCGATCGTCTCGCACAACGGCTTTGTCGAGATGAAGTTCATCGAATACAACCTGGCCAAGCCCGCCTTCGACGTGCGCGAGTGCCAGACCCGCGGCCTGACCTACGCTTCGGCGGTGCGCGCCAAGGTGCAGCTGATCATCTACGACCGCGAGTCGTCCACGCCGCAGTCCAAGGTGGTCAAGGAAGTCAAGGAGCAGGAGGTCTACATGGGCGAGGTGCCCCTGATGACCGACAAGGGCTCCTTCATCATCAACGGCACCGAGCGCGTGATCGTGTCGCAGCTGCACCGCTCGCCCGGCGTCTTCTTCGAGCATGACAAGGGCAAGACGCACAGCTCGGGCAAGCTGCTGTTCTCGGCCCGCATCATTCCGTACCGCGGCTCCTGGCTGGATTTCGAGTTCGACCCCAAGGACATCCTGTACTTCCGCGTCGACCGCCGCCGCAAGATGCCGGTGACGATCCTGCTCAAGGCGATCGGCCTGACCCCCGAGTCGATCCTGGCGAACTTCTTCGTCAACGACAACTTCCGCCTGATGGACAGCGGCGCGCAGATGGAGTTCGTGCCCGAGCGCCTGCGCGGCGAGGTGGCCCGCTTCGACATCACCGACAAGTCCGGCAAGGTCATCGTGGCCAAGGACAAGCGCGTCACCGCGCGCCACACGCGCGAGCTGGAGCAATCGGGCACCACCCACATCAGCGTGCCGGAGGACTTCCTGGTCGGCCGCGTGGTGGCCCGTGCCATCGTCGATCCCGACACCGGCGAGATCATCGCCAAGGCCAACGACGAGCTGACCGAGGCGCTGCTCAAGAAGCTGCGCGCGGCCCATGTGCAGGAACTGCAGGTGATCTACACCAACGAGCTCGACCAGGGCCCGTACATCAGCCAGACCCTGCGCATCGACGAGACCGCCGACGAGTTCCAGGCGCGCGTGGCCATCTACCGCATGATGCGCCCCGGCGAGCCGCCCACCGAGGACGCGGTGCAGGCCCTGTTCCAGCGGCTGTTTTACAACCCGGACACCTACGACCTCTCGCGCGTGGGCCGCATGAAGTTCAACGCCAAGGTCGGCCGCGACGAGAGCACCGGCCCGATGGTGCTGACCAACGAGGACATCCTCGCGGTGGTCAAGATCCTGGTGGACCTGCGCAACGGGCGCGGCGAGGTCGACGACATCGACCACCTGGGCAACCGGCGCGTGCGCTGCGTGGGCGAACTGGCCGAGAACCAGTACCGCACCGGCCTGGCCCGGATCGAGAAGGCGGTGAAGGAGCGCCTCGGCCAGGCCGAGCAGGAACCGCTGATGCCGCACGACCTGATCAACTCCAAGCCGATCTCCGCGGCCCTGAAGGAGTTCTTCGGCGCGTCGCAGCTGTCGCAGTTCATGGACCAGACCAACCCGCTGTCCGAGATCACGCACAAGCGCCGCGTCTCGGCCCTGGGCCCGGGCGGCCTGACGCGCGAGCGCGCCGGCTTCGAGGTGCGCGACGTGCACGTCACGCACTACGGCCGCGTCTGCCCGATCGAGACGCCGGAAGGCCCGAACATCGGCCTGATCAACTCGCTGGCCCTGTATGCCCGCCTGAACGAATACGGCTTCATCGAGACGCCGTACCGCCGCGTGGTGGACGGCAAGGTGACCTACGAGATCGACTACCTGTCGGCCATCGAGGAAGGCAAGTACGTGATCGCCCAGGCCAACGCGGCGCTCGACGAGCAGGGCCGCCTGACCGGCGACCTGGTCTCCGCCCGCGAGCGCGGCGAGTCGATCCTGGTGTCGGCCGACCGCATCCAGTACATGGACGTCTCGCCGGCGCAGATCGTCTCGGTGGCGGCCTCGCTGGTGCCGTTCCTGGAGCACGACGACGCCAACAGAGCGCTGATGGGCGCCAACATGCAGCGCCAGGCCGTGCCGGTGCTGCGCCCCGAGAAGGCCTACGTGGGCACCGGCATCGAGCGCGTCTCCGCGATCGACTCCGGCACCGTGGTCACGGCCAGCCGCGGCGGCGTGGTCGACTACGTGGACGCCACCCGCATCGTGGTGCGCGTCAACGACGACGAAGCCCAGGCCGGCGAGGTCGGGGTGGACATCTACAACCTGATCAAGTATCAGCGTTCCAACCAGAACACCAACATCCACCAGCGCCCGATCGTCAAGCGCGGCGACAAGATCGCCAAGGGCGACGTGGTGGCCGACGGCGCCTCGACCGACCTGGGCGAACTGGCGCTCGGCCAGAACATGCTGGTGGCGTTCATGCCCTGGAACGGCTACAACTTCGAGGACTCGATCCTGATCAGCGAGCGCGTGGTCGCCGACGACCGCTACACCTCGATCCACATCGAGGAGCTGGTGGTGATGGCGCGCGACACCAAGCTGGGCGCCGAGGAAATCACCCGCGACATCCCGAACCTGTCCGAACAGCAGCTCAACCGCCTGGACGAGAGCGGCATCATCTACGTGGGCGCCGAGGTCATGCCGGGCGACACGCTGGTGGGCAAGGTCACGCCCAAGGGCGAGACCACGCTGACGCCGGAGGAAAAGCTGCTGCGCGCGATCTTCGGCGAGAAGGCCTCCGACGTGAAGGACACCTCGCTGCGCGTCGACCAGGGCTCGCAGGGCACGGTGATCGACGTGCAGGTGTTCACCCGCGAGGGCATCCAGCGCGACAAGCGCGCCCAGCAGATCATCGACGACGAGCTCAAGCGCTTCCGCCTGGACCTGAACGACCAGCTGCGCATCGTCGAGGCCGACGCCTTCGACCGGATCGAGAAGCTGCTGACCGGCAAGGTCGCCAACGGCGGTCCGCAGAAGCTGGCCCGCGGCACCACGATCGACAAGGCCTACCTGCAGTCGATCGAGAAATACCACTGGTTCGACATCCGCCCGGCCGACGACGACGTGGCCGCGCAGCTGGAGTCGATCAAGAACTCGATCGAGCAGCAGCGCCACAACTTCGACCTCGCCTTCGAGGAAAAGCGCAAGAAGCTGACGCAGGGCGACGAGCTGCCGGCCGGCGTGCTCAAGATGGTCAAGGTGTACCTGGCCGTCAAGCGCCGCCTGCAGCCCGGCGACAAGATGGCCGGCCGCCACGGCAACAAGGGCGTGGTGTCCAAGATCGTGCCGATCGAGGACATGCCCTACATGGCCGACGGCACGCCGTGCGACATCGTGCTCAACCCGCTGGGCGTGCCTTCGCGCATGAACGTGGGCCAGGTGCTGGAAGTGCACCTGGGCTGGGCCGCCCGCGGCATCGGCCAGCGCATCGGCGACATGCTGCAGCAGGAGGCCCGCGCGGCCGATCTGCGCAAGTTCCTGGACGAGCTGTACAACCGCTCCGGCCACAAGGAGGACTTCGCCAGTCTGTCCGACGAGCAGGTGCTGGAGATGGCCGGCGAACTGGCCAAGGGCGTGCCCTTCGCCACGCCGGTGTTCGACGGCGCCTCGGAGGAAGAGATCCGCAGCATGCTGCAGCTGGCCTTCCCGGAAGCGGCGGCGCAGCGCAAGGGCCTGACCGCCACCCGCACCCAGGCCCACCTGTACGACGGCCGCACCGGCGACGCCTTCGAGCGGCCGGTCACCGTGGGCTACATGCACGTGCTCAAGCTGCACCACCTGGTCGACGACAAGATGCACGCCCGCTCGACCGGCCCGTACAGCCTGGTCACCCAGCAGCCGCTGGGCGGCAAGGCGCAGTTCGGCGGCCAGCGCTTCGGCGAAATGGAAGTGTGGGCGCTGGAAGCCTACGGTGCGGCCTACACGCTGCAGGAGATGCTGACCGTCAAGTCCGACGACGTGCAGGGCCGCACCAAGGTGTACGAGTCCATCGTCAAGGGCGAGCACGCCATCGACGCCGGCATGCCGGAGTCGTTCAACGTCCTGGTCAAGGAGATCCGGTCCCTCGGCCTCGACATGGAACTCGAGCGTTCTTAAAGCGTGGGTCCTTGCGGGACAGACCAAGAAATTGCGCAGCAATTTTTGCTCTGTCCCCAACTGATTAGAGGATTGAGAAAATGAAATCGCTACTCGACCTGTTCAAGCAATTCACGCCGGACGAGCATTTCGACGCCATCAAGATCGGGATGGCCTCGCCGGAGAAGATCCGCTCGTGGTCCTTCGGTGAAGTCAAGAAGCCCGAGACGATCAACTACCGCACCTTCAAGCCCGAGCGCGACGGCCTGTTCTGCGCCAAGATCTTCGGCCCGATCAAGGACTACGAGTGCCTGTGCGGCAAGTACAAGCGCCTGAAGCACCGGGGCGTGATCTGCGAGAAGTGCGGCGTGGAAGTCACCCAGACCAAGGTGCGCCGCGAACGCATGGGCCACATCGACCTGGCTGCGCCCTGCGCCCACATCTGGTTCCTGAAGTCGCTGCCCTCGCGCCTGGGCCTGGTGCTGGACATGACGCTGCGCGACATCGAGCGCGTGCTGTACTTCGAGGCCTACGTCATCACCGACCCCGGCATGACCCCGCTGAAGAAGTTCGGCATCATGTCCGAGGACGACTACGAGACCAAGCGCAAGGAGCACGGTGACGAGTTCGTCGCCAAGATGGGCGCGGAAGGCATCAAGGACCTGCTGATGGGCATCGATCTCGACATCGAGATCGAGAAGCTGCGTGGCGACCTGACCGGCTCGGAAGTCAAGGTCAAGAAGAACGCCAAGCGCCTGAAGGTGCTGGAGGCGTTCAAGAAGTCGGGCATCAAGCCGGAGTGGATGGTGATGGACGTGCTGCCGGTGCTGCCGCCGGACCTGCGCCCGCTGGTGCCGCTGGACGGCGGCCGCTTCGCGACCTCCGACCTGAACGACCTGTACCGGCGCGTCATCAACCGCAACTCGCGCCTCAAGCGCCTGCTGGAGCTGAAGGCGCCCGAGATCATCGCGCGCAACGAGAAGCGCATGCTGCAGGAGGCGGTGGACAGCCTGCTGGACAACGGCCGCCGCGGCAAGGCCATGACCGGCGCCAACAAGCGCGCGCTGAAGTCGCTGGCCGACATGATCAAGGGCAAGAGCGGCCGCTTCCGCCAGAACCTGCTGGGCAAGCGCGTCGACTACTCGGGCCGTTCGGTGATCACCGTGGGCCCGACCCTCAAGCTGCACCAGTGCGGGCTGCCCAAGCTGATGGCGCTGGAGCTGTTCAAGCCCTTCATCTTCTCGCGGCTGGAGGCGATGGGCATCGCCACCACCATCAAGGCGGCCAAGAAGGAAGTGGAGTCCGGCACCCCGGTGGTGTGGGACATCCTGGAAGAGGTGATCAAGGAGCACCCGGTCATGCTGAACCGGGCGCCGACGCTGCACCGCCTGGGCATCCAGGCGTTCGAGCCGATCCTGATCGAGGGCAAGGCGATCCAGCTGCACCCGCTGGTGTGTGCCGCGTTCAACGCCGACTTCGACGGCGACCAGATGGCCGTGCACGTGCCGCTCTCGGTGGAAGCGCAGATGGAGGCCCGCACACTGATGCTGGCGTCCAACAACGTGCTGTTCCCGGCCAACGGCGAGCCGTCCATCGTGCCGTCGCAGGACGTGGTGCTGGGCCTGTACTACACCACCCGCGAGCGCATCAACGCCAAGGGTGAAGGCATGATCTTCGCCGACGTGGGCGAGGTGCAGCGGGCGCTGGACGCCGGCATCGTCGAGCTGACCGCCAAGGTCACCGTGCGCCTGACGGAGTACACCAGGGACAAGGCCAGCGGCGAATTCGTGGCCACCACCGGCCTGGTGGACACCACCGTGGGCCGCTCGCTGCTGTCGGAGATCCTGCCCAAGGGCCTGCCCTACGCGCTGATCAACAAGGCGCTCAAGAAGAAGGAGATCAGCCGGCTGATCAACGCCTCCTTCCGCAAGTGCGGCCTGAAGGAGACCGTGGTCTTCGCCGACAAGCTGCTGCAGAACGGCTTCCGGCTGGCGACCAAGGCGGGCATCTCGATCGGCATCGACGACATGCTGGTGCCGCAGGAGAAGTACCGCATCATCGAGGACGCCGAGCGCGAGGTGAAGGACATCGAGCAGCAGTACGTCTCGGGCCTGGTCACCGCCGGCGAGCGCTACAACAAGGTGGTCGACATCTGGGGCAAGGCGGGCGATGCCGTGTCCAAGGTGATGATGGACCAGCTGCGCAAGGAAAAGACGATCGACCGCAGCGGCAAGGAAGTGGACCAGGAGTCGTTCAACTCCATCTACATGATGGCCGACTCCGGCGCCCGCGGCTCGGCCGCCCAGATCCGCCAGCTGGCGGGCATGCGCGGCCTGATGGCCAAGCCGGACGGCTCGATCATCGAGACGCCGATCACGGCCAACTTCCGCGAAGGCCTGAACGTGCTGCAGTACTTCATCTCCACGCACGGCGCCCGCAAGGGCCTGGCCGACACGGCGCTGAAGACGGCCAACTCCGGCTACCTGACGCGTCGGCTGGTGGACGTGACGCAGGACCTGGTGGTGACCGAGGAGGACTGCGGCACCAGCGAGGGCTCGCTGATGCGCGCCATCGTCGAGGGCGGCGAGGTGATCGAGTCGCTGCGCGACCGCATCCTGGGCCGCACCGCGGCCGAGGACGTGCTGCACCCCGAGAGCCGCCAGGTGATCGTGCCGGCCGGCCACATGCTGGACGAGGACGCGATCGAGGAACTGGAAGGCGCCGGCGTCGACGAAGTGAAGGTGCGCACCGCGCTGACCTGCGCCACCCGCTTCGGCCTGTGCTCCAGGTGCTACGGCCGCGACCTCGGCCGCGGCGGCCTGGTCAACGTCGGCGAAGCGGTCGGCGTGATCGCGGCCCAGTCGATCGGCGAACCGGGCACGCAGCTGACCATGCGGACCTTCCACATCGGCGGTGCCGCCTCCCGTGCGGCCATCGCCTCCAGCGTGGAAGCCAAGTCCAACGGCGTGATCGGCTTCAACAGCACGATGCGCTACGTGACCAACGGCAAGGGCGAGCTGGTGGTGATCGCCCGTTCCGGCGAAGTCGTCATCCACGACGAGCACGGCCGCGAGCGCGAGCGCCACAAGGTGCCCTACGGCGCCACGCTGACGGTGAAGGCCGACCAGTCCGTCAAGGCCGGCACCATCCTGGCCAACTGGGACCCGCTGACCCGCCCGATCATCACGGAGTTCGCCGGCAAGGTGAAGTTCGAGAACGTCGAGGAAGGCCTGACGGTGGCCCGCCAGGTGGACGAGGTCACCGGCCTGTCGACCCTGGTCGTGATCGACCCGAAGCGCCGCGGCTCGGCCAAGGTGGTGCGACCGCAGGTCAAGCTGGTCGACGCCGCCGGCGCCGAGGTGAAGATCCCCGGCACCGACCACGCGGTGACCATCGGCTTCCAGGTCGGCGCCCTGATCCAGGTGCGCGACGGCCAGGACGTGGCGCCCGGCGAAGTGCTGGCCCGCATCCCGATCGAAGGCCAGAAGACCCGCGACATCACGGGCGGCCTGCCGCGCGTGGCCGAGCTGTTCGAGGCCCGCTCGCCCAAGGACAAGGGCATGCTGGCCGAGATGACCGGCACGGTGTCGTTCGGCAAGGAGACCAAGGGCAAGATCCGGCTGGTCATCACCGATCCGGAAGGCAACGAGTGGTCCGAGCTGGTGCCCAAGGAGAAGAACGTCCTGGTGCACGAAGGCCAGGTGGTCAACAAGGGCGAGAGCATCGTGGACGGCCCGGCCGACCCGCAGGACATCCTGCGCCTGCTGGGCATGGAGGAGCTGGCCCGCTACATCGTCGACGAGGTGCAGGACGTCTACCGCCTGCAGGGCGTGAAGATCAACGACAAGCACATCGAGGTGATCGTTCGCCAGATGCTGCGCCGCGTCGTGGTCGAGAACCCGGGCGAGTCCGGCTACATCGCCGGCGAGCAGGTCGAGCGCTCCGAGATGCTGGACACCAACGACGCGCTGCGTGCCGAGGGCAAGGTGCCGGCCACCTACAGCAACCTGCTGCTGGGCATCACCAAGGCCTCGCTGTCCACCGACTCGTTCATCTCCGCGGCGTCCTTCCAGGAAACGACGCGCGTGCTGACCGAGGCGGCCATCATGGGCAAGCGCGACGAGCTGCGCGGGCTGAAGGAGAACGTCATCGTCGGCCGCCTGATCCCGGCGGGCACCGGCATGGCCTACCACCAGGCGCGCAAGGCCAAGGACCAGATGGACGAGGCCGAGCGCCGCGCCATCGCCGAGGCCGAGGCCGCCGAACTGGCCGGCGTGACGGCCGAAGCCGGGGGCCCGGAAGCCGAGGGCGGCCCGACCGAGTAGGCGCTTCGCTCCGATCGGCCGGGGGCAGGACGGCACGTGCGCTTCGCACTTCTCGGCCTGTCCCCGGAGCTTCACTACACTGGACGCCCCATCCGCACGCGCGGGTGGGGCGTTTCTTTCACCGGGCCCGCATGTCCAACTCCGTCATGACCTGGGTCGCCGCGGCCGTGCTGCTGTTCTGGACCGTGGGCGCCTACAACCGACTGGTGCGCCTGCGCGGCGACGCCGGCGCCAGCTTCGCGGCGCTCGACGCCGAGCTGGCGCGCCAGGTGCAACTGGTCCATCAGCTGCTGCCCGAGGATGGGGACCACCCGGCCTCGCTCTTCGACGGCCTGGAGGGATCTTTCTGGGGCGGCCTGCAGGGGGCGGCGGCGCAGCTGGAGGCCTCGCTGGCGTCGGCGCGCCACCGGCCGCTGGAGCCGGAGCGCATCGCCGCGCTGGCGGCGGCGCAGTCCGTGCTGGCCACCGCCTGGGAGCGGGCCGAGCGCGAGGATGCGCATGACCTGGCCGGACCGCGCCTGCCGGACACCCTGACCGAGCGGCGGGCGCACATGGCCGCCCAGTGCGCGGCCGCCGCCGAGCGCTTCACCCTGGCCGTGCAGGCCTACAACGACGGCATTGCCCAGTTCCCGGCCTTGCTGCTGGCCTGGCTGTTCGGATTCCGCCCCGGCCGCGGCATCGAACCGATGCCGGGCGTGCGGGCACCGGCGCGCTGACCACCGCAGCGGGTCCGCGCATGCCGGCATCGCCGTCCCGCCCCCCCGTGACCGGCGAGCGCGAAGGCGGCTCCTCCCTTCCGCTCTGGCGCCAGCTGCAGGCTGCGGCCCGCGTGGTCCAGGCCGTGCGCGCGGGCGAATCGGCCACGCCGGCGCTGGCGCGCGTGCCGACCGAGCTGCGCCCGGCTGCGCAGGCGCTGTCCTTCCATGCCTTGCGCCAGCTGGGACGCGCCGAGGCGCTGCGGCGCCAGCTGGCCCGCCGCGCCCCGCCCGGCGATGCCGACGCGCTGCTGTGCACCGCGCTGGCCCTGTGCTGGCAGGAAGCCGAGGCGCCTTACGAATCCTTCACCCTGGTGGACCAGGCGGTGGAGGCGGCCAAGCGCTCGCCGGCCGCCGCGCCCCAGTCCGGGTTCATCAACGCCTGCCTGCGCCGCTTCCTGCGCGAGCGTGGCGCGCTGGTGGCGGCCACCGACGGCGATCCGGTGGCGCTGTGGAATCACCCGCGCTGGTGGATCGAGCGCCTGCGCAAGGACCATCCGCAGCACTGGCGGGCCATCCTGCGCGCCGGCAACAGCCCGCCTCCGATGACGCTGCGGGTCAACGTCCGGCGCAGCAGCCGGCCGGAAGTGCTGAGGGCTTGGCGCAGCGCCGGCATCGAGGCATCGGCCGTCGGCGAGGACGGTCTCCTGCTGGCGAAACCGCGTCCGGTGCACCAGATCCCGGGGTTCCGCGAAGGGCAGGTCTCGGTGCAGGACGCCGCCGCCCAGCTGGCGGCGCCCTTGCTGCTGGAAGGACTGCAGCCGTTGCCGGGCGGGCCTTTGCGCCTGCTGGACGCCTGCGCGGCGCCCGGCGGCAAGGCGGCCCACCTGCTGGAGCGGGCGGACGCCGACCTCGTTGCGCTCGAAGTCGACCCCCAGCGCGCCGCACGCATCGCCGACACCCTGCAGCGGCTGGGCCTGTCGGCGCGCATCGTCGCCGCCGATGCGGCTGCCGTGCGCGACTGGTGGGACGGGCAGCCGTTCGACGGCATCCTGCTGGACGCGCCCTGCACCGCGTCCGGCATCGTGCGCCGCCATCCCGACGTGCGCTGGCTGCGACGGCCGGGCGACGTGGCCCGGCTGGCGGCGCAGCAGGACCGGCTGCTGGCCGCCCTGTGGCCCCTGCTGCGCCCGGGTGGCCGCCTGCTGTATTGCACCTGCTCGGTGTTCCGCGAAGAAGGCGAGCAGCGCGTGCAGGCGTTTGTTGCACACAACAAAGCGGCGGCTTTGCTGCCCGCACCGGGCCATTTGCTGCCCTCATCCGGGGGCTCCGGCGAAGCCGTCCGGGACAATCCGGAAGGTGACCACGACGGCTTCTTCTACGCGCTGCTGGAAAAGCGCGCTGCGCCGGCTGCTTGAGCGCGGCTGGGGCGCATTGGCACTGGCCCTGGCGCTGGCCCTGGCGGCGGCGCCGGCGCGCGCCGAGGCCGCCGAAGTCACGCAGCTGCGGCTGGAGCGGTCCGAGGAAGGCGTGCTGCTGAGCGCCAGCGTCAGCTTCGAGCTGCCGGCTCCGGTGGAGGACGCCCTGCTCAAGGGTATCCCGATGTTCTTCGTGGCGGATGCCTCGCTGCTGCGCGACCGCTGGTACTGGTACGACAAGCACGTGGCCGGTGCCTCGCGCTACATGCGCCTGTCCTACCAGCCGCTCACCCGCCGCTGGCGGCTGCAGGTGTCGCCCACTCCGATCGGCAGTTCGGGGCTGGCGCTCGGCCAGACCTTCGACAGCCGGGAGGATGCCATGGCCGCGATCCAGCACATCGCGCGCTGGAAGATCGCCGAACTCGCCGACCTGGAGCCGGACGCCCGCTACAGCGTGGACTTCCAGTTCCGGCTCGACGTTTCCCAGCTGCCGAGGCCGTTCCAGATCGGCGCCGTCGGACAGTCCGACTGGAGCCTGACCGCGGCGCGCACGCAGCGCCTGGCCCTGGAGACCCTGCGCTGATGGACCCGCAGGCGTCGGCCCCGCCGCGGCCCACGTTCGGCAGCCAGCGCGCGGTGCGCTGGGCCCTGCTGGTGGGCGCCGCCGTGGTTACCGCCATCGGCATCGTCCTGCTGTTCCTGCTGACGCAGGCCACCGGCAACCGCGAGCTGTACGAGCGCAACTACGGCCGCCTGTTCGCCCTGAACATGGTGGTGGCCGGGCTGCTGCTGCTGGTGATCGGATGGGTGGTGGTGCGGCTGTGGTCGCGCGTGCGCCGCGGCAAGTTCGGCAGCCGGCTGCTCGTCAAGCTGGCCGCGATCTTCGCGCTGGTGGGCTTCCTGCCCGGGCTGCTGATCTACGTGGTGTCCTACCAGTTCGTCTCGCGCTCGATCGAGAGCTGGTTCGACGTCAAGGTGGAAGGCGCCCTCGATGCGGGCCTGAGCCTGGGCCGATCGACGCTGGACACGCTGGCCGCCGACCTCGCCAACAAGACCCGCATCGCCGCCGCCCAGCTGGCCGAAGTCCCCGACACCTCGGCACCGCTGGCCCTGGAGCGCATGCGCGAGCAACTGGCCGCCAACGACCTGATCCTGTGGAGCGGCAATGGCCAGCTGGCCGCCAGCGCCGGGCAGTCGCGCTTCCTGCTCAATCCCGAGCGGCCGACGGCGCAGCAATTGCGGGTCGCGCGCAACCAGCGTTCCATGTCGGTGATCGAGGGGCTGGAGGATCCCAGCCCCGGTGCCGTGAGCCAGGCCCGCATCAAGGCGCTGGCGGTGGTGCCCGGCGGCTTCGGCCTGGTCGGCGAAGCGCGCGTGCTGCAGGCCACCCAGAGCCTGCCGCCCACGCTGGTCGCCAATGCGATTGCCGTGCAGGAGGCCTATCGCGAGTACCAGGAGCGGGCGCTGGCGCGCGAGGGACTGCGCCGGATGTACATCGGCACCCTGACGCTCAGCTTGTTCCTGGCCGTGTTCGGGGCGGTCTTCCTGGCCGTGCTGCTGGGCAACCAGCTCGCGCGGCCGCTGCTGCTGCTGGCGGCCGGCGTGCGCGAGGTGGCGGCTGGCGACCTGTCGCCCAAGCCGGTGCTGCTGGGCAAGGACGAACTCGGCGGGCTGACGCGATCCTTCGCCGAGATGACCCAGCAGCTCGCCGACGCGCGCACGGCCGTCGACCAGAGCATGGTGCAGGTCAATGCCGCGCGCGCGCACCTGCAGACCATCCTGGACAACCTGACCGCCGGCGTGATCGTGCTGGACGAGCAGGGCCGCATCGACACCGCCAATCCCGGCGCGGCCCGCATCCTGCGCGTGGCCTTGTCGGAGCACCAGGGCCAGCCGCTGGCCGCCGTGCCCGGGCTGGAGGATTTCGGCGCGGCGCTGCTGGCGCAGTTCGAGGACTTCGCCAACGAGCAGCGCCCGCAGGGCCCGGACCACTGGCAGCAGTCGTTCGAGCTCAACCCGGTGCAGGCCGGCTCGCCGGCGCAGGGCTCGGCCATCACGCTGGTGGCGCGGGGCGCGCTGATGCCGGGGGACCAGCCCGGCACGACCGCCCGGCTGGTGGTGTTCGACGACATCTCCGAAATCGTCTCGGCCCAGCGGGCGCAGGCCTGGGGCGAGGTCGCGCGGCGGCTGGCGCACGAGATCAAGAACCCGCTGACGCCGATCCAGTTGTCGGCCGAGCGGCTGGCGCACAAGCTGGGCGACAAGGTGGCCGAGCCCGAGCGCGCCGTGCTGCGCAAGTCGGTGCAGACCATCGTCGACCAGGTCGACGCGATGAAGCGGCTGGTCAACGAGTTCCGCGACTACGCGCGCCTGCCGGCGGCCGAGCTCAAGCCGCTGGACCTGAACGGGCTGCTGTCCGACGTGCTGCACCTGTACGTGCGCGAAGGCGAGACCGCAGCGGGCGCCCATGTGCCGGTGCGCGCCGAACTCGACCCGGCCTGCCCGCCGATCCTGGGCGATGCCCAGCAGCTGCGCCAGGTGATCCACAACCTGCTGCAGAACGCCCAGGACGCCACCGAAGGCTCGACGCGCAAGGAGGTGCTGGTGCGCACCCAGTGGAATGCCGCCAACCGCCGCGTGCGGATGGTGGTGCAGGACAGCGGCAGCGGTTTCCCCGACTACATCCTCAAGCGCGCGTTCGAGCCGTACGTCACGACCAAGGACAAGGGCACCGGGCTGGGCCTGGCGGTGGTCAAGAAGATCGCCGACGAGCATGGCGCCCGCGTCGAGGTGAAGAACCGCGTGGAAGAGGGCGTCGTGCTGGGGGCCCAAGTCTCGCTATCATTCGCAGTTGCGGCGTGACAACACTTCGACGGCGCTGCACACGAAAGCAACATGGCAAACATTCTGGTGGTCGACGACGAACTGGGGATCCGGGACCTGCTGTCGGAGATCCTCAACGACGAAGGCCACACGGTGGAGTTGGCGCAGAACGCTGCCCAGGCCCGCTCCGCCCGAGCGACGGCCCGGCCCGACCTGGTGCTGCTGGACATCTGGATGCCGGACACCGACGGGGTCACGCTGCTCAAGGAATGGTCCAGTACCGGCCAGCTGACCATGCCGGTGATCATGATGAGCGGACACGCCACCATCGAGACCGCCGTCGAGGCCACCAAGATCGGCGCGCAGTCCTTTTTGGAAAAACCGATCACGCTGCAGAAGCTGCTCAAGGCGGTGGAAGCGGCGCTCACGCGCGAGTCGGCCGGCGGCAACGGCCCGGCCCTGCGGCCCAAGCCCGGGCCCGGCTACGTCTCGCCGCCGATCGCGTCGGTGACCGAATTGACGGTGGAGGCCGCGATGACCGGTGGCCAGACCATCCCGGCCCCCGTGGAGATGGGTCCGCAGGCGCGCCAGACCTTCGAGCTGGACAAGCCGCTGCGCGACGCACGCGACGAGTTCGAAAAGAGCTACTTCGAGTTCCACCTGGCCAAGGAAGGTGGCTCCATGACCCGCGTGGCCGAGAAGACCGGGCTGGAGCGCACCCACCTGTACCGCAAGCTCAAGCAGCTGGGCGTGGACCTCTCGCGCGGGAAGCGCACTGGGGCCTAGGCTATAATTTCCGGCTCACGGCCCGGTAGCTCAGTTGGTAGAGCAGCGGATTGAAAATCCGCGTGTCGGTGGTTCGATTCCGCCCCAGGCCACCAG
>NZ_JAKFCM010000051.1:0-1609 GCF_036676645.1 Ramlibacter sp.
ATGCCGGGCGCCTGCGACCTGGCGCGCGCCGGCCTCGCCGCGCAACTGGGTGACCAGTTCGTACAGCTGGCCGATGCCGGTGGCGCCCAGCGGGTGGCCCTTGGATTCCAGGCCGCCGGAGGTGTTGATCGGCAGGCGCCCGCCGAGGCTGAAGTCGCCGCGCTCGGCGCAAACTCCGCCCTGGCCGAGCGGCGCCAGACCGAGGTTTTCCGCATGGATGATCTCGCCCATCGCCGAGGCGTCATGCAGTTCGGCGACGTGCATGTCCTGCGGGCCGAGGCCGGCGATCTCGTAGGCCTGCAGGGCGGCCAGGCGGCTGACGTGCTTTTCCGGCTCGTCCAGGCGCCGGTTGCTGAAGCTGCGCAGGACGCTGGCGGACACCTTGATGCAGCGGCGCTTGTCGGCGCCGATGCGCTTGAGTCCTTCCTCGGTGCAGAGGATCGCGGCCGCGGCACCGTCGGACAGCGGGGCGCACATCGGCAGGGTGATCGGGTAGGTGATCGGCGGGGCGGCCAGCACTTCGTCGATGCTGAAGGGCTTGCGGAACTGCGAGAAGGGGTTGTGCGCCGAATGCTGGTGGTTCTTCGCGCAGACCGCGGCGATCTGCCGCTGAGTGGTGCCATAGGTGTGCATGTGCCAGCGGCACATGGCGGCATAGATGGCCATGAACCTGCTGTAGGGCTTGTCCGACTCCGAGCCCGGCGGCGGGGTAATGCCCGCACCCATCTTCACCAGGGTCTGATAGTTCTCCTCGGCGCGGGAAACATCCCAGCCGGCCTCGAACAGGGCAAAGGCCTTCATCTTGTCCGGGATGTTCATCTTCTCGGCGCCGATCGCCAGGGCCACGTCGGTGGTGCCGGCCCTGAGGCACTGCACCGCCAGGTTGATCGCCGAACTGCCCGAGGCGCAGGCGTTCTCGACGTTGACGATGGGGATCTGCTCGATGCCCAGCTTGCTCAGGACCACCTGGCCGGGGATGGAGATCTGCCCCTGCAGCGGACCGTTGGTCATGCCGGCGTAGTAGGCCGCGCCAAGGTCCTTGCTGGTGCAGCCGGCATCCTGCAGTGCACCACGCAGGGCTTCGCCCGCCAGGTCGTCCAGGCTGCGTTCGAGATGACGACCGAATACGGTCATGGCGATACCGGCAATATAGATGGTGCTCATGAATGATTCCTGTGGATGGTTTGCTGGGCTGGTAGGTGTTGCTGGCTGCCCGGTCGCTGGCCGGCGCCCGCCTGCCGGTCACCGAGCGAGCGCGCCTGGTCAGGTGGCACCGCTCTCGCCGGCGGGTTGAAGTCCGTTCGTGCTGCGCAGGTAGCCCCAGAACAGCAGGGCGAAGATCAGGTCACCCGCGGCGAGGGCCGGCAAGCGCCCGTTGATGGTGCCGGCCAGCCAGTGGCTGAGGATGACGACGACAACCAGGGTTTTCAGGACGACGCCGAGGCTGATGAAGGGGCGGTAGCGCACCGGGTCCCGGGCTATCAGCCAGTAGACCCCACCGAAGAGCACGACCAGCCCCATGGCGATGTGAATGAACAGCAGCGCCGTCGGGTTGAGGGACAGCCCCAGCAGTTCGGCGGCCGGGCCGGGGACCAGCAGCAACGGCAGG
>NZ_JAKFCM010000052.1:0-2716 GCF_036676645.1 Ramlibacter sp.
GCATCGTCGGTGACCACGCCGTCCATGGCTTCGGCCAGCGCGACCGCGGCCTGGCGCATGCGCACGAACGGCTGTTCGCTGCGCGGCACGTGCGTCACTTCCAGCGACAGCGCGATCTCGCGCAGCGCGCTTTGTTCGGGGTCTTCGGCCATGGCGGCCTGCGGGTCGAACACCAGGCTCAGGATGGGCGCCTGCCCGCTCTGGCTGCCCGCCAGCACCATGCGCCCGGGCAAGGCACCGGCCACGAAGCCGAGCCGGGCGGCGTTCTGCGCCACATAGCCCGGGCTCCAGGCTGCGCGGCGCGCCCGCAGCACGAAACCGAGCTGGGCATCGTGTCCGCTGGCGAAGGCGTCGAGCTCGCGCGCACGGGCCACTTCGCCCCGCATGTCGGGGAAATCGGGGGTGGCACCCACGGCGTCGGCGAAGGCCTGGGCCTTCACGACGAACTCGGAGAACTCGATGTCGTTGAGCGCGCCGGCGCGGTTGGCCAACTGCACCCCGGCCTGCAGTGCGCGGTAGCGCTGGCCCGCGCGCGGGCTTTCCCACTCGCCAGTGCTCTCGCTCTGCCCTTCCACTGCGAACGGTTTGCTGCCCACGCGGCGCGTGCCCGGCAGCGCGGCCAGCAAGGCGTCGCCCGAGACCTCGCCATCGAGCAGCATCGGCGTGATGACGTCAATCAGGGCGTCGAGCGCGGGCTTTTTCTCGGGCACATGGACGACGTTGCTGAGGGTCACGGGCACCACCGGTGGCCCCAGGTGGCGGATCTCCTGGGGCGGCTCGTCGCTGGCGGCGACCGGTGACGGACCGTCGTCGAGCACGGGTTCGATGCGTTGAGAGATGTCCAGCCCCGGCCCGGTGTGCGACCGCTCGGCAAGGTCCACCGGGGCGGTGTCGTCGAAGCGTCCGGCCTGGGGGCCGCCCTCGTAGGCGCCGGGCGCGGCGTCCTGCGGCCCGCGTTCGCGTGCCGTGCGGGGCGCGCTCTTGCTGGTGACCCAGGCGTTGTAGGCCACCACGCCCGCCAGCACGAGCCCTCCGATGATGGCCAGACTGAGTTGCAGTGTGCTCATGGTGCGAGGAGAAATGGGAGGTGGGGTGGGGTGCTCAGGAGGCTTCGAGCATGCCGGCGGCGGACTCCATGTCCACCGCGACGATACGCGAAACGCCCTGCTCCTGCATGGTCACACCGATCAGCTGTTCGGCCATTTCCATGGCGATCTTGTTGTGGCTGATGAACAGGAACTGGGTGCCCTGCTTGCTCATGCTTGTGACCAGCCGGGCGTAGCGATCGGTGTTGGCGTCGTCCAGCGGCGCGTCGACCTCATCGAGCAGACAGAACGGTGCCGGGTTGAGCTGGAAGATGGCGAACACCAGGGCGATGGCGGTGAGCGCCTTTTCACCGCCCGAGAGCAGGTGGATGGTCTGGTTCTTCTTGCCGGGCGGCTGCGCCAGCACCTGCACGCCCGCGTCCAGGATTTCCTCACCGGTCATCACCAGCCGGGCGTTGCCGCCGCCGAAGAGCTCGGGGAACATGCGGCCGAAGTGCTCGTTGACGGTGTTGAAGGTGCTGCCCAGCAGGTCGCGGGTCTCGGCGTCGATCTTCTTGATCGCGTCTTCCAGCGTGTTCATCGCGTCGTTCAGGTCGGCCGACTGGGCGTCCAGGAAGGTCTTGCGTTCGCGCGCGGCGGTGAGCTCGTCCAGCGCCGCGAGGTTGACCGCACCCAGCGCCTGGATCTCGCGGTGCATGCGGTCGATCTCACCCTGCAGACCCGTGAGCCGCACGTTGCCTTCGGTGATGCTCTGCGCCACCGCGGCCAGGTCGGCCTGGGCCTCTTCGAGCTGCTGGCTGTACTGCTCCACGCCCAGGCGCGCGGCCTGCTCCTTGAGCTGGAACTCGGTGATGCGGTTGCGCAGCGGATCGAGTTCGCGCTCCAGCTGCAGGCGGCGCTCGTCGCTCGCGCGCAGCTTCATCGTGAGGTCGTCGTACTGGCTGCGCAGGGCGCCCAGGGTCTGCTCGCGTTCGAGCTTCACGGCCAGCACGTTCTGCAGCCCGGCCTCGGCGGCGGCGGCGCTCAGGCGGGCCAGCTCGTCGGTGGCGCGCTGTTCTTCGTCGACCAGCGACTTTTCCTGCGCGGCCGCGGTTTCCAGCGAACGCTGCAGCTCGCCCTGGCGCGCCTGCAGGCTGCGCAGGGCGAAGGTGGCTTCCTGCGCGCTGCGCTCCAGCGAGCGTTGCTGCTCGCGGGCGGCGTTCAGCGCGCGTTCGGCGTCGATCACCTGGTCGTCGAGCTGGGCGTGGCGCTCCTGGCTGTCGGCGAGCTGCATGTCCAACTCTTCGAAGCGGGCTTCGGCGGTGACCCGGCGTTCCTGCAGCTCATCGAGCTGGGCGTCCACCTCGGCGAGGTCGGCAGCGATCTGTTCGCTGCGGGCGCGGGTCTGCTCGGCCAGCTGGGTCAGGCGCAGGGTCTCGACCTGCAGCTCGTGCGCGCGGCTGCGCGTTTCGGCGCCTTCGCGGCGCGCGCTCACGAGGCGCTGCGAGGCGTCGGTGTAGGCCGCTTCCGCGCGCACCAGGGTCGTGCGGGCCTGCTCAGCCATCAGGGCCTGGGCGCGCAACTCTTTTTCCAGGTGTTCGATTTCCTGCGCCCGGGCCAGCAGGCCGGCCTGCTCGCTGTCGGGCGCGTAGAAGCTCACGCTGTGGGCGCTGACCGCGTGGCCGCTGGGC
>NZ_JAKFCM010000053.1:0-145868 GCF_036676645.1 Ramlibacter sp.
TGGAACGAGCCGGGCGAGCAGGCCGTGCGCAACTACAAGAAGGGCCAGGAAGTCGACGCCATCGTGCTGGCCGTCGACGTCGACCGCGAGCGCATCAGCCTGGGCATCAAGCAGCTGGACGCCGACCCGTTCACCACCTTCGTGTCGGTGCACGACAAGGGTTCGGTGGTCTCGGGCAAGGTCAGGACCGTCGATGCCAAGGGCGCCGAGATCGACCTGGGCAACGAGATCACCGGCTACCTGCGTGCCTCCGAGATCAGCCGCGACCGCGTGGAAGACGCGCGCAACGTGCTCAAGGAAGGCGACGAGGTCAGCGCCGTGGTGGTCAACATCGACCGCAAGACGCGCAACATCCAGCTGTCGGTCAAGGCCAAGGACATGGCCGACGAGCAGGGTGCCATGGCCAGCCTGAACCAGCAGTCGATGCGCGAGACCGCGGGCACGACCAACCTGGGCGCGCTGCTGAAGGCGAAGCTGGACCGCTAAGGCGCGCTTCGCGCGCCTGCGCGGAGGGGCTGGGCTCTAGGGCCAGGGGCTAGGGGAAGTCACCCCGCTCCCCACCCTAGCCCCTAGCCCCCAGCCCCTGGCTCCTCATGACAAGATCAGACCTCGTCGAAGAACTGGCCGCCCGCTTCGGCCAGCTCACCCACCGCGACGCCGAGTACGCCGTCAAGGCCATCCTCGATGCGATGGGCGAGGCCCTGGTGCGCGGCCACCGCATCGAGATCCGCGGCTTCGGCAGCTTCTCGATCAACCGGCGGCCCCCGCGCCTGGGGCGCAACCCGCGCTCGGGCGAGAGCGTGCAGATACCGGAAAAGCGGGTGCCCCACTTCAAGCCGGGCAAGGCCCTGCGCGAGGCGGTGGACGAGCGCACGCGCCAGATGGAATCGGACTAGCGCCACGGGCCCGCGGGCCCTCCCCTAGAATTCGGCGACCCCAAGGAGCCGGATGAAGTACCTGACATGGCTGCTCAAGGCAGCCATTTTTTTCACCCTCTTCGCCTTCGCGCTGAACAACCAGCACGCGACCACCGTGCACTTCTTCTTCGGCACGGCCTGGAGCGGACCGCTGGTGCTGGTGGTACTGGCGGCCTTTGCCTGCGGGCTGGTGGTGGGAGCCGTGGGCATGGCGCCGCGCTGGTGGCGCCGGCGGTCCGCGGCACGCCGGACCGACACGCCGCCGACGTCGATCGGGGACACGCATGGACTTTGACCTGGCCTGGGTGCTGTGGGGCTTGCCGATCGCATTCGTGCTCGGCTGGATCGCCTCCCGCCTGGACCTGCGCCAGCTGCGCATCGAGAACCGGCAGGCCCCCAAGGCCTACTTCCGCGGCCTCAACTTCCTGCTCAACGAGCAGCAGGACCAGGCCATCGACGCCTTCATCGAGGCGGTGCGCAACGACCCCGACACCTCCGAACTGCACTTTGCCCTGGGCAACCTGTTCCGCCGCCGCGGCGAGTACGAGCGCGCCGTGCGCGTGCACGAGCACCTGCTCTCGCGCGGCGACCTCAGCCGCGCCGAACGCCAGCGCGCCCAGCACGCACTGGCGCTGGACTTCCTCAAGGCCGGCCTCCTCGACCGCGCCGAGGAGGCGCTGCGCAAGCTGGAGGGCACGGCCTTCGGGGAGCAGGCGCTGCTCGCCCTGCTGGCCATCTACGAGCGTTCGCGCGACTGGGCCCGGGCGGCCGAGATCGCGCGCCGGCTGGAGGCTTCCGGCCAGGGCACCTTCGACAGCCGGCGCGCCCACTACCTGTGCGAACAGGCGGCGCTGGCCGACGGCGAGCAGGCCGAGGCCCTGCTGCAGCAGGCGCGCCAGGCGGCGCCCGCCGCCCCCCGCCCGGCCATCGAGCTGGCGGCCCTGCAGCGAAAGGCGGGCGACGCCGCCGGCGCCTTCGGCACGCTGGCCCGGCTGGGCGAATCCTCACCCGCCAGCATCCCCCTGCTGGCCCGGCCGCTGGCCCAGTACGCGGCGGCCTGCGGCATGGAAGCCGAGGCGCTGGCCCTGCTCAAGCGCAGCTACGAGCTGTCGCACTCGCTCGACGTGCTGGATGCCATCGTTTCGCTGCAACCCGACGGGCATGCGCGGGAGTGGTACGCCCGCCACCTGGAGCGCGAGCCCTCGCTGGTGGCCGCGGCCAAGTGGCTGGCCGACGAAGGACTGGAGCATCCGGACTACCATGGCCGGGTGCAGCGCGCGCTGGAGCACGCGGCCAGGCCGCTCACCCGCTACCGCTGCGCCGCCTGCGGCTTCGAAGCCAAGCAGCATTTCTGGCAATGCCCGGGCTGCCAGGCCTGGGACAGCTACCCGCCCCGCAGGGTGGAAGAGCTCTGACATGCATCCGACCAAAGAACAACTCGCCCAAGCCCGCGTCCTCGTCGTGGGCGACCCCATGCTCGACCGCTACTGGCACGGCGCGGTCGACCGCATCTCGCCCGAGGCGCCGGTGCCCGTGGTGAAGGTCAGCCGCGAGGAAGAGCGCATCGGCGCGGCCGGGAACGTGGCCTACAACGTGGCCACGCTGGGCGCCAGGGCCAGCTTCCTGGGCGTGGTGGGCGACGACGAGCCCGGGCGGCGCCTGCAGGCCCTGCTGCAGTCCACCGGCATCGAGGCCCACCTGAAGCTCGACGCCGGGCTCAAGACCACCGTCAAGCTGCGTGTCATCGGCCGCCAGCAGCAGCTGCTGCGCATGGACTTCGAGAACGAGCCCGACCACGAGGCGCTGGCCCTGCAGACGGAGACCTTCGCGGCGCTCGCCCCGGCGCACGAGGCCATCCTGTTCTCCGACTACGGCAAGGGCGGCCTGGCGCACATCCCGCACATGATCGAACGCGGCCGGCAGCTGGGCAAGCCGGTGCTGGTGGACCCCAAGGGCGCCGACTACGCGCGCTACGCGGGCGCCACCGTGATCACGCCCAACCGCGCCGAGCTGCAGCAGGTGGTGGGCGGCTGGCACGACGATGCGCAGCTGCGCGAAAAGGCGCAGCGCCTGCGCGAGGCCTTGCGCCTGGACGCCCTGCTGGTCACGCTCGGCGAGGACGGCATGACCCTGTTCGATGCCGCCGGCGAGGTGCACGCGCCCGCGCAGGCGCGCGAAGTGTTCGACGTCACCGGCGCCGGCGACACCGTGATCGCCACCCTGGCGACGCTGGTGGCGGCCGGGTTGCCGCTGCGCCAGGCCATGCCCCTGGCCAACCGGGCGGCCGGCATCGTGGTCGGCAAGTTCGGGACGGCGACCGCCTCGTACGAAGAACTGTTCGGCGCCTGAGCGCGCCCCACTGCACCGGAGTCAGCATGCGCATCGTCGTCACCGGCGCCGCCGGGTTCATCGGCAGCAACCTCGTCAAGGGCCTGAACGCCCGCGGCATCGACAACATCATCGCGGTCGACGACCTGACGCAGGGCGACAAGTTCCGCAACCTGGCCGACCTGCGGATCGACGACTACCTCGACGTCGACGAGTTCTACGAAGCCTTCGCCGACGGCGCGTTCGGCAAGGTCGAGGCGGTCTTCCACGAGGGTGCCTGCAGCGACACCATGGAGCAGGACGGCAAGTACATGATGGACAACAACTACGGCTTGTCCTGCTCGCTGTTCGAATCGTGCCGCCAGCGCGGCACGCGCCTGCTGTACGCGTCCTCCGCGGCCGTCTACGGCGGCTCGGCCACCTTCCGCGAGACACCCGAGTTCGAGCTGCCCCTCAACGTGTACGGCTACTCCAAGCTGCTGTTCGACCAGCGCATGCGGCGCGAGTGCGGCGCCGATTTCCGGCGCACCCGCCGCCAGGTCGCGGGGTTCCGCTACTTCAACGTGTACGGCCCGCGCGAGCAGCACAAGGGCCGCATGGCCAGCGTGGCCTTCCACCAGTTCAACCAGTTCAGGGAGCAGGGCAAGGTGCGCCTGTTCGGCGAGTACGGCGGCTACGCGGCGGGCGAGCAGCGGCGCGACTTCGTCTTCGTCGACGACGTGGTGGCCGTCAAGCTGTGGTTCTTCGACCACCCGGAGAAATCCGGCATCTTCAACCTGGGCACCGGACGGGCGCAGCCGTTCAACGACGTGGCGCTGGCCGTGGTCAACGCGCTCCACCCCGGCGGCGCGCAGGATGCGCCCACCGCGGTGGACCTGGGCCTGCTGGAATACGTCCCCTTCCCGGACGCGCTGCGCGGCAAGTACCAGAGCTACACGCAGGCCGACCTGGCGGCGCTGCGCGAGGCCGGCTGCGAGCACGCGTTCGCCGACGTGCAGTCCGGGGTGGCGCAGTACATGGCGGCGCTGTCTCCCCAGCAGGGCTGAGAGCCGCGTCAACGGCCGGCCCACGCGATCGTTGAGGGGGCTCCAACAATCCGGAGGAGATCCCATGTTCAGGAAGATCCTGGCCGCCGCCGCCCTGCTGTCCGCCACGCTCGCCCTGGCGGCGGTGGACGTCAACAAGGCCACCGAGGCCGAACTCGACAGCGTCAAGGGCATAGGCCCGGGCACCAGCCGCACGATCCTGCAGGAGCGCCGGAAGGGCGCCTTCAGCGACTGGGACGACTTCATCTCCCGCGTCAAGGGGGTGGGCCCGGCGCGCGCCTCCAACCTGTCCGAAGCCGGCCTGACGGTGGGCGGCAAGCCCTTCAAGAGCAGCCCGCCCGCCGGCGAGTCGCGCCGCCTCAGGGAATGAAGCGCTGGCGCCGGAAGCTGTCGAAGATGCGGATGAACATCTCCTCCGAATCGACGAACTCCTGGAAGCCGAACTTCCGCGCCTTGGTGTTGTCCAGCATGATGTCCCAGGTCGGCGCGAAGGCGTAGTTCGCGAACGACCAGTTGGCCGCCTCGGCGAACGGGATCGGCAGCAGGCCATGCTCGCGCACGATCTCGTTCCACAGCTCCTCCTTGTCGGCCATCATGGCTTCCAGGTCGATCTGCTGCACCCCGCCGTCTTCCAGGCCGAAGTAGTCGGCCAGGCGCGGCCACAGGTACTGCCAGCGGAAGTGGTCGCCGTTGACCATGTTGAAGGCCTGGTTCGCGCAGGCCGGGGTGGTCGCCGCCCACAGCATGCCCTTGTTCAGCAGTTCGACGTCGCTCGCGCAGTGCACGGCACGGAACGCGGCCTCGGGGCCGGGGAAGCGCAGCGGCAGGCCGAGCTTGCGGCACAGCGTGGCGTAGACGGCCAGCGGCTTGGGCACGTTGATGTCGGAGCGCGCATAGCCGCAGACGATGTGCGGCCGCATCAGCGACCAGCTCCAGCGCTTGCCCTGGGCCAGTTGCTTCAGGAAGTCCTCCTGCGTGTAGTAGAAGTTGGGCGGGAAGTGGCGCGCGTCGCTTTCCTTCGCCGGTGTCTTGAAGGGTCCGAGGTGGCGGCCGTAGTACTTCGAGCCCTGCAGCAGGCAGACGTGCTGCAGCCCGGGCGTGGCCGCCCCGATGGCGGTCATCGCGTTGCGGAACAGGTCGGTGTCGCGCGCCGCCTTGTCCACCCAGCGGGTGCCGGTGGCGTGGCCGGTCCAGAAGATGTGGGTGGTGCGGGTCAGCCCGCCGAGCGAGCGCGCGCAGTCGGCCGGATCGCTCATGTCGCAGGCCAGGTGGTGCGCCCGGGTAGCGAAGTCCGGCGGCCGGCGCGAGACGATGGTGACGTCCCAGTCGCCCTCGCGTTCGAGCAGCTGGGCCATGTTGGCACCGACCATGCCGGTGCCCCCCAGGATGACGGCGACCTTACCTGCCATTCGGAGCGCCCTTTGACGTGCCAAGCGCCGCCTCGGCCGCCGCACCCAGCGCGAGCAGGCGGGCATCGTGGCCGCAGGGGGCGGCCAGCATCAGCCCTACCGGGGCATCGCCCGCACGGTGGCAGGGCAGGCTCAGCGCGCAGCCATCGAGGAAGTTGATGAAGGTGGGGTTGCGCAGCACCAGCAGGTTGGTGCTGCCGTACAGCGCATCGTCCTTCTCGAGCGGTGCGATGGGCGGCGCGACCACCGGCACCGTCGGCATCACCATGGCCTGCACCTGCGCGTCCGCCAGGCGTGCCTGGACGCCTGCGATCCAGCGCTTGCGCTCGGCCAGCAGTTCGATGTAGGCGGCTGCGGTCATGCTGGCGCCGCGGCGGATGCGCGAGACGACGCGCGGGTCGTAGCCCTCCCCCTGCTCCTCGACCAGCCGGGCGTGCCAGGCCCAGGATTCGGCGGCGGTGAAGCCGCCCAGGCGGTTGATGTGCGCGAGCTCGGCGAACTCGGGGATGGGGAGCTCCACGATGGAGGCGCCGGCGGCGGCCAGCGTGCGGCAGGCGGCGTCGAAGGCCGCCGCGACCGTGGCGTCCATCCCGTCCGTCACCAGGGTCGCCGGCAGGGCCAGCCGTGCGCCCGCCAGCGGTAGCGGCCGCAGCGGGCGCACCGGCTCGCCGGCCAGCACCGCATCCAGCAGCGCGCAGCAGGCGACCGTGCGCGCCAGCGGCCCCACCGAATCGAGCGAGGCCGACAACGGCGCCACGCCGTCCAGGGAGACGCGGCGGGCGGTCGGCTTGAAGCCCGTGAGCCCGCAGAAGGCGGAAGGGATGCGCACCGAGCCGCCGGTGTCGCTGCCGATCGCGGCAGCGGCCATGCCGTCGGTGACCGACACCGCGGCGCCCGAGGAGGAGCCGCCGGGGATGCGGCCGGTGGCCCGGTCCCACGGATTGCGAGGGGTGCCGTAATGCGGGTTCAGCCCGAGTCCCGAGTAGGCGAATTCGGTCATGTTGGTGCGGCCCACGATCACGGCGCCGGCGGCGCGCAGGCGCTGCACCGCGATGCTGTCGCTCGCGGCGGGCGCGGCTTCCTCCAGCACCCGCGAGCCGCAGCGCGTCACCTGCCCGGCCTCGTCGAACAGGTCCTTGATGGAGATCGGGATGCCCGCCAGCGGCGGCAGCGGCACGCCGCCGGCGCGCAGGCGGTCGGCGGCATCGGCACTCGCGCGCGCCGCTTCGGCATGCACGGCAACGAAGGTGGCGCGTGCCTCGCCGCCCGACGTGGCGGCTGCCAGCGCGTGCTCGGCCAGCGCGCGGCTGGTGGTGCGGCCGGCAGCCAGTTCGGCCTGCCAGCGGGCCAGCGAATGGGGGGCCAGGGCCATGGGAGGTCTCGCTCGGGTTCAGCGCGCCGTCATGGCGCGCGGCAGGCTCAGCACGATGTCGGGGAAGAAGGTGACCAGCGCGGTGGCCACCACCATCAGCAGGAAGAAGGGCAGGCTCGCCTTGGCCACGGTGAAGATGTCGCGGCCGGTCAGGCTCTGCACGACGAACAGGTTGAAGCCGACCGGCGGCGTGATCTGCGCCATCTCCACCACCAGCACGATGAAGATGCCGAACCACAGCAGGTCGATGCCGGCGGCCTGCACGGCCGGCAGGATCACCGAGGTGGTCAGCAGCACGATCGAGATACCGTCCAGGAAGCAGCCCAGCACGATGAAGAACACCGTCAGCGCCACGATGAGCGCCCAGGCCGGCAGCTTCTCGGCGGCAATCCACTTCGCCAGCTCGGCCGGCAGGCCGGTGAAGCTCATCGCCGAGGTCAGGAAGGCCGCGCCCAGCAGGATCAGGAAGATCATCGTCGAGGTGCGCACGCCGCCCAGCAGGCTCTCCAGCAGCGTGGCGCGGGTCAGCGACCCGGACAGGGCGGCGATCAGCAGCGCGCCCACCACGCCGATCGCGGCCGCCTCGGTGGCCGTGGCATAGCCGCCGTAGATGGAGCCGATCACGCCCAGGATCAGCAGCACCACGGGCGTCAGCCGCCAGGTGGCGCGCAGCTTCTGGGCGAGCGGCATCTTCAGCGTGGCGCGCGGCACTGCGCCGCGGTTCACCAGCGACCACAGCATCACGTAGCCGGAGAACAGGGCCATCAGCAGCAGCCCCGGCAGCACGCCGGCGATGAACAGGCGCGCCACCGAGACCTGGGCGGCCACGCCGTAGACGATCATGATGATCGAGGGCGGGATCAGCAGGCCCAGCGTACCGGAGCCGGCCAGCGAGCCGATCGAGATGCTCTCGGGATAGCCGCGCGACTTCAGCTCGGGCAGCGAGATGCGGCCGATGGTGGCCGCCGTCGCCGCCGACGAGCCGCTCACCGCCGCGAAGATGCCGCAGCCCAGCACGTTGGCGTGCAGCAGGCGCCCGGGCAGCCGCTCCACCCAGGGCGCGAGGCCCGCGAACATGTCGTCCGACAGCCGCGTGCGGAACAGGATCTCGCCCATCCAGATGAACAGGGGCAGCGCCGTCATCGTCCAGCTAGCGCTGGACGACCAGGCCGTGGTGGCCAGGATGGAGCCGGCCGGCGCATCCGCGAACCACATGCCCAGCAGGCCCACGGCCAGCAGCGCCGGGCCGATCCACACGCCCGTCGCCAGCAGCAGCAGCAGGGCCCCGAGCAGCAGGGTCGCAATCCATTGCAGTTCCATCATTCGCTCAATTCAGCGGCGTCGGACAACTCGAAGCGCTGCCGGCGCAGCACGCACACCAGCCGCTCGGCGAAGGCGACGGCCAGCAGGAGCGACCCGAACACCATCGGCAGCTGCGGCAACCACATCGGCACCGGCACCAGGCCCTGCGACACCTCGTTGAATCGGTAGCTCTCCAGCACGAAGGCGGTGCAGTACCAGGCGAGGTAGGCTGCGATGGCCAGGCCGGCGGCGGAGGCCGCGACCTCCATCGCATGCTGCGCCGCCGGCGCGAGAAAGCGCGTGCCGACCTGCACGCGGATGTGCGAGCCGGCGTGCAGCGCATAAGGCAGGCCGAAGAATCCCGCGGCGGCCATCGCCCAGGCCGCGAATTCCTCGGCATCGCGCAGGGTGCTGCCCAGGTTGCGGGCCACCACCTGCGCGAGGATGAGGCCGCAGATCAGCACCAGCGAGGCCGCCGACAGCAGCCCCGAGGCGCGGTAGAGCCAGTGCAGCCCCCGCATGGCGTCAGCGACGCGCCTTGTCGAGCACCGCCTTGCCGTCGGAGCCGGCCTTCTTGAGCCACTCGTCGGCCATGGTGGCGCCGATCTTCTCGAGTTCCGTCTCGATCGCCGCCGGCGCCTTGCCGACCACCATGCCGTTCTTGGCCAGGGTCTGGGTCAGCGCGCTGGTCTGCTGGCGCGCTTCGTCCCAGCCGCGCTTCTCGGCGGCCGCCGCCGCATCCAGCACGGCCTTCTGGGCGGCCGGCGACAGGCGGTTGAACGCACGGGCGTTGACCATCGTCACGTTCTTCGGAATGAAGGCCTGCACGTCGTAGTAGTACTTGGAGAAATCCCAGGCCTGCGAATCGACGCCGGTGGCCGGCGAGGTGATCATCGCCTCGATCAGGCCGGTGCCGAAAGCCTGCGGCACGTCACCGGAATTCACGGTGGTCGGCGACGCGCCCATCAGTTCGACCAGGCGCGAGGTGGCCGCGTTGTAGGCGCGGAACTTCAGGCCCTTGAAATCGGCCATGGCCTTGACCGGCATCTTGGTGTAGATGCCCTGCGGCGGCCACGGCACGCTGTACAGCAGCTTGATGCCCTGCTTGGCCAGGCGCTGCTCGATGGCGGGGCGGCTGGCCTGCCACAGCTTCCAGGCGCTGTCGAAGTCACGCGCCAGCAGCGGCACGGCGTCGACCTCGTACATCGGATCCTCGTTGCCCAGCACCGAGATCAGCACGTCGCCGACCGGCACCTGGCCGGTCTGCACGGCGCGCTTGAGTTCGGCGCGCTTGAACAGCACGGAGTTGGAGTGGACCTTGATCTCCAGCTCGCCCTTGGTGGCCTTGGCCACGTCCTCGGCGAAGCTCTTGGCCACGGCGGTGATGTAGTTGCCGTCGGGCTGCTCGGCGGACATGTTCCACTTCTCCGCCGCGTGCGCCGCGGGAAGGCCCAGGCACGCGACCGCGGCCCAGGTGGAAAGAAGGAAGCGTCGGTTCAGTTTCATGCGTCTCTCCGGAAGAAAATCAGGCAGCCAGTCGCCACAGCAACTGGAACGTGTACACCTCGCCGGCGGCGGCGCCCACCGAACTCGCCAGTGCCTGTGCCTGCGCGTGCGCGGCCTCGGGCCGGGAGGCCTCCAGCATCGCGAACGCGTCGGCCGGCGCCGGGCTGGCGTTGGCGGTGAGCGGCGTCGACAGCTTGACGTCGGTGCGCAGCAGCGCCGCGCGCACGACGTGGTCCTGCTGCGTCGCCGCCGCGAGGTTCTGCTCCAGCCGCGCCAGCGCACCGGCATCGGCCACGACGGCGGCCGGCACCACGAAGGCGGCCAGGCAGCCGCCCTCGCCCTCGCCCGCCTCGAGGCTCAGTTCGCCCACGCGCCGCTGCGTGCCGCGCATGCGCTTGAAGTTGTCCAGCGACCACTGGGTCTGGTTGCCGAAGGCCCGGGCATAGGGCTCGGAGCCGAACACGTCCAGGCTGTCGGTGAAGTACAGCGCCAGGTAGGGCCGCGGGCAGTCGCCGATGGCGCGGAAGCGGCGCGCGCTCTGGAAACCCGGGATCGCCACCCGTTCCTGCATGTGCTCGCGGTCGTACCAGCGGTTGAAATCGAGTTCGTGGGCCGGGTCGATGTCGGTCCAGATGCAAAGCAGGCCCCTGGCCCGGTCGCGCGTCATGATGGATTGATCCGTGGGGAGTGACGATTGGGCGCCAGTATCCGGAACCGCGCCCGCCCCGTCCAACAAAGAAAACCCGCGAGCTCCCATCAAAAAAAATTGACGGAGCTCGAAACCAAGGGTTAACCCGAGGCCGGGGGCAGTGACCAGCGGTCCGCGCCGGCGTCCGCGCTGGGCAGCAGCGCCACATGGGCCGGCAGGTCGCGCGCGAAGTCCTGCGCGGTCTGCTGCGCCTCGGTGGCGATCTGCTGGACCAGGGGCGTCTCGGGGCCGCAGCGGTAGGAGCACACCAGCGGCATGTCGGGCATCTGCGTGTCGATCTTGAGCAACTGCACGTCGCCGTCGGCCAGTTCGCGCTGGATGATCGCCGGCGGCAGCATCGCCAGCCCGAAGCCGTCGACCACCAGGCGGACCATGGCGGCCACCGAGGTCATGCAGTTGATGCGCACGCCCGAGCCGACCCGCTCGTCGAAGAGGCGCTCGAGGAAGCGGTGCGGCCCGGAATGGCGCGAGAAACTGAGCACCGGGAAGCTGGCGACGTCCGCCAGCGTCAACAGCTCGCCGTGCAGGCGCAGCGAACTGGCGCCCACCCAGCACAGGGGGAAGTCGCACAGCGGGATGTTCTGCACGTCGGCGCCGAGCACGTTGTCGGTGTGCAGGATCAGGTCGAGATGGCCCTTGCTGAACTGCTCGATCAGCTTGATGGTGGTGTCGCCGGACAACTCCACCTCCAGCTGCGGATAGCTGCGGTGGATGCGCGTCATCAGCTCCGGGAACCAGGAGTGGATGATGGACTCGATCACGCCGATGCGGATCACGCCGGTGTAGAGCGCCCGGTCCTTCAGGCTGCCCAGCATCTCGTGCATGGTGCGCACCAGGCGGTCGGCGAACACCAGCGCCTTGCTGCCCTCCAGCGTGAGGGTGACCTCGCGGTCGCCGCGCTCGAACAGCCGCACGCCCAGCTCCTGCTCCAGCGTCGAGATGCGGCTGGACACGGCCGCCTGCGTGGTGTGGAGCTTTTCCGCCGTGAGGCGGAAATTGCGCAGCTTGGCGAGCCAGACGAAGGTCTCCATGAAGCGCATGTTCATGCAGCGATGGTACCGGGTCCGCCCCGGCGGACTCGTCGCGGCAACCCGGCGCGGCGCGCCGATCATTTCGCTCGTCGACCTGCACTGCGCACAGGGGCACGGTCACGGCAAAAAAAAAGCAAGCCGGGCGCTCGCCCGGCCTGTCTGCGTCGCGGGGCTGCGCGCCCCGGCCTCAGATGCCCAGGATCTTCTTGGCCTCGCCCAGCGCCGCCTCCGATTCGGCGTGCTTGCCTTCCTTGTGGAACTTCTCGCCGTCGGCGCGCAGCTTGGCGACCTTGTCGGCGTCCGCCTTGGACAGCTGCGGCTTGGTCTGCAGCTTGGCGTCGACCTCCTTCATGAGGTTGGGGCAGTTGCTGGCCCAGGCGGCTCCGGCGAGCGACAGGCCGAGGATCAGGATGAGTTTGCGCATGGTGGCTCCTGGGAGGTTTGGGAGAGCCGCAAGCTACTGCGCATCGCGCCCGGGTCGGCTGCTGGCAAACCCGTAGCCGCAACAACTTGCAGCGGCCGTTGCCATGCTCATCGGGCCATGCGCCCCGGCACGCACACCAGTTCGCCGGGGTCGTTGGCCTTCACCGCCAGCTGGTTCTTGGCCTGCGCCACGTCCATGTCGCGCGGCAGGGGCACGCCGTTCTTCACGGCCAGGATCTCGGCCATCACGCTGACGGCGATCTCGGGCGGCGTCTTGCTGCCGATGTAGATGCCGATCGGCCCGCGCAGGCGCGCCAGCGAGGCCTCGGTCTGGCCGAAGTGCTCGATCATGCGCTCGCGCCGCGAGTCGTTGTTGCGCCGGCTGCCGATCGCGCCGACGTAGAACGCATCCGTGTCCAGCGCCTCCAGCAAGGCCAGGTCGTCCAGCTTGGGGTCGTGCGTCAGCGCCACCACGCAGCTGCGCCGGTCGGGCCGGAAGGCCTGCACCACGTCGTCGGGCATGTCCTTGACCAGCGTGGCGCCCGGCACGTCGAAGCCGCTGCGGTATTCCTCGCGCGGGTCGCACACCGTCACCGCGAAGCCGCTGAACAGGGCCATGGTCGCGAGGTACTCGGTGAGCTGGCCGGCGCCGATCAGTAGCATCCGGTACTCGGGGCCGAAGGTGTTGGCCATGCGCTCCTCGTCGACGCCCAGGTCCGACGGCGTGTCGGCCGGCTCCAGCGCGACGGCGCCATCGGCCAGGCGCACGGTGCGGCGCATGAGCTGGCCGGCTTCGAGCGCGCGCACCAGCTGGTCGAGGCTGTCCGGCTCGGGGTCGAACTCCAGCAGCAGTTCCAGCGTGCCGCCGCAAGGCAGGCCGAAGCGGTGCGCCTCGTCCGCGGTGACGCCGTACTTCACGAACGAGGGAGGCCCGCTGGGGATGGTCCGCGCCGCGCCACCCACCGCGTCGGGCTGGGTGAACCGGTAGATCAGGTCGTCCTCGATGCAGCCGCCGGACACCGAGCCGACCACCACGCCGTCCTGGCCGAGCGCCATGATGGAGCCCACCGGCCGCGGCGAGGAGCCCCAGGTGCGCACCACGGTCGCGAGCAGCGCCCGCCGCCCTGCCCGGCGCCAGTCGCGCAGCGTGCGCAGCACCATCACGTCGAGGTTTTCCATGCAGCCTCCTTCGCGTCAGAACCGGTAGGACCCGCTCGCGCCGAGCAGCCAGGTGCGGCCCGGCGCCGGCTCGAAGAACCGGCCGTTGCCTTCGTTGACGATCACCGAGCCAGCGTAGGCCTTGTCCGCGACATTGTCGATCCGGATGAATTCCCGGAAGGTCCAGCGGCCAACGGCCTGTTCCAGCGACACCCGCAGGTTGGCCGTGGCCGCCCCGGCCGCGGCATCGCCGTTGGCGTCGTCCACGGGAATCCGCCCCACGCGGCGCCACTCCAGCGCGGCCTGCAGACCCCAGGGGCGATGCGCCCAGGCGAGCTCACCGAACAGTTGCGTGCGCGGCACACCCGGCAGGCGGTTGCCGGCGAAGGGGCCGCTGCGGTAGCTCGCATCGATCGCGGTGGCCGCCAGGTGGATCGACCACCCGGGATCCCAGCGGGCATCGGCCGCGAGTTCCAGGCCCTGGCGACGCGTGGAGCCTGCATTGCGGAACACGCTGCGCCCGCCGGTGTTGCTCGCCACCACGATCTCGTTGCGGGTGCGCGCTTCGAACAGGGCGCCGTTCAGTTGCCATGCCCGGCCGAGCCTGGCCTTGGCGCCCAGCTCCCACTGCCGGCTGGTCGCTTCCTGCAGGCCGAAGTTCAGCCCGGGCAGGCCACCGGGCCGGTACGACAGTTCGGCGAGCGTCGGCGTTTCGAAGCCGCGGCCGGCCGCCGCGTACAGGTTGACCGATTCGTTCAGGTGGTACACCGCGCCGGCGGCCGGCGTGACGGCGGAGAAGCTCACGCGGCCGCTGTCGTCCGGGTTGCCGGGCGCGATGAAGCGGTCGCGCGAGCGCATGCGAACCGTGGAATGGCGCACCCCGGCCGACAGGCTCCAGCGCCGCGAGGCCGCCCATTCGGCCTGCAGGTACTGGTCGAAGTTGCGCGCCAGGTTGTCCTCGTCCCGGCGCAGCGCGCCGCGCCCGCCGAGCAGGGGCCCGGCGAAATTCTCGAAGCCACGCCGGTCTTCGCGGACCTGGTCCACGGCGAGGCCGGCGGTCACCGCGGCCGGCATTCCGCTCCAGCGCACCTTGCGCGTCCAGCGCACATCGAGGCCCTGGTAGGTGCGCGCCAGGTCGATGACGCCGCCGGCATGCGTCGGCGGCGCCTGCACGGCCACCGGGATCGACAGGAACTGCAGCGTGTCGCGCCGGCCGCGGTAGAGGGTCAGCTTCAGGTCGTCGCCTGCGTCGACCCGATGGTCCACGACCAGGCCGAGCTGCTGCTGGCGCACGCTCTTGCGCGTATCGAACAGCGTGGCGGCCGCGACCGCCTGTCGCGGATCGGCCTCGAACGCGGCACGCGCGAGCCCGAGCGGATCCTGCACGTGCGGCATGTCCACGCCATTGCCCACCACGGTCAGGCGGGTTGCGTCGGACAGGCGCCAGCCCAGCTTGCCGTTGAGGGTCGTGCGCCGTGCGGCACTGTGGTCGCGCCAGCCGTCGGTGCGAAAGCGCAGGGCGCTGAGGTGGTACTGCAGCCGGCCGCTCTCGCCCGACAGCCGCGTGCTGTGGCGCTGCACGCCGTCGCTGCCCCACGCCGTGGCTGCGTGGGCCACGGTTTCGGGGCCGCCCGCCTCGGTGAACAGGCTGATCACGCCTCCCGAGGAATTGCCGTACAGCGCGGAGAACGGCCCGCGCAGCACTTCCAGCCGCCCGGCCGACGACAGGTCGAAGTGCGACACCTGCCCCTGCCCGTCCGGCGCGGTCGCGGGGATGCCGTCGACGTACAGCCGGATGCCGCGCACGCCGAAGGTGGAGCGGGCGCCGAAGCCGCGCAGCGAGATCTGCAGGTCCTGCGCGTGGTTCTGCCGGTTCAGCGCGACCACGCCGGGCACGCGCGCCAGCGACTCCGACAGGTCGACCTGCAGCTGGCCCTCGCGCAGCACCGCGCCGTCGATCACGGTGATGGAAGCCGGCGCATCGAACGCCGGCTGCTCGACGCCGGGGTTGACGAGGACCGTCAGGGGGGCCAGGCTGCGGCCGCCCTGTTCCGCATCAGGTGCCTGCGCGACGCCTTGGCCCGGCGCGGCCAGCGCTGCCGCCCCGCTCAGCGCAGCAGCCAGAAGGCGGCCGCGGCGACCGCGGCAGCGATCACGATCCAGAGCCATGGGGCGATTGTGGGTCGCGCCGGCGCAGCCGTGGGGGCCACGGCTGCGGGCGCGTACCGCTGCTGCATCTGCGCATCGAAGCGCTTGAAGAAGTCTTCGGCCATGGACCGCGCCACCCCGTCGATGAGTCGCTGGCCGACCTGCGCGATGCGGCCGCCGACCTGCGCCTGCACCGCGTAGGCCAGTTGGCAGCCGCCCTCGGCCGGCGACAGCTCGACCTTGGCCGTCCCCTTGCCGAACCCGGCGGCGCCGCCCTGCCCGTCGAAGGCGAGCGTGTAGCGCTGGGGCGGCTGGACGTCGGACAGCGTGATGCGGCCGGCGAACTTCGCGGACACCGGCCCCACCTTCACCGCCAGGCCGACATTGAAGCGGTCGTCGGCCACCCGCTCGACCTTCTCGCAGCCCGGGATGCAGGCCTTGAGCACCTCCGGGTCGTTCAGCCCTTCCCAGGCCTGCTGCTGCGTGGCCGCGATCGTGCGGCTGCCCTGCATTTCCATGGCTTGTCGCCTTCCTCGTTCTAGGTTTTCATCACGCCGGCGATGGCCCCGGCCAGGTCCTCGAGCCGGGCGAGGTTGTGCACGGCCAGCATGCCATGGGCCTTGCGGTGCAGCACCGCGGCGCCGCGCGCCAGCGGCTGGTAGCCGTCGAAGCGCAGCAGCGGGTTGAGCCAGAGCAGCCGCCGGCTGTGCAGGCGCAGCCAGTCCAGTTCGCGCGCCAGCGCCTCGGGTTCGCCGGTGTCCAGGCCATCGCTGATCAGCAGCACCAGCGTGCGGCCGCCCACCAGGCGCCGGCGGTGCCGCAGCCGCAGCGCAGCCAGCGATTCGCCCAGCCGCGTGCCGCCGCCGTAGTCGTCGATGGCGGCGCCGGCGGCCGCCAGCATGTGGTCGGTGTCGGCGAGCCGGAACGCCGGGCCCAGGTCGCTCAGGTGGGTGCCGAAGGCGAACACGTCGCGGCGCAAGCCGCGCGTGGCGGCATGCAGGAACGCCAGCAACAGCCGCGCGTAGCGTTCCATCGAGCCCGAGACGTCCACCAGCACCAGCAGCGGCAGGGGCGCGGTGCGGCGGCGGCGCTGCAGCAGGCGCACCAGTTCGCCGCCGCTGCGGCCGGCCTCGCTCAGCGTGCGTGCCCAGTGCGGGCGGCGGCCGCGGCCGCCGGTGCGCGTGCGGCGCGTGCGCACTTCGGGGATGGCCAGCGCGATCTCGCGCGCGAGCCGCTCGACCAGCCGGTACTCGGCCGCGCCCAGCGCGTTGAAGTCGGCGTGCCGCAGGCGGTCCTGCTCGCTGGCGGTCATGGCGGCGTCGAGCTCCACGTCCTGGTCCTTGCGCGGCCGGCCGGCACCGGAGGATGGACGTGGCGGCGACAGCGCCTCGCGCACGCGCGGCCGGCGCGGCGGTTCGGCCGTGCCGGGCGAGCGCGGCAGCATCTGCGCCAGCAGCTTGGCGGCCACATCGGGGTCGCGGAAGAAGGCTTCGAACAGCTCGGCGAAGACGGCGCGGTCCTGCTCGCGGCCGACCAGCGTGGCTTCCAGCGCGGCGGCAAGGTCGGCCTTGCGGCCCACGCCGACCAGCGATGCGGCCTGGCCGGCGAGCGCGATGCGCGAACTGTCCACCGGCACGCCGGCTCGCCGCAAGGCGCGGCCGAACGCCGCGATGTTGGCGGCCAGCTTGCCGCTGCGGGCGTCACCCAGTTGCATGTCGCGCAGGAGATGGATCCCGGCTTGCGCCGGGATGACAGGCAAGTGCAGGCATCAAGCCGCCTCCGGCTTCAGCAGGGCCGCCGCCATGTCGCTGGTCAGCGCCGCCACGTCCTCGCGCTGCTTGAACAGGATGCCGGCCGTGTCGGTGACCACTTCGGGATCCAGCTCCAGCGTGTCCAGTGCCACCAGGGCGCGCGCCCACTCCACGCTTTCGGCAATGCCGGGCGAGCGCTGGAACGCGTCGGCGAACGGCTGGCTGCGCAGGCGCGCGACGAAGCCGGCGACCTGCCGGGCCAGCGCCTCGCCCAGCCCCGGCACCTGCGCCTGCACGATCGCCAGTTCGCGCTCGCGGTCGGGGTAGTCCAGCCAGTGGTACAGGCAGCGGCGCTTGACCGCGTCGTGCAGCTCGCGCGTGCGGTTGCTGGTGAGGATGGTCACCGGCGGCGCGGCGGCGCGCACCACGCCCAGCTCCGGGATGCTGACCTGGTACTCGCCCAGGTACTCCAGCAGGAAGGCCTCGAAGGGCTCGTCGGCGCGGTCGACCTCGTCGATCAGCAGCAACGCGCCCGGCGCCGGCGCCTGCAGCGCCTGCAGCAGCGGACGGCGGATCAGGTAGCGCGGCTGGTAGACCTCGCGCTCGACTTCCTCGGCCGATTCGGTGCCTTCCACGGCGCGCATGTGCAGCAGCTGCGCCGCGTAGTTCCACTCGTACAGCGCGTCGCGGTGCTCCAGCCCGTCGTAGCACTGCAGGCGCAGCAGCTCGCGCCCCAGCGCCTGCGCCAGGGCCTTGGCCAGCTCGGTCTTGCCCACGCCCGGCTCGCCCTCCAGCAGCAGCGGGCGCTGCAGCCGAAGGGCCAGGAAGGCGGCGGTCGCCAGGCGCCGGTCGGCGAAGTAGCCGGCGGCGCGCAGCGCCCGCTGCAGTTCGTCGATGCTGTCCGGCACCGTCAGGCGAGCGCCCGTGCCACCGCGCGCTGCGCCATCACGCCGATCAGGTTGGCGCGATAGGCCGCCGATGCATGCAGGTCGCTGGACAGGCCCTCGGCCGAGATCGTCACTTCGGCCGCCGCCTGCGGCGTGAAATTGCGGGTCAGCGCCTGCTCCAGCTCCTGGTGCCGGAACACGCCGTTGCCGCCGCCGGTGACGGCCACGCGCACCTGGCTGGACCCCTGCGCGACGAACACGCCGACCAGCGCGAAGCGCGAGGCCGGCTGGCGGAACTTCATGTAGGCCGCCTTGCGCGGGATCGGGAAGCGCACCGCCGTGATCAACTCGCCGTCCTCCAGCGCCGTGCCGAACAGGCCGGTGAAGAACTCGTCGGCCGGGATCTCGCGGTGCGTGGTCTTGACGGTCGCGCCCAGCCCCAGCACCGCCGCCGGATAGCAGGCCGCGGGGTCGTTGTTGGCCAGCGAGCCGCCGATCGTGCCGAGGTTGCGCACCTGCCGGTCGCCGATGCCGCCGGCCAGTTCCGCCAGCGCCGGAATCGCCGACTTCACTTCCTCGCTGGCCGCCACCTCGGCATGCCGCGTCATGGCGCCGACCACCAGCTGGCTGCCCTCGCGGCGGATGCCGGACAGCTCCCGGATGCCGCCCAGGTCGATCAGGTTCTCCGGGTTGGCCAGCCGCAGCTTCATGGAAGCGAGCAGCGTCTGGCCGCCGGCCAGCGGTTTGGCCCCGGCAGCGGCCAGCTTGGCGGCAGCCGCCAGGGTGGCGGGGCGTTCGAAGGTGAATGCGTACATGGCTTTCTCCTCTTGTCCGTGCGTCAGGCGCTGGCCTGGTGGATGGCCTGCCACACGCGGGCGGGCGACGCGGGCATGTCCAGGTCCTTGACGCCGAGGTCGCGCACCGCGTCGAGCACCGCATTGATCACCGCCGGCGGCGACCCGATCGCGCCGGCCTCGCCGCAGCCCTTGGTTCCCAGCGGGTTGTGGGTGCAGGGCGTGCAGATCGTGTCGAGCCGGAACTCGGGGATGTCGACCGCTCGCGGCAATGCATAGTCCATCAGGCTGCCCGTGAGCAGCTGGCCGCTCTCGCGGTCGTACACGCAGTTCTCCAGCATGGCCTGGCCGATGCCCTGCGCCAGGCCGCCGTGCACCTGCCCTTCCACGATCATCGGGTTGATGATGGTGCCGAAGTCGTCGACCGCGGTGAAGCGGTCGATGCGCGCGACGCCGGTGGCCGGGTCCACTTCCACCTCGCAGATGTAGGTGCCCGCCGGGAAGGTGAAGTTGGCCGGGTCGTAGAACGCGGTCTCGTTCAGGCCGGGCTCGAGCTTGTCGAGCGGATAGTTGTGCGGCACGTAGGCGGTCAGCGCCACCTGGCCGAACGGGATCTTCTTGTCGGTGCCCTTGACCAGGAACTCGCCATTGCTGAACTCGATGTCGGCGTCGCTGGCCTCCATCAGGTGCGCGGCGATCTTCTTGGCCTTGGCCTCGATCTTGTCCAGCGCCTTCATGATGGCCGCGCCGCCGACGCTGATCGAGCGCGAGCCGTAGGTGCCCATGCCGAAGGGGATGCGGCCGGTGTCGCCGTGCACCACGTCGACGTTCTCGACCGGAATGCCCAGCCGCGCGGCCACCACCTGGGCGAAGGTGGTCTCGTGCCCCTGCCCGTGGCTGTGCGCGCCGGTGAACACCGTCACGCTGCCGGTGGGGTGCACGCGGATCTCGCCGCACTCGAACAGCCCGGCCCGGGCGCCCAGCGCGCCGGCGATGTTGGACGGCGCGATGCCGCAGGCCTCGATGTAGCTGCTGTAGCCGATGCCGCGCTTGAGGCCCTTGGCCTCGCTGGCCTGGCGGCGCGCGGCGAAGCCGTCGACCTCGGCCAGCTGGTTGGCCTTGTCCATGGCGGCCGGGTAGTCGCCGGTGTCGTACTGCAGCGCAACGGGGGTCTGGTAGGGGAACTGGGTGACGAAGTTGCGCCTGCGGATCTCGTCCTGGCCCAGGCCCATCTCCCAGGCGCAGCGGCTGACCAGGCGCTCCAGCAGGTAGGTGGCCTCCGGCCGGCCGGCACCCCGGTAGGCGTCGACCGGCGCGGTGTTGGTGAACCAGGCATCCACTTCCACGTGGATCTGCGGCGTGGTGTACTGGCCCGCCAGCAGGGTGGCGTACAGGATGGTGGGCACCGCCGTCGAGAAGGTCGACAGGTAGGCGCCCAGGTTGGCGTCGGTGTGCACGCGCAGCGCCAGGAACTTGCCGTCCTTGTCCATTGCCATCTCGGCATGCGTGACGTGGTCGCGGCCGTGCGCGTCGGTCAGGAACGATTCGCTGCGTTCGGCGGTCCACTTGATCGCGCAGTTGAGCTGCTTCGCGGCCCAGGTCAGCGCCACGTCCTCGGCGTACAGGAAGATCTTGGAGCCGAAGCCGCCGCCCACGTCCGGCGCGATGACGCGCACCTTGTGCTCGGGCAGCCCGAGCACGAAGGCGGTCATCAGCAGGCGCTCCACGTGCGGGTTCTGGTTGGCCACGTACAGGGTGTACTCGTCGGTGGCCCGGTTGTACGAGCCGATGGCCGAGCGCGGCTCGATCGCGTTGGGGATCAGCCGGTTGTTGACCAGGTCGATCGTCGTGACGTGCGCGGCACCGGCGAAGGCGGCGTCCACCTGGGCCTTGTCGCCGATGGCCCACCGGTAGCAGTGGTTGTCGGGCGCCGCATCGTGCAGCGCGGTGGCGGTGCGCGCATCGCGCACGTCGGTGCAGGCGGGCAGCACGTCGTAGTCGACCGCCACGGCTTCGGCCGCGTCCCTGGCCTGCTGCAGCGTGTCGGCCACCACCATCGCGATGGCGTCGCCGACGTAGCGCACCTTGCCCTGGGCCAGCACCGGATGCGGCGGCTCCTTCATCGGCTGGCCGTCGGTGCCGGTGATCAGCCAGCCGCAGGGCAGGCCGTTGACCTTGCCTTCCAGGTCGGCGCCGGTGAACACGGCGCGCACGCCGGCCATGGCCCTGGCCTGCGAGGTGTCGACGGAGTTGAGCTTCGCGTGCGCATGCGGCGAGCGCACGAACACGGCGCAGCGCTGGTTGGCCAGCTGGATGTCGTCGGTGTACTGCCCCGCCCCGGTGAGGAAGCGCACGTCCTCCTTGCGGCGGACGGACTCGCCGATGTGCGGCAGGTTGGCGAAATCGGATGCACCCATGGAACTCTCCTATGACGAATGACGGATGACCTCGCCTGCGGCGTCGATGACAGCGCGTTGCGCCATGACTTCATTCGTCATCGAGCGCAGCGAGGTCATGGTCGCTAGGCGACCGCCGTGGCGGCCATGCCCTGCTTCACGGCCTTGACGATGTTCTGGTAGCCGGTGCAGCGGCAGATGTTGCCGTCCAGCTGCTCGCGGATCTGCTGGTCGGTGGCGTTGGGGTTCTGGCGGCACAGGTCGAGCGCGCTCATCACCATGCCGGGCGTGCAGAAGCCGCACTGCAGGCCGTGGCACTCCTTGAATGCGGCCTGCATCGGGTGCAGCGTGCCGTCGGGCCGGGCCAGGCCCTCGATGGTGGTGATGTCGGCGCCTTCCTGCTGCACCGCCAGCGTATTGCACGACTTGATCGCGCGGCCGTTCACGATCACCGTGCAGGCGCCGCACTGCGCCGTGTCGCAGCCCACGTGGGTGCCGGTCAGGCGCAGGTGCTCGCGCAGCGCGGTGACCAGCAGGGTGTTGGGGGGAACGTCGATGCGTTCGGCGCGGCCATTGACCGTGAATTGAACCTGCATGCGGGTCTCCTTGTTCATCGGGGTAGCGAGCCATTCTTGGATGGCGCCGGCACCCCCTCCCTAGGCGAAACCCTAGTTCGCCGGACCCTTCATCCGAAATTCTCAAAATGGAACAATGGCCGCTCCGCCGCGCGCGCACCCCCCGGAACTCCCGATGAGCGCCACCGTCCACGGCCCCGCCGAACGCCGCCTGCTGCAGATCGAGCAGGCGCGCCGCGCCGTGCTGATGGAAGGCAGCTCGGCCACGGATGTGCTGGTCGGCGCCTGGTTCGAGCGAAGCTGGATCGAACGCTCGTGGCGCCGCTGCCTCGACCATGGACACCGGCCCGAGCAGCCGGTGGCCTTCGACCTGGTGCCGGCGCAGGCAGCCCATCGGGCCGTCGATGCCAGCCACCCGCTGCTGGCGGCCGCCCGGCCCGTGCTCGAACGGCTGGCGCGTGCGATCGCCCACAGCCGCTATTTCGCCATCCTCACCGATGCGCAGGGCGTGGTGATCGGCGTGGACGGGCCGATCGACCGCAGCGACCCGCGCGCGCACCTGATCACGCGCATCGGCGTGGACCTGTCCGAGCGCGCGGTGGGCACCACCGCGATCGGGGCCGCGCTGGGCGAACTGCAGCCGGTGTGGCTGCACCGGGGCGAGCACTTCTTCCGGGACACCAGCGTGTACAGCTGCGCCGGCGCGCCGGTGTTCGACGCCGACGGTGCCTGCGCGGGCATGCTGGACCTGACCGGCGTCGAGGCGCCCGAACGGCCCGAGCTCAAGCACCTCGCCGCCCAGTCGGCCCGTAGCATCGAGAACGCGCTGGTGCTGGCACGCCCGCACGCGCTGCTCCTGCGGCTGAACTGGCCGGGGCGATCCTTCGACGAACAGGATGGCTTGCTGTGCCTGGACCGCGACGGCCGGGTGGCCAGTGCCAACCCGTCGGCGCGCGAGATGCTGGGCCGGCCGGCCATCGGGGCCACCCACTGCAGCGAGCTGTTCGCCACCGCCTGGGAGTCGCTGTTCGATGCCGCCGGCGGACCGGCGATGGAAGTGCCCCTGTGGTCGGGGCTGACGCTGCAGGTGCTGTCGCAGTTGCCCGGCCAGGCCATGGAGCCGCGGCCAGCCGCGCCCGACCAGCGGCTGCCGCTGAAGGACCTGGAAGCCGAGCTGATCCACAAGGCCGTGCGCGACGCGCGCGGTAACGTGATGGCGGCGGCGAAGATGCTGGGCATCAGCCGGGCGACGGTCTACCGCAAGCTCGGCAAGCGCGGCTGAGCCCTGCCGGGTGATCCTCGGGCCCGCCGCCGCAATGGCGAACGGGATTCCGAAAACTACGCGAGCGCGATCACCACGGCCGAGGGATCGACCCGCGCGAAGGCGGCATGGCCGGCTCGCAGCCCACTGCCGGCGGCGGCGAAGCCGACCAGTTGCAGGCCGCCCTCCAGGGCGAGTGCCACTTCGCCGCCCTGGATCCGCGGTGCGCGGGTCACCGCGCCGGCCAGCACGTTGTCGCCCCAGTGCGAAGGCCGCGCGGCGCACACCTGCACCGCGGTGGCCTTGCACAGGGCCACGACCTCCTGCTGCCGGGCCAGGCCCAGCAGCTGGGCGCTTTCGCGCGTGATGCGCGAACGCAGCATGGCGCCGGCCAGTTCCAGTTCCACTGCCATGGCGCCGGCCTGCAGGCGCAGGCGGTGGATGCGACAGGGCAAGTGGTTGCGCATGCTGGTGCGCAGGCCCAGCGTACCGAGCGCGGGTGCGCCCGCGCGCAGCTTGTGCAGCACGGCATCGCGGGCCCGGGCCACTTCGCCGGCCGCCCGCAGCACCTGTTCGCCGGCGCGCGTGAGGCGGGCGCCACCGCCGCCCGCGCCACCGACCACGCGCTCGACCAGCGCCGTGCCGGCCAGGTTGCTGAGCGTGTCCAGCGCCTGCCAGGCGGCCTTGTAGCTGACGCCGGCATCGCGCGCGGCCTGCGAGATGGAACCGACGGCCGCGACGCGCCGCAGGATCTCCACGCGCTTGTCCACCGAGGCCTGGCCGAGGGCGCCGGCGAGCTGGAGATTCTTGCGGGGCATGGGCCCGATTGTGCCGTGGACCCTATACTTTCGCTATTCCGGTTTTGAATAGCGAGCCGCCGCCATGCCACGCATCATCGCCGCCACCCTCCTGGCCATGCTGGCCATCTTCAGCCTGCCGGCGCGCGCCGCCTCCGTGCAGGTCGCCGTCGCCGCCAACATGACGGCGCCCATGCAGAAGATCGCCGCCGGCTTCGCGGCGGCCACCGGCCACCGGACCGTCGTGTCGCTGGGGTCCACGGGCAAGTTCTACGCCCAGATCCGCAACGGCGCGCCGTTCGAGGTGCTGCTGGCGGCCGACGACGAAACGCCCGCCAGGCTGGAGCGGGAGGGGTTCGGCGTGCGCGGCAGCCGCTTCACCTACGCCACGGGACGGCTGGCGCTGTGGAGCGCCGATGCGGGCGCCCTGGACGCGCAGGCCGACGTGCTGCGCCAGCCGCCCACCGGCAAGATGGCCATCGCCGATCCGCGCGTCGCCCCCTACGGCGCCGCCGCTTTGCAGGTGCTGACGAAGATGGGCGTGCTCACCGACTGGCAGTCCCACCTGGTGCAGGGCGAGAACATCGGGCAGGCCTATCAGTTCGTCGCCAGCGGCAACGCGCGGCTGGGTTTCGTGGCGCTGTCGCAGGTGACGACCGAGGGCCGCATCGCGCGCGGTTCGGCCTGGCTCGTGCCGCAAGACCTGCACACGCCACTGAAGCAGGACGCCCTGCTGCTCCCACGAGGGGAGTCCAACCCCGCGGCCCGCGCGCTGCTGGACTACCTGCGCAGCGACGCCGCGCGCGCCGTGCTGCGCGGCTACGGCTACGGCTTCTGACCGATGCCCTTCGCGGCCGAGGACCTGCAGGCGATCCGGCTGACGCTGGAACTGGCCGCGGCCACCACGCTGGCCCTGCTCGTGATCGCCGCACCTCTGGCCTGGTGGCTGGCCCGCACGCGCTCGCGCTGGCGCGGCCCGGTGTCCGCGGTGGTGGCGCTGCCGCTGGTGCTGCCGCCGACGGTGCTGGGCTTCTACCTGCTGGTCTCGCTGGGCCCGCAGGGCTGGGGCGGCCAGCTCACCCAGGCGCTGGGCCTGGGCCTGCTGCCCTTCACCTTCGGCGGGCTGCTGGTCGGATCCATGGTGTATTCGCTGCCGTTCGCGGTGCAGCCGCTGCAGCACGCCTTCGAGGCGGTCGGCCGGCGCCCGCTGGAGGCGGCCGCGACCTTGCGCGCCGGACCCTGGGACGCCTTCTTCCACGTGGTGCTGCCGCTGTCGCGCGGCGGCATCGTGCAGGCCGCAGTGCTGACCTTCGCGCACACCGTCGGCGAATTCGGCGTGGTGCTGATGATCGGCGGCAACATCCCCGGGCAGACCCGCGTGGTGTCCACCCAGATCTACGGCCACGTGGAGGCGCTGCAGTACACGCAGGCGCACGCGCTGTCGGCCGCCATGCTGGGGTTCGCCTTCGCGGTGCTGCTGGCGCTGGCCCTGCTGAACCGCCGCAGCACGCGGGTGCTCGGATGAACCCGCCGCTGGAGATCCGCGCCCGGCTCACGCGCGGCGGCTTCGCGCTCGACGTCGACCTGCGCCTGCCGGCCTCCGGCATCACGGCGGTCTTCGGCGCCTCCGGCTCGGGCAAGACCACGCTGCTGCGCTGCGTCGCGGGGCTGGAGCGGGCCGAACCGGCGCGCATCGCGATCGCGGGCGAAGTCTGGCAGGACTCGGCCTCCTTCGTGCCCACGCACCGGCGCGCCCTGGGCTACGTGTTCCAGGAAGCCAGCCTGTTCGACCACCTCGACGTGCGCGGCAACCTCGCCTTCGCGCGCCGGCGCAGCGGCGACGGCGCCAGCCTGCAGCCGCTGCTGGAGCTGCTCGGCATCGCCGGCCTGCTGGACCGCCGGCCCTGGCAGCTGTCCGGCGGCGAGCGCCAGCGTGTCGCGATAGCGCGCGCGCTCGCCACCCGGCCGCGCATCCTGCTGCTGGACGAACCGCTGGCCGCGCTCGACCTGTCGCGCCGGCGCGAGATCCTGCCCTGGCTGGAGCGCCTGCGCGACGAGCTGCGCATCCCCATGCTGTACGTCACCCACTCCGGCGACGAGGTGGCGCGGCTGGCCGACCACCTGGTGCTGCTGGAAGCCGGCACGGTGCGCGCCAGCGGACCGCTCGCCGAGGTGCTGTCGCGCATCGACCTGCCGGCCATTCCGGCCGAGGAGCGCGGCGCCCTGCTGCGCGCCACCATCGGCGAGCGCGACGCGCGATGGCACCTGGCCCAGGCGCGCTTCGCCGGGGGGGCCTTGTGGGTGCAGGACCCCGGGCTGGCGCCCGGCGCTGCCGTGCGCGTGCGCGTGCTGGCACGCGACGTCAGCCTGGCGCTGCAGCCGCCGGAACGCAGCAGCATCCAGAACGTGCTGCCCTGCACGGTGCGGGCGATCGTGCCCGGCGCGCACCCGTCCCAGGCGCTGGTGCAGCTGGCGTGCAGCGAGTCGCTGCTGCTGGCGCGCATCACCGCGCGGGCGGTGGACCAGCTCGGGCTGGCGCCGGGCACGGCCGTGTGGGCGCAGGTGAAGTCGGCGGCGCTGGTGGCTTGAGACGAGGTGGTGGCCGCCCCACCTCTTGAATCAGCTCGTGTCCTTGAGACACAGGCACCAGATGAATTTCTGGACCGCCCCGAACGGCGTGTGGTGCTCCTCGCGCTCCTGCTGCAGAAGCGTGAAAGGGGCGCCGAACTCGGCGTGCAGTCCATCGGCGCTGTACCGCATGACTGGAAGTCCGCTGCACTGCTGCGGACCGTCCTCGGCAAACGTCGCCACGATCACGTGGCCGCCCGGCTTCACTGCGCGAAGGACGGCCCGGACGTAAGCCTCGCGGTCCTCCCGCGCCGTCAGGAAGTGGAAGACGGCCCGGTCATGCCAGACATCGAAGGCGTGCCGGGGGAGCTCGATGCGGGTGATGTCGCCCACGACCCAGCTGATTCGATCGGCGAGCGGGCCAAGCCGCTCCCTGGAGGCGGTCAGCGCGGCGCCGGAAAGATCGAGCACGGTGAGGTTCGAATACCCTGCCGCGAGGAGGTCGTCAGCCAGGGTCGATGCGCCGCCGCCGACGTCGATGATGGCCGCCTGCCGGTCGGCACCGGTCTGGCGGATCAGCTGCATCGACTGCCGGGCGTGTACCTGGAACCAGCTCACTCCCGTGGCCGGCTTGGTCGCATAGACCTGCTCCCAGTGTTCCTTGGACTGCATGGGTCGTCCGTCAATTCGCCGTGCCGGCGTTCGGGAAGAACAGCTGCTCGCCGCCGATCGTGTAGGCGGCAACGGCCTGCTGGCCGGCGGGCGAGGTGATCCAGTCGACGAACTTCTGCGCCTGCGCCGCCTTCACGTGCGGGTGCTTCTGCGGGCTGACCACCATCACGCCGTACTGGTTGAACAGGCGCTGGTCGCCTTCCACCAGCACCGCCAGGTCGCCCCGGTTCCTGAAGCTCAGCCAGGTCCCGCGGTCGGTCAGCACGTAGGCCCCGCTGGAGGCACCGATGTTCAGCGCCGGGCCCATGCCGCAGCCGCATTCCCTGTAGCCGCTGCCCTTGCCGTCGGCCAGCCCGGCCTGCTTCCAGTAGCGCAGCTCGGCCGCGTGGGTGCCGCTCCTGTCGCCGCGCGAGATGAAGGGCGCGTTGGCGGCAGCGACCTTCTTCAGCCCCTCGACGATGTCCTTGCCCTTGGTGCCGGCGGGATCGGCCTTGGGGCCCACCAGCACGAAGTCGTTGTACATCACCGGGTGGCGGCGCTGGGCGAAGCCGTCGGCCACGAACTTCTCCTCCGCGGCCCGGTCGTGCACGAACAGCACGTCGGCGTCGCCGCGGCGGGCGGAGTCGATGGCCTGCCCGGTGCCCACGGCCACGACCTTCACGTCCAGACCGCTGGCCTGCTTGAACAGCGGCAGGATGTGGCCGAACAGCCCCGATTGTTCCGTCGAGGTGGTCGAAGCCAGGGTGATCGACTGCGCCGAGGCCGGGCCGGCGGCCAGGGCGATGCAGGCGGCAGCGAAGCCGCCGCGCATCCAACGGATCATGCGATCTCCCCCTTGACGAACAGGTCGGCCTCCGGTGACAGGCGGGCCAGCCGCGCGCGGTCGAAAAACTGGTCCACCGGGGCGTCGGCGCGGATGCGGCCCTGCTCGAGATAGACCACACGGCTGGCCAGGCGCTTGACCTGGCCCAGGTTGTGGCTGGCGAACACCAGCGTCATGCCCGATTGCGCGAACGAGGCCATCAGTGCCTCGACCTCGCGCTTGGCATGCGGGTCGAGGCTGGCGGTGGGCTCGTCCAGCAGCAGCACCTGCGGCTGCAGCGCCCAGGCCCGCGCCAGCGCCAGCCGCTGCTGCTGGCCGCCGGACAGCGTGCGCGCGTTGCGCAGCGCCAGCTCGGCCAGCCCCACGCGCGCCAGCGCCGCCGGCGCCTGCTCGCGCGCCTGGCGCCAGCGCATGCCGCGCAGCCACAGCGCCAGCGCGACGTTGTTCAGGCTGCTGGTGCGCAGCATGTAGGGTCGCTGGAACACCATGGCCTGCCGGCTGGCGGCGTCGCGCAGCAGCGTGCCGCAGCGCGGCTGCAGCAGCCCGTTCAGCACGCGCAGCAGCGTGCTCTTGCCGCTGCCGTTGGCGCCGATCAGGGCCACCCGTTCGCCGGCCTCGATGCGCAGGTCGACGCCCTGCAGGGCCTGCACCGCACCGAAGGCCACGCCCACCCCTTGCAGGCGCAGCAGGCCGCCGTACGCCGGCGCCCGGGCCACTGCCGACGGCGGCACTTCGAGGGCGGCCGGCTGCGAATTCACCCGGCGATCCCCGCGCTGGCCGCCAGGGCCGGCCCTTCGCTGCGGCCCAGACGCCAGCGGCGCAGCGCCACCACCAGCGCATTGAGCGCCAGCACCACCGACAGCAGCACGATGCCCAGGCCGAGCGCCAGCGGCAGGTCGCCCTTGCTGGTCTCCAGCGCGATGGCGGTGGTCATCACCCGGGTGAAGCCGTCGATGTTGCCGCCCACGATCATCACGGCGCCGACCTCGGAGATCGCGCGGCCGAAGCAGGCGATCACCACCGTCAGCAGCGCGTAGCGCTCGTCCCAGGCGACCAGCAGGCTGCGCAGCAGCGGGCGCGCGCCCATCGAGGCCAGCTGCTCGCCGTGCTGCAGGTCGACGTCCTCCACCACCTGGCGCGTCAGCGCGGCCGCCACCGGCAGCACCAGGATGGCCTGCGCCAGCACCATCGCCGGGAAGGAGTACAGCCAGCCGAGAAAGCCCAGCGGCCCGGATCGCGACAGCAGCAGGTACACCACCAGGCCGACCACCACCGAGGGCACGGCCAGCGCGGTGTTCAGCAGGGCCAGCACGGCGCCGCGGCCGCGGATGCGCGCCACGCCGATCCAGGCCCCCAGCAGCAGCCCGCCGGCGCAGGCGATGGCACAGGCGGTCGCGCTGATGCCCAGCGAACGCAGCACGATGGAGGCCAGCGTGGGGTCGGGCGCCAGCACCAGGTGCAGGGCCAGCGCGAGGCTTTCGGAGAAGCTGCCCATGACCGGTCGAATGCTAGGCGCGCAGCGTGGCCGGCGGGCTACGGTCCTACGCTTATGAAGCCGGTTGCATACCGCATACTCATGCGTGCCATGCACAAGATCGAACTCTCGTACGCGCTCACCCGGCTGCGGCGGGAAGCCGGCATCCGCAACCCGCTGATCGAGCTGCTGCAGGCGGTGCGCCGCGACGGCTCGATCTCGGGCGCGGCCCGCGCGCTCGGCCAGTCGTACCGCCATGTCTGGGGCGAGCTCAAGCGCTGGGAAGCGGAGCTGGGGCATGGCCTGATCGTCTGGGACAAGGGCCAGCCGGCGCGGCTCACAACCTTCGGCGAGAAGCTCCTGTGGGCCGAGCGCCAGGCGCAGGCGCGGCTGGCGCCGCAGATCGAGGCACTCCATGCCGACCTGGAGCGCGCCTTCGCGGTCGCCTTCGACGACGCGGCGCAGGTGCTCACGCTGTATGCCAGCCATGACGATGCGCTGGCCCTGCTGCGCGACCACGCGGCCGGCAGTGCCCGGCTGCACCTGGACGTCCGCTTCACCGGCAGCGTCGATGCGATCGCGGCCCTGAACGAAGGCCGCTGCACCATGGCCGGCTTCCACACGCCGCCGCAACCGGCGCCGGACTCGGCGTTCGAGCGCGCCTACCACCCGTTGCTGCAGCCGGGCCTGCACAAGATCATCGGTTTCGCCCGGCGGCGCCAGGGCCTGGCGGTGGCGCCCGGCAACCCGCTGCGGCTGGCCTCGTTCGCCGACCTCGCGCGCGGCGCGCGCTTCGTCAACCGCGCGCTCGGCACCGGCACGCGGCTGCTGGCCGAGGAGCTGCTCGATCGCGCCGGGCTGGCGCCCGCCACCATCGACGGCTGGGACCGGGTCGAGTCCTCGCATGCCGCCGTGGCCCAGGCGGTGGCCTCCGGCAGCGCCGACGCAGGCCTCGTGATCGAGGCCGCGGCGCGCGCGCGCGGGCTGGACTTCGTGCCGCTGATCGACGAGGACTACTACCTCGTGTGCCTGAAGTCGCTGCTGGAGCAAGCGCCGGTACAGGCCCTTCGCCAGGTGCTGGCCGGTTCCGCGTGGCAGGACCTGCTGCGCAGCCTGCCCGGCTACGTGCCGCTGCGCTCGGGCGAGGTGCTGAGCCTCAGCGCGCAGTTGCCGTGGTGGCGCTACGCCAAGGCGAAGGCCAGGGCGAAGCGGAAACTGGAACCTGGCGCCGGTTGATCCTCATCCCGGGTTGCGCGGGAATGACCGGAGGGATCAAAGGGCGCAGGTGCGAAAGCCGGTGAAGTGGTCGTCGCGGTCGGGCAGCGCCCAGCCGCGCGCCTTGGGGGATTTCAGGCGCGAGCGGGTGGCGAAGGAGGCGCCGCGCAGCACGCGGGCGTGGCCGAACGCGGGCTCGGCCTCGAATTCGGTGTGGCGCGTCCAGGCGTGCGGTTCGAAATCCGGATACGGCCGCAGCGTGCCGGCGGTCCACTCGTGCACTTCGCCCCAGCGAAAGCCGCGGCCGGCCGCGCGGTGCGCGGCCACTTCCCATTCGACTTCGGTGGGCAGGCGCCGGCCGCGCCAGCGCGCCCAGGCATCGGCCTCCCACCAGCTCAGGTGCAGGGCCGGCTGCTGCGGCGCCATCCGGGTCGCCTTGCCGAAGAAGGTCTGCAGCACCGCGCCGCTGGCCACGCCGATCTGCTCGACATGGCGCGGGCCACGGCGCCCTTCCGTTTGCGCCACGCGCTGCAGCCAGTCCCAGCCCTCGGGCCGCCACAGTTCCTGCCGGTCGTAGCCGCCGTCGTCCACGAACTCGACGAACTGGCTCCAGTCGACCGGCTGCGCGTCGATCTCGAAGGCCGGCACGTCCACCTCGTGCGCCCCTTGCTCCACGTCGAACGCGAAGCCCCCGGGCTCGGAACCCAGCTGCCAGCGGCAGGCCGGCAGCAGCAGGGGCTCGCGCGCGGCCGCGGCGGCGGGCGGCTGCAGGGGCAGCGCCAGCCCCAGTTCCTGGGCCTGCCGGACCAGCTGCTCGCCGCGAAGGTCCTCGTGGAACAGCGCCGCGCGGTAGAAGTACAGGCCGTCGTCGCCGGCCGAGGCGTGCTCCAGCTGTTCCAGCGTGCGCTCCAGCGTGTCCATCAGCCAGGCGCGCAGGTCGGCGCCCTCGGGCAGCGGCATATCCCAGCGCGCCTCGTGGGGCGCCAGCAGCGGGTGGTACCAGCGATCGGCCATGGGCTCGGTCGAACCCAGGCGCGGCGCATCGGCGGGGCAGTGCACGCCCTGCGCGCGGCGCGGGTTGCGGCCGATCCAGTACTCGGCGAACCAGGCCACGTGCCCGGCGATCCACTGCGGCCGCTCCAGGCCGGCCCGCAGGGGCACCTGCAGCCCGCCGGCGGCGGCATCCTCGTAGCGGGCCAGCAGCTGCAGCGTGTGGTTGCGCGCGTCCATCAGCGCCAGCGACAGCCGCTCGGCACCCGCGCGGCGCATGTCCGGCTGGTCGATGCCCTGGGGCGCGAGCGCCAACCCGGTCGATGCCATCCGGTGATTATGCGAAGCGCGCAGCGTAGGGGATAACACTGGCATCTTAAGTAATCATTTCGTCAGGCACCCGGGCGCCCATACCCGACAATGGCGGGGCTGAAAAATCCGCCGGGCGCCGGGCTGCACTTGCAGCGGCGCCCGGTCTCACATACGAGCTTCCACTCCCCGGAGACGGCATGCAGGCACTTCTCAAACTGTCCAGGGCCATCGACTGGCTCAACGGCATCGTGGGCCGGTGGGTCATCTGGCTGATCCTCGCCTCCACCGTGATCAGCGGGGTCAACGCCTCGGTGCGCAAGGCCTTCAACACCAGCTCCAACGCCTACCTCGAGGTGCAGTGGTACCTGTTCGCCGCCGCCTTCCTGCTGGCAGCGGGCTACACCCTGCTCCATGGCGAGCACGTGAAGATCGACGTCTTCTACTCCCGCTTCTCGCGCAGGACGCAGAACTGGATCGACATCTTCGGCTTCACGCTGTTCCTGCTGCCGGTGGCCATTGCGGTGCTGTGGTACGGCATCCCCTTCTTCCTGCAGGGCTGGCGCTCCGGCGAGATGTCGTCCAACGCCGGCGGCCTGATCCGCTGGCCGGTCTACCTGATGATGCCGCTGGGCTTCGCGCTGCTGCTGCTGCAGGGCGTATCCGAGCTGGTCAAGCGCATTGCCTTCGGCATGGGCCTGATCCCCGATCCGGCGGTGAAGAAGACAGAGAAGACGGCCGAGGAGGAACTGGCCGAGGAGATCCGCCGCCTCGCCGAGCGGAAGGACAAGGCCTGACCGGCCGGGCGCGGAACAAGAGGAGTCGCGATGGAGTTCATCACGCAGAACATGGCCCCGATCATGTTCGTGGGCCTGATCTTTTTCCTGCTGCTGGGCTTCCCGGTGGCCTTCAGCCTGGGGGCCTGCGGCCTGTTCTTCGGCTTCATCGGCATCGAGCTGGGCGTGCTGCCCGAGTCGCTGCTGCAGGCGCTGCCGCTGCGCATCTTCGGCATCATGCAGAACGAGACGCTGCTGGCCGTCCCGTTCTTCACGCTCATGGGGCTGATCCTGGAGCGCAGCGGCATGGCCGAGGACCTGCTGGACACCATCGGCCAGCTGTTCGGGCCGGTGCGCGGCGGGCTCGCGGTGGCGGTGGTGATCGTGGGCGCGCTGCTGGCGGCCACCACCGGCGTGGTGGCCGCTTCCGTGATCTCGATGGGCCTGATCTCGCTGCCCATCATGCTGCGCTACGGCTACGACCGGCGCCTGGCCTCCGGCGTGATCGCCGCCTCCGGCACGCTGGCGCAGATCATCCCGCCGTCGCTGGTGCTGATCGTGCTGGCCGACCAGCTCGGCCGCAGCGTCGGCGACATGTACAAGGGCGCCTTCATCCCGGGCTTCATGCTGACCGGCCTGTACTTGCTGTGGGTGTTCTTCCTCGCGGTCTTCAAGCCCCACATGGTGCCGGCGCTGCCGCCGGAGGCCCGCACCTTCCGTGAGCCCGACGGCGGCAACGGCCTGACCTCGCTGGTGGTGCTGGCCGCCATCAGCACGGCCGTCGCCGTGCTGCTGGGGCAGAACTACCCGGCCGTGGTCAGCTGGTGGCGGGGCACCGAAGTCGCCGGCATGCCCACCGACGAAACCATCGTGATGGCGATGGCGGCCGGCGTGCTGCTGGCGTTCTTCGCCGCGGTGATCAACAAGGTGCTGCACCTCGGCCTGCTGTCGCGCATCGCCGAGCGCGTGACCTTCGTGCTGATCCCGCCGCTGTTCCTGATCTTCCTGGTGCTGGGCACCATCTTCCTGGGCGTCGCCACGCCCACCGAAGGCGGCGCCATGGGCGCCCTGGGCGCGCTCGTCATGGCCCTGGTGCGCGGGCGCCTGAGCTTCAACCTGCTCAAGCAGGCCCTGAACAGCACCACCAAGCTGTCGAGCTTCGTGCTGTTCATCCTGATCGGCGCCACCATGTTCAGCCTGACCTTCCAGGGGGTCGATGGCCCGCGCTGGGTCGAGCACCTGCTCACCAGCCTGCCGGGCGGCCAGGTCGGCTTCCTGATCGTGGTGAACATCCTGATCTTCCTGCTGGCCTTCTTCCTGGACTTCTTCGAGCTGTCGTTCATCGTGGTGCCACTGCTGGCGCCGGTGGCGGAGAAGCTGGGCATCGACCTGATCTGGTTCGGCGTGCTGCTGGGCGTGAACATGCAGACCTCGTTCATGCACCCGCCGTTCGGTTTCGCCCTGTTCTACCTGCGCAGCGTCGCCCCGGAAAAGGAGTACGTGGACAAGCCGACCGGCCAGCGCATCGCGCCGGTCACCACCGGCCAGATCTACTGGGGCGCGGTGCCCTTCGTGGTGATCCAGGTCATCATGGTCAGCCTGATCATCGGCTTCCCGGGCATCGTGTCGCACGACAAGGTGGAGAAGATCGACCTGGACAAGGTCAAGATCGAAGTCCCCGTGATGCCGAACTACGGCACGCCCGACGTCAACCTGGCCCCGCCGCCGCCCATGCAGGGCCCCTCGGAGGCCGGCGGCCTGACGTCTGCCGACGAAGAACAGAAGCGGATCGACGAGCTGTTCAACAAGAAATAGGGCTTCGCGGCCACTCGGGTCGTGAGTACCTCCTGGTTGCTGGTCCAGCTCGCGGTGTGCGCAGCGCTCATCGCCACCAGCGGCTACGCGCTGACCCGTAGTGCCGACCGGCTTGCGGCCATGCTCGGCTGGGCAAGGGGCTGGGTCGGACTGGCACTGCTCGCCACCGTCACATCCCTGCCGGAACTCGCTTCCGGGGTGAGCGCGGTGGCTCTCATCGGCGCTCCCAACCTGGCCGTCGGCAATGCCCTCGGTGCATGCGTGGTGAACCTCGCCTTCCTTGTCGTGGTCGATGCCATGCAGCGGCCGCAGCCCCTGTTCCGCGCCGCCAGTGCGACCCACCTGCTGTCGGCCGGGCTCGGGGTCGTCATGCTCGGGTTCGTGGCGCTCAGCCTGGTCACCGGTGCGCGTGCCCCCGCGCTGCTGCATGTCGGCGTCTACAGCCCTTTGCTGCTGGCCTTCTACCTCTTCGCCCTGCGCAGCGTGTTCAAGATCGAGCAGGTGCAGCGGATCTCCGCAGGGACGGTCCCTGCCGGCAATGGTGCGTTGCGTGCCGAGTGGCTTCGGTTCGCCGCCTCCGCAGCGGTGGTGCTGGTTGCCGGAAGCTGGCTGCCCGGGCTGGCTGGCGACATCGCCGAGGCGACGGGGGTGTCGCGCAGTTTCGCAGGCACTGTGCTGATGGCGTTGGTGACCACCTTGCCGGAAATGGCCGTGACCTTCTCGTCCCTGCGGCTCGGTGCACTGGACATGGCCATCGGGAACCTGCTGGGGAGCAATCTCTTCAACGTGACCATCCTGGCGGTGGACGACCTGTTCTACTTGCCCGGGCCGCTGCTCGCGCACGCGGCGCCGGCCCATGCCGCCTCGGCTGCCACTGCACTCGCCATGACGGGACTCGTCATCGTGGGGCTGGTGCTGCGGCCGCACGGTCGCGTGCTGCGCATCGCCAGCTGGATCAGCATCGGGCTGGTGGCCGCCTACGGTATCAATTCGACCGTGCTGTATCTGCTGGGAACCTAGCCTGGCGGCGATCCAGGTCCTGCGGCGGCTCGGCCACGCTGCGCACGCGCAGGTGCAACGCGGCCTGCGCCAGCAGGTTGGCCGAGACCGGCGCGGTGACGAACAGGAACAGCGTGATCAGCAGTTCGCGCAGCACCCATTCCCCCTGCAGCCAGTGCAGGGCCATGCTCGCCAGCAGCAGCCCGCCGACGCCAAGCGTGCTCGCCTTGGTCGGTGCATGCAGCCGCATGTAGAAGTCGCGGAAGCGAACCAGGCCGATGGCGCCGATCAGGCAGAAACTGCCGCCGACCACCAGCAGGAAGGCGACCAGCGCCTGCAGCAACGGATGCAGTTCGATCATGCCCATGTTCGCGCTCCTATTCGACCACGTCGCCGCGGGCGATGAAACGCGCCAGCGCCACGGTCGCGATGAAACCGAGCATCGCGATCACCAGCGCCGCCTCGAACAGCAGGTCGCTGTCCAAGCGCAGCCCCAGCAGGATCACGAGCCCCACGGTGTTGACATACAGGGTGTCCAGGGCGAGCACCCGGTCGGTCTGTTCCGGTCCGCGCAGCAGGCGCCAGCCGGTCAGCGCCAGCGCCAGGGCGAGCGCGCCCAGTGCGAACGAAAGAGCCGCTTCGATCATTCGAAGATCTCCTTGAGCAGGCGCTCGTAGCGCGCATGGATTTCAAGCACGAGTGCATCCGGCTCGGTCGCGTCGAGCGCATGCACCAGGATCCGGCTGCGCTTTTCGTCCACGAAGGCGGAGACGGTCCCCGGCGTGTTGGTGACGATGGTGGCCAGGAGCGCGATGGCGCGCGGATCCCGCAGGCTACAGGGCACCCACACCCAGGCTGGCTGCGGCACCCGGCGGGGCTGCAGCACGATGCGGGCCACCGTGAGGTTGGCGCGCACGATGTCCCACCCGACCACCAACAACAGCCGCACGGCCGCTACCGGAGCCCTCGAGCGCCGGTAGCGGCCGAGGAACCTGCGCGTCAGCCAGGGCAGCGCCAGGCCGAGCAGGGCCGCCCACAGCAGGCTGGCGGGCGCCAGCGATCCCTGCATCAGGAGCCAGGCGAGCGCAACCAGCATGGAGAGCCCGGGTGACACCACCCAGCGGCGCCGGGATACCCGCGCGCCCGGCTGATCCTCAGCGCGCCCCATGCTTCGCTCCCGATCCGTGTGCGGGACGGTACGGCCGCACCGCCCCCGCGCCGCGCTCCGGCCCCAGCACGGCCCGCGCTGCGCCCTCGCGGTCGGCCAGCTGCGCCGCGGCGGCATCCGTGTACCGCTTCATCGGCGCGGCCGCAGCGGCCAGCGCCACCACGCCTCCCAGCAGCGAGACCGTGGCGAGCACCAGCCGCGGGCTGGCGCCGGCAGCACCGCCGGTACGGCCCGGCCGCACGGCCCAGAACAGGACGCTGCCGGCGCGCGCCAGGCCCAGCAGGGTGAGGAATCCGACCCCGAGGATCACGCTCCAGAGCCACGGTGCGGCGGGCCCGCTGGCCGCCTGCAGGATCATCAGCTTGCCGATGAAGCCCGGCAGGGGTGGCAGCCCGATCACGGAGGCCGCCGCCAGCAGCATCAGGGTGCCGAGCAGCGCGGGTTGCGCCACGGGGCCGGCGGGTTCGAGCCGGTCGCCGACCTCGCCCCGCTGCGCCCCGACCAGTTCCGCGAGGAGGAACAAGGCGGCGATGACCAGCGTGCTCTGCGCGGTGTAGTAGATCGCCGCGGACCAGGCGGCCGGCGTGAACAGGCCGAGTGCGGCGAGGATCGTGCCGACCGAGACGACGTTGATCCATGCCACCAGGCGCGGCAGGGTCCCGGCGGCCAGCGCTCCCAGCACCGCGACGACGCAGCCGGCCAGGGCCAGCGGCAGCAGCCAGGGCGCCACGAGGCCGGCCGACTCGCCGGCGCCGGGTCCGAAGACGACCCCATGCACCCTGAAGATGGCATACACCCCGACCTTGGTCATGAGGGCGAACAGCGCCGCCGCCGGCGGCGATGCAGCGGCGTAGGTCGAGGGCAGCCACAGGTGCAGCGGCAGCAGGGCGGCCTTGAAGCCGAACACCACCAGCAGCAGCATGCCCCCGGCCTGCAGCAGCACGGCTTGCGCGCCGGCGATCCTCGGCACCCGCAGGGCGAGATCCGCCAGGTTGAGCGTGCCCGCGAAGGCGTACAGCACGGCCACCCCCAGCAGGAACAGGGCCGATGCCAGCAGGTTCAGCACCACGTAGGGCAAGCCATGGCGGAAGCGCTCCCGGCCCTGCCCATGCACCATCAGCACGTACGAGGCGATCAGCAGCACCTCGAAGAAGACGAACAGGTTGAACAGGTCGCCGGTGACGAAAGCCCCGGCCAGCCCCATCACCTGGAAGTGGACCACTGCGTGGAAGTGGCGGCCGTGGGCGTCCCAGCCACCGCTGGCGTAGACCACGACGGCCAGCGCCACCAGCTGCGTCAGGAGCACCATCAAAGCCGAGAGGCGGTCGATCACCAGCACGATGCCGAAGGGCGCGGGCCAGCCGCCCAGGTGGTACACCCGCCAGCCGCCCGCATGCGCGTCGAGCACCAGCACCACGGACACCAGCAGCCCCGCCGCCAGCGAAGCCCCGGACACGAGTCGCGCGCGCAGCAGCACCGCGTCGCCGTGGTCGCCTGCGCCGTCCTTCAGGACCAGCAGCAACGCCGCCGTGGCGAGCGGCAGCAGCACCGGCAGGATGGCCAGGTGCTGCCACAAGGCGCCGGCCCAGCCCGTCATCGGTGCGGCCCCGCCGCAGGCTCGGCGCCGTCCACCTGGTCGCTGCCGCATTCGTGCTGGCTGCGCACGGCCATCTCGATGACGATGCCGGTGGTGGCGAAGCCGATCACGATGGCCGTGAGGACCAGCGCCTGCGGCAGCGGGTCGGCCGCGCCGCCGGCGGCGCCGATGATCGGCGGCATGCCGATCCACAGCCGCCCCATGGCGAAGATGAACGCGTTGGTCGCATAGCCGAGGATGGTGAGGCCCAGCACGACCGGAAAGGTCCGGCCGCGCAGCAGCAGGTAGATGCCGCAGGCCGTGGTCCAGCCGATGCCGCTGGCGACCAGGAATTCCAGGCTGATGCTCATGCGCGGCCCTCCTTGCTGGCCGCGCCGAGGCTGCTGAACATCAGCATCGTGGCGCCGACCACGGTCACGTACACGCCGAGGTCGAATAGCGCCGCCGTCGCCAGCCCGGCCGCGCCGAGCAGCGGCAGCACGGGATGCACGTGTGCGCTGGTCAGGAACGGCTGGCCGAAGAGGAAGGATCCGACACCGGTGAGCGCCGCGATCCCGAGGCCGCAGGCGATCCAGCGCGTGTAGCGCTCACCCGCGCCCCCGCCGAGCGCGGACTCGGCCACGTCCTGCCCCAGCGCGATGTACTGCAGCACAAGGGCGGCGGCAGTGACCAGCCCGGCGACGAAACCGCCGCCCGGCAGGTTGTGGCCGCGCCAGAAGATGTACGCCGAGACCGCCAGCGCCATCGGCAGCAGCAGACGCGCGGCCATCCGCAGCATGAGCGGCGGCCGGGCGAACGACCACGGCAGCCCCTCGGCGTCGACGCGCGGGCGTCGCGCCCGCCAGCCGTCCAGCATCGCCAGCGCCCCCACGGCGGCGATGCCCAGCACCGTGATCTCGCCGAAGGTGTCATACCCGCGGAAGTCCACGAGGATGACGTTGACGGCGTTGGCGCCGCCGCCTTCCGGCACCGCGTTCTCGACGAAGTACCAGGCGATCGAGGAAGGGTCGCGGGTGAGTGCCATCCACGCCATCCAGCCCACCCCCAGCCCCCCTACCCCGGCCAGCACGGCGTCCCTGCATCGGCGCAGCCGGTGCGACTCGCGCGGTGTCGTGCGCGGCAGCAGGGCCAGACCCATCAGCAGCAGCACCGTGGAGACCACCTCCACCGACAGCTGCGTCAGCGCGAGGTCCGGCGCCGAGAGCGACTCGAAGCCGAGCGCCACCAGCAGGCCCACGACGCCGACCAGCACTACGGCGCGCAGGCGCTCGTGATGGCCCAGCACCAGCGCGGCGCCGGTCAACAGCAGGAGCGCCCACAGCACGATCGCCAGCGCAGTGGCCGGCTGCAGCTCGCGCGAACCGGCCGGCAGCGGCACGGGCGAGCGCAGCAGGGCCCAGGCGACGGCAACCACCGCCGCGCCGGCCAGCCAGGCCGAGTACCGTTGCAGCGAGCCGGTCTCGGTGCGGCGCGTCACGGCCGTTGCGAGCGACTGCAGGCCGCCGAGCGCCTGCGTGAAAAGGAGGCGTCCGGTGATTCCGCGCGGATGGTGCAGGTGCAGCCTGAACTTGCGCTGCAGGGCTGCGTACAGCGAGACGCCGCCGAGCAGTGCGACGGCGCTCATCGCCAGCGGCAGGTTCAAGCCGTGCCACAGTGCCAGGTGGTGCTCGGGAGGCGGTCCATGCAGCACCGCCTGCGCGGCGACGGCGACGATGGGCCCGAAGGTGACCGCGGGCAGCAGGCCGACCAGGACGCAGACGACCACCAGCACCGCCACCGGCAGCTTCATGAGCAACGGCGGCTCATGCGGGTGCGGATTCGGCAGGTCCCGCGGTTCGCCGTTGAAGAAGACGTCGTGGATGAATCGAAGCGAATAGGCCACCGAGCAGATTCCGAAGAAGGTGGCCGCCAGCGCGACGAGCAGCCCCCAGGCGCCGCCCGCTGCGCCGAGCGCTTCGTCGAAGAACATCTCCTTCGAGAGGAATCCATTGGCGAGCGGCACGCCGGCCATGGCGGCGGCCGCCACCATGGCGAGCGTGGCCGTCCAGGGCATGAACCGGTGCAGGCCGGCCAGGCGGCGCATGTCGCGGGTGCCGGTCTCGTGGTCGATGATGCCCGCGGTCATGAACAGCGAGGCCTTGAAGGTGGCGTGGTTCAGCACATGGAAGACGGCCGCCACCTTGGCCATCGGGGAGTCGAGCCCGAGCAGGAACACGATCAGCCCGAGGTGGCTGATCGTGGAGTACGCGAGCAGCCCCTTGAGATCGTGCTTGAACACGGCCACGTAGGCAGCGAATGCCAGCGTGGCCAGTCCCGTGCCGGCCACCCAGAGCTCGAAGGCATCGGTTCCGCCCAGGACGGGGTAGAGCCTCGCCAGCAGGAAGACGCCGGCCTTCACCAGGGTGGCCGAGTGCAGGTAGGCCGACACCGGCGTCGGCGCGGCCATCGCTTCCGGCAGCCAGAAGTGGAACGGCACCTGCGCGCTCTTGGTGAAGCAGCCGACCAGCACGAGGCCGAGCGCGACCGGGTAGAGCGGGTGCTGGCGGATGAGGTCGCCCCGGTCGAGCAGGACCGACAGTTCATGGCTGCCGCCCATCTGCCCGAGCAGCAGGGCGCCTGCGAGCAGCGCCAGGCCGCCGCCTCCGGTGACCGCCAGCGCCATCCGGGCGCCGGCGCGCGCGTCGGCGCGCCGGCCCCAGTAGCCCACCAGCAGGAACGACGAGACGCTGGTCAGTTCCCAGAAGACCACCAGCAGCAGCAGGTTGTCCGAGAGCACCACGCCCAGCATCGCCGCCATGAACAGCATCAGCCATGCGTACAGCTTGCCCGCGGGATCCTGCGGGCCCAGGTAGTAGGCGGCGTACAGCACGACCAGCACGCCGATGCCGGTGATCAGCAGGGCGAACATCAGGGCCAGGCCGTCGAGGCGCAGTCCGATGTTCAGGCCGATGTCCGGCACCCACGGCACGTGCAGCAGCATCGTGTGCCCTGCAAGGACCTGGGGCGCGAGCGCCAGCAGAAGGGCCGCGCAGGTCGCCGCCACCGCCCCCGCGATCCAGGCGGCGAGGCGCCGGCGGGAAGGCGCGAACGAGCGTCCTGCGGCCCAGGTGAGAATGACGCCCGGCACCAGGGGCAACAGCACCACGAGGGCGAGCAGCAAGGGCATGGCGGTGGTGGTCGCGGCAGGCTCCAACTGCGCGGCGGCCCGACCTGCGCATCACCTGTCCGCCCGCAGGCGCGACACCCGCCGGGGAGTCTAGCAGCGGGTGTCCGGCGCCGGGGCCCGGGAAGCCGGCCCTGTCCGTCCCGCGCACGCATCGCCATGCCCGTGGACACCCACCCGCGGCCAGCTACTTGCGCCAGAACCTGGGCATGAACAGCACCAACACCGTCATCAGCTCCAGTCGCCCGAGCAGCATGGCGAAGCTCAGCACCGACACCTGGAAATCGTTCAGAACACCGAAATGGCCGATCGGGCCGACCTCGCCGAGACCCGGACCGATGTTGTTGAGGCAGACGACGACGGCGGAAAAGCCGGTGACCAGGTCGAGGCCGGACAGCAGCAGGACGAGCGTGAGGCCCATGATGCTCGCCCCGTAGATGAGCATGAAGGCCATCACGGCGGCCAGGACCGACGCGGGGACGGTGGCGCCGCCGAGGGTGACGGGGTTGACCACGCGCGGGTGGATGATGCGCACCAGCTCGCGTCGGGCCAGCTTGAGCAGCAGCACCAGGCGGACCATCTTGATGCCCCCGCCGGTCGACCCCGCGCAGGTGGCGAAGCAGCCGAGCAGGATCATCAGCACCGGTGCGAATGCCGGCCACAGCGTGTAGTCGGCGGCGACATGACCGGTGGTCGTGCCGAGCGACACCACGTGGAACGCGGCGGCGCGCACCGCGGCAGGGAGATCGTCGTGGACGCCCTGCGCGAGCAGCAGGAAGCTGATGACCAAGGTGGCGGACAGCAGCACCAGCAGGTAGGCCTTGATTTCCGTGTCGCGACGCAGGGCGCCCAATGAACGCGTGTGCCAGACCGCGAAGTAGCGCAGGAAACTGATCCCCGCCAGGGTCATGAAGACGATGGCGACGCCTTCGATCAGCGGTGATTCGAAGTGCGCCAGGCTTGCGTCGTGCGAGGAAAACCCGCCCAGTGCCATCGTCGTGCACATGTGCATGAAGGCATCGGGCCAGTCCATCCCGGCCAGCCGGTAGGCGAGTAGGCACGCGCCGGAAAACAGGAAGTACATCGTCCACAGTCCGCGGGCTGTCTCGGCGATGCGGGGCGTGAGCTTGTCGTCCTTCAGCGGGCCGGGCGTTTCGGCCCGGTACAGCTGCATGCCCCCGAGTCCGAGCAGCGGCAGCACGGCAATGACCAGAAGGATGATCCCCAGCCCGCCGATGTACTGCAGGAAGCAGCGCCAGATGTTGACCGACAGCGGGAGCCTGTCCAGGCCGGTGAGCGCGGTGGCGCCGGTCGCGGTCAGTGCGCTCATCGACTCGAAGTAGGCATCCGCCCAGTCGATGCCCGGCACCGTCCACATCATCGGCACGGCGGCGCAGGCGGGCAGCACCACCCAGGCCAGGGTCACCAGGAGGAACCCGTCACGCGGCTTCAGTTCGCGGTTGTGGCGGCGCACGCTCCACCCCAGGGCCCAGCCGGCGAGCAGCGTCGCCAGGAATCCGAGGGCCCAGACGGGAGCATGCGTGCCCTCCGTAGCGCCAATGGACCAGGCAAGCGGCACCAGGTACGCGAGCGAGAAGCCCATCAGCACTCGGCCGAGCACTCGCAGGACCGGCTGGACGCTGTCCATCTACAGGAAGGTGGGGCTGACCTGGAACAGGCGCTCGACCTCGCGCACCTGCCGCTTGTGCGGGATGAACATCACCAGGTGGTCGTTGGTTTCGATGACCACGTCGCGTTGCGGCATCAGGACCTTCTGGTCCCGCCCCTCGCCGCGCACGATCGCGCCGATGCTGACGCCGGGCGGGAGCACGACCTCGTCCACCGGGCGGCCAACGAGCTTCGAGCTGCGGTGGTCGCCCCGCGCGACGCCCTCCAGCGCCTCGGCCGCGCCCCGGCGAAGGCTGTGCACGGCAACCACGTCGCCGCGCCGCACGTGCGCGAGCAGTTCGCCGATGACCGTCTGGGCGGGCGACACGGCGATGTCGATGGTGCTGCCCTGGATCAGGTCGGCGTAGGCCCGCCGGTTGATGAGCGCCAGCACCCGCCGCGCGCCCAGGCGCTTGGCCAGCATGGCCGACAGGATGTTGTCCTCGTCGTCGTTGGTGAGCGCAAGGAACATGTCCATGTGCGCCACGTTCTCGTCGGCGAGCAGTTCCTCGTCCGTTCCGTCCCCCTGCAGGACGAGCATCTCCGCCGGCAGCTGGCCGGCCAGGTACTCGCAGCGCTTCGCACTGAATTCGATGATCTTCACCTGGTAGTGCTCCGCCAGGCGCCGCGCCAGCCGAAGCCCGACGTTGCCCCCGCCGGCGATCATCACGCGGCGCACCGGCTCGTCGGAGCGGTGGATGGCGCGCAGCACGGGGTGGATCTTCTCGGCGTCCGCCAGAAGGAAGATCTCGTCGCCCGCCAGGATGCGCGTGTCCCCGCCGCACTTCAGCAGGGTCTCCTGGCGGTACAGCGCCACCAGTCGCATCGACGCCGCGGGGAACTGCGCCCGGAACTCGGCGATGGTGTGGTTGGTGATCGGACTGCCTGCCGCCGCCCGCATGTTGACCAGCAGCGCGCGCCCGCCGGAAAACTCCAGCACCTGCAGCGCCTCGGGATAGTCGATCAGCTTCTGCACGTAGCGGACGACGGACTCCTCGGGACAGATCACGTGGTCCACCGAGAATCCCTCCTTGCTCAGGAGCGGGTCCCCTTCCTTCAACTCAGCCCCGCGCAGGCGGGCGATGGTCGAGGGAATCCGGAACACGTCGTGTGCGATCTTGCAGGCGACCAGGTTGGTCTCGTCGAGCGGCGCGCAGGCGATCAGCATGTCCGCGTCCTCGGCACCGGCCAGCCGCATCACCTTCGTCTGGGTGCCGTTGCCCGCGACGCCGCGGAGGTCGAGACGGTCCTCGAGCTCGCGCAGGCGCTGCGGCTCGGTGTCGATGACCGTGATGTCGTTGCGCTCCGATGCCAGGTTCTCCGCAACGCTCTCGCCGACGCGCCCGGCTCCAAGGATGATGATACGCATGGGGTCCCGCCGCTTCCTCGACTCAGGCGTGCGAGCAGCGTTCGAGCACGTGGCGGGTCATGGCCCGCGCAAGCTCCTGTTCGCCCAGGAACACCTTGCCCGAGAGCTCCTGCTCCAGCAGTGCAGCCTCGGCGGCATTGTGGCTGCGCACCACGACCTCGATCGCGGGGTTGAGCAGGCGCGCGTTGTGGGCCATCTGGCGCACGCCCAGCGAGTCGGGCGTGGCGATCACCAGCAGCCGGGCCCGCGCGATGTGCGCCTGCACCAGCACTTCGGGCTGGGCTGCATCCCCGGCCACCGCCGGCACGCCGTCGGCGCGCAGCCGCTCGACCAGGTCCCGGTTCTCCTCCGCCACCACGAACGGCAGCCCGGCCTCGCGCAGCGCCTGCGCGATGGCGCGGCCCACCCGTCCGTAGCCCACCAGCACCACCTGCCGCGCCAGGAACTTCTCGTCCGTGCTCAGCGGCAGCGCGGCCAGCGGGTCGTGCCGCGCGTTCAGCTCGCGCGCCAGCTGCGAGCGCGCCAGCAGCCAGCGCTGCAGCGGTTCGATCGCCCGGAACACCAGCGGATTGAGGGCCATCGACAGGATCGCGCCGGCGACGACCAGGCTCTGCGCCTCGGACGGCACCACGTGCAGCGCCGCGCCGAGGTTGACGAGGATGAAGGAGAACTCCCCGATCTGCGCCAGGCTGGCCGAGATGACGAGCGCGGTGTTGAGCGGATAGCGCAGCGCCAGCACCACGACGGCGGCCGCCAGCGACTTTCCGACCAGGATGACGGCCGTGACGGCCAGCAGGCGCAGTGGCTGCCCGGTCAGTACGGCCGGGTCGAACAGCATCCCGACCGACACGAAGAACAGCACGGCGAAGGCATCGCGCAGGGGCAGCGACTCCTGCGCGGCGCGGTGGCTGAATTCCGACTCCCTCAACACCATGCCGGCGAAGAACGCGCCCAGGGCGAAGGAGACGCCGAACACCCGGGTCGCCGCATAGGCCATGCTGACCGCCGCAGCGATCACGCACAGGGTGAACAGTTCGCGCGAGCCGACCTTCTGCACCTGCCAAAGGGCCCAGGGGAACAGGCGCCGGCCGACGATCAGCATCAGCCCGATGAACAGCGCCACCTGCAGCAGCGTGACAGCCAGGCCGCGCCACAGGCTGGGTGCCACGCCGCCCTGCCCCTGGCCCTGCCACATGGCCGCCAGCGGCGGCAGCAGCACCAGCGCCAGCACCATGGCCAGGTCCTCGACCACCAGCCAGCCGACGGCGGCGCGGCCATTGAAAGTCTCCAGCAGGCCCACGCTCTCCAGCGCGCGCAGCAGGACCACCGTGCTGGCGACGGACAGCGACAGGCCGAACAGGACGGCCGCGGCCGGCGTCCATCCCCAGGCGCTGGCCAGCCCCGCGCCCATGGCGGTGGCGACGGCGATCTGCACGATGGCGCCCGGCACCGCGATCCTGCGCACCGCGAGCAGGTCGCCGAGGGAGAAGTGCAGCCCGACGCCGAACATCAGCAGCATCACGCCGATCTCGGCCAGCTGGCTCGCCAGGTTGGCGTCGGCGACGAAGCCCGGCGTGTGCGGCCCCACCACCACCCCGGCCAGCAGGTAGCCCACCAATGCCGGCAAGCGCAGCCGCGCGGCCATGAAGCCCAGCAGCAGAGCCAGGCCCAGGCCCCCGGCCACGGTCGCGATCAGCGGCACGTGGTGGTCCATGCCCCGAATCTAGCCGAGGCGCGCGGCGTCAGCGGCTGTCATTTTTCGCCTCCTCAATGCAAAGAGGCCCCGCAGGGCCTCTTCGCATTCCGTTCGCGCGGAACAACATGTAGCGCGAACACCTCTTGGGCGAGGACCCGGCTTTGCCGGTCCTCGTCCGACTGGCTAGGAAGCAGCCTTGGAATCGCGCAGCGATTTCAAAGCTTCACACTCAGGATGTAGTCGTCGTAGCGGTACTCGGAGAAGCGGCCCCACAGGATCTGGTCGCGCTGGAAGGCGCGCATGTCCTGGTGGATCTTCTTGAACTCCGGCGACTTGGCCTCGTGCTCGGCGAACACTTCCATGGCAGCCTTGAAGCCGGCATCCATGATCTCCTTGGAGAACGGGCGCAGCTGGGTGCCGGCCGCCACCAGGCGCTTGAGCGCCGGCGGGTTCAGGGCGTCGTACTTGGCGGTCATGTCGCGCGCGGCCACGTCGCAGGCCGCCTGCAGGATCGCCTTGTTCTCGGCCGACAGGCTGTCGAAGGCCTTGGTGTTGGCGAAGAACTCCAGCTCGGCGCCGCCCTCCCACCAGCCGGGGTAGTAGTAGTAGGGGGCGACCTTCTGGAAGCCCAGCTTCTCGTCGTCGTAGGGGCCGACGAATTCGGTGGCGTCCAGCGTGCCCTTCTCGAGCGCCTGGTACACCTCGCCGGCCGGCATGTTCTGGGCCACGACGCCCAGCTTGGCCATCGTCTCGCCGAACAGGCCGCCACCCAGGCGCATCTTCAGGCCCTTGAGGTCATTGGCGGTCTTGATCTCCTTGCGGTACCAGCCGCCCATCTGGGTGGTGGTGTTGCCGGCCGAGAAGCTCTTCATGTTGTACTTGGCGTAGAAGGCATCCATCAGCTTGCGGCCGTTGCCATGCTCCATCCACGCGTCCATGTGGCGCGCCGTCAGGCCGAAGGGCACCGCGCAGCCGAAGGCGAAGATCGAGTCCTTGCCGGTGAAGTAGTAGGAGGCGGTCTGCCCCATCTCGACGGTGCCGTTCTGGAGCGCGTCGACGTTGCCGAACGCCGGCATCAGTTCGCCGGCGGCATGGATCGAGATCTCGAACTTGCCGCCCGACATCGCCTTGACGGCGCGCGAGAGGGCTTCGGCGCTGCCCCAGATGGTGCCCAGGGACTTGGGGAAGCTCGAAGCCAGGCGCCAGCGCACCGCGGCTTGCGCGTGCACGGCCGGCGCGGCGCCTGCGGCCAGCACGGCGGCGAGGCCACCGTGCTTGAGGATGGAACGACGATCCATGGATGGGGTACTCCTGTGAGGTTCGCTTGGAAAAAGGGCGCGCCGATGATGAGCTGGGCCATGCCCGAACCCTTTCAGAAGGCTGGCAACGGTTTCAGCTCGCGTACTCAGAATCACCCAAGTTGGAAGAAAAAATGCCGCAGATCGGACGGCCCCTGGGCCGGATCATGAGTCACTTGGATCTACACCGCCACATAAGAAAAAAAGCCGCACGGGCGTGCGGCTTTCTGGCGGCGGCGCTGCCTCAGAGTTTCTGGCTCTGCATGAACCGGTCGAAGGTCGCCTCCGTGAACCGGAACCAGAGGTTCTGGTCCGCGCGGAATTTGCTGTAGTCGGCGTAGATCTTCTTCCACATCTCGTTCTTGGCGTTGAGCTCGTCGTACAGCTCCAGCGAGGCCTTGAACGCAGCGTTCATCACGTCGGCCGGGAACGGGCGCAGCTTGCTGCCACCGCCCACCAGTTGCTTGAGCGCCGCCGGGTTGCGCGCGTCGTAGCGGGCCTGCATGACCACCAGTGCCTCGGTGGCGGCGGTTTCGACGATGGCCTTGTTCTCGGCGGACAGGCCGTCGTAGGCCTTCTGGTTGACGAAGACGTCCAGCTGCGGGCCGCCTTCCCACCAGCCGGGGTAGTAGTAGTAGGGCGCCACCTTGTTGAAGCCCAGTTTCTGGTCGTCGTACGGTCCCACCCACTCGGCGGCGTCCAGCGTGCCCTTCTCCAGCGCCTGGTAGATCTCGCCGCCGGGAATGTTCTGCGGCACGGCGCCCAGTCGCTCCATCACCTTGCCTGCGAAGCCGCCGACCCGGAACTTCAGGCCCTTCACGTCGGCCGTGCTCTTGATCTCCTTGCGGTACCAGCCGCCCATCTGGGCGCCGGTGTTGCCGGCCGGGAAGCTGATCATGTTGTAGCGGGCGTAGAACTCGCGCATCAGCTTCAGGCCATTGCCCTCGTACATCCAGGCCGTCATCTGGCGGCTGTTCAGGCCGAAGGGGATGGCGCAACCCAGGGCGAAGCACTCGTCCTTGCCGAAGAAGTAGTAGGGCGCGGTGTGCGCCACTTCCACCGTGCCCTGCTGGACGCCGTCGACCACGCCGAAGGCGGGCATCAGCTCGCCGGCGGCGTGCGCGGAGATCTCGAACTTGCCGCCGGACATGGCCTTGACCTTGGCCGAGAACACCTCGGCGCCGCCGTAGATGGTGTCCAGCGACTTCGGGAAGCTGGAGGCCATGCGCCAGCGGATGGCGGGCTGCGCGTGCACGGCGGGAGCGATCCCGGCCGCGAGCACGCCGGCGATGCCGGCACGCTTGATGAGTGAACGACGATCCATGTACGGGAGCTCCTCTGGCGATACGAAGAAGGGATGACAACGAATGTCGGCGCCATTCTAGGAACACCCACACTAAGGTACTCAGGGGTTTTCCCTTGCGGACACACCCGAGTACTTTCGTCTCGCCAAGGAGAGCGCCAGGACAGATCCGGATCCCGGCAGGGCCCCGCGCACGGGGGCGGCCGGATGTCAGCCCACGACCTTGAGCGCCGGGGCGGCACGCCCCGCGAACTCGCCGAAGCGCGCCCGGACCGAGGCCTCGATGCCGGCCGCATCCAGCCCCTGCAGGGACAGCAGCCGCGCCGGGTCGCCGTGCTCGATGAAGGTGTCGGGCAGCCCCAGTTGCAGCAGCGGCTTGCGGATGCCGGCCGCATGCAGCGCCTCGGCCACCGCGCTGCCCGCCCCGCCGGCGATGCAGCCCTCTTCCACCGTGACCAGCGCGTCGTGGCGCGCCGCCAGGTCCAGCAGCAGCCGGGTATCCAGCGGCTTGGCCCAGCGCATGTTGGCCACCGTCGCATCCAGCCGCTCGCCGGCCTGCAGCGCCGGGTACAGCAGCGTGCCGAAGGCGAGGATCGCGACGCCGCGGCCGGACTCGCCAGCGCGCACGCGCCGCACTTCGCCCTCGCCGAAGGGCAGTGGCCGCAGGCCCGGCTGCACGGCGACGCCGGCTCCGGCGCCGCGCGGGTAGCGCACCGCCACCGGGTGGTCCTGCCCGAATGCCGTGGTCAGCAGCCGGCGGCACTCGTCCTCGTCGGCCGGGCAGCCCACGCTGACGTTCGGGATGCAGCGCAGGTAGGCGATGTCGTAGGCGCCCGCATGGGTGGCGCCGTCGGCGCCCACCAGCCCGGCGCGGTCGAGCGCGAACACCACCGGCAGGTTCTGCAGCGCCACGTCGTGGATCAGCTGGTCGTAGGCACGCTGCAGGAAGGTGGAATAGATCGCCACCACCGGCTTCAGGCCCTCGCAGGCCAGGCCGGCGGCGAAGGTCACCGCGTGCTGCTCGGCGATGCCCACGTCGAAGTAGCGGTCGGGAAAGCGCTTCTCGAATTCGACCAGGCCCGAGCCCTCGCGCATGGCCGGCGTGATGCCCACCAGCCGCCTGTCCTGCGCCGCCATGTCGCACAGCCACTGCCCGAACACCTGGGTGAAGGTCTGCTTGGGGGGCGTGGCCGGGGCGATCAGGCCCACCTTGGGATCGAACTTGCCGGGCCCGTGGTAGGCCACCGGGTCGGCCTCGGCCAGCTTGTAGCCCTGGCCCTTCTTCGTCACCACGTGCAGGAACTGCGGGCCGCGCAGGTCGCGGATGTTCTCCAGCGTGGGCACCAGCGACTCGAGGTCGTGGCCGTCGATCGGGCCGATGTAGTTGAAGCCGAACTTCTCGAACAGGGTGGCCGGCACCACCATGCCCTTGGCCTGCTCCTCCAGCCGCTTGGCCAGCTCGAACAGCGGCGGCGCGACCTTCAGCACGTTCTTGCCGACGTTCTTGGCCGCCGAGTAGAAGCGCCCGCTCATCAGCTGCGCCAAATAGCGGTTGAGGGCGCCCACCGGCGGGCTGATCGACATGTCGTTGTCGTTCAGGATCACCAGCAGGTTGCAGTCGGCGACCCCGGCGTTGTTCAGCGCCTCGAACGCCATGCCGGCCGTCATGGCGCCGTCGCCGATGATCGCCACCGACCGGCGCGACTCGCCCTTGCGCTGGGCCGCGATGGCCATCCCCAGCGCCGCCGAGATGCTGGTGGACGAATGCGCGGTCCCGAAGGTGTCGAATTCGCTCTCGGCGCGCTGCGGGAAGCCCGACAGGCCGCCGAGCTGGCGCAGCGTGGCCATGCGCTCGCGCCGCCCGGTCAGGATCTTGTGCGGATAGGTCTGGTGGCCCACGTCCCACACCAGCCGGTCCTCCGGCGTGTTGAACACGTAGTGCAGCGCGATGGTGAGTTCCACCGTGCCGAGGTTGGAGCTGAGGTGGCCGCCGGTGCGCGAGACGCTTTGCAGCACGAAGTTGCGCAGTTCGTCGGCCAGCAGCGGCAGTTGCGCGCGCGGCAGGCGCCGCAGGTCGGCGGGGGAGTCGATCGATTCGAGCAGCGATGCCATGGGTCTAGTTCTCGCGTTCCACCACCATGCGCGCCAGCGCGCGCAGCGCGCGCGTGTCGGCCAGGCCGCTGGCATCCAGCGCCGCGAGCGCCTCGGCCAGCAACTCGCGGGCATGGGCCCGCGAGGGCTCCAGCCCCAGCAGCGAGACATAGGTGGGCTTGTCCTGCTGCGCGTCCTTGCCGGCGGTCTTGCCCAGCGTCTGCGAATCGGCCGTGACGTCCAGGATGTCGTCGACCACCTGGAAAGCCAGTCCGACGGCCGCACCGTAGCGCTGCAGGGCCTGCAGCACCCGCGCGGACGGCTGGCCCGAGGCCGCACCCATCATCACGCTGGCCTGCAGCAGCGCGCCGGTCTTGAGGCGATGCATCCGGCGCAGCTCGTCCTCGGCGAGCGCCTGGCCGACACTGGCCAGGTCGATCGCCTGTCCGCCCGCCATGCCTTGCGCGCCGGCGGCGCGCGCGAGCAGGCGGCACAAGGCGGCCTGCACCGGCTCGCCGACGCCTTCGCCTTCCGGTGCCAGCAGCTCGAACGCCAGCGCCTGCAGCGCGTCGCCGGCCAGCAGCGCCCGCGCCTGGCCGAACCGCACGTGCACCGTCGGCTTGCCCCGGCGCAGCACGTCGTCGTCCATGCACGGCATGTCGTCGTGCACCAGCGAGTAGGCGTGGATCAGCTCCACCGCGCAGGCGGCGCGCAAGGCCGCCTGCGCATGCCCGCCCACCGCCTCGGCCGCGGCCAGGACCAATAGCGGACGCAGCCGCTTGCCGCCGTCGAGCACGGCATAGCGCATGGCCTCGCCGAGCCCCGCCGGGGCATCGGACGGCACCCAGCGGTCCAGGGCGGCTTCCACCTGCGCCAGCCGCCCGGCGCTCCAGGCGGGGAAATCGAAGGGCGCAAGCGCCTGCACGGCGGTCACTGCGGCGTCCACGGCTTGAGCGTGCCTTCGTCGAGCACCTGGATCTGGTCTTCCACCGCCTGCAGCTTGCCGCGGCAGAAAGCCAGCAGCTCGGCGCCTCGCTTGTAGCCCGAGAGCAGCTGCTCCAGCGGCAGCTGGCCGGACTCGATCACCTGCACCAGCTGCTCGAGCTCCTGCAGGGCCGCCTCGTAGCTCGCCGGTGGGTTGGACGGGTCCTGGGGCATGGATTTCTCGGGGAAAAAGCGTGGATTTTAGGACGGCAGGCCCCATCTGGACCCGGGGGCTACAATCGCCCTCCCTTTGCGCGCCCCTGTCCGCAGGATCATGCGCTTTCCCTGCCCCTTCATAGGGGGAGTCTCTAGGTCAGGTGAAATGTCTGATTTAAGTCTTCAATTCCAGCAGGCCCAAAGCCAACTTCCCGTCAGCAGCTATTTCGACGAGGCGCTGTTCCAGCGCGAGATGGAGACGATCTTCCAGCGCGGGCCCCGCTACCTGGGGCACTCCCTCAGCGTGCCGGAAGTCGGCGACTACTACGCCCTGCCGCAGGAAGGCGAGGGCCGCGCGCTGCTGCGCACCCCCGGCGGCGTGGAGCTGATCTCCAACGTCTGCCGGCACCGCCAGGCCGTGATGCTGCGCGGCAGCGGCTCCACCGCCGGCGGCAACATCGTGTGCCCGCTGCACCGCTGGACCTACAGCGCCGGCAACGGCAGCCGCGCCGGCACCCTGCTGGGCGCGCCGCACTTCCCGCAGGACCCGTGCCTGAACCTCAACAACTGGCGGCTGCGCGAGTGGAACGGCCTGCTGTTCGAGGACAACGGGGTGGACATCGAGGCCGAGCTGGCCGGCATGCGCCAGCGCGCCGACCTCGACTTCACCGGCATGGTGCTGGACCGGGTCGAGCTGCACGAATGCGACTACAACTGGAAGACCTTCATCGAGGTCTACCTGGAGGACTACCACGTCGGGCCGTTCCACCCGGGCCTGGGCAACTTCGTCACCTGCGAGGACCTGCGCTGGGAGTTCAAGGAGAATTTCTCGGTGCAGACCGTGGGGGTGGCCAACCGGCTGGGCAAGGCCGGCAGCCCGGTCTACGAGCGCTGGCAGAACGAACTGCTGGCGTACCGCAAGGGGGAGCCGCCGAAGTACGGCGCGATCTGGCTGACCTACTACCCGCACATCATGGTGGAGTGGTACCCGCACGTGCTCACCGTGTCGACGCTGCACCCGGTGTCGCCCCGCAAGACACTCAACATGGTGGCCTTCTTCTACCCGGAGGAGATCGCGGCGTTCGAGCGCGGCTTCGTCGAGGCGCAGCAGGCCGCCTACATGGAGACCTGCGTGGAGGACGACGAGATCGCCCTGCGCATGGATGCCGGCCGCAAGGCCCTGATGGAGCGCGGCGAGAACGAGGTCGGCCCCTACCAGAGCCCGATGGAAGACGGCATGCAGCACTTCCACGAGTGGTACCGGCGGCGCCTGGGCGCAGGCCGCTTCGCCGTCTGATGCCTTCCTTCCCGGGCGGTCGCCACGGCGGCACGGTGGTGCCGCTGGACCGCCCCAACGTCGACACCGACGCCATCTTCCCCAAGCAGTACGGCCGCTCCACCGCGCGCAGCGGATACGGCCCGGTGCTGTTCGACAACTGGCGCTACCTCGATCCCGGGGACCTCGGCTGCGACCACGCGCGGCGCCGGATCGACCCGGACTTCCCGCTCAACCGGCCGGAACTGCACGGCGCCACCGTGCTGCTGGCGCGCGAGAACTTCGGCTGCGGATCGAGCCGCGAGCATGCGGTGTGGGCGATCCGCGACCAGGGCCTGCGCGCCGTGCTGGCACCCAGCTTCGGCGACATCTTCCGGCAGAACTGCCCGCTCAACGGCGTCGCTGCGCTGCAGCTGGAGCGGGCCGCCGTCGACCGCCTGTTCGCCCGGGCAGCGGCCGCCCCGTTGCGCGTGGAGATCGACCTGCTGCAACGCCAGGTGCGCGCCGGCGGCGAGTGCTTCGGCTTTGCGCTCACCGCACGCGAGCTGCTGCTGCTGACCGAGGACGTCGACTGGATCGGCGCCACCCTTGCGCAGCGCGCGCGCATCGCCGCCTTCGAACAGCAGCGGCTGGCCAGACAGCCGTGGCTCGCGCGTTCCTGGCCCGACTGAGTCTCCCGCGCCCGTGCCAGCACTCTGGATGCTCATCGCATCCTTCTCGTTCGCCTCGATGGCGGTGTGCGTGAAGGTGGCCTCGGCCTGGTTCAACGCCGCCGAGCTGGTGTTCTACCGCGGGCTGGTGGGCATGCTGCTGATGTGGCTGATGGTGCGCCGGCAGGGCACCACGCTGCGGACCGCCCACCCCGGCATGCACGCCTGGCGCAGCCTGGTCGGCGTGATGTCGCTGGGAGCCTGGTTCTACGCCATCGCCGGCCTGCCGCTGGCCACCGCGATGACGCTCAACTACATGAGCAGCGTGTGGATCGCCGCCTTCCTGGTCGGCGGCGCACTGCTGGCCTGGAATCCCAGGGCCGACGCGCTGCGCCAGGGCCCGCTGGCGCTGGCCCTGCTGGCCGGCTTCGCCGGCGTGGTGATGATGCTGCGCCCCACCATCGACCAGAACCAGGTCTTCGCCGGCCTGGTGGGGCTGCTGTCCGGGCTGGGTGCGGCCTTCGCCTACCTGCAGGTGATGGCCCTGGGCCGCATCGGCGAGCCCGAGGCCCGCACGGTGTTCTACTTCGCGGTCGGATCGGCCGTCGCCGGCGGCGGCGGTATGCTGGTGGTGGGCGCCTCGGCGTGGGACTGGCATGCCCTGTGGCTGCTGCCCATGGCACTGCTGGCCTCGCTCGGCCAATGGGCGATGACGCGCGCTTACAGCCACGGCGCCACACTCGTGGTGGCCAATTTGCAATACTCCGGACTGGTGTTCGGTGCCCTCTACGGCGTGCTGCTGTTCGGCGAAGTCATCCCGCCGGTCGGCTGGCTCGGCATGGCGCTGATCATCGCCGGCGGCATCGCCGGCACTGTGCTGCGCGCGCGCGCCGCGCCCCACTCGCCGGCCGAGGAGCATTGAGCATGTACACCCTCCTGATCACCGCCGAACAGCTCGGCGCCCTGCAGTCCGAAGACGCGCGCCTCATGGTGTTCGACTGCAGCTTCGAGCTGGCCAACCCGGCCGCCGGCGCCGAGCAGTACCGCAAGGCGCACATCCCGGGTGCGGTCCATGCAGACCTCGACACCGCCCTGTCCGACCCGGGCGTCGTCGGCGCGGACGGCAGCCACCGTCCGCATGCGGACGCAGCCTCCGGCGGGCGCCACCCGCTGCCCAGCCGCGAGAAGTTCGCGATGTGGCTCAGCAGCGTGGGCTTCGCCAACGACATGCAGGCGGTGGTGTACGACCGGCAGAACGCCAGCTACTGCGGGCGCCTCTGGTGGATGCTGAAATGGGTCGGCCACGATGCCGTGGCCATCCTCGATGGCGGGCTGCAGGCGTGGCAGGCCGCGGGGGGCGAAGCGACCGGCCGCGAGGAGCCGGCCCACTTCCAGTCCAATTTCAGGCTCGGCCCGCCCCTGCGGCGGCTGGTGGGCACCGGCGAAGTGCTGGCGGCCCTGGAAACCGGCCGCCAGACGCTGGTCGATGCCCGCGCGCCGGCGCGCTTTCGAGGCGAGACCGAGCCGTTCGATCCGGTGGCCGGCCATATCCCCGGCGCGTTGAACCGGCCCTCCACCCGGAACGTCGGGCCCGACGGGAAATTCCGGCCGGCTGCCGAACTGCGCACCGAATTCGAGCAACTGCTGCAGGGCCGCGAGCCCGCCGGCGTGGTCCACCATTGCGGCAGCGGCGTCAGCGCCGTGCCCAACCTGGTCGCCATGGAACTGGCCGGCTTCGCGCCGACCGGGCTGTACGCCGGGAGCTGGAGCGAGTGGTGCAGGGATCCCGCCCGGCCGGTGGCCAGGGGCGGGTGAGGTCGGCGGCGGCGCCCCTCCTGCGGGCGCCGCCGGTGGCGGCTCAGCGCGTGGTGGTGCCGGTGCCGGTGCTGGGCGTGGAACTCGACGCGCCCATCGAACCCGAGCCGCTGGTGCTCGGGCTGGTGCTGCTGCTCGGGCTGCTGCTGGAACTGCCGCTCGCGCCCATGCCGCTGGTGCCCGACGAACCGCTCGAGCCCGAGCTGCTGGGCGAGGTGGTGCTGCCGCTGCTGCCCATGCTGGTGGAACCGCCGGAGCCGCTGCCCGACGGCGAGGTGGTGCTGCCGCTGGTCCCCGCCGTGCTGCTACCGGACCTCGTGCCCGCCGTGTCGCTGCCGCCTTGGCCGCACGCGGTCAGCGACAGGGCGGCAGCGGCGACGACCGCCAGCGCGGCACTGGAAAAGAAGGAAGCCTTCATCTGGATCTCCTGGTTGGTGTCTTGGGAAGACGAGAACACGGGCAGCCACGGCTGCCTGCGCCCACTCTAGGTCTGCCCAGCCGCGAGGCTGTCGTCTGCGACTGTCGAACTCTGTAGGACAGGCCGCCCGGGGCCGCGGCCACGCAAAGGCTCAGGCCAGCACCGAAGCCAGCAGTTCCTCGCGCAACGCCTCGGGCACCGCCTGCAACTCGCGCCGGCGAGCCGCCATGCGCCGGCCCAGCAGTTGCAGGTCGAGCCCGCCGGCCCGCACGCGCGGGAACACGGCTTCGCGTTCCTCGCGGAAGTGGTGGTCGGCATAGTCGCCGAGCACGCCGACCTTGGCGTCGTACAGATCCTCGTGCGGGTCCATCGACAGGATCTGCACCACCAGGTCGCGCACGCTGGCGTGCTCGACCTCGGCGCGGTCCATCAGGTCCGCGGCACGGATGGCTGCACGCGCCGGCGGATAGAACAGCTCGTCCTCGAGCTTGGCGTGGATGGTGAGTTCCAGGCAGATCCGCTCGGCCAGCGCCTTGCGGCTCGCCTCGGGCGCCTGGGCGGCGGCGAGTGCGCGGTAATCCTGGAACAGGCGGCGCAGCGCCTGGTGGTCGGCATCGAGCTGGTCGAGGGCGTCGTCGGCGGCCAGGGTCATGGGCGGTACCCCGGCTTCAGCGGCGCCGCTCGCCGGCCTCGGCGTCCGTCTTGCTGGCCTGCTTCATGGCCTTCTCGGCCGCCGTACCCTGCCGCTGCGGCGCCGGCTCGTTGCCACTTTCCGCCGTGCCGGCGTCCTGCGGCTGGATGTCGTCCGCCGGCGTGCTGCGCGTGCGATCCTGCTCCTGTTCCGGGGCGCGCTCGCCCGTGCCGGGTTTCCTTTGCGTATTCATCGAAGCTCCTGCTGGGCCTGTTGCTGTGGACGCTGCACTCTAGGCAAGCGGTGCCGCCCGCCCCTGTCAGCAGGCCTCCGGCGCTGCTGTAGGACACCGGCAACGAAGGCTCCCGCGCCAGGAACGCGGGCGCCGGGGCGACTTCTTCGCGTCGGGATCGCTGGGGCCGTTGCGTTCCGACAGGCCGGGTCCGGTCGGCTTGCCGAGCTCGCCGCTGTCGCCGCCTTGCGCGTCCCAGGTGCCGCCGGTCCGCGCCGTGTTGCCGCGCGGTCGCAATTCGCTGTCGTCGTCGAGGTTGACCGAGCCGCCGCCCATGGGCTTGTCGTCGGCGGCGCCGTGGTCCCGCTCGTTGACGCCGCCGGGTGCGACCAGGTCCGGCTGTTCGTCGCTGGTGAGGCCGACCTTGCGCTCCGCACTGGCCTGGCCGGCGGCGGCGCTGCGATCCGCTTCCGGGTCGGGGCGGCCGGCATTCCCGCGCGCCCCGCCGCCGGGCGATCGCGACTGTTTCGTCATGGGATTCCTTCAGAGGGGTTGGCTGCCTGCATCCTTGCCTCCTCAGGGCGCAGCGGCTGTAGGCGCCTCGCCGGACGGCGCGTAGGAAACCGGGGCCGCACCCAGCCCCGCGAGGCCGACCAGGGCCGAGGCGATGGCGCTGCGGAACGAGGGGAACTGGTGCATGTCGCCATGGCCCGCGCCTTCCACCAGCAGCAGCCGGCAGGTCGGCAACAGCTTGCGGATCGCCTCGCTGTGGTGATGGCCGATCAATTGGTCATGGTCGCCATGCACCAGCATCAGCGGTCCCTTGACCAGGCAGGCATGGTCCGCCGTCGGCAGCGGGTAGCGCAGCACGCGGCTGGGCACCCACGGAAAGCGCTCGTCGGCGAGCGCGCGCATGCTGCTGTAGGGCGAGATCAGCAGCGTCAGGTCGGGTGGCTGGCCGGCGGCGCCGAGCTGGGCCGACAGCCGCGCCGCCAGTGCCGTGCCCAGCGACTGGCCGGACACGACGATGCGGCGGCCGGCGTAATCGCCCGCCACCGCGTTCCAGACCGCGCGCACGTCCTCGTGCAGCTGCGCCTCGCTCTCGATGCGGCCGGTGCTCTTGCCGTAGCCGCGGTAGTCCATCATCACCACGTCGAACCCCAGCTCGCGGAACGCATCCAGGCCGGTGAACCACTTGCGCAGGTTGCCCGAGTTGCCGTGCAGGTAGAACACCATTCCGCGCGGTCGCGGCAGGCGCAGTTGTGCCACCGACAGGCGCGCTCCCGGCACGTCGACGCCGAATTCGCGCACGTCGGCATCGCCGAACAGGGGCTCGTCCGCCGGCAGCGGCACCGGCTCGAACAGGAGCCGCTCCTGCCGGAACCACAGCCAGGCGATCGCCGCGGCATACAGGGCCGCGCCCAGTGCGGGCACTCCGATCAGCGGATACAGCAACTTGCCCATGGTGGCGCGATCTTGATCGCGCCCGCAGCGCGGCTGCTGTCGGCGCCCAGGGGCCGATGAAGTAGGAGAACGGCTGGGCTTCGCGTGCGACCGGGGTCGGGGCGCCCGACGGCGGGGGCGCCCTGCGCGTGCAGGCGCTCAGCGCAGGTACAGCGCGCGCAGTCGCTCGCGCTCGGCCGGACCCAGGCCCAGCCCCTCGCGCAGGTAGGCGTCCAGCCCGCCGTAGTCCTGCCCGATCGCGTCCAGCGACGCCTGCAGGAACTCCGGCTGCACGCCCCACAGCACCCGGGCCACGTGCGGCTCGAGCCCGCGCCAGGCGGAGGCCGGGGGCTTCAGGCGCTGGTTGGTGAGCAGGTAGTCGTGCATCACTTCCTCGTGCGTGGCGCCCAGCGCGTGCAGCACCAGCGCCGCCGCGAACCCGGTCCGGTCCTTGCCGGCGGTGCAGTGGAACACGGTGGGGGCGTCCGACTCCAGCAGCAGCCGGAAGAACTCGGCGAACCGGTGGCTGCTGCCGCGCACGAAGCCGCGGTAGGTGTCCTGCATGTGGCTGACCACCTCGGCCTCGCCCAGGCGGTGGCCGGCGTCGACCAGCGCGGACAGGACCTGCACGATGGTGGGCTCGATGGCCAGCGAATGCACCTGCACCTGGGGCAGCGCGCAGGCGGCGGCGGCGCGCTCGTCCACGCCGCGGAAATCGAGCACCCGGCACACGCCCAGCGACTGGATCTGCCGGGCGTCGCTCGCATCGAGCGCGCCGAGGTGGTCGGAGCGGAACAGCACGTGCGGGCGGATGGCCACGCTGCGCACGTTGGCGGCGAGGTCGCGGAAGTTGGCGGGATGGGTGATCGAAGCGGAAAGGTCAGGCATCACCCCTGATTGTCGGCCAGGGGAAGCCCTCGGGCTGTCGCGCGGGCGCCCCGCGTGCGCGCCGTCCCGGGCCGGCGGCCCGGCCGGCGCGGCGCCCCGGCAAGCCTCAGCGGCCCTTGCTGCGGCCGCTGCTGCCCGTGTGGCGCTCGTCCTTGACGGAACCGGCCGGGCTGCTGCTGCGGGTGGCCTTTTGGCCGGCTTCGGCGCGGCCGGTGCTGCCGGTGCTGCCGGTGCTGCCGGTGCTGCCGGTGCTGCCGGTATTGGCCTGGCCGCGGCTGGCGCGGCTGCCGCTGTTGCCGCTGCTGCGGCTGCTACCCGGGGACGAAGACTTCGAAGATCGCATGGCTCGCTCCTTTGGGGTATGTGCCCCGGCGCACCGTGCAGCCGGGCGCGGCCTGACTGTAGGCAGGCCCCCGGCAGCGTCTGTCGGTGCATGCGCGGCGCTGGTGTAGGAGGCGGTCCGCTTCATGCGGCCGGCGCCGCGGCCAGCGACCGCGCCACGGCCAGGTGGCTTCGCAGCGCCGGCAACTGCCCGCTGAACCAGCGGCGAAGCGCGGTGTCGATCACCGCCACGCCCGCGTCCTCGTGCAGCGCGACGAGCCGCTCCTGGTCCTGCAGGCCGGCGATCGGCACGAAGCGCTGGTCGAACCCCTCGGCGCCGGGCTGCAGGCTGGCCAGCCGCCGCTCCAGGTAGGCCGGCAGGGTGGCGCGCGGCGCGATCGAGCGCGCCTGCAACAGGCCCAGCAACGCCGCGTTGGCCGCCCCGTGGTGTTCGACCAGCAGGCGCCCGAAGGCCTGCAGGTCGGCCCGCTGCGCGTGGGCCTGGGCCAGCTGTCCGGCGGCGAGTTCGTACAGGCCGAGGCCGGCTGCGCGCAGTGCCAGCACCTGGTCGTCGGGCGCGAGCTGCCCCCGCCGGGCAGCCGAAGCACAGCCGGCCAGCAGCGGACAGGCCGCCAGGGCGGCCACGAGGGTGCGGCGCGGGTGGTCGATGGCTGGCAAGCGCATGGCAGGTCCTCCGGCTTGGCCGTGAGCGGGCAATCGATGTGCCGGCCGCCGGCTACGGTCCTGTCCAGCGCACGACGCGCCGCCGTTTTGCTAAGGTGTGTCCATGGCTGTCCACCCGCTCTCCGCCCTGCTGTCCGGACTCGTGCTGGCCGCCAGTGCGGCGCATGCCAACGGCGACGCTCCCGCCGGAGGCGAGCCTGCGGCTGCGGCCCAGGTGGCCGGCCTGTGGTGTGGCGACGGGCTGCTGCACGAGTTCAGCCTGCGGCTGAACCAGGACGGGGAGCAGGTCGAAGGCGAATTGCTGCGCAAGGGCCGCGTCCGCAGCATCGAGGGACGCATCGACGGCCAGGTGCTGCGCACCCAGTCCACCAAGGTCGGTGCGCTGGTGCTCGAAAAGCAGGGGGAGGAACTGCGCGTGACCGGGGGCGACGGTCCGATCGCGCTGGCGCGCGGGACATCGTTCCGCCGCAGCCCCGGAGCGACCTGCGCCAGCTGATCTGCGCCAGCTCACAGGACGCCTGAACGCGCGGGGCGGGCAAAGCCCGCCTGCACGAGGCCGTGTCGATCGACCTGCGAAGCCGGATGCGGACGCCGACCGACGCGCGCCGGGCTTTGCGGTGAGCGGGCCCCGCCTCCACTCGTTTTCCGCTTGATTCGCCTCAATCCGGGCCCGCCGCGCACGAATACTGGGTTGGCCGCGAGTGGCAGGGAGGGCGCCCGATGGACATGACCAGAGCTGTCCTGTCCCTGGGGCGGATCGGAGCGCTCCTTGCCTTGCTGGCGATGGCTGGACAGGTCCACGGCTTCACGGCTGCGGCCGACGCGCGGCCCGGACCCGGTGCAGGATCCCCGCTCGGCAGCATCGAGGGCTGGCCGGACCGGGGTATCCGGCCGAGCCTGCTCGAGCCCGGGGAGGCCTTCCGGCTCGAGGTCCGTGCCAGCGCTGCCGACACGGTGGTCGTGAGCCTGAGGCCCGCACGGCAGTATTACCTGTACCGGGACAGCATCCGCGTTTCCGTGGTCAAGCCCGCCGCGATCGAGATCGCCGGCGTGACGCTGCCGCGCGGCAATCCGAAGCTCGATCCGACCTTCGGAACGGTGGAAGTGTTCGATGGCCAGGTGGACGCGCTCGTCGCGCTGAAGCGTCCGGGCACCGGCAGTGGCGAAGAACTCCACCTGCGCGTGAGCTATCAGGGCTGCAAGGAATCGGCGGGCCTGTGCTATGCACCGGTGGAACAGACCGTCGCGGTTGCACTTCCGGCAGCAGCCCCCGCTGCAAGCGCCGGCGCCTCGCGAGCCGGCGCGGCAGCGAGCCCTTCCGCGGCTTCGGACGACGGGCGCTTCCGGGAGGTCTTCACCAGCGGCGGCAACTGGACGGTCGTCGCCGCGTTCTTCGGCTTCGGCCTGCTGTTGGCGTTCACGCCCTGCACGCTGCCGATGCTCCCCATCCTCTCCAGCATCATCGTCGGACCCGGGCAGCACGCCGGGCGCCGGCAGCTGGTCACCCTGTCCTGCGTCTATGTCCTGGGCATGGCCATGACCTACGCGATCGCCGGCGCGGCAGCGGGGCTGGCCGGCACCTTGCTCTCGGGGTACCTGCGCAATCCATGGGTGGTCGGCGGACTCGCCGCCATCTTCGTGGTGCTCGCCTGCTCGATGTTCGGGCTGTTCGAACTGCAGTTGCCGACCGCACTGCAAAGCCGGCTGGGCTCGGGTCGCCGGCTGCGCGGCGGCCGGGTGGCCAGCGTGTTCGGAATGGGCGTGCTGTCCGCAGTCATCGTCGGCCCCTGCGTGTCGGCGGCCCTTGCCGGTGCGCTGCTGTACATCGGCCAGACGCGCGACGTGGTACTGGGCGGCCTTGCCTTGTTTGCCCTTGCCGTCGGCATGGGCGTTCCACTGCTGGTGCTCGGCGCCACGGCGGGGACCCTTCTGCCCCGGGCCGGCCCCTGGATGGAAAGCGTGAAGCGGGTGGTCGGCGTCGCCATGCTGGCGCTGGCCATCTACATGGCGTCACCCCTCGTCCCGCTGCCTGTGCAGCACCTGCTCTGGGCCGCCCTGCTCGTCGTCGTGTCGGTGTACCTCCACGCGATCGATCCCCTGCCCGTGGACGCCCCCGGGCACCAGCGGCTGTTCAAGGGCATGGGGGTGCTGGCGCTGCTGCTCGGCGGGGCGCTGCTGCTCGGCGCCGCATCGGGCAGCCGGGACTTGCTGCAGCCCCTTGCAGCGCTGCGCGGCGCAGGTGCACTGGAACGACAGAAGCTGGACTTCCAGCGGGTGGACAGCCTGGCGGAGCTGGAACAGCGCCTCGAGGCGGCCCGCGGACGGCCGGTGATGCTGGATTTCTGGGCCGAGTGGTGCGTGTCGTGCCTGGAAATGGACCGCTCCACTTTCAGCGATCCCCGCGTCCAGGCGCGACTCGGGGAGATGGTGCTGCTGCGTGCCGACTTGACCGCCACCCGTCCGGAACACCATGAACTGCTGCGTCGCTTCGCCCTGTTCGGACCGCCGGGCATCGTGTTTTTCGACCGGGAAGGCCGGGAGTTGCCGCTGCGGATGATCGGCCACCAGTCGCCCGAGCAGTTCCTGCGGAACCTCGAGCGGCTCAGGAGCCAACGGGCGTGGAGCGCGCCGCAGGCCCAGGCGCTCGCCGCGGCTGCAGGATGCGTGCGCCGCCGGCCCACGGTTGCGGTCGGCCGACTCCTACAGCCGCGGGCGCCGCTGCACGCGAGACTGGCGCCAATCATCGGCAGCGGGGCTCGCGTCGTGCAGGATCTGCCGTTCGGCACCCTTCTCTATCGCTACTTCTTTTTCGGCTGGCTGTTCAGGGACGTCACCCACGGCAGCATGTTCGAGCGTGCCGCCGCATGGCGCCACAACCGCGAGCAGGCGCGCTGGCTGCCCACCTACCTGTGGCGATGGATCTGGTGGGGCCTGTTCTTCTACGGGTTGGGCGGCGTGGTCGAGATCCTGCTGGAGTCGCCCATCCTGTCGCTGCTGTTCTACGTGCCCAGCGCGCTGAGCGTGCCGGTGGTCGCGGTGACGCTCGCGGCCTGGATCGGCCTGAAGGCGATCCGCGGTCCGCTGTAGCGGGCCATCAGCGGCGACCGCGACGGGGGTCGTCCGTCACTCGCTCACAGCCGGCCGAGGTCGGTGATCGCGTCCACCACCATCGAGGTGCCGACCGCGATCAGCAGGATGTCGGCGGCCACCCGCACGTACTTGTGCCCGGACGGCGGCGGCGGCAGCTGCACCACCACGGCGGCCGGAACCGGGTAGAACACCACGCTGGACGGCAGCGGCTGGCCGATCGCGTACTTCTTGGCCTGGCCGGGCGGCAGGCAGCCGTTGTTCTTCTTGGCCAGCCCCGGCGGGCAGCCCTTGCGGCTTCCGTAGTGCTCGCCGTACCAGCGGTGCGCGGCCTGCCGGTCGCGCTCGTCGAAGTAGCCGCCCACGCGCGCCTCGCGGCGCTCGACCTTGCCGGTGCGCCGGTCCTGGTGCCGGGCCTCGCCGCGATCCCGTCCGGCCTTGCCGTCCCTGGCGTCGCCGCGACCCGGTCCGCCCTTGTTGTGCTTGTCCCTGCCCGGGCCGGCCCATTCCGGCTTTTCGGCCCGCGCGGGCCCGCTGCCCAGGATCATGGCCACCAGTGCGGAAAGCACCACGGCATTGGCTCGTCGCTTGTTCATCCCGTCCCCATTCGATAGCTCAGGCGCCCAGTGTGGCTCGGCCGTGCGAGCGGCACGTTTCCGGCGGCGCAACACCTGTTACAGGAAGCAGCAGGAATCGAGCGGCGGCTCAGACGGCCGCCAGGGCCGGCTCGACCGCGGCCTGGGTCAGCTGCAGCCGCTCGGGCGAGACGTACTGCTGGCGGTAAGCCTCGAAGGCCAGCGTGTCGCGCGCCTCGATCGCCTTCTGCTCCTCCAGCGACTGGCGGGCCAGCCCCGCGAAGCGCGCCTGCTCGGAAGCGCTGAACGGCAGCGACAGCAGCTTGGCGTGGATCTGCCTCGATTGCGCGCGCACGAAGGCGAGGAAGGAGTTGCCGTGATCCTGCCGCATCACGTCCAGCACACGCGCCGACGGCAGCAGGCCGGGGTCCTCGACCATGGTGCGGGCAGCGCGCAGCGTATCGGCGTGGTCGCTGGTGCCGTGGGCGGCATCCAGCGCTGCCGCCACCGGACCGAAGGCTTCGAGCAGCTCGTGGGCCCAGTCCGCCAGCGCCACCGGCTTGCCGCCACGCTCCAGCTGCAGGCCGGGCTGGCGCCCGAAGGCCGCCGTCTTGTGCTGGTTGCGACCGATCTCGGCGATCTCCGCCGGCGTGTCCGGCGGGCTGTCGGCCAGCAGGCAGTGCAGCAGGAACACGTCGAGGAAGCGCACGGTGGTGGCCTTCAGGCCCACCGCGACGAAGGGGTCGAGGTCGAGCAGCCGCACCTCCACGTATTCGACGCCGCGCTCGCGCAGCGCGTGCAGCGGCCGCTCGCCCGGCCGGATCACGCGCTTGGGCCGGATGGTGCCGTAGAACTCGTTCTCGATCTGCAGCAGGCTGGTGGCCAGCTGGTTGTATTCGCCGCCGGGGTTCATCAGGCCCACGGCCTCGTACGCCGGGTAGGGACGGGTCAGCGCCTCGTGCAGCGAAGCGGCGTAGCCGTCCAGCCCGTTGTAGCTGACCGCCAGGCTGGCCTGGGCCTCGCTCTGGTAGCCCAGCCGGCCCATGCGCAGCGAGGTACCGTGGGGCATGAACAGCGTGCCGTCGGAAAGGGGCTGCAGCTCGTGCTGGCGCCCGTCGACGAAGGACGACGCCACGGCCGGCGAGGCGCCGAACAGGTACAGCAGCAGGAAGGCGTGGCGGCGGAAATTGCGGATCAGCGCGAAATACTCGTCGCTGCCCACGCCCGGCATGGACCAGTTGTAGTGGATGCCGGAGATGGTCTGCATGCGGCGGCCGTAGCGGTACGCCAGGCCCATGCGGTAGACGCTCTTGGCGCGCCCGACATTGGAGCAGCCGTAGCGCCCGATCGGGATCGTCTCCGCGGGCGGCAGCCGGCACGGCATGCTGGAAGCCCACATCATCTCGTCCTGCAGGCTGCGGGCCGTGTACTGGTGGATGCGCAGCAGCTCCTCCAGGCAGGTCTCGGGCGTGGCGTGCACGCCGGTGATGAGCTCCAGCTGCGACTCGCTGTAGTCGGTGGTGATGTGGGGGTGCGTGAGCGCCGAGCCGAGCGCCGCCGGGTGCGGCGTGAGCGCCAGGTTGCCCGCCGCGGTGGCGCGCAGGCTCTCCTTCTCGACACCCCGGCGCATGCCCTTGAGCCGGTCGGCGTTCAGGCGGTTCAGGGCTTGTTGCAGTCGGCTCATGTCATTCACGGGAGTGTTGCCCCGTGTCCGGGTCTGCCACGAAGGTAACACCATCGGCAAAATCCCGGCGGCCGCGACAGGGAATCACGGTTGGGCTAAACACCGGGGCGCGGGCGTGCGCCGGCGGCTGGCAGAATCGGCCGGGACAGCACAACAGGAGGCGCCCATGGCGATCACCGTTCCCGTCCACATGGGCTACGAGCTCGAGGTCAAGGCCCCGGCGGCCGAAGTCTTCGAACTGCTCTCGGACGTGCCGGCGTCGGTGTCGTTCTTCCCCAAGGTGCGCAAGCTCACCGACCTGGGCGACGGCGTGTACCAGTGGGAGATGGACAAGGTGGGCACCCCGCAGGTCAACATCCAGACCGTCTACGCCAGCCGCTACAGCGCCAGCAGGGCCAGGGGCACCGTGACGTGGAAGCCGGTGCCGGGCATCGGCAACGCGCAGGTGGGTGGCGGCTGGAAGATCACCGGGCGCAAGGGTTCCACCCACATCGAGCTGAAGATCGATGGCGAGCTCACCGTGCCGCTGCCCGCGCTGATGAAGCTGGTGGTGGCGCCGGTGGTCGAGTCCGAGTTCGAGAAGCTGGTCGAGAAATACCTCGCCAACCTGGCCCGCAGGTTCGGCGGCGAAGTCTGACGCCGGGCCAGCAGCCTGCCTTGTCCTACACCCCTTCGGGGAGCGCGTGGCCACACTGGGGGCTGCAGCACAAGCATGAAAGGACGCGCCCATGCAGGTCCTGGTGAACACCAGCAATGGCATCGAGAACACGGACAGCCTCGAGCGCTGGGCCTCCGGCTTCCTCAACGACGCGCTGGCACGGTTCGGCGAGGACATCACCCGCATCGAGGTCCAGCTGAGCGACACCAACAGCGCCAAGAGCGGCCCGCACGACAAGCGCTGCATGCTGGAGGCCCGCCTGGCCGGCACCGAGCCGGTCGCGGCCACGCATCACGCGCCGTCGCAGGACGAAGCCTTCCGCGGCGCCACCCAGCGCCTGATCAAGCTGCTGGACAGCAAGCTGGGCAAGCTCGACCGGCGCGAGCACCGCGACCGGGAAACCATCCGGCGCGAGGGCGGACCCGGCGAATGAGGGCGCGCAGCGCAGCGGGGTGCGCCCCGCCCCTTCAGTATTCGACCGGCGTGCTGTAGCGCGGGTCCCGGTGCAGGTCCCAGTAGGCCTGCACCAGGCGCCGGGTGACCGGCCCCGGCGCGCCGTCGCCCACCGGCTGGCCGTCGACGCGGGTGACCGGCAGTACGCCGCCGCCCGAGCTGCTGAGGAAGGCCTCCTGCGCGCCGCGCAGTTCGGCGGCGGGCAGCGCGCGCAGCGACACCGGAATGGCGAGCGAGCGGGCCAGCTCGATCACGGTGCGCCGGGTGATGCCCTCGAGCACGCCTTCGGCCGGGGTGACGAGCCCGCCGTCGATCACCGCGAACACGTTGAAGCCGGGACCCTCCACCACGTGGCCGGCGGCATCCGACAGCAGCACCGTGTCGCCGCCCGCGTCCAGCGCGCCCAGCAGGCCCATCGTCAGGTCGTTCCAGTGGTAGTTCTTGGCGCGCGGGTCCACGCTGGACGGCGGGATGCGCTGCACGTCGCTCACCACCACGTCCAGGCCGCGCCGGCGCTGCTCCTCGTTGGCGATCCACACGTAGGGCACGGCAAAGGCGTGGAACTGGTTGACGGCCTGGCGCGGGTCGCGCGAGCCCCAGGGCGGCTGGCCGCGGGTGACGATCATTTCCACGTAGGACTCGCGCAGCCCCGCGCGGCGCACGCAACCGGCCAGGATCTGCGCCACCTCGCCGCGCGGGCGGCCCGGGTCGAGCCGGAAGCGGCGGCAGCTCTCGAAGAAGCGGTCCAGGTGGGCGTCGAGCCGGAAGAAGGCGCCCTGCCACACGGTCACCACGTCGTAGGTGGCGTCCGATCGCAGGAAGCCCCAGTCGGTGATCGGGATCGAGGCCTGGTCGACCGGCAGGTACTGGCCGCGCTGCCAGGCGCAACCGCGGGAGAAGTCGGGCGTGCTGTCCATGGGGCCATTCTGGCCCAGCCGCGGTTCGCTACCATCCGGCGATACCTTTTCAGCGCCGACGGCAAGGAAGCAGGCACATGGCAATGGACGTGATCGACTACGAGATCCGCGGATCGGAAATGCAGTTCGTCGAGATCGAGCTCGATCCCGGCGAGGCGGCCATCGGCGAGGCCGGCAGCATGATGTTCATGGACGCCGGCATCGCCATGGACACGGTGTTCGGCGACGGCAGCGCCCAGCAGGGCGGCCTGTTCGGCAAGCTGCTGGGGGCCGGCAAGCGGCTGGTGACGGGCGAGTCCCTGTTCACCACCATCTACAGCAACAACGCGCAGGGCAAGCAGCGCGTGGCCTTCGCCGCGCCCTACCCCGGCAAGATCCTGCCGATGGACCTGCGCCAGACGGGCGGCACCCTGGTCTGCCAGAAGGACGCCTTCCTGTGCGCGGCGCGCGGCGTGTCGCTGGGCATCGCGCTGCAGCGCAAGCTGTCCACCGGCTTCTTCGGCGGCGAGGGCTTCATCATGCAGAAGCTCGAAGGCGACGGCCTGGCCTTCGTGCATGCGGGCGGCACCGTGGTCCGGCGCGAGCTGAAGGCGGGCGAGTCGCTGCTGGTGGACACCGGCTGCGTGGTCGCGTACACGGCCGGCGTCGCGTTCGACATCCAGTTCGTGGGCAAGGTCAGGACCGCCCTGTTCGGCGGCGAAGGCCTGTTCTTCGCCCGCATGGCCGGGCCCGGCACGGTGTGGCTGCAAAGCCTGCCGTTCTCGCGCCTGGCCTCGCGCGTGTTCGCGGCGGCGCCCCAGCGCGGCGGCGCACGCGAGGAAGGCTCGGTGCTGGGCGGCTTCGGCGCCGGCGGCCTGCTCGGCTCGGTGCTGGGCGGCGACGACGAGTAGCAGGCACTTGCGGCCCGGGGATGGCCGGGGCCGGGGCGGGCTGCTCATCCGTGGCGTCCAGTCCACACAGGGATGACTGGCGCGCGTATATTGGCCTCGCGCCGCGGCCGCAAGCCGGCGCGCGTCCCGTCCCGCAACCGACAAGGAGCCCGAAGATGAACCTGAAGAAGATGACCTGCCGCGCCCTGATCGTCTCGATGTTCGCGCTGTCCTTCCAGACGGCGAGCGCCGGCCTGATCGGCGCCGACCAGGCGGCGCCGGCGACTGCGCAGGCCGATCGCGCCGCGGTGCTCGAGGTGCTGGCCCGCGCCGACACGGCCTCGCAGCTGGAGGCGCTGGGCGTGGATCCGCTGCAGGCGCGCGACCGCGTGGCCGCGATGAGCGACCAGGAGGTGGCGCAGCTGGCCGCCGACGTCCGCCAGGCGCCCGCCGGCGCCGACGGGGGCACCGTGCTCGCCGTCCTGGTGATCGCCGCCGCGATCTGGTACTTCGCGTACCGCCGCTGATGGCGGACGGCCGGGCCGGATGACCGGCATGATCGGCACCGGAGCCCGCCTCGCGCGGGCTTCCGCTTGTGCGGGCCTGCGCGCGTTCGCGGCGGGCCTCGCGATCGTGCTCGCGGGCTGCGCGCAGATGGTGCCGCAGACCGTCGCGCTGCGCAGCGGCTGGCCGGCCGGGGTGCCGCAGAGCGCTTCCATCGACGGCGTGCCCTTCTTCCCCCAGGACGAGTACCAGTGCGGGCCCGCGGCTCTGGCCACCGTGCTGGCCTTCACCGGCACCCCGGTGACGCCCGAGCCGCTGGTCGGCCAGGTCTACATCCCCGAGCGGCGCGGCAGCCTGCAGCTGGAGATGCTGGCTGCCGCGCGCCGCTACGGACGGGTGTCGTACGTGCTCGCGCCGCGCTACGGCGACCTGCTGCGCGAAGTCGCCGCCGGCCATCCGGTCCTGGTGCTGCAGGACGTGGGCGTGCTGGGCCGGCAGTGGCACTACGCCGTGGTCAACGGCTTCGACTACCCCAGCGGCACCGTCTACCTGCGCTCGGGCACGACGGCGCGGCTGGAGATGCCCTTCACCGCCTTCGAGCGCAGCTGGATGGCGAGCGGCTACTGGGCGATGGTGGCCACGCCACCGGACCGGATCCCGGCCACCGCCACCGAGGACGCGTGGCTGAACGCGGTGCTCGCGATGGCGAGGGTGGCGCCCGCCGAAGCCGTGGCCACCGCGTTCGGCACCGCGCTGCAGCGCTGGCCCGACAACCTGGCCGCCGCCGTCGGGCTGGCCAACCAGCTGCATGCCCGCGGCGCGCTCGGCGAAGCCGAGAGCGTCCTGCGCCAGGCCCGGCAGCGCCACCCGCGCTCGGCCATCGTGGCCAACAACCTGGCCCAGGTCCTGTCCGACCTCGGCCGGCAGAGCGAGGCGCTGGCGCTGATCGACGCCGCCGCGGCCGACCCCGGCAACCCCTTCGCGTCCGAGATCCGCGCCACCCGCGAGGGCATCGTCGAACGCATGAAGCGGCGCAGCAGCAGCGCCCGGTAGGCGGGCGGAGGGCGCGCGATCCGGGCGCGCGCCTACAGCCGCGCGGGCAACCCGCTTGCGTGCGCCCGCCGCCGCCTTGTCCAGACTGCGGCCGTGCCCCCGGGCGCCGCGCCACGAGACAGGTATCGGACTTCCGCGCGCCAGCGAAACGAACGAACATTGTCCAGCGGGTCCGGCGGGCCATCCGCCTGCGGCGGTGGTCCCTGTCGTCCCTTCCCTGCCTGCTGCCCGCGCGCCGAGCCGAAACGGCGCACGCAGGCTCACGCCATTGCGCCACGGCCCGCAGCGCCCTGCGCCTACAGCCCGCGGCCGGGCGCCTTCCTACTCTGGACGCACAGCCCCCGCGGAGTCGCACGATGAACAGGCATTCCCACCGCATCCTCCTGATGGCCGCCCTGGCGCTGGCGGCCTTCGGCCTGCACCTGCGCGCCACCGCCGAAACGCTGTCCGAGCCCGAGGCGCAGAAGGTGCGCGAAGTGATCGTGGCGCAGCTCTCCGCGCTGGCCGTGGACGATGCCGACAAGGCGTTCGAGACGGCCACTCCCGAAGTGCGCGCCGCCATCGGCAGCTCGAACCGTTTCCTGGCGATGGTGCGCGGCGCCTACCCGATGGTCTACCGGCCGGCTTCGGTGAACTTCCACAAGCCGGAGCAGGAAGACGGCGGCGTGCTGCAGCTGGTGGAGATCAAGGACGACGACGACAAGTCCTGGCTCGCCCTGTTCGCGCTGGAGCAGCAGCCCGACCGGAGCTGGCGCATCAGCGGCTGCGTGGTCGCGGAGAACCACTGGCAGGTGACGTGAACGGGAAGCCGCCTCGCGCGCCTTCCCGTCCGGCGAGCGATTCCCGCCGGTGCCGGCGCGCTACGCCGGCATGAACGGGGCGAGCGCCTCCTGCGTTTCGGGCAGCACGTAGACCACCCCCGTGGTGCGGCCCAGCAGGGGCTCGATCACCTCCAGGTAGAACGGCACCGGCACCACCACGCAGCCCAGCGACAGCCGCCGCTCGTCGGGAGCGGAGGACGCCAGGCGCGCGGCCCGCAGGGGCTGCGACCGGCCCGGCCGCAGCCGGTGGATCGCCAGCGCCGCGTCGTAGTCGAACCAGATCACGGGTTCGCCATCGAGGTTGCGGCCCGGCTCCGTGAGGAAGCGCCCGGCCGGCGTCGTGCGCTCCTGCGGCGCGAGGGTGCCGGTCTGGGCGCGATCGCCGACCCCGGGCACGCTGTGGTCGCCCCGCGCCGAGCCCAGCAGCACGTCGGTGGCCGCCAGCAGGCGCCCGTCGGGGGCGAACGCATACAGCCGCGCCTGCTTCTTGTCGACGACCACGAACGGGTGGCCCTGCGCATCGCCGCTGGCGATCACCCACTCCACGACCTCGCGGGCCCCGCCGGCCGGTCCCGGCAGTCCTGCGCCGGCGCCCGGCCCCGCCGCCGCGGCGGCGCAGGCGAGCGCCCAGGCGGCGCACAGCGCCGCCGCCTTGCCTCTCCAATGCATGTGTCGAGTCCCCATCGGCCCCGTGTGCGGGGCGCTTGTCGCGAGCCGCCGTGCAGCTCAACAGAGGGACATGCTAGCCACGCCAGGGCAAGCTCGGCCGCAGCGACGCGCGTGGCGTCGACGGCAGGCGGGACGCGTGGCTTATTTCACGCCGACGGCGCGGCGGGACTGCGGGGCACCGGGTAGCTGCGGAACTGCTCGCGCGCGGTGCGGGTCTCGGGCAGCACGTAGATGACGGCGCCGGTGCTGCGAACCAGGGGCGAGAACACCTTCTCGTAGAACGCCACCGGCAGGTTGATGCAGCCGAAGGAAATGCGGTTGTCGCGCGCGGTGGGCGAGGCCAGGCGCTGCAGGCGCCGCTCCGCCTTGACCAGCGGCCGCACGCGGTGCATGGAGACGGCCAGGTCGTAGGAGACCCACACGATGTCCTCGCCGTGGCTGTTGACGCCCGGCTCGGCCACGAAACGGCCGGCGGGCGTGGTCTTTTCCTCGGGGCGCACCTGCGACAGCGGCTTCTCGCCGATCCCGGGCACCGGGTCGTCGCCCACGGCGGCCCCGAGCAGGGCCGGGACCTGCTGCACCAGCACGCCCCGGTCGTCGAACAACCAGACGCGCGCGTCCTTCTTGTCGACGATGGCGAAGGCGCGCACGCCGTGGTCGCCCGAGTCCACGGCCCAGTCGGCCACCTCGCGCACGACGGGCGGCGGCCGCTGGGCGCGGAAGTCGGCGTGGCGAGGCTTGCGCGCCGGTGCCGGCGGCGCGGCTTCCGGCGCGCGTGCGGGTTGTACAAGCCGGGCAGGAGCGGGCTGCGGTGATGCGGATGCACGCCCGGCGGCCGGCACCGCTGCGGGCGCCGGCGGGCCGGCGCGGAGGGCATCGCGATCGCCCGGCCAGCCGAACCAGCCCACGGCCAGCGCCAGCCCGAGGACCAGCATGAGCGCGCGCACAGGGCGGCCCGCCCCTGGCGGGCGCCAGTCACGAGCCAGCAATTCGCGCGGGATCTTCAAGGCGCAGCGACCACGAAAAGGGCGGGCGCAAGGCCCGCCCGGTCACCGGTGCGAACCGGCGTCAGTTGCGGTCGGCGCGGGCCGCACGGCTGTCGGTGGAGCTGTCCGTGGTGCTGCCACTGGTGCTGCCCGACGCGCCCATGGTGCTGCCGCTGCCGCTGCTCGACGTATCGGAAGCGCTGCCGCTGGCGGGTGGCGAGCTCGCCGAACTGGAACCGGTGCTCGGCGACGCCGAGGAACTGGACGAGGACGTCGAGCCACTCGCGCCCATCGAGGTGCCGCTGCTCGGCGAGGACGAACTGGACGAACTGGTCGAAGGCTGCGAGCTGCTGCTGGTGTCGCTGCTGCTCGAACCGGAAGTCGACGGCGCGCTGCTCGAGCCGGAAGTCGACGGCGTGCTGCTCGAGCCGGAAGCGCCCATCGAGCTGGTGGCCGGGTCCTTCGTGCCCGGCGCCGGCGAGCCGGCCGCCGGGGCGCTGCCGCTGGCGCTGGGCGAGCTGGTGCTACTGCTCGAACTCTGGGCGATGGCGAGGCCGCCGAACGCCAGTGCCGCCGCGGCCGCCAGGGTCGTGAGGGTCGTCTTGGTTGCGCTCATGTTGAACTCCTTGAACTTGACATGCTTGGAAACGCGCCGGCATGGCGCGCCGGCTGACGCAAGATTAGGCGGCGCCTCCCTGCCGTCGAAGTGGGCTTAGAACGGCAGGGCCTGTAGGACCGTCACTGTCACGATTTGCGGCTCAGGCAGGCGGCGGCGCGGCTTCACGCCTGAGCCTGGTCCGGCGGTGCGGGCGGCTCGGTCTTGAAGACACCGCGGATGTTCAGCGCGGCGAGCGCCACCTGCAGCGCGATCAGCGCCCAGGCCCCGGCGTGCCAGCCCCAGGCCGCCCACAGCAGGTTGCTGGCCAGGAACACCCAGAAGCCGACGTTGCGCCGGCGCTGGCGGCTGGAGGCCACCAGCCAGGCCGCCACCACGCTGGCCGCCATCGCGGGCCACTGCAGCAGGTCGATCCATCCGGGCAGCATCCCGCGCAAGCTAATCGCGCCACCCACCCTGCCGCGCCGGCCGCGGCCCCCGCCGGCTGTAGGAACTCAGGCCGGCGCGCGGCGCGCCCGGGTTCGCCTGGCCAGTTCCACCACCGCCAGCACGATGGCGCCGGCCACCATGCCGACCAGCGCATGGGCGAGCAGCGGCAGCAGCGTGGCCGCCGGGCCGGGCAACCCGTGCGCGGCGTCTTCCACGGCGTGCGCCAGCGCCGGCACCCCATGGGTGAGGATGCCGCCGCCCACCAGGAACATGGCGGCGGTGCCGGCGATCGACAGGCCCCTCATCAGCCAGGGCGTGGCGCGCAGGATGGCGCGCCCGACCGCCGTCGCCAAGCTGCGCCCGCGCGCAACCAGCCACAGCCCCAGGTCGTCGAGCTTCACGATGCCGCCCACGAGGCCGTACACGCCCACCGTCATCAGCGCAGCGATGCCGACCAGCACCCCGATGCGCATCGGCAGCGGCTGCTGCGACACCGTGCCCAGCGCAATGACGACGATTTCGGCCGACAGGATGAAATCGGTGCGGATCGCGCCGCGGATCTTGCCCTGTTCCACGGCCACCAGGTCGACGGCCGGATCGGCGAGCGCGCGTTCCAGCTCCCGGTGCCGGGCGTCGTCCTCCTCGCGGTGCAGGACGTGGTGGGCGAGTTTCTCCACGCCCTCGAAGCAGAGGAAGGCGCCGCCCAGCATCAGCAGCGGCAGCACCGCCCACGGCGCGATCGCGCTCACGACGAGCGCGGCGGGCACCAGGATCAGCTTGTTGAGGGCCGAGCCCTTGGCCACCGCCCACACCACCGGCAACTCGCGCTCGGCGGACAGGCCCGTGACCTGCTGCGCATTGAGCGCCAGGTCGTCGCCCAGCACGCCGGCGGTCTTGCGGGCGGCGACCTTGGTCAGTACGGACACATCGTCCAGCAGGGTGGCGATGTCGTCCAGCAGGAGGAACAGGCTGGAGGCCATGGGCGGCGGGGTCGGCGGAAGGTCCCGCCATCATCGCCGATGGCGGCGCCGCGCGGGGGCCGCGCCACCGCGGCGTGCCCTCAGGTGTTGCCGGTGACGTAGGGGCCGCGCGGCTTCTGGTCCTCGCGCGCAGGGTGCTGCTCGGCCCGCTCGTCGGGGTGGGAGATGGTTTCGTTGGTGCCTTCGGGCACCGGTTCGTCCTTCGGGTCCGGCCGCTCGTGCGGCGGCACCACGTCGGGGGCGGAAGCGGGCTTGTTCATGGCAATGGTCCTTGCGGCCACTCTAGGAAGACCGCCGCCGGCGCGCTGTAGGACGGCGGCGCATGGCCCGCCACCGACCGCCGCGACCGGCTGCCCAGCGCGTCCTTCAGCCGGTGGCGAAGGGATTGGCGAACACGAACATCATCGCCACCCCGACGCCGATCAGGAAGTTGGCGTCGATCAGCCCGGCCAGCAGGAACATCTTGACCTGCAGCGGTTCCATCATCTCCGGCTGGCGCACCGCGCCCTCGATGAAGCGCCCGCCCATGCTGCCGATGCCGAGGCAGGCGCCGATGGCCCCGAGGCCGATGATCAATCCGCAGGCCAGTGCAATCAGTCCGGTGTCGCTCATGGGAAACCTCCTTCGTGGGATGGCCCCATGCTCGCCGCCTCAGGGAATGCGGGCAATGACCTGCGAGGTAAGGGCCGCCAGCGCCTGCGGCGCAACGAGTGCCGGCGCGATCTCCGCCAGCGGCACCAGCACGAACGCGCGCTCGTGCATGCGCGGGTGCGGCACCACCAGGCGAGGGCTCGCGATGCGCGCTTGGCCATACAGCAGCAGGTCCAGGTCCAGCGTGCGCGGCGCGTTGGCGAAGGGGCGCTCGCGACCGGCCTCGGCTTCCAGCCGCTGCAGGGCCGCCAGCAGGTCGGGCGCCGACAGCGAAGTGCGCAGCGCCGCCACGGCGTTGACGAAGTCCGGCCCGGCGGCGCCCACGGGCGCCGTGCGGTAGAGGGAGGAACGGGCCGCGAGCCGGGTCTGCGGCAGTGCCTGCAGGCGATCCAGCGCGGCCAGCACCGCGGCCCGCGGGTCACCCAGGTTGGCGCCCAGCGCCACGTAGGCGGTGACCGGCTCCTTCATGGCTGAGCGCGGGCCCCCTGCCACACCGGCGGCCCGCCTCAATCGCCGGCGATGAAGGGCGGCGGTGCCTCGCCGCCGCCCACTGCGCCGGCGCCGGCCGGCTTGCGGCGGCGCCGGCGGCGCTTGCGCGCCGCATCGGCGCCGGCACCGTCCGCTTCGGCCGGCTCCTGCGCCGCGGCGGGCTCGAGCGGCGCCCCGGCGGCCGGGCGCTCCGCCGGCGAGGCCTTCTCCTGCGGCCTGACCACGCGCACGCGGCGTGCGCCCTTCTGTTGCTGCTCGGCGCGCACCTGCGCCACCAGGTCCTCGCGCGCGTGCTCGTCGGCCTGGCTGAATTCCTGCCACCAGTCGGCCAGCACCACGTCGACCTCGCCGGCGTCGGCACGCAGCCGCATGAAGTCGAAGGCGGCGCGAAAGCGCGGCTGTTCGACCAGGCTGAAGGGCGTGCTGCCCACGCGCTTGTCGAAGCGCGGCTGCATCATCCAGATCTCGCGCATGTCGGCGCCCAGCTTGCCGCGGCCGGACACGTCGCCGATGCGGGCGTCGAACACGTCGTCGATGGCCCCCTGCAGCGCCGGGAACGGATGCTGCTTCTGGGACAGGCGCTGCGCCCAGCCGTCGCGCACGTCGGACCACAGCACGCAGGCCAGCAGGAAGCTGGGGGCGACCGGCTTGCCCTCGGCCACCCGGCGGTCGGTGTCCTGCAGCGCCGACCGGACGAAGGCCTGGTCGGCGCGCTCGACCACCAGGTCCAGCAGCGGGTAGATGCCGCTGGCCATGTCGAGGGCCTTGAGCTGCTCGACGGTGGCCTCCGAATGGCCGGTCTGCAGCAGCTTGAGCATCTCGTCGAACAGCCGGCTCTGCGGCACGTCGGCCAGCAGCGGCAGGCTGGGCCGCAGCGCCGCCGCCGTCCTGGCCTCCAGCTTGAACCCCAGCGGATGGAGCTTGGCGGCGAAGCGCACCGCGCGGATCACCCGCACCGGGTCCTCGCGGTAGCGCGCGGCCGGGTTGCCGATCATGCGCAGCGTGAGCTTGCGCGCGTCCTTCATGCCGCCGTGGTAGTCGACCAGCGTCTGCGTCTGCGGGTCGTAGTACATGGCGTTGATCGTGAAGTCCCGCCGCGCGGCGTCTTCCTCCTGCGGGCCCCAGACGTTGTCGCGCAGCACCCGGCCGCTGGCGTCCACCGCGTGCTTGAGGCCGGCCAGCTCGCTCCGGCTGGTCTTCTCGTTGCCGGCCACCGCCTCGGCCGCCGCGTTGTCCAGGTAGGCGCGGAAGGTGGAGACCTCGATCACCTCGTGCTCGCGCCCGCGGCCGTAGACCACGTGCACGATGCGGAAGCGCCGCCCGATGATGAAGGCGCGCCGGAACAGCCCCTTGACCTGCTCGGGCGTGGCATTGGTGGCGACGTCGAAATCCTTGGGCCGCAGGCCCAGCAGCAGGTCGCGCACCGCCCCGCCGACGACGTAGGCCTCGAAGCCGGCGTCCTTGAGCGCACGCACCACGTTGACGGCGCGCTCGTCCACCAGCGAGGGATCGATGTGGTGTTCCTGCGGGCCGATCTCCCGGCGCTTGCCGAACCCCGGCTTGCGGCCGTTGCCGCCGGCGCCCAGCAGGCGGTCGATGAATTGCTTGATCATGGATGGGAAGGGAACAGGTCCAGTATGCGCCAGCCGCGCTGGGTGGCCAGGCTGCGCAGGACGGCGTCGGGATTGGTGGCCACCGGGTGGTCGCAGCGCTCCAGCAGCGGCAGGTCGTTCATGGAGTCGGAGTAGAAAGTGGTCTCGACCTGGTCCCAGGCCAGCCCCTGGGCCGCCAGCCACTGGCCGACCCGGTCGACCTTGCCGGCGCGCATCGAGGGCACGCCGTCGATCTCGCCGGTGATCCAGCCGTCGGGGCCGCGCGCCAGCCGCACCGCAATGAGCTCGCCGACACCGAGCGCCTGCGCGATCGGCTCGGTCACGAACTCGTTGGTGGCAGTGACGATCAGCACCCGCTCGCCGGCGTCCTGGTGCCTGCGCACCAGCTGCAGCGCCTCGGGACGGATCGCCGGGGCGATCACCTCCTGCATGAAGCGGCGCCGCGCCTGCTCGGCCGCCGGGCGGCCCTGGAGCCGGATCGCCTCGGTGGCGAAGCGCACGTAGTCGTGCACGTCCAGCGTCCCGGCCTTGTAGTGCTCGTAGAACGCGTCGTTGCGCTGCTTGAAGGTGGCCGGATCGGTCCAGCCGATCGCCTGGGTGAACTCGCCCCAGGCGTAGTCGGAGTCGATCGGCAGCAGCGTGTGGTCGAGGTCGAACAGCGTGACCTTCACTCGTTTTCCAGCATGGATTTGATCAGTGGGATGGTGATCGCGCGCTGCGTCTGCAGCGCATAGGCGTCGAGCTGCTCCAGCAGCTGCATGAGGCTGCCGAGGTCGCGCGAGAAACGGGTGAGCATGAAATCCATCACCTCGTCGGAGAGGAAGACGCCGCGCGCGTCGGCGGCGCGGCGCAGCACGGCGCGGCGCTCCGGCTCCGACAGCACCTGCAGCTGGAACACGTGGCCCCAGCCGAGCCGGGTGCGCAGGTCCTCGCGCAGCCGCAGGTCGGCCGGCGGCAGCAGCCCCGCCGCCAGCACGCCGCGCTGCAGCGCCTGCGCGCTGACGAACCAGCTGAACGCGGCGTGCTGCTGGACTGCGGTGTACAGGTGCACGTCGTCCATCAGCACCACCGCCCAGCGCTCGTCGAAGGCGGGCGGCTCCGGCACCGACGCATCCAGCCAGCCGGTGGCGGCGCCCTGCTCGCGCAAGGCCTCCTGCACCGCCTTGAGCAGGTGGGTCTTGCCGCTCGCGGGCGGACCCCACAGGTAGGTCGGCACGGGCGAGCGCGTCGGGCTGCCGGCCCACAGCTTCAGGTGCGCCAGCGCAGGCTCGTTGGGCCCCGCGTCGAAGCCGGCCAGCGTGGGTGCGCGGGCCATGGCGATGGGAAGCGTCAGCTGCTTCATCCGTGGTACAGGCGGCTGCCCATGTAGCCGGTGCGCACGCGGCGGATGGCCACCAGCAGCAGGGCGGTGGCCGGCAGCGCCACCAGCACGCCGAGGAAGCCGAACAGCTGGGCGAAGGCCAGCAGGGCGAAGATCACTGCCAGCGGGTGCAGGCCGATGCGCTCGCCCACCAGCCGCGGCGTGAAGAAGAAGCCCTCGATCACCTGGCCGCAGCCGTACACCACGGCCACCATCACCAGCGCCTTGGCCGAGGCGAACTGCAGCAGGCCGGCCAGGATGGCCAGCACCAGCCCGATGCCGAAGCCCAGGTAGGGCACGAACATCGCCAGCCCGGTGAACAGGCCGATCGGCAGCGCCAGGTCCAGCCCGAACAGGGCCAGCCCGGCGGAGTAGAAGGTCGCCATGGTCAGCATCACCAGCAGCTGGCCGCGCAGGTACTGACCCAGCACCTGGTCGGCCTCCTGGGTGAAGGAGTCGACCGCCGGCCGCACGCGCGGCGGCACCAGTTCCAGCACGCGGTGCACGAAGCGGTCCCAGTCCAGCAGCAGGTAGAACAGGGCGACCGGGATCAGCACCGCGTTGAAGACCACCGCGAAGGCCACGCTGCCGCCGATCTTCAGCGAGGACAGCAGGCTGGTCACGGCCTCCTCGTAATTGGCCTGCAGGTAGCGCAGCACCTGGGTCTTGAGGCTCTGCAGGTCGAGCGCGACGTCGATGCCGAACTGCGCCAGCCAGGGCCGCACGCTGCCGTCCAGCCACTTGAACAGCACCGGCACCTGCTCGCGCATCAACGGGATCTCCTTGGCCAGGATGGGCACCACCATCAGGAACAGCGACACCAGCACCACGATGAACAGCAGTTCGACCAGCACCACCGCGACGAAGCGAGGCACGCGGCCGCGGCCCGCCTCGTCGAGGCGGTCGACCAGCGGGGTCAGTGCATAGGCCAGCACCGCGCCGACCACGAACGGGGTGAGCACCGGCCCCAGGGCCCGCAGCGCCCACACCGCCAGCAACGCGATCAGCGCCCAGATGGCGGCGCGTTTCTGCGTGGGGGTGAAGGGCATCGGCGAGGGGCTGCGGCCGGCCGGCCATGGAAGGGGCCGCCGGTAAAATCACGCGAATTCTATCGGGCGCCCCCCGAACGCCTCCCCCCATGAGCCAGACTCCCCTCTCGTACAAAGACGCCGGCGTGGACATCGATGCCGGCGACGCGCTGGTCGAGCGCATCAAGCCGCTGGCCAGGCGCACCCTGCGCGAAGGCGTGATGGCGGGCATCGGCGGCTTCGGCGCGCTGTTCGAGGTGCCCAGGCGGTACCGCGAGCCGGTGCTGGTCAGCGGCACCGACGGCGTCGGCACCAAGCTCAAGCTGGCGTTCGAGTGGGGCATGCACGACACGGTGGGCATCGACCTGGTCGCCATGAGCGTCAACGACGTGCTGGTGCAGGGCGCCGAGCCGTTGTTCTTCCTCGACTATTTCGCCTGCGGCAAGCTGGACGTGGACACGGCCGCCCGCGTGGTGGGCGGCATCGCGCGCGGCTGCGAGCTCTCCGGTTGCGCCCTGATCGGCGGCGAGACGGCGGAGATGCCGGGCATGTACCCGCCGGGCGAGTACGACCTGGCCGGCTTCGCCGTCGGGGCGGTGGAGAAGTCGAAGATCCTGGGCGGCGCCGGCGTGGCGCCCGGCGACGTGGTGCTGGGGCTGGCGTCCAGCGGCGCCCACTCGAACGGCTTCTCGCTGGTGCGCAAGTGCATCGAGCGGGCCGGCACGCAGGTGCCGGCCACGCTGGACGGCCGGCCGTTCCGGGAAGCGGTGATGGCCCCCACCCGCCTGTACGTCAAGCCGGTGCTGGCGGCGCTGGCGCAGCACGCCGGCATCAAGGCGCTGGCCCACATCACCGGCGGCGGGCTGCTGGAGAACATTCCGCGCGTGCTGCCCGAAGGCACCGCCGCCCACCTGAGGGCCGGCAGCTGGCCGCGCTCCGAGCTGTTCGCCTGGCTGCAGGCCACCGCCGGCATTTCCGATCACGAGATGAACCGCACCTTCAACAACGGCATCGGGATGGTCGTGGTCGTGGACGCGGCCGAAGCAGCGGCGGTCGCCGGCACGCTGCGCGCGCAGGGCGAGTCGGTCCACGAGATCGGCACCATCGCGCCGCGCGGCGACGGCAACCCGGTCGTGATCGCCTGAGCCGGCCCATGGCCGCCCCGCCGGCCAGCCGCCCGCGACTGCCGGCCGGCATCTGGGCGCTGGGGTTCGTCAGCCTGCTGATGGACGTCTCCTCGGAGATGATCCACAGCCTGCTGCCGGTCTTCCTGGTCACCACGCTGGGAGCCAGCATGCTGGTGGTCGGGTTGGTGGAAGGCGCCGCCGAGTCGCTCGCGCTGGCCACCAAGGTGTTCTCAGGCGTGCTGTCCGACTACCTGGGCCGTCGCAAGCCGCTCGCCCTGCTGGGCTACGGACTGGGCGCCCTTTCCAAGCCCCTGTTCGCGCTGGCGGGTTCTGCGGGGATGGTCCTGGCCGCCCGGGCGATCGACCGCTTCGGCAAGGGCCTGCGCGGTGCGCCGCGCGACGCCCTCGTGGCCGACCTGGCGCCGGCCGCGATGCGCGGTGCCGCCTTCGGCCTGCGCCAGTCGCTCGACACTGTCGGCGCATTCCTCGGTCCCCTGCTGGCCGTGGCGCTGATGCTGCTGTGGTCCGACGACATCCGCGCCGTCTTCTGGGTCGCCGTGGTCCCCGCCGTGCTGTGCGTCGCCCTGCTGGCCATCGGTGTCCATGAACCGGACGCGCCGCCCGGTGTGCGCCGCCGCAATCCCATCCGGCGCGACAACCTGCGCCAGCTGGGTGGCAGCTACTGGTGGGTCGTCGCCGTCGGCGCGGTCTTCACGCTGGCCCGCTTCTCGGAAGCCTTCCTGGTGCTGCGCGCGCAGCAGGGTGGGCTGCCGCTGGCATGGGCGCCGCTGGTGCTGATCGCGATGAACCTCGTGTTTGCGGCCGGCGCCTATCCGTTCGGCCGGCTCGCCGACCGCATCGACCATCGCCGCCTGCTGGCGGCCGGCCTGGCGGTGCTGGTGCTGGCCGACCTGCTGCTCGCAGCCGCCGGCGCCGGGCCGCTGCTCTGGCTGGGCATTGCGCTGTGGGGGCTGCACATGGCGATGACGCAGGGACTGCTCGCCACCATGGTGGCCGAGGCAGCGCCGGCGCACCTGCGCGGCACGGCCTTCGGCATGTTCAACCTGGCCGCCGGTGCCGCACTGCTGGCCGCCAGCCTTGTCGCCGGCTGGCTCTGGGACACCTGGGGCGCGGCCAGCACGTTCCTCGCCGGCGCCGCCTTCAGTGCCATGGCGCTGGCGGCGATGCTGCTGCGGCCCTTGCCGACGGGTCCGTCCTCGCGGTGACGACCCGGCCCGCTGCGCGAGGCGCGTGCGCCCGTGCCGCCATCAGCTGCGCGCCCGCCGCAGGTCGGCCACCCGCTCGGCGATGGCATCGATGTCCAGCGAATCCTGGGCGTGGATCAGGTAGGTCTCCAGGTCCAGCACGGCCAGCGCGGCATGGCCCTGCTCGGCATGGGCGAGGCCGCGGTCGCGGTATTCGGCCCAGGCATCGGGCAGCAGCACCAGCAGCCGGTCCTGCACCGCGATCAGGCGCTGCCAGTCTTCCTGCGCCCGGTGGATCTCCTTCAGGTTGCGCAGCATGCGCGCGATGATGTCGCGCGGCGGCGCGGCCTGCAGGTAGAGCCCCAGCGGAACCTCGAACTCGTCGACCAGGCCGCTGCGGCGCCGGTAGGGCTCCAGCCGCTCGGACAGCTCCTCGCGCGAGAGCGACTGTCCGGTGAAGGGATCGATCACCACCTGCCCCTTGGGCAGGTTCACCTTGATCATGAAGTGGCCCGGAAAGCACACGCCGCGCGCGTGCAGCCCCAGGCCATGGGCCAGTTCCATCCACAGGACGGCCAGCGAGATCTGGATGCCGCGCCGGGTGCGCAGCACCACGTTGAGGCAGCTGTTGTCGGGGTCGCAGTAGTCGTTGACGTTGCCGCCGAACGAGAGGTCGCGGAAGAAGAACTGGTTGAGCACGCGCAGGCGCTGCAGCGGTGCGGCGTCGGAGGGCAGCCGGCGCTTCAGGCGCGCCAGCAGCTGGTCGACCTCGCCCAGCACCTGCTGCACGTCGAGGTCGGGGTACTCGTCCTGGGCGATGCTGGCAGCCGCTTCCAGCAGGGGGAAATGGTCGTCGTCCTGCACCAGCGCGCGGAAGTACTCCAGCGGCGTGGGGACCTCGAGGTTGAGCGGCATGGTGGCGACCTTTGTAAGGGAGGCGCACCGGCAGCGTCAAGGGTCATGACAGTGGCAGCCCGTCGATCTCCGAAGCCTGTGGCCGCGCCAAGCCGGCTCCGCCAGGCCACCGCGGAACCGGCTTCGCCGGGTCGCTGGTGGCGCCCCTTGAGGGAGGCGCCGAAGGCGCTTCGGAGCGGTTCTTCACTTCAGCGCGTGACGAATTGCCTCAGCTGCACCCCGGCGGCCCGGAGCGCGCCGAAGTACACGACCACCGAGGCCAGCAGCAAGGACGCCAGCAGCCCGGCGCGCTGCGCGGCATGGGCGCGCAGCGCGATCCAGTCGAAATGGCCGGCCGCCCAGGCCAGGAACACCGCCAGCAGCGCGGTGGCGGCGACCACCTGCAGCAGGAAGCGCGGCCAGCCCGGCGTGGGCGCCCAGCTGCCGCGCCGGCGCAGGCCGACGAGCAGCCAGCCCGCGTTGAGCAGCGCACCCAGGCCGATCGACAGGGCCAGCCCGGCGTGCTTGAACAGCGGCACGAAGGCGACGTTCATGAGCTGGGTGAGCACCAGCACCACGATGGCGATCCGGACCGGCGTGCGCGTGTCCTGGCTGGCATAGAAGCCGGGCGCCAGCACCTTGATCCCGACCAGCCCGAGCAGGCCGGCCCCGTAGCCGGCCAGGGCCAGCGACACCTGGAGCACGTCGCTGTCGCGGAACGCACCGTAGTGGAACAAGGTCGCGACCAGCGGCAGGCCGAAGACCAGCAGCGCGGCCGACGCCGGCGCCGCCAGCAGCACCACCAGGCGCAGGCCCCAGTCGAGCAGGGACGAGTAGCGCGCGTCGTCGCCGGCCCCGCGCGCCAGCGCCAGCTGCGGCATCAGCACCACGCCCAGCGCCACGCCCAGCAGGGCCGTGGGGAACTCCATCAGGCGATCCGCATAGAACAGCCAGGTGACGCTGCCGGCCGGCAGCCAGGAGGCGATCTGGGTGTTGATCAGCAACGAGATCTGGGCCACGCTGACGCCGAGCAGTGCGGGCCCCATGAGCGACAGGATGCGGCGCACCCCGGGGTCGCGCCAGGCTGCGCGGATGCGCGACGCCGCCAGGCCGATGCGCGGCAGCATGCCCAGGCGGCGCAGCGCCGGCACCTGGATGCCCAGCTGCAGCACGCCACCCAGCATCACGCCGGCCGCCATCGCGTAGATCGGCTCGATGCCGCGGGCGGCGAACCCGGGCGCGCCCAGCCAGGCCGCCAGGATCAGGGCCACGTTCAGCAGCACCGGGGTGGCGGCGGGGACCGCGAAGCGCTTCCAGGTGTTCAGGATGCCCGCCGACAGGGCCACCAGCGACATGAAGCCGATGTAGGGAAACATCCAGCGGGTCATCAGCACGGCGGCGTCGAAGGCCTGCGGGTCCTGCCGCAGCCCGCTGGCCAGCGCCCAGACCAGCGCCGGCGACGCCGCCACGCCGACGACGCAGGCGGCCAGCAGCACCCAGGCCAGCACCGTGGCCACGCTGTCGACCAGGCGACGGGTGGCTTGCTCGCCCTGCTGCTCGCGGGTGTGGGCCAGGGCCGGCACGAAGGCCTGGCTGAAGGCACCCTCGCCGAACAGGCGGCGAAACAGGTTCGGGATGCGGAAGGCGACGTTGAAGGCGTCGGTCAGGGCGGTGGCGCCGAACACGGCCGCCATCAGCAGGTCGCGGATGAGCCCGGTGATGCGGGACGCCAGCGTCAGCAGCGAGACGGTCGAGGCGGCTTTGAACAGGCTCACCGGCTCAAGTGTAGCGGCGCCCCTGCAGGCGAGTGGGCGCTTCGCTTACAATGGAGGGCTTTGCTGGCATCATCCTCAGACACCGAAGGAATCCACCATGGCTTCTACCAAGCCCAAGAAGAAGAACCCCCGCCTGGCGTCCGGCCGCAAGCGCGCGCGCCAGAACGTCAAGCTCAACGCAGCGAACACCTCGCTGCGCTCCCGGTACCGCACCGCGGTGAAGAACGTGGAGAAGGCCGTCGCCAGCGGCGACAAGGCCAAGGCCACCGAACTCTTCGCCAAGGCCCAGAGCATCGTCGACACCGTCGCCGACAAGGGCATCTTCCACAAGAACAAGGCGGCCCGCGACAAGTCCCGCCTGTCGGCCAAGGTCAAGGCCCTGGCCGCCCCCGCCGCCGCCTGACCGAATCGGTCCGGCTCGCCCGGGCCTGCAGCCGCAGGCCCGCCGTTTGAACCGGGTGCGCTGCCAGCAAAAGCGAAAAACCGCCTTCGGGCGGTTTTTTCGTTGGGGCCGCGTCGGGATGAGACGAGTGGACTCAGTCGGCCGAGGCGGGCTTCTCCACCACCCGCAGTTCGTTGTCGCGCGCGAAGTTCATCACGAAGTCCCAGGCCATCGGATCGTGGGCGCGCAGGTCGCTGTGCACCACCACGGTCTTGACGCCGTCGATCACGCGCGGCACGCACCACGGCGAGTAGCTCAGGTGGCTGCCGGGCGCCGAGCCGCCCGGCCGGAAGCCGCTCATCACCCCGGCCAGCCGCTCGGCCCAGTCGCTGGGGCGGAAGGTGCGGCCCTCCCGGGTGATCCCCTGGATGAAGACTTCTTTGGCGGGAGTGGTGACCATGAAGAGGCGGGCATCGCAGCGCCGCGGCACGGGAGAGGGCCCGCGGGCAGCGACCAGTATTCTATCTTATATAAGACTTCAGCCCCGGGGATCCGGGGTCGGCGCGCCAGCATCGCACCGCATCGCTGCCATGCGCAATCCTCAAGCATCGGGCCTGCGGCCTGAGCCTAGAATCGGGCCTCAACGGCTCACGCGTTGAGCCGCTTTTCTTTTCTGGAGAGTGTTCCGATGGCCCTGATCGAGGCAGCGTCGCCCCACACGATGAACACCTACGGCCGCGTGCCGATCGCCCTGTCGCACGGCCAGGGCTCGCGGGTGTGGGACGTCAACGGCAAGTCCTACCTGGACGCACTGGCCGGCATCGCCGTCAACACGCTGGGCCACAACCACCCCAAGCTCGTGCCGGCGCTGCAGGACCAGGTCGCGAAGATCATCCACAGCAGCAACTACTACCACGTGCCCAACCAGGAGAAGCTGGCGGCCAAGCTGGCGCAGCTGTCGGGCCTGTCCAAGGTGTTCTTCTGCTCCACCGGGCTGGAGGCCAACGAGGCGGCGATCAAGCTGGCGCGCAAGTTCGGCCACGACAAGGGCATCGAGCGCCCGCAGATCGTGGTCTACGAGAAGGCCTTCCACGGGCGCAGCATCGCCACCCTGTCGGCCACCGGCAACGCGAAGATCCAGCAGGGCTTCGGCCCGCTGGTGGAGGGCTTCATCCGGGTGCCGCTGAACGACCTGGCCGCGCTCGAGGCCGCCACCGAGGGCAACCGGAACGTGGTGGCGGTGTTCTTCGAAACCATCCAGGGCGAGGGCGGCATCAACCCCATGCGCGCCGAGTACCTGCAGCAGGTGCGCCGGCTGTGCGACCAGCGCGACTGGCTGATGATGATCGACGAGGTCCAGTGCGGCATGGGCCGCACCGGCAAGTGGTTCGCCCACCAGTGGGCCGGCATCCGCCCCGACGTGATGCCGCTCGCCAAGGGCCTGGGCTCGGGCGTGCCGATCGGCGCCGTGGTGGCCGGCCCGCGTGCCGCCGACATCTTCCAGCCCGGCAACCACGGCACCACCTTCGGCGGCAACCCGCTGGCCATGCGCGCCGGCGTCGAGACCCTGCGCATCATGGAGGAGGACGGTTTGCTGGAGAACGCCGCCGACGTGGGCGGCTACCTCCAGGACCTGCTGGCGCGCGAACTCGGCGGCCATGCCGGGGTGAAGGAGATCCGCGGCCAGGGCATGATGATCGGCATGGAGCTGGCCAGGCCCTGCGGCGTGCTGGTCAACCGGGCCGCCGAAGCCGGCCTGCTGATCAGCGTGACCGCGGACAGCGTGGTGCGGCTGCTGCCGCCCCTGGTCTTCACCCGCGCCGAAGCCGACGAATGCGTGGGCATCCTGGCGCCGCTGGTGAAGGCCTTCCTCGCGGAGTAGGCCGATGACGATCCGGCACTACCTGCAGTTCGTCGACTTCACGGCCGACGAGTACGCCTGGCTGTTCGAGCGGGCCGCCGTGATCAAGCGCAAGTTCAAGGCCTACGAGAAATACCACCCGCTGGTCGACCGCACGCTGGCCATGATCTTCGAGAAGGCGTCCACGCGCACCCGCGTGAGTTTCGAGGCCGGCATGTACCAGCTCGGGGGCAGCGTGGTGCACCTGACCACCGGCGACAGCCAGCTCGGCCGCGCCGAGCCGATCGAGGACTCGGCGCGGGTGATCAGCCGCATGGTCGACCTGGTGATGATCCGCACCTTCGGCCAGGACAAGATCGAGCGCTTCGCCGCGCACTCGCGGGTGCCGGTGATCAACGGCCTGACCAACGAGTTCCACCCCTGCCAGATCATGGCCGACCTCTTCACCTACCAGGAGCAGCGCGGCTCGATCGCCGGCCGGACGGTGGCCTGGGTGGGCGACGGCAACAACATGGCCAACACCTGGCTGCAGGCGGCCGAACTGCTGGGCTTCACGGTGCACGTGTCCACCCCCAGCGGCTACGAGGTCGACCAGGCCGTGGCCGGCGTGCGCAGCCGCGACAGCTACAAGGTGTTCAAGGACCCGATGGACGCCTGCCGTGGCGCCGACCTGGTGACCACCGACGTGTGGACCAGCATGGGCTACGAGGCCGAGAACGAGCAGCGCCGCAAGGCCTTTGCGGACTGGTGCGTGGACGAGGACATGATGAAGGTGGCCAAGCCCGACGCCCTGTTCATGCACTGCCTGCCGGCCCACCGCGGCGAGGAGGTGACCGCCGAGGTGATCGACGGCCCGCAGTCGGTGGTGTGGGACGAGGCCGAGAACCGCATGCACGTGCAGAAGGCACTGATGGAGTACCTGCTGCTCGGGCGGGTGGCCTGAAGCCCATTCGCGTCATCGCGCCATCGCGGCCGGCGTGCCGCCCAGGGTCAGTACCCCCAGCTTGACCAGCCGCGACTCGATGGCCCAGCGGGTGCGCCCGAGGGCGGCCGCCAGGTCCCGGGTCGGGGTGCCCGCGTCGAAGCCGGCGCGCAACTGCCCATCGTCGTCCGCGGTCCAGGGCTTGCCGGTGTTGGGCGGTGCCTCGCGCCGCGGCCGCGCCGGGCGGGGCGCGGCCGCCGTGTCCAGCGCCTGCGACACCGCGAACAGCGCCCGGATCACCGGCGGGGCGTTGTAGGGACTGTCTTCCGGCATGGCCTCGCCGGTGACCGGGTGGATGCCCTGGGCCAGGGTGTCGATGATCTCGCGCGCCGTCTGCAGTTCCATGGTCGTCCCTCCTGAAAAGACTGTTGTTCCATACAGTGGCCGGGCAACGCCGGGCGCCGGGCGCGGGTTGACAGCCACCCGGTTGCGCCTCCCCACCCTGCCTGGCCTGCGGCGCCTTCGCGGCCGCGGCACGGGCTGGCGCCACGGCCGATCCTTCAGGCCTCAACAAAAATCAAACGGTGTTGGCTATAACCGACACCACGGTCTTTTTTCGCGTTCCACACTGCGCCGCATGCCACGCCTCTGGGACATCTCGCCGCCGGTGCACGCAGGCTCGCCCGTGTTTCCCGGCGACACCCCCTACGGGCAGCAGTGGGCGGCGCAGATCGCCCCGGGCTGCCCCGTCAATGTCAGCAGCCTGACCCTGTCGCCGCATGTGGGCGCGCATGCCGATGCGCCCCTGCACTACGACCCGGAAGGCGCAGCCGCCGGCGCGCTGGACCTGGACCCCTACCTGGGTCCCTGCCGGGTCATCCATGCGATCGGCCGCCGGCCGCTGGTGCACTGGGAGGACCTGGCCCACGCGGCGCAGGGCCTGCCGCCCCGGGTGCTGGTGCGCACTTACCAGCGCCATCCGGTGGACCGCTGGGACGCCGGGCTGGCCGCCTTCGACGCCGGCACGATCGAGCGCCTGGCCGACGCCGGCGTGCGCCTGGTCGGCATCGACACCGCCAGCATCGATCCGGCCGACAGCAAGGAACTGCCCAGCCACCAGGCGATCCGCCGGCGCGGCCTGCGGGTGCTGGAGAACCTGCTCCTCGACCAAGTACCCGAAGGCGACTACGAACTGATCGCCCTGCCCCTGAAACTGATGACGGCCGACGCCTCGCCGGTGCGCGCCGTCCTGCGTGCCCCATGACCGACCTGCACGACTGCCGCGCCCGCGATGCGGCCGACCCGCTGCGCCCGCTGCGCGACCTGTTCACGCTGCCCGAAGGCGTGGTCTACCTGGACGGCAATTCGCTCGGTCCGCTGCCGCGGGCCACGGCCGCACGGGTCGCCCGCGCCGTCGAACACGAATGGGGCGAAGGGCTGATCCGCTCCTGGAACACGGCCGGCTGGTACGAGATGCCGCGCCGCGTCGGCGACCGCATCGCCGGCTGGATCGGCGCCGCGCCCGGCGAAGTGGTGGCCACCGACACCACCTCGATCAACCTCTACAAGGTCCTGAGCGCCGCCTTGAAGATCGCGGCCGGAGACCGGCCCGGCCGCCGGGTCGTGCTGAGCGAGCGCAGCAATTTCCCGACCGACCTGTACATCGCCCAGGCCCTGTGCGAAGAGCGCGGCGGCGAACTGCGCCTGGTCGGCGCGCCGGACGGGATCCCGCAGGCGCTGCAAGGCCCGGACGTCGCCGTGCTGATGCTCACCCACGTGAACTACCGCACCGGCGCGATGCACGACATGGAGGCGCTCACCGCCCTCGCCCACCGCCATGGCGTGCTCACGGTCTGGGACCTGGCGCACAGCGCCGGGGCGGTGCCGGTGGACCTGCACGGCGCCGCAGCCGACTTCGCCGTCGGCTGCGGCTACAAGTACCTCAACGGCGGCCCCGGTTCGCCGGCCTTCGCCTGGGTGCACCCGCGCCACGCCGACCGCTTCTGGCAGCCGCTGGCGGGATGGTGGGGCCATGCGGCGCCCTTCGAATTCACGCCCGACTACCGGCCGGCGCCGGGCATCGCGCGCTACCTGTGCGGCACGCAACCGGTGCTCAGCCTGGTGGCCCTCGACTGCGGCATGGCCTCGCTCGATGCCGCGCGGCCCCTGGGCGGCATGGCGGCCCTGCGGGCCAAGTCGCTGGCGCTCACCGACCTGTTCATCGCCCTGGTCGAGGAGCGCTGCACCGGCCACGGCCTGTCGCTGGTCACGCCGCGCGAACACGCCCGGCGTGGTTCGCAGGTGTCCTTGTCGCGCGCCGAAGGCGCCTACGCCATCGTGCGGGCGCTGATCGCGCGCGGCGTGATCGGCGACTTCCGCGCGCCCGACATCCTGCGCTTCGGCTTCACCCCGCTGTACCTGGGTTTCGAGGACGTGTGGAACGCCGTCGAGCAGCTGCGCCAGGTGCTGGACTCCCGCGAATGGCAGCGCCCCGAATTCAATCGACCACAGGCCGTGACATGAACGACAGAACCCGCCCCGAGGACATCGTGCGCGCCGAGGGCGCGCAACTGGATTTCAGCCGCTCGATGAGCTATGGCGACTACCTGCAGCTGGACACGATCCTCAGCGCCCAGAAGCCGCTGTCGCCCAACCACAACGAGATGCTGTTCATCATCCAGCACCAGACCAGCGAGCTGTGGATGAAGCTGATGCTGCACGAGCTGGGCGCGGCCATCGGCTGCGTCGCCCGCGACGAGCTCGGCAGTGCGTTCAAGATGCTGGCGCGCGTCTCGCGCATCATGGAGCAGCTGGTGCACGCCTGGGACGTGCTGGCGACGATGACGCCGCCCGAGTACAGCGCGATCCGGCCCTACCTGGCCAGCTCCAGCGGGTTCCAGAGCGCGCAGTACCGGCGCATCGAATTCACCCTGGGCAACAAGAACCCGGCGATGCTCAAGCCGCACGAGCACCGCCCCGACCTGCTGGCGCAGGTGCGCGCGGCGTTCGAGGCGCCCTCGCTGTACGACGAGTCGCTGCGGCTGCTGGCCCGCCGCGGCCTGCCGGTGCCCGCCAGCCATGTCGAGCGCGACTGGACCCAGCCCTATGCCGAGAGCGCGGAAGTGGAGCAGGCCTGGCTGCAGGTCTATCGCAACCCCGAGCAGTATTGGGACCTGTACCAGCTGGGCGAGGAGCTGACCGACCTGGAAGACGCGTTCCGGCTCTGGCGCTTCCGCCACGTGACCACGGTGGAGCGCATCATCGGCTTCAAGCGCGGCACCGGCGGCACCGGCGGCGTGACCTACCTGCGCAAGATGCTGGACGTGGTGCTGTTCCCGGAAATCTGGCGCCTGCGCACCGACCTGTAGTCAGCCGGCGCCATACAGCCAGGGCAGGTCCAGCACCGGCTCGCCGCCGGCGGCCAGGGCCAGGTTGCGGGCGTGCCGCAGCAGGCCGTCGGCATGGAAGATCCAGCCGTTGCGGCGCGCGCGCCGCTGCACCCGCGCGCAGCGCTGCCAGCGGTTCAGGGCGTAGCGCTGCAGGGTGGTGGGCACGTCGATCACCCGCCCGTCGCAGGCCGCCAGCACCTTCTGCAGCGTCCAGGCGTCCTCGATCGCCATGCCGGCGCCCTGCGCCAGGTAGGGGCGCATCGGATGGGCGGCGTCGCCGAGCAGGGCGGCGCGGCCGCGCGCCATCTGCGCCGGTCCGGACAGTGGCTCGCGGTCGTGCACCGGCCACATCCGCCAGACCTCCACGGCTTCGACCAGCGCCTGCAATTCGCCGCAAAGCCCGGCGGCGGCGGCGCGCAGCGCATCGGACTGCACCGCGTGGTCCCAGCCGGCACCGGCCCGCCCTTCGATGAATCCGACCACGTTGAGCGCCTCGCCGGCGCGCACCGGGTAACGCACCAGGTGCATGTGCGGCCCCAGCCAGGCCTGCACCTCGTCGCCCCGCAGTCGCGCAGGCAGCTGCGCCATGGGCACCAGGGCGCGGTAGGCGACGTGCCCGGTGGCCGGAGCCGGGCCGTCGCCGACCAGCTGCTCGCGCAGGCGGCTCCATACGCCATCGGCGATCGCGAGCGCGTCCGCCTCGACCAGCGCGCCGCCTTCCAGGTGGGCCTGCGCCAGCTCGCCGTCGACCCGCACCGAGGCGATCCGCAAGCCGGTGCGCAGCCAGGCGCCCGCCTCGGTGGCGGCCCGCAGCAGCGCGGCATGGAGGTCCGCGCGGTGCACGGTCAGGTAGGGCGCGCCATAACGCTGCTGCGTCGACGCGCCGAGCGCGAGCGTGCCCAGTACGCGCCCATCCAGGGCGTCTCGCACGGACAGGCGGGGCGGCTGCCAGGCAAGCGCCTGCAGCGGGCCCAGCACGCCCCAGTCGCGCAGCACGCGCGTGGCATTGGGTCCGAGCTGCAGGCCGGCGCCCACCTCGGAGAACTCCTGGGCCTGCTCGAACAGGCGCACTTCCCAGTCCGCCGCCCGCGCGGCCAATGCGGCCGCGAGGCCCGCAATACCCCCACCGGCGACGAGAACGTCCTGTGCCATCGCCGGGCATTGTGCCAATCCCGGCGGAACGGGCTGGAATCAGCCGGCGACGGCGTGCGAAGCAGCCCCGAGCAGCAGCGCCACCAGTTGCGACTCGCCGAGGGGGGATGCCCGCCGCGCGATGGCCGCGCCCGCCTGGCCCCGCAGGACTTCGGCCACGGCGTCGCCGACCGCCGCGTCTTCGGCCACCAGCTCGATCGCCGCCGGTCCCACGCGCTGCAGGAAGCTGGCCATGGCCGACGCCAGTTCCAGCGCCGGGCGGGCCTGCTCGCCCACCAGCAGCACCAGCCGGTCGGCCGGACGCGGCGCCTCGTGCACCAGCGGGTTGCCGACCGCCCGGCGCGACACCGCCCTCAGGCGCAGCGGGCGCCCGTGCAGGGGCAGGTCCAGGTAGGCGGCGCCGAAGTCGCTGGTGCCCGGGGCCGCATCGGCAAAGCGGCGGTACACCAGCGGGCGGTTGAAATGGTCGGCAATGCGGCGAGCGCTCTCGATGGCGCGCTGGTCGTCCGAGGCGAGCAGGCCGAAGCGCCGGTCGAGGTCGGGCAGGACCGTGGACGGCGTCAGCGTGCAGGGCTCGCTCAGCACGCGCCAGACGTCCTGCGGTTGCATCGAGGCGGCCGCCGCGGCGGCCGCCTCGATGCGGCGCTCGAACGGGACCGGGCCTTCCAGCCATTGCGTGGTGCTCAGTGTGAGCGGCTCCTGCAGCGTGCGCGGCCCGAAGCTGCGGTGCAGGATGCGCGGCACCTCGTGGCGGCCCCGCGCCGAGGCGGCAAGGGCGGCCTGGATCGCCGGCTCGGGCCCTTCCTGCCACAACACGAACCAGCCGGCCACGTGCAGGACGGCGCCGCACAGGTCCGGCACCCGCGCCGGCCCGTGCACCCGCTTGCGCGCGGCGAACAGCTCGTCCATCGCCGATCCCCTGACCCGGGAGCGGCTGGCGCGCACCAGCCGCAGCACGTCCGGGCCGGCCGCTGCGGCGGCCATCGACGGTGCCTGCGGCGCGAGGCCGGGCGCGGGCCCTCGGTCGGCGGCACTGGATCGAATCAAGGCAGGGTCCTTCGGTGCAGCCCGCCCGAGGCGGGACGGCCGAGTTTACGGTCTGATGGCTCGGGTGGAGCCTGCCCGGCCGGCACGAGCGGAGGGGGTTGCCGCCTGGCGACACCCCGCGCTGCCTCGCGCCCTCAGGCGGCCAGCAATTGCCGCAGCACGAACGGCAGGATGCCGCCGTGCCGGTAGTACTGCACCTCGATGTCGGTGTCGATGCGCAGCGTCACCGTGATCTCCCGGCTGCTGCCGTCGGCTCGCCGCACCACCACCCGGGCATTGCTGCGCGGGCGCAGCAAGGGGTCCGGCACGACGTCGACCAGCTCGGAGCCGTCCAGCTGCAGCGACTGCCAGGTGTCGGTGTCCTGGAACTGCAGCGGCAGCACGCCCATGCCCACCAGGTTGCTGCGGTGGATGCGCTCGAAGCTGCGCGCGATCACCGCCTTGATGCCCAGCAGCTGGGTGCCCTTGGCGGCCCAGTCGCGCGAGGAGCCGGTGCCGTATTCCTCGCCGGCAAAGACGACGGTGGGCCGCCCCTCGGCCATGTACTTCATCGCGGCGTCGAAGATGGACATCTTCTCCGTGCGGCCCTGGCCGTCGCGGTAGAGGGTGACGCCGCCCTCCTCGCGCGAGCCGCCGGGCAACGCCGGGATCATCAGGTTCTTGATGCGCACGTTGGCGAAGGTGCCGCGCATCATCACCTCGTGGTTGCCGCGGCGCGAGCCGTAGCTGTTGAAGTCGGGCTTGGTCACGCCATGGGCCAGCAGCCACTGGCCGGCCGGCGAGCTCTCCTTGATCGAGCCGGCCGGCGAGATGTGGTCGGTGGTGATCGAGTCGCCGAACAGCGCCATGATGCGCGCCTCGCGCACCGAGACGTCCTGCTTCGCGTCGTTGGCAGGCGGCTGCGGGTCGAACCCCGGGAACAGCGGCGGCTCGGCGATGTAGGTGCTGGTCGGCCACGCGTAGGTCTTGCCGGTCACGCCGTGGATGCCCTTCCAGAGCTGGCCCGGCTCGGACTTCACCTTCTCGTAGTTCCTCCGGTAGGCCTCGCCGTCCATGGCGTGCTGCATCAACCGGTGGATCTCCTCGGTGGACGGCCAGATGTCGCCCAGCCAGACATCCTTGCCGCCGTGGCCCTTGCCGACCGGCTCGGTCATCAGGTCCTTCAGGACGGTGCCGGCCAGCGCGTAGGCGACCACCAGCGGCGGGCTGGCCAGGAAGTTGGCCTTGATGTTGGGGTGGATGCGCGCCTCGAAGTTGCGGTTGCCCGACAGCACCGCGGCGCACACCAGGTCGCTCTTGCCGATGGCCTCGTTGATCTCCGGCGCCAGGTCGCCCGAGTTGCCGATGCAGGTGGTGCAGCCGTAGCCGGCCACCGTGAAGCGCAGTTGCTCCAGGTAGGGCAGCAGCCCGGTCTTGTGCAGGTACTCGGTGACGATGCGCGAACCGGGCGCCAGCGAAGTCTTGATGTGCGGCTGCACGCGCAGGCCCGCTTCCACCGCCTTCTTCGCCAGCAGGCCCGCCGCCAGCAGCACGCCCGGATTGGACGTGTTGGTGCAGCTGGTGATCGCCGCGATCAGTACGTCGCCGTTGCCGATGGCCACGTCCTGCGGCGCCGACGGCGTGGCGGCGGCTTCCGACTGGGCCGCCGCCAGCGTCGAGCGGTTGGCCACCATCTCGGTCTCGGAGACGATGGCTGCCGCCCGCAGCGGCGGGCTGGCCGGCACCCTGGGGTCCAGCGTCTCGCCACCCAGGTGCAACAGGGTCCGCGTCTGCAGGGTCTGCGCCGGCTGGTTGAAGCCGTTCTCGGCGACCGGGGCGCTGAACAGGCGCGTGAATTGCTCCTTGACCTTGCCCAGCTCGATGCGGTCCTGCGGCCGCTTCGGGCCGGACAGGCTGGGCGTGACCTCGCCCAGGTCCAGCTTCACCACCTGCGAGTAGTCCAGCTCCCCGGCCAGCGGCACGCCGAACATGCCCTGCGCCCGGAAGTAGGCCTCCAGCGCGGCGATCTCCTCCCGGGTGCGGCCGGTGCCGCGGAAGTAGTCGAGGGTCTTTTCGTCGACCGGGAAGAAGCCCATGGTGGCGCCGTACTCGGGCGCCATGTTGCCGATGGTCGCGCGATCGGGCACGGCCAGGGTGCGCGTGCCTTCGCCGAAGAACTCGACGAACTTGCCCACCACCTTGTGCTTGCGCAGCAGCTCGGTGACCGTGAGGACCAGGTCGGTGGCGGTGCAGCCTTCGCGCAGCCGGCCGGTCAGTTCGAGGCCGACCACGTCGGGCGTGAGCATGTACACCGGCTGGCCCAGCATGGCCGCCTCGGCCTCGATGCCGCCGACCCCCCAGCCGACCACGCCGATGCCGTTGATCATGGTCGTGTGGCTGTCGGTGCCGACCAGCGAATCGGGGTAGTACACGCCCTGGGGCGAACGGTGCACGCCGCGCGCCAGGTACTCCAGGTTGACCTGGTGGACGATGCCGAAGCCGGGCGGCACGACGCTGAAGGTATCGAAGGCCTGCATGCCCCACTTCATGAACTCGTAGCGCTCGCGGTTGCGGTGGAACTCGAGCTTCATGTTGAGGTCGAGCGCATCGCGGGTGCCGTAGTGGTCGACCATGATGGAGTGGTCCACCACCAGGTCGACCGGCACCAGCGGCTCGACGCGGCCCGGGTCGCGGCCCAGCCGCTGGGCGGTGCTGCGCATGGCCGCCAGGTCGGCCAGCAGGGGCACGCCCGTGAAGTCCTGCAGCACCACCCGCGCCACCAGGAAGGGAATCTCCTCGGTGCGCGCTGCGTTGGGCGACCAGTTCGCGACTTCGCGAACGTGGTCGGCGGTGACCTTGAGGCCGTCGCAGTTGCGCAGCACCGATTCGAGCACGATGCGCATGGAAACCGGCATCCGCCTGACCTTGGGGAACTCTTCGGCAAGCGCGGGCAGGGAGTAGAAGCTGCCGGTCTGCCGGCCGGCTTTGAAGCTCTTCAGGGTGCGGGCGAACGCGTGGGGCATGGAGTCCTTCCTTTTCTTCTGTCGGACGGATGCCGTCCCCGGCGGGACAGCACGGACCATTGTGCCGCCCCTGCCGCGGCAGCGCTGGCCCGGTGGCACAAGCCCGGACCGGCCGCGCGGGCGGGCTACCCGGCCGCCGGCAGGTAACGCACCGCCAGCACGCCTTCGATGGCCCGCAACGCGGCGAGCACTTCGCCGGACACGGCGCTGTCCACGTCCACCAGCGTGTAGGCCATCTCGCCGCGCGACTTGTTGACCATGTTGTGGATGTTCAGGCCGGCCTGCGCCATGGCGGTGGAGATCTGGCCCAGCATGTTGGGAACGTTGGCGTTGGCGATCGCCACCCGGAACGCCGATTCGCGCGGCATCGCCACCCCGGGGAAGTTCACCGCATTCACGATGTTGCCGTGCTCGAGGTAGTCGCGCAGCTGCTCGGCCACCATGACGGCGCAGTTGTCCTCGGCCTCCCGCGTGGAGGCGCCCAGGTGCGGCAACGCGATCACGCCCGGGTGGCGCAGGATGGGGCCGTGCGGGAAGTCGCAGACGTAGCGGCCCAGTGCGCCGCCATCCAGCGCCCGCAGTGCGGCCGCATCGTCGACCACGCCTTCGCGCGAGAAGTTCAGCAGCACGCCCCCGGGCCTGAGCAGCGGCAGGTTGTCGGCGTTGACCAGGTGCCGCGTCGCCTCGAGCAGCGGCACGTGCAGCGTCACGAAGCGTGCGCTCCTCAGCACCTCGCCCACGCTGCCGGCGCGGCGCACCTGCGAAGGCAGGCTCCAGGCCGCGTCGACGGTGATCTCGGGGTCGAAGCCCACCACGTTCATGCCCAGCTGCAGGGCCGAATGGGCGACCAGGCAGCCCACCTTGCCCAGGCCGATCACGCCCAGGGTCTGTCCGGCCAGCTCGAAACCGGCGAACGCCTTCTTGCCCTCCTCGACCTGGCGCTCCAGGGCCTCGGCGGCGGGGTCCAGCCCATCGACGAAGCGCTGCGCCGCCGGCAGGTTGCGCGCCGCCATCAGCATGCCGGCGAGCACCAGCTCCTTGACCGCGTTGGCGTTGGCGCCGGGGGCGTTGAACACGGGCACGCCGCGCGCGCTCATCGCAGGCACCGGGATGTTGTTGGTGCCGGCGCCGGCGCGCGCGATGGCCTGCACGCTGGCCGGCACCTGCATCGAGTGCATGTCGGCCGATCGCACCAGCACGGCGTCCGGCTCGGCCAGGTCCTTGCCGACCTGGTAGCGCCCGGCGGGCAGGCGCTGCAGCCCCAGTTCCGAGATCGGGTTGAGCACCAGGATCCGGATCGGGCGCTGGCTAGCCATGCTGCCTCTCGAATTCCTGCATCCAGGCCACCAGCGCCTTCACGCCTTCGAGCGGCATGGCGTTGTAGATCGACGCACGCATGCCGCCGACCGACCGGTGGCCCTTGAGCTGGATCATGCCGCGCTCCTGGGCCCCCTTGAGGAAGGCCTCGTCGAGGGCGGCATCCTTGAGCGTGAAGGGCACGTTCATCAGCGAGCGGTCGCCGGGCGCGACCGGGTTGCGGTAGAAGCTGCTGGCGTCCAGGTAGTCGTACAGGACCCTGGCCTTGGCCCGGTTGTGTTCCTCCATCGCCGCCAGCCCGCCCTGCGCCTTCACGTACTTGAAGACCAGCCCGGCGATGTAGATCGCGTAGGTCGGCGGCGTGTTGAGCATGGAGTCGGCTTCGGCCTGCAGCTTGTAGTTGAAGGCCGAGGGCGTGATGGGCAGCGCATGCCCGAGCAGGTCGTCGCGCACGATCACGACCGTGACGCCGGACGGGCCCATGTTCTTCTGCGCGCCGGCGTAGATCAGGCCATAGCGGGCGACTTCGACCGGCCGCGAGAGGATGCTGGACGACATGTCGGCCACCAGCGGCACTGCGCCCGTGTCCGGCGTCCAGTGGTATTCGACGCCGCCGATGGTCTCGTTGGAGCAGATGTGCACGTAGGCTGCGCCCGGGTCCAGCTTCCATTCGGCCTGCTTCGGGATGGCGGTGAACTTCGAGGCTTCGCCGGTGGCCGCGACGTTGACCGTGCCGTAGGCCCGGGCCTCCTTGACCGACTTCTTCGACCAGTCGCCCGTCACCACGTAATCGGCGCGGCCGGTGCGCCCGATCAGGTTCATCGGCACGATGGCGTTCTCGCCGATGGCGCCGCCCTGCAGGAACAGCACCTTGTAGCTGGAAGGGATCCCCATCAGTTCGCGCAGCGTGGCTTCGGCCTCGGCGTGGATGCCGATGAACTCCTTGCCGCGGTGGCTCATCTCCATCACCGACATGCCGCTGCCGTGCCAGTCGAGCATTTCCTCGGCCGCCTGGCGCAGGACGGCTTCGGGGAGGGTGGCAGGGCCGGGGCTGAAGTTGAAGACGCGGGTCATGGGCGGTCGTGATGGGTCGTGAAAAAGGGGTGGGACAGCATACAAGAAGCGAATCGGCCTGCCCGCGCCGGGCCCATCGGCGCGGGCCCGCCGCTGGACCATGACCTGCGAGGTCAGGGAACGCCGGCCGCGCAGCGCATAGCATCCCCGCATGAGCCTTGCCGACCCGCCCGCCATCGTCCCGCAGCCCTTCGGCGCCCAGCTGCGCCACTGGCGCCAGCACCGCCGCCTGTCGCAGCAGGGGCTGGCCGGCGAGGCGGACATCTCGACCCGTCACCTCAGCTTCGTCGAGACCGGGCGTGCGCTGCCCAGCCGGGAGATGGTGCTGCGGCTGGCGCAGCGGCTGGACGTGCCCTTGCGCGAGCGCAACGCCCTGCTGGTGGCGGCCGGCTACGCGCCCATGTACCGCGAGCGCCCGCTGGCCGATCCGGCACTGGCCCCGGCGCGCGAGGCCATCGCCCTGATCCTGCGGGCCCACGAGCCCAACCCGGCACTGGCGGTGGACCGGCACTGGAACCTGGTCGCGGGCAACCGCATGCTGGCGCACCTGCTGGCCGGCGCCGATGCCGGGCTGATGCAGGGCCCGGTCAACGTGCTGCGCCTCAGCCTGCATCCGCGCGGGCTCGCAGGCCGCATCGTGAACCTCGGGCAATGGCGCGAGCACCTGTTCGAGCGCCTGCACCAGCAGGTGCGGGCCACCGGCGACACCGTGCTGTCGGACCTGCTGGCGGAACTGCAGGCCTACCCCGTGCCCGAGGGCGCGCACGACACCCGACTGGGCGGCGAGCACCTGGGCGTGGCGCTGCCGCTGCAGTTGCGCGCGCCGGACGGGCGGGTGCTCAGCTTCATCAGCACCACCACCGTCTTCGGCACGGCGGTGGACGTCACCGTGCAGGAGCTGGCGCTGGAGACCTTCTTCCCGCTGGACGGTCCGACCGGCGAGGCATTGCGGCAGCTGGCGGCCGCCGGCGAGGCCCCGGGCCCTAGCCCGGCGTAGCGGCAGGCCGCACCGCGGCGGGATCGACGGCCTTGATCTGCTGCTCGAAGGCGCGCAGGCGCTTGTAGACCGACATCAGCTCCACGATGGTGGACCAGCTCAGCACCAGGAACTGGAACGAGCTTTCCACCCGGCCGAAGGCCCGCACGATCTGCTGCATCACCCCCAGCGTGACGGCGCCGCTCACCATGGTGGGCGCCAGCGCGATATAGGGCACCAGCACGCCGAACTGGATGTAGGACCACTTGGCGACATCGAAGTAGAGATAGTGGAAGAACAGCCGGAAGTAGTTCTTGCGCACGTCGCCGAACAGCTTCTGCGTCACCGGCCCGGCCGCGCGCGCGGCGTCGTCCTCGCCGTACACCAGCTCCTTGCGGTAGGCGGCCTCGACCCGCTGGTTCTGGAACTGCAGCCCCGGCAGCTTGATGCCGACGATGGCCAGCAGCACGGTACCGGCCAGGGCGAAGGCGATCGCGACCCAGACCAGCGACCAGGGGATGGGGCCTATGAACGGCAGCTCGGTGACCCTGGCCGACAGCCCGGCGAGGATCGGCAGGAACGCCCCCAGGACCATCAGGCTGCGCATGAAATCGATGCCCAGGCCTTCCATGATGCTGGCGAAGCGCATCGTGTCCTCCTGCACCCGCTGCGCCGCGCCCTCGATGTGGCGCAGCTTGTCCCAGTGCGCCATGTAGTAGTCGTTCATGGCCGTGCGCCAGCGGAAGATGTAGTGCTTGACGAAGAAGTCCAGCACCACCGCGATGGTGACGTACAGCATGGCGATGCGCAGGAAGGTGTTCAGCTGCGCCCAGTAGTCGGCCGTCGTGATGGAGCCCGGCTTGCTCAGCGCCTTCTGCACCAGGTCGTAGAAGGTGCCGAACCACTCGTTGATCTGGACGTCCAGCTCCACCCGGTACCAGGTGGCGAACAGGATGGCGGCGGTACCCAGCAGGGACCAGGGCAGCCAGCGGCGGGAGAAGAAGAACGACTTGAACATGCGGGCCTCGGGCCGGTTGAACGGCGCATGCTACGGGAACTCCGGCCCCGGCAGCGCCGGCCCGGGCCGCGCGAAGGAACCAGGTCCCCAGGGTGTCGGAGCCGGCGCACAGGGCCCGGAGGACGCTTCCGACGCTGCCGATGAGCGCGGCGCTGCAAGATGCGTGGAAGCCCCGACCCGCTCCCGAAGGACATCCATGAGCAAGGACAAGACCCCCCATCAACGCCTGTGGGAAATGATCAAGGACATCCGTTTCGCGATGCTGACGCACCGGCACGGTGACGGCGCCCTGCACTCGCACCCGCTCACCACCCTCAACAAGGGGCTCGGCGAGTTGCCCGTCCTCTACTTCTTCGTGTCGCGCCGCACCGAACTGGGCCAGCGGCTGCGCATGGATGGCAACGTCAACGTGTCCTACGCCGACCCCCACAACGACCGCTACGTGTCGATCAGCGGCCAGGCGACGATCAGCGAGGACCGCGACACGCGCCACCGGCTGTTCAATCCCATGACCAAGGCCTGGTTCCCCGGCGGCGCGGACGACCCCGAGCTGGAGCTGGTGGAAGTGCACATCACCCACGCCGAGTTCTGGGACATCCGGGAGAGCAAGCCGACCCAGCTGTTCAAGCTGGCGGCGGCCGCCGTGAGCGGGGAGCGGGCCACCATGGGCGAGCACTGCGAAGTGCTGGTGTGAGCGGAACGGAAGCGGCCCCGTAGGGCCGCTTCCGATGAGGCCCGTTTACGCGGGCGCCTGGTCGGCGACCTTGCGGAAGTCGTCGATGCGGTCGAAGTTCATGTACTGGTAGATCTTCTCGCCGTTGGCGTTGATCACGCCGATGTCGGCCATGTACTCCTCGCGCGTGGGGATGCGGCCCAGGCGCGAGCAGATGGCGGCCAGTTCGGCGCTGCCCAGGTACACGTTGCTGTTCTTGCCCAGCCGGTTGGGGAAGTTGCGGGTCGAGGTGGAGAACACGGTGGCGCCCTCCTTGACCTGCGCCTGGTTGCCCATGCACAGCGAGCAGCCGGGCATCTCCATGCGCGCGCCGGCGGTGCCCAGCACGCCGTAGTGGCCCTCTTCGGTGAGCTGCTTCTGGTCCATCTTGGTCGGCGGCGCCACCCACAGCTTGGTCGGGATGTCGCGCTTGCCTTCCAGCAGCTTGGACGCCGCCCGGAAGTGTCCGATGTTGGTCATGCAGGAGCCGATGAACACCTCGTCGATCTTCGCGCCGGCCACCTCGGACAGCGTCCTGACGTCGTCCGGATCGTTCGGGCAGGCGACGATGGGCTCGACGATCTCCCCCAGGTCGATCTCGATCACCGCGGCGTACTCGGCGTCGGCATCGGCCTGGAGCAACTGCGGGTCCTTCAGCCAGGCCTCCTGGGCCGCGATGCGCCGGCCCAGGGTGCGGGCGTCGGCGTAGCCCTTGGCGATCATCCAGCGCATCAGCGTGATGTTGCTGGTGATGTATTCGATGATCGGTTCCTTGTTCAGGTGCACCGTGCACGCCGCCGCGGAGCGCTCGGCCGACGCGTCGGACAGCTCGAACGCCTGTTCCACCTTCAGGTCGGGCAGACCCTCGATCTCGAGGATGCGGCCGGAGAAGACGTTCTTCTTGCCGGCCTTGGCGACCGTCAGCAGCCCCTGCTTGATCGCGTACAGCGGAATGGCGTTGACCAGGTCGCGCAGGGTCACGCCCGGCTGCATCCGGCCCTTGAAGCGCACCAGCACGCTCTCGGGCATGTCCAGCGGCATCACGCCGGTGGCCGCCGCGAAGGCCACCAGTCCGGATCCGGCCGGGAAGCTGATGCCGATCGGGAAGCGCGTGTGCGAGTCGCCGCCGGTGCCCACCGTGTCGGGCAGCAGCAGGCGGTTGAGCCAGCTGTGGATCACGCCGTCGCCCGGGCGCAGCGAAACGCCGCCGCGGGTGGAGATGAAGTCGGGCAGCTCGTGGTGCATCTTCACGTCGACCGGCTTCGGATAGGCCGCCGTGTGGCAGAAGGACTGCATCACCAGGTCGGCGCTGAAGCCGAGGCAGGCCAGGTCCTTGAGCTCGTCGCGCGTCATCGGGCCGGTCGTGTCCTGGGAACCTACCGAGGTCATCTTCGGTTCGCAGTAGGTGCCCGGCCGCACGCCCTGGCCTTGCGGCAGGCCGCAGGCGCGACCGACCATCTTCTGCGCCAGCGTGAAGCCCTTGCCGCTGTCCCTGGGTGCCCGGGGCAGGCGGAACAGCGTGGAGGGCGGCAGGCCCAGCGCCTCGCGCGCCTTGGCCGTCAGGCCGCGGCCGATGATCAGCGGGATGCGGCCGCCGGCGCGCACCTCGTCGAACAGCACCTCGCTCTTGACCTGGAAAGTGGCGACCACCTCGCCCTTCTTCAGGGCCTTGCCCTCGTAGGGGCGCAGCTCGATGACGTCGCCCATCTCCATCTTCGAGACGTCCAGCTCGATCGGCAGGGCGCCGGCGTCTTCCATGGTGTTGTAGAAGATCGGCGCGATCTTGCCGCCCAGGCAGACGCCGCCGAAGCGCTTGTTCGGCACGAAGGGGATGTCCTCGCCGGTCCACCACAGCACGCTGTTGGTGGCCGACTTGCGCGAGGAACCGGTGCCCACCACGTCGCCGACGTAGGCCACCGGGTGGCCCTTGGCCTTGAGTTCGTCCAGGAACTTCACCGGGCCGCGCCTGCCGTCTTCCTCCGGCTGGAACGGGGCGCCCTCGCGCCTGTTCTTCAGCATGGCCAGCGCGTGCAGCGGGATGTCGGGACGGCTCCAGGCGTCCGGGGCCGGCGACAGGTCGTCGGTGTTGGTCTCGCCGGGCACCTTGAACACGGTGACGGTCAGGCTCTGCGGCACTTCGGGGCGGCTGGTGAACCACTCGGCGTCGGCCCAGCTCTGCAGCACGGCCTTGGCGTTGGCGTTGCCCTTGTCGGCCTTCTCCTTGACGTCGTGGAACTGGTCGAACATCAGCAGCGTCTTCTTCAGCGCGTCGGCCGCCGCGGTGCCGACCTCGGCGTCGTCCAGCAGTTCGATCAGCGGGCCGATGTTGTAGCCGCCCAGCATGGTGCCCAGCAGCTCCGTGGCCTTGGCCCGGGAAATGATCATGCACTTCTCGCTGCCCAGCGCCACCGCCGCCAGGTAGCTGGCCTTGACCTTGGCGGCATCGTCCACGCCGGCCGGCACGCGGTTCGTGATCAGGTCCAGCAGGAAGTCGGCCTGTGCAGTGGCCGGGTTCTTCAGCAGCTCGATCAGTTCCGAGGTCTGTTGCGCGGTCAGCGGCAGCGGCGGGATGCCCAGTGCGGCTCGCTCGGCCACGTGGTTCACATAGGTTTGCAGCACTTTTCTTTTCTCCGTACCTGGGACGCAGGTCAGTTGGGGGTGGGCGCGGACGCGGCGGCAGCCGGGATCGGCGCGGTGGATTCGCTTGCGGCGGGCGCGGGGGGCGGCGCCGCCTCGGTGGCAGCAACGGCGGGGACGGCCAGCGGCGCAGAGGCGGGCGGGGACGGCTGCGCTGCCGTCGCGGTGGCCGGGGCGCCGGCCGGCTGCTGCGGCGCGCAGCAGGGCATGCCGCCCGGGTGCCCGCCGTGCGGCATCGGTTCCAGCAGGCTGGGACGCGGGTTGCGCTTGAGCTCCTCGGCGTAGGTCACCTGCTCCGGGCTCTGGCATTCGTCGGCCAGGCGCTGCCCCAGCTTCTGGCTCATCAGCATGGACTTGTTGCCCAGCTGCAGCCACATCGCGCCGCGCCTGGAGTCTTCCAGCCGGATGGCGCCGGTGCGGCTGTGCACCGGATGCATCAGGAAGCGATGGCCCTTGGTGCTGACCACGAACAGGCCGGTGCGGCGTGCCGCGCGCACGCGCACCGACGCGCCGAGCTCGCAGGGCATCTCGCCCACGTAGACCTGGCTGGCCACCTTCAGGTCGTCTTCGCTGATGCGGATACCGGGATCGTCGTCGATCGGCGTGACCTCCTCGACGGCCTTCTGCGCCGATGGATCCAGGCGCTTGCCTTTCGCGGCCGGTCTCGCCGCCTTGGCCGTGGGCTTCGCGGCCGGCCGGGCGGCAGCCGCGGACTTGCCGGGGGCCGGCTGGGGGGCCTGCGCCGCCACCGGCGGGGCCAGGGCGATCAGCAGCGCGGCCGCGGCGGCCGGCACGAGACGGTCAATCATGCATGTCTCCTCGGGGTCGTCGATCTCATGGCCTTGCAAACCAGGCTTGCGCCGGCGCGGGCAAGCGCGCGCCGGTGGCGTGGGCGCGCTCGAGCACCTGCCAGTGGAAGCGGTAGCTGGCGCGGTCGTGCAGCTTGCCATCGAAGCTGATGGGCGCCCAGGCGGCCCGCTCGGCCTGCTGCAGGATGCGGGCGGCCTGGGCGATCTCGCCTTCGCTGGGCGACATCGCCTTCAGGATGGGCCGGATCTGGTCGGGGTGGATGCTCCACATGCGCGTGTAGCCGAATTCGGCGGCGGCGCGCCGCGCGGACGCCTCGATCGCCTGTGCATCCTTGAATTCGGTCACCACGCAGTGCGAGGGCACCTTGCCGTGGGCGTGGCAGGCCGACGCGATCTCCAGCTTGGCGCGCACCACCAGCGGATGCGTGAACTGCCCCTGGGCACCCATGCCCTCCTCGGGAACGGCGCCGCCGTGGGCGGAGACGAAATCCATCAGCCCGAAGCTGAGCGACTGGATGCGCGGGTGGCCGGCGATGTCGAAGGCCCGGTGCACGGCCGCCGGCGACTCGATCAGCGCGTGCAGCGGCAATTGCGGCGCCCGGGCGGCGTCCAGTGCATGCGCGGCGATCTCGACGTCGCGCAGCGACTCCACCTTGGGGATCATCACGTGCGACAGGCGCGCACCGGCCCGGCCGACGATGGCCTGCACGTCCTGCGCGAAGCTCGGATGGTCGACCGGGTGGACGCGCACGGCCACGCGCGCTCCGGCTTCGGCGCCCATCACCAGGTCGGTGACGAGCTCCGCGTGCTCGGCCTCGCGGCCGACCGGCGCGCCGTCCTCGCAGTCGAGCGAAACGTCGAACACGCACGCGCCGAACTCGCGCGCCATCTCGGCCTGCAGCTGCAGGCTCTTGCGCATCCTCGCCTCCACGCCGCTGTAGTGGTCGCACACCGGCAGGCCGCCGGTGCGCGCCTGGGCGCCGAGGAGGATGTCGCGCGGGTGCTGCTTCACGCGACGCCGCTCAGAGCAGGTGCGCCACGCCGGCCTGTTCGTCCTGCAGTTCCTTGAGCGTCTTGTCGATGCGCTCCTGGCTGAACGCGTCGATGGGCAGGCCCTTGACGATCTCGTACTTGCCGTTGGCGGTGGTGACCGGGAAGCCGAACATCACGTCCTTGGGGATGCCGTAGTCGCCGTTGGACGGCACGCCCATGGTGACCCACTTGCCGTTGCTGCCCAAGGCCCAGTCGCGCATGTGGTCGATGGCGGCGTTGGCGGCCGAGGCAGCCGACGACAGGCCGCGCGCCTCGATGATGGCGGCGCCGCGCTTGCCCACGGTGGGCAGAAAGGTGTCGGCGTTCCACGCGGGGTCGTTGATCATGTCCTTGACGCTCTTGCCGCCCACGGTGGCGAAGCGGTAGTCGGCGTACATGGTGGGCGAGTGGTTGCCCCAGACCGTGAGCTTCTCGATGTCGGCGACGGCGCAACCGGCCTTGGCCGCGACCTGCGACAGCGCCCGGTTGTGGTCCAGGCGCAGCATGGCCGTGAAGTTCTCGCGCGGCAGCGAGGGGGCACTCTTCATCGCGATGTACGCATTGGTGTTGGCCGGGTTGCCGACCACCAGCACCTTGACGTTGCGGCTCGCCACGGCGTCCAGCGCCTTGCCCTGGCCGATGAAGATCTTGCCGTTGATGGACAGCAGCTCGGCACGCTCCATGCCGGCCTTGCGCGGCATCGAGCCGACCAGCAGCGCGTAGTCGGTGTCCTTGAACGCCGTCATCGGGTCGCCGTGCGCCTCCATGCCGGCCAGCAGCGGGAAGGCGCAGTCCTCCAGTTCCATCATCACGCCCTTGAGGGCCTTCTGCGGGCCCTCGGCCGGCACTTCCAGCAGCTGCAGGATGACGGGCTGGTCCTTGCCCAGCATCTCGCCGGATGCGATGCGGAACAGCAGGGCGTAACCGATCTGGCCGGCGGCGCCGGTGACGGCGACGCGGACGGGCTTCTTGCTCATGGAGGTTCTCCGAAAGTGGGTCAATCGATACGTCGCGCCGGCGGCGCGGGCCGGCGCGAGCGGCCGGCGGAACCGCGGGCGGCGCCCGGGCGGAACAGGGATCGAGTGTACCTGCTCGCACCCCTCAGGGTCAATTTGTCTTATGTCTTATATAAGATATGATCCACACTCCAGAAGCCGCTTTCCGCATGCCCGTCCCGCCCCCGATCGACGACGCCGTGGCCGACTCCGTGCCGGCCCGGGCGGCGCCGTCGTTCAGTCCGCTGTACCAGCAGATCAAGGCCTTGATCCTGCGCAGCCTGCAGGCCGGCGAGTGGAAGCCCGGCGAGGCGATTCCGAGCGAAATGGACCTGGCCGCGCGCTTCCGGGTCAGCCAGGGCACGGTGCGCAAGGCGATCGACGAGCTGGCCGCCGAGAACCTGCTGGTGCGCCGCCAGGGCAAGGGCACGTTCGTCGCCACCCACAGCGAGCAGCAGGTCCGCTACCGGTTCCTCAAGCTGGTGCCCGACAGCGGCGGTCGCGACGAGGCCGGCAGCGCCGAGCGCACCATCCTCGAATGCCGGCGTACCCGCGCGTCGGCCGAAGTGGCGCGCGCGCTGGGTCTGCACACCTCCGACGCGGTGATCCAGGTGCGGCGCGTGCTCTCCTTCGCCGGCGAGCCCACCATCCTGGAAGACCTCTGGCTGCCGGGAACGGCATTCAAGGGGCTGACCGCCGAACAGATGGCGGACTACCAGGGCCCCACCTACGCGATGTTCGAGATCGAGTTCGGCGTGCGCATGGTGCGCGCCGAGGAGAAGCTGCGCGCCGTGGCGGCCGACGCGCAGCAATCGGAGCTGCTGAACGTGCCGCGCGGCACGCCGCTCCTGAGCGTCGAGCGCATTGCCTACACCTACAACGACGTGCCGATGGAACTGCGCCGGGGCCTGTACCGCACCGACCACCGGCACTACCGCAACGAGCTGAGTTGACCCCTTCGCCACCCCCGCCCGGACGCCGCCTGCGCAGGCCGCGACGAACATCCGCACTGCTTGAGGTGGCGCAGCATTCGTGTCAGGTTGTTGCGTTGAAATAGAATTTTGGGTTGTCCGCCCTCGCGGCGGCACGCGCAACCCCTTCCCGCAGAAAGCCAAACCCCATGTCAGTTGCCCAGAAGCCGCGCCCGGAATTCCGCAACATCAATGCGTTCAGGGACCTGCCCACCTATCGCCTGCCGGCGCCCGGGCGGGTGTCCATCCTGCACCGCATCAGCGGCGCGCTGATGTTCGTGCTGCTGCCGTTCATCATCTGGATGTTCGACACCTCGGTGTCCTCGGAACTTTCGTTCGCCCGCTTCACCGCCGCCTTCGGCAGCGGCATCGGCTTCGTGCCCGGCTGGTTCGTCAAGCTGGTCGCGCTCGGCCTGATCTGGGCCTACCTGCACCACTTCATCGCCGGCGTGCGGCACGTCTGGATGGACATCAGCCACGACGCGGTCACCCTGCAGCGCGGCCGCCCGTCGGCCATGGTCACGCTGGTGCTGAGCATCGCGCTGACGATCGTGCTGGGGCTGAAGCTGTTCGGCGCCTACTGATTCGGGGAAAGAGACAACCATGGCAGTCAACTACGGAACACGCCGCACCGTCGTCGGTGCGCATTACGGCCTGCGCGACTGGCTCAGCCAGCGCGTCACCGCCGCCCTGATGGCGGTCTTCACGCTGGTCGTGCTGGCGCAGCTGCTGTTCGGCAGCGGGCCGATCGGCTACGAGAGCTGGGCCGGCATCTTCGCCAGCCAGTGGATGAAGGTGCTGACCTTCGCCGTGATCGTCGGGCTGGCCTGGCACGCCTGGGTCGGCATGCGCGACGTGCTGATGGACTACATCAAGCCGATCGGGCTGCGCCTGGTCCTGCAGGTGTTCGTGATCGTCTGGCTGACCGGCTGCGCCGGCTGGGCCATCCAGGTACTCTGGAGGATTTGAGGCAATGGGCTACAGCAGCAACAACATCACCCGCCGGCGCTTCGACGTCGTCATCGTCGGCGCGGGCGGCTCCGGCATGCGCGCATCGCTGCAGCTGGCGCGCGCCGGCCTGAACGTGGCCGTGCTCTCCAAGGTCTTCCCGACCCGCTCGCACACCGTGGCCGCCCAGGGCGGCATCGGCGCGTCGCTGGGCAACATGTCCGAGGACAACTGGCACTACCACTTCTACGACACCGTCAAGGGCGGCGACTGGCTGGGCGACCAGGACGCAATCGAGTACATGTGCCGCGAGGCGCCCAAGGTCGTCTACGAGCTCGAGCACATGGGCATGCCGTTCGACCGCAACCCCGACGGCACCATCTACCAGCGCCCGTTCGGCGGCCACACCGCCAACTACGGCGAGAAGCCCGTGCAGCGCGCCTGCGCCGCGGCCGACCGCACCGGCCACGCCATGCTGCACACGCTGTACCAGCAGAACGTCAAGGCCCGCACCAGCTTCTTCGTCGAGTGGATGGCGCTGGACCTGATCCGCGACGCCGACGGCGACGTGGTCGGCGTCACCGCGCTGGAGATGGAGACCGGCGACCTGCACATCCTGGAGGCCAAGACCACCCTGCTGGCCACCGGCGGCGCCGGCCGGATCTTCGCCGCGTCGACCAACGCCTACATCAACACCGGCGACGGCCTGGGCATGGCGGCGCGCGCCGGCATCCCGCTGCAGGACATGGAGTTCTGGCAGTTCCACCCCACCGGCGTGGCCGGCGCGGGCGTGCTGCTGACCGAAGGCTGCCGCGGCGAGGGCGCGATCCTGCTGAACAGCAACGGCGAGCGCTTCATGGAGCGCTATGCGCCGACGCTGAAGGACCTGGCACCGCGCGACTTCGTCTCGCGCTCGATGGACCAGGAGATCAAGGAAGGGCGCGGCTGCGGTCCGAACAAGGACTACGTCCTGCTCAAGCTCGACCACCTGGGCGCCGACACCATCCACAAGCGCCTGCCCTCGGTGTACGAGATCGGCGTCAACTTCGCCAACGTCGACATCACGCGCGAGCCGATCCCGGTGGTGCCGACCATCCACTACCAGATGGGCGGCATCCCGACCAACATCCACGGCCAGGTGGTGGTGCAGGAAGGCGACGTGCACAACAAGGTCGTCAACGGCCTGTACGCGGTGGGCGAGTGCTCCTGCGTCAGCGTGCACGGGGCCAACCGGCTGGGCACCAACTCGCTGCTGGACCTGCTGGTGTTCGGCCGTGCCGCGGGCGACCACATCGTCGAGTACGCCAGCCGCAACAAGGCCCACAAGCCGCTGCCCTCGGGCGCGGCCGACCGCACGCTGGAGCGGCTGGCGCGCCTGGATGCAGCCACGTCCGGCGAGTATGCCCAGGACGTCGCCAACGACCTGCGCCAGAGCATGCAGAAGCACGCCGGCGTGTTCCGCACCCAGGCCATGCTGGACGAGGGCGTCGGCCAGGTCGCCGCGCTGCGCCAGCGCGTCAACGCCATTGCCCTGAAGGACCAGTCGATGGTGTTCAACACCGCCCGCGTGGAGGCGCTGGAGGTGGAAAACCTGATCGAGTGCGCCCAGGCCACCATCGTCTCGGCCGCGGCCCGCAAGGAGTGCCGCGGCGCCCACACGGTGCACGAGTACGAGAAGCCCGCCGACGACCCGGTGGCGCCGCTCGGTCGCGACGACACCAACTGGCTCAAGCACACGCTCTGGCACAGCACCAGCAACAGCCTGACCTACAAGCCGGTGAACCTCAAGCCGCTGTCGGTCGAATCGGTCCCGCCCAAGGTCCGCACCTTCTGAGCACCAGGTCCTTCCCCAAACCTTTCCCGCCGGCCGCCAGGGCTACCGGTTCTCCTTCGGATACATCATGCAGAAACGCACCTTCCAGATCTACCGCTACGACCCCGACAAGGACGCCAAGCCGTACATGCAGACGGTGGAGATCGAGCTGGACGGCAACGAGCGCATGCTGCTGGACGCGCTGCTCAAGCTCAAGGCGCAGGACCCCTCCGTGTCGTTCCGGCGGTCGTGCCGCGAGGGTGTGTGCGGCTCGGACGCCATGAACATCAACGGCAAGAACGGGCTGGCCTGCCTGACCAACATGCGCACGCTGAAGGACCCGATCGTCCTCAAGCCGCTGCCGGGGCTGCCGGTGGTCCGCGACCTGATCGTGGACATGACCGATTTCTTCAAGCAGTACCACTCGATCAAGCCCTACCTGATCAACGACACCATCCCGCCCGAGAAGGAGCGGCTGCAGTCGCCCGAGGAACGCGAGGAGCTCAACGGCCTGTACGAGTGCATCCTGTGCGCCAGCTGTTCGACCGCCTGCCCCAGCTTCTGGTGGAATCCCGACAAGTTCGTCGGCCCGGCCGGCCTGCTGCAGGCGTACCGCTTCCTGGCCGACAGCCGCGACCAGGCCACCAGCGAGCGCCTGGACAACCTGGAAGATCCCTACCGGCTGTTCCGCTGCCGCACCATCATGAACTGCACCGACGTCTGTCCGAAGGGCCTGAATCCGGCCCAGGCCATCGGCAAGATCAAGGAATTGATGGTCCGCCGGGCCGTCTGAAGCCGTGATGGGAGAGGCCGTGCTCGACGAACATGCGGTCGGCAAGCTGCGCTGGCGCTGCCGCCGCGGCATGCTGGAGAACGACCTCCTGCTCGAGCGCTTCTTCACCCGCCATGGGGCCGCACTCACGCCGCGGCAGGGCGCCGTGCTGGAGGAAGTGATGCAGCTGTCCGACAATGAACTGATGGACCTGCTGCTGCGCCGCCGCGAGCCCGCCGGGGAGCTCGACCGCAGCGAGGTTCGCCAGTTGCTGGCGTTGCTGCGCGCCCCCGCCCCCGCCGCGAACGATTGACTTGAAGGAAACGAGATGAAACCCGCCGACAACAAAGCCACCCTGTCGTTCAGCAACGGCAGCCCGAGCGTCGAGCTGCCCGTGTACCAGGGCAGCATCGGCCCGCAGGTGATCGACATCCGCAAGCTGTACGCGCAGACCGGCATGTTCACCTACGACCCGGGCTTCATGTCCACGGCGTCCTGCCAGTCGACCATCACCTACATCGACGGCGACAAGGGCGAACTGCTGTACCGCGGCTACCCGATCGAGCAGCTGGCCACCCAGTGCGACTTCCTGGAGACCTGCTACCTGCTGCTGTACGGCGAACTGCCCAACGTGCAGCAGAAGACCGACTTCGTCTCGCGCGTGACCAACCACACCATGGCGCACGAGCAGATGCAGTTCTTCCTGCGCGGTTTCCGGCGCGACGCGCACCCGATGGCGGTGATGACCGGCCTGGTCGGCGCGCTGTCGGCGTTCTATCACGACAGCACCGACATCAACAATCCGCAGCACCGCGAGATCTCGGCGATCCGCCTGATCGCCAAGATGCCCACGCTGGTGGCGATGGCGTACAAGTACAGCGCCGGCCAGCCCTACATGTACCCGAAGAACTCGCTGTCGTACACGGCGAACTTCATGCGCATGATGTTCGCCACGCCTTGCGCGGAGTACGAGCCCAACGAGGTGCTGGTGCGCGCGATGGACCGCATCTTCATCCTGCACGCCGACCACGAGCAGAACGCCTCCACCTCCACCGTGCGCCTGTGCGGCAGCTCGGGCACCAACCCGTTCGCCGCCATCGCCGCGGGCGTGGCCTGCCTGTGGGGCCCGGCGCACGGCGGCGCCAACGAGGCCGCGCTGAACATGCTGGAGGACATCCAGCAGATGGGCGGCGTGGCCAAGATCGGCGAGTTCGTCGGCAAGGTCAAGGACAAGAACTCGGGCGTGCGCCTGATGGGCTTCGGGCACCGCGTCTACAAGAACTACGACCCGCGCGCCAAGCTCATGCGCGAGACCTGCCACGAGGTGCTCAGCGAGCTGGGCCTGGAGAACGACCCGCTGTTCAAGCTGGCCATGTCGCTGGAGAAGATCGCGCTGGAGGACGAGTACTTCGTCTCGCGCAAGCTCTATCCGAACGTGGACTTCTATTCGGGCATCGTGCAGCGCGCCATCGGCATCCCGGTGTCGCTGTTCACCGCCATCTTCGCGCTGGCCCGCACGGTCGGCTGGATCGCCCAGCTCAACGAGATGATCGGCGACCCCGAGTACAAGATCGGCCGCCCGCGCCAGCTGTATGCCGGTGCCGTCCGGCGCGACGTGCAGCCGATCGCCCAGCGCTGAGGCGGCTGCCCGCATGAACGGCAAAGGCCCGCTCCGGCGGGCCTTTCTGCATTCAGGGCGCCGTGCGGTAGCGCGGCACCGCAGCCGTGCCGACGCCCAGGAAGTTGGCCACGCCCATCACGTCGTCGACCAGCAGCACCGCCTTCTCGATCTGCTCGGCCTGTTCGGGCGTGCGCACGCAGCCCATCAGGGTCACCAGCCGGCGCTCGCCCAGCACCCAGACGCTGGTGTCGTCGAACCGGCCGTCCATGCGCAGGTACTGCGCCACGCGGGGAACCAGCTCCTTGTCGTAGAGATAGGAATTGGGTAGCCGGCAGCGGCCGACCCGGTAGCAGCTGGCGCCGTGCTGGGCCCGCACGTGCGCCTCGGCTCGCATCTCCTGCTCGGTCATGCCCGGCGGCGCCGGCACCGGACAGCCCGGCAGGGCGGCGGTGACCTGCACGAAGGGATCGTCGAACCAGTTGCGGCGCTCCTGCGAGGCGGCCGCGGACGCCAGCGCGGCAGCCAGGATGAGGCAAAGGCGGGTCTTCATGCACGGGTCCCTCCCCGCCAGCATGCTGCGGGCCGGCAGCCGGCGCTGTCAATCGCGCCGCGCCGGCGGGCAGCCGGGCGCCGAGCGGTGTGCCCTTACGGAAGGGCGGTGCCACCCCGGCCGATAAAATCCCCGGCTTCAGCCGGAAGTACCCCATGGGACGCACCCTCTACGACAAGATCTGGGACGAGCACGTCATCCACACCGAGGAAGACGGCACGGCCATCCTCTACATCGACCGCCACCTGGTGCACGAGGTCACCAGCCCGCAGGCCTTCGAAGGGCTGCGCGAGGCCGGCCGCAAGGTCTGGCGCACCAGCTCGGTGGTGGCCACGGCCGACCACAACACGCCCACCACCGGCTGGGAACGCGGCTACGCCGGCATCGACGATCCGATCAGCAAGGAGCAGGTCACCACGCTGGACCGCAACATAGGCGAATTCGGCGCGGCGGCGTACTTTCCGTTCCTGTCCAAGCGCCAGGGCATCGTGCACGTGATCGGCCCCGAGCAGGGCGCCACCCTGCCCGGCATGACCGTGGTCTGCGGCGACTCGCACACCTCCACCCATGGCGCATTCGGCGCCCTGGCCCACGGCATCGGCACGAGCGAGGTCGAGCACGTGCTGGCCACGCAGACGCTGCTGGCCCGCAAGGCGAAGAACATGCGGGTCCAGGTGGACGGTCAGCTGGCGCGCGGCGTCACCGCCAAGGACATCGTGCTGGCCATCATCGGCCGGATCGGCACCGCCGGCGGCACCGGCTACACCATCGAGTTCGGCGGTTCCGCGATCCGTTCGCTGTCGATGGAAGGCCGCATGACGGTGTGCAACATGGCCATCGAGGCCGGCGCCCGCGCCGGCCTGGTGGCGGTGGACGACAAGACCATCGACTACGTCAAGGGTCGCCCCCTTGCGCCCACCGGCGTGGAATGGGAGCAGGCGGTGGCGTACTGGCGCACGCTGCACTCCGACCCGGATGCGAAATTCGACGCCGTGGTGGAACTCGATGCCTCGCAGATCGTCCCGCAGGTCACCTGGGGCACCTCGCCCGAGATGGTGCTGGGCGTGGATGGCCGCGTGCCCGATCCCGACAAGGAAAAGGACGCCACCCGGCGCGGCGCCATCGAACGCGCGCTCACCTACATGGGCCTGGAGCCGGGCAAGCCGATCAGCGACATCTTCATCGACAAGGTGTTCATCGGCTCGTGCACCAACAGCCGCATCGAGGACATGCGCGAGGCCGCAGCGGTGGTGAAGAAGCTGGGCCGGAAGGTGGCGAAGAACGTCAAGCTGGCCATGGTGGTGCCCGGCTCCGGCGTGGTGAAGGAGCAGGCCGAACGCGAGGGCCTGCACGAGGTCTTCAAGGCGGCCGGCTTCGAGTGGCGCGAGCCGGGCTGCTCCATGTGCCTGGCGATGAACGCCGACCGGCTGGAGCCGGGCGAGCGCTGCGCGTCCACCAGCAACCGCAACTTCGAAGGCCGCCAGGGCGCCGGCGGCCGCACGCATCTGGTGAGCCCGGCCATGGCCGCCGCTGCGGCGGTGCACGGTCATTTCGTCGACGTCCGTCAATTCATCTAGGAGGAGAGCCCATGTCCGTCAAGAAGATCGCTGCCCTGTTCGCGCTGGCCGTGCTGCTCGCCGGCTGCAACACCGTCCAGGGCATGGGCCAGGACCTCCAGAAGGCGGGCGGCGCCATCGAGGACGCGGCCCGCAAGAAATAAGGAACGCGAGCCCGCGACCGTCCCGTCCCCGGCTGCATCGACATGAAAAAGTTCACCGTACACAAGGGCCTCGTCGCCCCCATGGATCGCGAGAACGTCGACACCGACGCGATCATCCCCAAGCAGTTCCTCAAGTCGATCCGCAAGACCGGCTTCGGCCCCAACCTGTTCGACGAGTGGCGCTACCTGGACCCCGGCTATCCGGGCCAGGACCCGGCCAGCCGCAAGCCCAACCCGGACTTCGTGCTGAACCAGCCGCGCTACCGGGGCGCATCGGTGCTGCTGGCACGCAAGAACTTCGGCTGCGGCTCCTCGCGCGAGCATGCGCCCTGGGCCCTGGACCAGTTCGGCTTCCGGGCCCTGATCGCCCCCAGCTTCGCCGACATCTTCTTCAACAACAGCTTCAAGAACGGCCTGCTGCCCATCGTGCTGCCGGAGGCCACGGTGGCGAAGCTGTTCGACGAGGTGCAGGCCTTCCCCGGCTACGAACTCACCATCGACCTGGATCGGCAGGCGATCGTCAAGCCGGACGGCACGGAGATCGCCTTCGACGTGCAGCCCTTCCGCAAGTACTGCCTGCAGGGCGGCTTCGACGACATCGGCCTGACCCTGCGCCAGTCCGACAAGATCAAGGCCTTCGAGGCGCAGCGCCTGGCCACCAAGCCGTGGCTGGCCCATACCCTGTGAGTGACGAGCGACGAATGACAAATGACTCTTGCGTCATTCGTCATTGAGAGCGGAACGCGCGAAGTCATTCGTCATCAGCAAAGCGAGTCAAGCGAGATGAAGATTGCAGTGCTGCCCGGCGACGGCATCGGGCCGGAAATCGTGGCCGAAGCGGTCCGGGTGCTGGATGCCCTGGACCTGAAGTTCGAGATGGAGTCGGCGCCGGTCGGCGGCGCCGCCTACGAGGCGCACGGCCACCCGCTGCCCGAATCCACCCTCGCGCTGGCCAGGCAAGCCGACGCCATCCTGTTCGGTGCCGTGGGCGACTGGAAGTACGACCAGCTCGAACGCGCGTTGCGCCCCGAGCAGGCGATCCTGGGCCTGCGCAAGCACCTCGGGCTGTTCGCCAATTTCCGGCCGGCGATCTGCTACGAGCAGCTCACGCATGCCTCCAGCCTGAAGCCGGAGCTGGTGGCCGGGCTGGACATCCTGATCATCCGCGAGCTCACCGGCGACATCTATTTCGGCCAGCCGCGCGGCCGCCGCAGCGCACCCGACGGCCACTTCCCCGGCGCCGAGGAAGCCTTCGACACCATGCGCTACACGCGCCCGGAGATCGAGCGCATCGCGCACGTGGCTTTCCAGGCCGCCCGCAAGCGCAGCCGGCGCGTGACCAGCGTCGACAAGGCCAACGTGCTGGAGACCTTCCAGCTGTGGAAGGACGTGGTGATCGAAGTGGGCAAGCAGTACCCCGACGTCGAGCTGGACCACATGTACGTGGACAACGCCGCCATGCAACTGGTGCGCGCGCCCAGGAAGTTCGACGTGGTGGTCACCGGCAACCTGTTCGGCGACATCCTGTCGGACGAAGCGGCCATGCTCACCGGCTCGATCGGCATGCTGCCCTCGGCCAGCCTGAACGAGCGCAACCAGGGCCTGTACGAGCCCAGCCACGGCAGCGCGCCGGATATCGCCGGCCAGGGGATTGCGAACCCTTTGGCTACAATACTGTCCGCCGCCATGATGCTCCGCTTTTCCCTGAACCAGCCCGAAGCCGCCGACCGGATCGAATCCGCGGTGAAGCAGGTGCTCGCCTCGGGGCTGCGCACGGCGGACATCCACTCCGAGGGCACCACGAAGGTCGGCACCCGCGCCATGGGCGACGCCGTCGTGGCCGCGATCACCACCAAAACCACCAAGGGCTAGCCAGCTCCGGTTCGTCGCGCGCCTGTTCCCCGGCCAGACGAGCCGGGGCAAACGGATCCAATTGAAAGGCGTATGACGATGGCACTCTCCAAGGCACAACAACCGCTGGTCGGCCTGGTCGGCTGGCGCGGCATGGTCGGCTCGGTCCTGATGGACCGCATGCAGGCCGAAGGCGACTTCGGCCTGATCGAACCGGTCTTCTTCTCCACCTCCAACGCCGGCGGCAAGGCGCCCGCCCAGGCCAGGAACGAGGCGACCCTGAAGGACGCCTTCGACATCGAGGCGCTGCGCCAGTGCGACATCGTCATCACCTGCCAGGGCGGCGACTACACCAGCGAGGTCTTCCCCAAGCTGCGCGCAGCCGGCTGGAACGGCCACTGGATCGACGCCGCCTCCACCCTGCGCATGAAGGACGACGCGGTCATCGTCCTCGACCCCGTCAACCTGCCGGTCATCCGGAACGCGCTGGGCAAGGGCGGGCGCAACTGGATCGGCGGCAACTGCACGGTCAGCTGCATGCTGATGGGCGTGGGTGCGCTCTACAAGGCCGGGCTGGTCGAGTGGATGAGCAGCATGACCTACCAGGCCGCGTCGGGCGGCGGCGCGCAGCACATGCGCGAACTGCTGACCCAGTTCGGCACCCTGCATGCCGAAGTCGGCGCGCTGCTGGACGACCCCAAGTCCGCCATCCTGGAGATCGACCGCAAGGTGCTGGCGCGCCAGCAATCCATGGGCGGCGCCGAAACCGAAAACTTCGGCGTACCGCTGGGCGGCTCGCTGATTCCCTGGATCGACAAGGACCTCGGCGAGGGCGTGTCGCGCGAGGAATGGAAGGCCGGCGCCGAAACCAACAAGATCCTCGGCCAGGGTCCGGGCTTCGGCAGCGCCGCCGTGCCGGTCGACGGCTTCTGCGTGCGCGTGGGCGCGATGCGCTGCCACAGCCAGGCCCTGACCTTCAAGCTGAAGAAGGACGTCCCGCTGGCCGACATCGAAGCCCTGATCGCGGCCGACAACGAGTGGGTGCGCGTGGTGCCCAACACCCGCGAAGCCACGCTAAAGGACCTCACGCCGGTGTCGGTGACCGGCACGCTCGGCATTCCGGTCGGACGCCTGCGCAAGATGGCGATGGGGCCGCAGTACCTGGGCGCCTTCACCATCGGCGACCAGCTGCTCTGGGGCGCAGCCGAACCGTTGCGCCGCATGCTGCGCATCCTGCTCGACGCCTGATCAGCGCCATCGCGCCGCGACGGTCACCGGCGGCGCGTGTCTGTAACGGCGCATTTACAGTTCGTTGTCGAGTGGCAACATGAGCCTGCGCCTTGTCGGGTTCGGCAACCGGCTCCGAACGTTAAGCCTTGTCTCAGCTTGTCGCCCTAAGACATTGATGCTATGGTCCTTTTAGCTATATCCGTCTCGAGGCGAATGTCCGCATGAAGAGAACAAAACTGCCTGCAGACCGAGCGGTGGGGGCCTCAACAAACGACAAGATGAAACGGCCGTGGCAAGCCCATGCATTGGCGCTTGCCGCGGCCGCCTTGTTCAGCCTGCCCTCTCCGCCGGCGCAGGCCCTTGCCTTGGGCCGCGTCACGGTCCAGTCCGCGCTCGGCGAGCCGCTGCGCGCCGACATCGAACTGCCCGGCATCACCGCGGACGAGATCGCCAGCCTGCGCGTCAACATGGCCACCCCCGATGCCTTCAGGTCAGCGGGCATGGAGTACAGCCCCGCGCTCCCCGGCCTGACGATCACGCTCGAAAAGCGTCCGGACGGACGCCATTTCCTGCGGCTGTCCGGCCAGCGGCCGGTCAACGACCCCTTCATCGACCTGATCCTGGAGACCACCTGGTCGTCCGGCCGCATCGTGCGCGACTTCACGATGCTGTTCGACCCGCCGGCCTTGCGGCAGGGCCGCACACCCTTGGCCGCCCAGGTGTCGCCCGCGCCGCAGCGCTCGGCCGTGCCCACCCCGGTGGCTCCGCAGCGCACCGCGCCGGCCACCGCCAGCCGCACGCCTGCCGCTGCGGCACCGGTTGCGCCCGCACGCGACAGCGAGGAGCGCAAGGTCACCGTGCAGTCCGGCGACACCGCCGGCGCCATTGCCGGCGCCCACAAGGCCGGCCACGTGTCACTCGACCAGATGCTGGTCGCCATGCTGCGCGCCAACCCCGATGCCTTCGTCCAGGGCAACGTCAACCGGTTGCGCGCAGGCGCCGTGCTCAGCCTGCCCACGGCCGAGCAGGCGCAGTCGGTCGCGCCTTCCGAAGCGCGCCAGATGGTGCTGGCGCAAAGTCGCGACTTCAATGAGTTCCGGCGCCGCCTCGCCGAAGGCGTGGCCGCGGCGCCGGCCGGCCAGCCGCAGCGGCAGGCCAGCGGCCGGGTGCAGGCCCAGGTCGAGGACAAGAAGCCTGCGGCGGCCTCCCCCGACAAGCTGACCCTGTCCAAGGGCGGCGTGCAGGGCAAGGCCAGCGCCGACCAGATCGCGCGCGACCGCGCGGCCCAGGACACGGCCAGCCGCGTCGCCGAGCTGAACCGCAACCTGAGCGAACTCAACCAGCTCAGCGGCGCCGTCCCGGGCGGCACCGGCACGGCTGCCACCAGCCCCGCGCGGCCCGGCTCCAGCCCCGCGCTGCCTTCGCTGCCCGTTCCTTCGCCGGCCGCGGCGGCCGCGGCGCCTGCGTCTGCACCGGCTGGGGCGACGCCGGCCGCCGCTGCTGCCTCGGCTGCAGCATCCGCGCCGGCGCCGGACAGCACCCAGGCTTCCGCGACGGCAGCGCCTGCCTCGGCGCCGGCTTCCGCTTCGGCGGCAGCGGCCGCTGCCTCGGCGCCCGCGACGGATGCGACGGCCGCACCCGCCCCTGCTGCGCCGGCCTCGGCACCGGCTGCCGCCGCTCCCAAGCGGCCGGCGGCGCCGCCCGCGCCCCTGCCCGAGCCCAGCCTGGCCGACGAGCTGCTGGACAACCCGCTGCTCCCGGCGGCCGGAGGCGGCATCCTGGCGCTGCTGCTGGGCCTGGGCATCTGGAAGATCCGCCAGCGCCGCAAGGCGACGCAGGTCGACAGTTCCTTCCTGGAAAGCCGCCTGCAGCCGGACTCGTTCTTCGGCGCCAGCGGCGGCCAGCGCATCGACACGGCGGAAGGCACTCCGACCGGCTCCTCGATGGTGTATTCGCCGAGCCAGCTCGACGCCGCCGGCGACGTCGATCCGGTGGCCGAAGCGGATGTGTACCTCGCCTACGGCCGCGACCTGCAGGCCGAGGAGATCCTCAAGGAAGCCGTCCGCATCAACCCGCACCGCATCGCCATCCACGCCAAGCTGCTGGAGATCTACGCCAAGCGCCACGACGCCAAGGCTTTCGAGCAGCTCGCCGGCGAGGCCTATGGCCTGGCACAGGGCCAGGGCCCGGAATGGGCGCACATCTGCGAGCTGGGGCTGGAACTGGACCCGTCCAACCCGATGTACCAGCCGGGCGGCCAGCCCTCGGCCGGCGACGCGGGCGCAGCGGGGGCGGCCATCGGCATGGCCCCGGCGCGGCAGGAGGCCCCGCTGCACGAGGAAGCGAGCGGCGCCGCAGTCGACCTGGACCTCGATTTCTCACTGGACGACCCGGCCGGTGCGCCGGCCGCGGCTGCGCCCTCGACGGACCCTGCCACCACCCTGGCAGTGCCGCCGGCGGCTCCCGCCGCGCCGGCACTGGACATGGATTTCGGCCTGGCCACCCCGGCTGCGGCGGTGCACCCGAAGCCGGCGCCCGCCGGGCCGGTCCAGCTGGACACGCCCGACCTGGCGCTCTCCGACAACGGCCTCAGCTTCGACCTCGATGCGCCCGCTGCGGCGGCGCCGGCCGGCGCACCGGCGGCCGCGGCGCCGGCGCCTGCGGCGGCCGACGGCGGCATGATCGAGTTCGACCTGGGCGCGCTGTCGCTGGACCTGGGCGCGCCCGCGGCCGAAGCAGGGCCGGCCGCAGCCGCGGACACCGGCGATTCGAGCCTGACCACCGCCGGCCTGGAGACGGCAGCGACCGGTGGCGACGACCCGCTGGCCACCAAGCTGGCACTGGCCGAGGAGTTCAACGCCATCGGCGACGCCGACGGCGCCCGCAGCCTGGCGCAGGAAGTGATCGCCGAAGCCTCCGGCGAACTCCGGTCGCGCGCGCAGAAGCTGCTGGCGGAGATCGGCTGATCCCGCAACCCAGCGCAGGCCGCCCATGAGATGGGCCCTGGCCATCAGCTACCTCGGGCAGGCCTACGACGGCTGGCAGAGCCAGCCCTCCGGCCGCACGGTGCAGGACCGTCTCGAGGCCGCCCTCGCCCGCTTCGCCGACCAGCCCGTCTCCACCGTCTGCGCCGGCCGCACCGACGCCGGGGTGCACGGGCTCATGCAGGTCGTCCATTTCGACACGCCAGTGAGTCGCGAGCCCTTCTCCTGGGTTCGCGGCACCAACCGCTACCTGCCGGCCGACATCGCCGTGCAATGGGCCCAGCCGGTGCCCGACGAGTTCCACTCGCGCGCCTGCGCGCTGGCCCGCCGCTACGCCTACGTGCTGCTGCAGTCGCCGGTGCGCCCCAGCCTGGAAGCCGGCCGCACCGGCTGGGTGTTCCGGCCGCTCGACGAAGCCCCCCTGCGCGACGCCGCGCAGCGATTGCTCGGCCGGCACGACTTCACCTCGTTCCGCGCGTCGGCCTGCCAGGCGAAGTCGCCGGTGAAGACGATGCGGCGCATCGAGATCACGCGCCGCGGCCCCTACTGGCGCTTCGAATTCGAGGCCGACGCCTTCCTGCACCACATGATCCGCAACATCATGGGCTGCCTGGTGCAGGTCGGCCAGGGGCTGCAGCCGCCGCAGTGGATGGACGAGGTGCTGGCTGCGCGCAGCCGGGATGCCGCCGCGCCCACGTTCTCGCCGGACGGGCTGTATTTCCTCGGCCCGGTGTACGAGCCCCGCTGGGGCTTGCCGGAGCGCACCGCTGCTTATGATTGGCTGCCATGAGCGCCGCGCATCCCCTGCCGAGCCCGCGCACGCGGATCAAGATCTGCGGCCTCACGCGTGAGCAGGACGTCGACGCCGCCGTCGAGGCGGGTGCCGATGCCGTCGGCTTCGTCCTCTACCCGAAGAGCCCGCGCTTCGTGACCGCGCAGCGGGCGGCCGAACTGTCGCGCCGCCTGCCGCCCTTCGTCACGCCGGTGCTGCTGTTCGTCAACGAAGCCCCGGAGACCGTGCTGAGGGCCGCGCGGGGCGTGCCCGGCGCCATGCTGCAGTTCCACGGCGACGAAACGCCCGGGCAATGCGACGCCGCCAGCGGCCATGGCGCGCACCCCTGGATGCGGGCCGCGCGCATCCCGCTGCACGCCGCCGAAACCTTCGACTTGGTAAAATTCGCGGCTTCCTACTCCAGCGCCCGGTCGCTGCTCCTCGATGCCCATGTCGAGGGCTTCGGCGGCGGCGGCAAGGCATTCGATTGGTCACGGCTTCCACCAAGCGTCAACGCTCACCTCGTCTTGTCTGGTGGACTGACACCTGCAAACGTGGCCGATGGCATCGTGCAGGTACGGCCGCGTTGCAGGACGCTGGCCGTTGATGTGAGTTCCGGGGTCGAGGCGTCCAAGGGCGTCAAGGACCCGGACAAGATCCATCGGTTCGTCGCGGCCGTGCGTGCCGCCGACGCACTTCTTGCAAGGTCCCCGAATGCCCTCCTCTCCTCAGCCTGATGCCGCCGGCCATTTCGGCCCCTACGGCGGCAGCTTCGTCAGCGAGACGCTGACCCACGCCATCGAAGAATTGCGCGCCGCCTACGCGCGCTACCAGCACGACCCGGAGTTCCTGGCCGAATTCCGCTACGAGCTCGCCCATTTCGTCGGCCGGCCCTCGCCCGTCTACCACGCGCAGCGCATGAGCCGCGAGATGGGCGGCGCCCAGATCTACCTCAAGCGCGAAGACCTCAACCACACCGGCGCCCACAAGATCAACAACGTGATCGGCCAGGCCATGCTGGCGCGCCGCATGGGCAAGCCGCGCGTCATCGCCGAGACCGGCGCCGGCCAGCACGGCGTCGCCACCGCCACCATCTGCGCCCGCTACGGACTCGAGTGCGTGGTCTACATGGGCAGCGAGGACGTGAAGCGCCAGAGCCCCAACGTCTATCGCATGAACCTGCTGGGCGCGCGCGTGGTGCCGGTCGAGTCCGGCAGCCGCACGCTGAAGGACGCGTTGAACGAGGCCATGCGCGACTGGGTCACCAACGTGGAGAACACGTTCTACATCATCGGCACGGTGGCCGGCCCGCACCCCTATCCGATGATGGTGCGCGACTTCCAGAGCGTGATCGGCAACGAGTGCATCGAGCAGATGCCCCAGATGACCGGCCGCCAGCCCGACGTGGTGGTCGCCTGCGTGGGCGGAGGCAGCAACGCCATGGGCATCTTCCATCCCTACATTCCCTTCGAGGCGACCCGCCTGGTCGGCGTGGAGGCCGCCGGCGAAGGGCTGGACAGCGGCAAGCACTCGGCCTCGCTGCAGCGCGGCAGCCCCGGCGTGCTGCACGGCAACCGCACCTACATCCTGCAGGACGCCAATGGCCAGATCACCGAGACCCACAGCGTCAGCGCCGGCCTCGACTACCCCGGCGTGGGCCCCGAACATGCGTGGCTGAAGGACAGCGGGCGCGCCGAGTATGTCGGCATCACCGACCGGGAGGCGCTGGACGCCTTCCATTACCTGTGCCGCACGGAGGGCATCATCCCGGCGCTGGAATCCAGCCACGCGGTGGCCCATGCCATGAAGCTGGCGAAGACCATGAAGCCCGACCAGAGCATCCTGGTCAACCTGTCCGGCCGCGGCGACAAGGACATCGGCACGGTGGCGGACCTGGCGGGCGTGGATTTCTACGACCGGCCTTCCATGCGCGGCCTGAAGGTGAAAGGCGGCCCCCAGTGAGCCGCATCGCCGCCACCTTCGCCCGTCTGGCCTCCGCCGGCCGCAAGGCGCTCATCCCCTACGTCACCGCCGGCTTCCCCTACCCGGACGTCACGCCGCAGCTGATGCACGCCATGGTGGAAGCGGGCGCCGACGTCATCGAACTGGGCGTGCCCTTCTCCGACCCGATGGCCGACGGCCCGGTGATCCAGAAGGCCGGCGAGAAGGCGCTGGCCGGCGGGGTCGGGCTGGCCCAGGTGCTGGCCATGGTACGCAGCTTCCGCGAACGCGACAGCCGCACGCCGGTCGTCCTCATGGGTTACGCCAACCCGGTCGAACGCTACGACCTCACGCACGGCGCCGGCGCGTTCGCGCGCGATGCGGCGGCCGCCGGCGTCGACGGCGTGCTGGTGGTCGACTATCCGCCGGAGGAGTGCGAGGCGTTCGCCGCCGATCTCCGGGCGGCCGGCCTCGACCTGATCTTCCTGCTGGCACCCACCAGCACGCCCCGGCGCATGCAGCAGGTGGCGCGCGTGGCCAGCGGCTACGTCTACTACGTGTCGCTCAAGGGCGTGACCGGTGCCGGCCACCTGGACACGTCCGCCGTCGAGCAGATGCTGCCGCGCATCCGCGAGCACGTGCGCATCCCCGTGGGCGTGGGCTTCGGCATCCGCGACGCGGCCAGCGCGCGCGCCGTCGGCCGCGTCGCGGACGCGGTGGTGATCGGCACCCGGATCATCCAGCTGATCGAAGACCAGCCGCGCGAACGCGTGGGGCCGGCCGCGGCCGCCTTCCTGCGCGAGATCCGCCAGGCCCTCGACTCATAGAATCACCCGATTGCCCAGGAGCACCCGCCCATGAGCTGGCTCGAGAAACTGCTGCCCCCCAAGATCCAACCGACCGACCCGAATGAGCGCCGCGGCGTGCCCGAGGGCCTGTGGGTCAAGTGCCCCAGCTGCGAAACGGTGCTGTACAAGACCGACCTCGAGCACAACCAGAACGTGTGCCCCAGCTGCAGCCACCACCACCGCATCGGGGCGCGGGCCCGCCTCGACGCCTTCCTCGACCCGGAAGGCCGCTGGGAGATCGGCCAGGAAGTGCTGCCGGTCGACGCGCTCAAGTTCAAGGACAGCCGGCGCTACCCCGAGCGGCTGAAGGAAGCGCTGGAGAACACCGGCGAGACCGACGCCCTGGTCGTCATGGGCGGCGCCGTGCACGGCATCAGCCTGGTGGCCGCCGCCTTCGAATTCGACTTCATGGGCGGCAGCATGGGCAGCGTCGTGGGGGAGCGCTTCTCGCGCGGCGTCGAGAGCGCCGTCGAGCAGAAGGTGCCCTTCGTCTGCTTCACGGCCACCGGTGGCGCGCGCATGCAGGAAGGCCTGCTGTCGCTGATGCAGATGGCCAAGACCAACGCCGCCCTCACGCGGCTGGCCAGGAAGGGCCTGCCCTACGTCAGCGTGCTCACCGACCCGACCATGGGCGGGGTGAGCGCCGGCTTCGCGTTCGTCGGCGACGTGGTGATCGCGGAGCCGAAGGCGCTGATCGGCTTTGCCGGCCCGCGCGTGATCGAGTCGACGGTGCGCGTGACGCTGCCCGAGGGCTTCCAGCGCGCCGAGTTCCTGCAGCACAAGGGGGCGGTCGACTTCATCTGCGACCGGCGCGAGCTGCGCCAGAAGGTGGCGCACACGCTGGCCATGCTGCTGCGCCAGCCGGCCGATGCGGTGATCTGAGCGCTACAGCACCGGCCGGAACACCGCGGCCAGCATCATCGTCAGCACCTGCAGCAGCACCAGCAGGGCCAGCGGCGACAGGTCGATGCCGCCCACCAGCGGGATGAGGCGGCGAAAGGGCCGCAGCAGCGGCGCGCACAGCCGGTCGACGATGTCGGTGAGCATCGAATCGCTCTGGACCCACGAGAGCACCGCATAGACGATCACCAGCGCGGTGAGTGCCGACAGCACCAGCCGCACCAGCCCGTACAGGGCCATCGCGAAGACGGCGACCACGCCCAGGCCGCCGCCGAACAGGGCCCACAGGATCGCGTACTGGGCCAGCTCGAAGAGGAAGGCCGCGACGAGGCTGGCGGTGTCCCAGCGCGCCAGCGGGGGCAGCACCTTGCGCAGCGGCAGCACGATCCAGTCGGTCAGGGCGAAGACGAAGCGGCCGATGGGATTGCCGAAGGGCACGCGCTGCCGCTGCATGTACAGCCGCAGCAGGCAGGCGCCGCCGAGCAGGCCGCTGGCCACATCGAGGAGGAAGGAAAGTATTTGGTAGCCCATCGCTCCGGCGTCACAGTCCGCGTGGGATGATAGCGGCGTCACCCGGGGTTTCTCCTTGGCCACCGCCCTCACCTTGCAGTCGCTCCCGCTGTTTCCGCTGGGCACGGTGCTGTTCCCCGGCGGCGTGCTGCCGCTGCGAATCTTCGAGGTGCGCTACCTGGACATGATCGGGCGCTGCCACCGCGCGGGGGCGCCGTTCGGCGTGGTGTCGCTCACGCAGGGCCAGGAGGTGCGGCAACCCGGCAGCGGTCCGGAAGCCTTCGCGACCGTCGGCACGCTCGCCACCATCGAGGCGCTGGAGCAGCCGCGGCCCGGATTGATGACGATCCGCGCCCTCGGCAGCCAGCGCTTTCGCATCCGCTCCAGCGACCAGCTCAGGCACGGCCTGTGGGTCGCCGATGTGCAGCAGCTCGATGCCGACCTCGCGGTGCCGGTGCCTGCGGACCTGCAGCCCGCTTCGGACGCGCTCGGCCGCCTGATCCGGTCGCTGCAGGACAAGGCGGCCGGTGCCGGGCCGGTGCCGATCGCGCCGCCCTGGCGGCTGGACGATTGCGGCTGGGTCGCCAACCGCTGGTGCGAGCTGCTGCCGCTACCGGTGGCGCTCAGGCAGCGGCTGATGGAGCTGGACAACCCGCTGCTGCGGCTGGAACTGGTCGGGGACGTCCTTGCAAGGACCGGGATTGCCTGAGAACGGCAATCCGAAGCCCCGGGCGCCGGGCGCTTAGGGGCCAGGGCCCGGGGGGACGGGAGCGGCGCCAGGCGGTGTGTACTCGGGAACCTGGGCGCGCAGCCATTCACGCAGTTCGGCCCCGGATGGCGCAGCGCCGGCGTCCTCGATCCAGCGCGCCACCGCTTCCATGTCCGGCGGGGGGCTGCCCGCCTTGGCCACGCGCAGCTTGGGGTGCGGGGTCGGCAGGGTCGTCTCGTCGTCGGCCAGCAACTCCTCGTACAGCTTTTCGCCCGGACGCAGCCCCGTGAAGCTGATCGGGATCTCCTGTTCGGTGCGCCCCGACAGCCGGATCAGCATGCGCGCCAGTTCGACGATGCGCACCGGCTCGCCCATGTCCAGCACGAAGATCTCGCCCGAGCGGCCCATCAGCCCGGCCTGCAACCCAGTCCGCCAGCGCGAGCACGGCGAGGTCGGCCAGCCCGCTGCTGCCGAATGCCGCCGCCAGCGCCGACTCGCGCGCCACGCCCAGCAACCGGCTGGCCAGCAGCAAGGCCAGGGACAGGGCACCGGCGCGCAGGAACATGGCTGGCGATTATCCGTAGCCGGTAGCCGGCGGGCAGGCAAAACTAAAATCAGCGGTTTGCCCCTGCGCAGCCTGCAACGCGCCCCCTGCCCATGTCCCAGCCCCAAACGCCCGCGGCCAGCGCCGCAGCCGCCGACGACAACCAGCTGATTGCCGAACGGCGCGAAAAACTCAAGGCGCTGCGCGACGCGCAGCGCGAAGGCCGGGGGGTCGCCTTCCCCAACGACTACAAGCCGGCCGACCACGCGGCCGACCTGCACGCCGCGCACGGCGACAAGCCCGCCGAACGGCTGGAGGCCGAAGGCACGGTGGCGCGGGTGGCCGGCCGGATGATGCTCAAGCGCGTGATGGGCAAGGCCAGCTTCGCCACGCTGCAGGACGCGAGCGGCCGCATCCAGGTCTACGTCACGCGCGATGCCGTCGGCGAGGAGGCCTATGCCGCCTTCAAGCACTGGGACCTGGGGGACATCCTGGGCGCCGAGGGCAAGGTGTTCAAGACGCGCACCGGCGAGCTGTCGCTGCACGCCACGTCGGTCCGCCTGCTCACGAAGAGCCTGCGGCCGATGCCCGACAAGTTCCACGGCATCGCCGACCAGGAGGTCAAGTACCGCCAGCGCTACGTCGACCTGATGACCGACGAGGAGGCGCGCAAGCGTTTCGTCGCGCGCAGCAAGGCGATCTCGGGCATCCGCGACTTCATGGTGCAGCACGACTTCCTGGAGGTGGAGACGCCCATGCTCCACCCCATTCCCGGCGGCGCCAATGCGCGGCCCTTCGTGACGCACCACAACGCGCTGGACCAGCAGATGTTCCTGCGCATCGCGCCGGAACTGTTCCTCAAGCGCCTGATCGTCGGCGGCTTCGAGCGGGTGTTCGAGATCAACCGCAACTTCCGCAACGAAGGCATCTCGGTGCGCCACAACCCCGAGTTCACCATGATGGAGTTCTACGCGGCGTACTGGAACTACCGCGACCTGATGGACTTCACCGAGGCGCTGGTGCGCGACGCGGCGCAGAAGGCCGCCGGCACGCTGCAGCTGGCGTACTCCGGCCGGCCGGTGGACCTGGCCGCGCCCTTCGAGCGCCTCACCATCCGCCAGGCGATCGGCAGGCACACCGAAGCGGGCGCCGGCGCAGACGACCGCGACTGGCTGGTCGCGGCGCTGAAGAAGCTGGGCCTGTCGGAAGACAAGGACCGCCTGTCCGGCCGTACGCTGGCCAGCCTGCAGGTGCTGTATTTCGAGGAGGCGGTGGAAGAGAAGCTCTGGCAGCCCACCTTCATCATGGAGCACCCGACCGAGATCTCGCCGCTGGCGCGCGCCAACGACCAGCGGCCCGAGGTCACCGAGCGCTTCGAGCTGTACATCACGGGGCGCGAGATGGCCAACGGCTTCTCCGAGCTGAACGACGCCGAGGACCAGGCCGCCCGCTTCGCCGCCCAGGTCGACGCCAAGGACGCCGGCGACGACGAGGCCATGTACTTCGACCACGACTTCGTGCGCGCGCTCGAGTACGGCATGCCGCCCACCGGCGGCTGCGGCATCGGCATCGACCGGCTCATGATGCTGCTGACCGACAGCCCCAGCATCCGCGACGTGATCCTGTTCCCGGCGCTGCGGCGCGAAGGCGCGTAGGTGCCGGTTGCGCCCGGCGGCACGGCCGGCGCGCGACGGGTTGCGCTCCGGCTCTCGGCCGCCCTGCTCGCCTGGACCGTCGCGAGCCTGGCGGTCACGGGCTGGGACTGGCAGGACCGCTGGACGACACCGGGCCGTGAGGTCCTGCATTTCCTGCGGCTGTGGCTGTTCTGGCTATCGGCGGCCTTCCCGCTGGCGCTGGCCGCGGTTGCAGCCCTGGGGCTGTACTGCACCACGCGGCGCGCTCGCATCCTGTGCCTGCTGCTCGCGCTCGCGCTGGCGGCCGGCAGTTGGGCGCGCCTGGCCGAACCCGAGATGCTGCGGGTGCGCGAGACCGTGCTGCGCGGCGCACCGGCGCCGGCCGAGCCGGTCCGGATCGCCCTGGTGGCCGACCTCCACCAGGGCCTGTTCGGCCGCGACCACCAGTTGCGCCGGCTGGTCCGGCGCCTGAACGAACTGGGGGTCGATGCGGTGTTCTTCGCAGGCGACTGGACCAACGAGCCGCGCCGGGACCTGGCCACAGGCTTCGCTCCCCTGCGCGACCTGCGCGTGCCGGCCTTCGCGGTGCTGGGCAACCACGACACCGGGGCACCCGGCCCGCCGGTGGCCGGCGCGCTGCGGCAAGCGCTGCAGGCCCATGGCGTGCAGGTGATCGAGGGGCGGCGCATCCGCTGGAAAGGCTGGGAGCTGGTGGGCCTGGCCGACCTGTGGGGCGGCTCGCCGCGCGGCCAGATCCGCTCGTTGCGGGGCCCGCACCCGCCCCGGCTGGTGCTGGCCCACCAGCCGGACACCTACGCCTTCCTGCCCCCGGGCTCGGCTTTCCTGGCCATGGCCGGCCATACCCACGGTGGGCAGATCCGCCTGCCCTGGCTGACCGATCAGGTGCTGCGGAACCTGACCCGTAACGCCTGGTGGGATGGCCTGTACGACACGCCCGCCGGCCGCCTCTACGTCACGCCGGGTACCGGCATGATCGGCCTGCCGATGCGCCTGGGCGTGCCGCCGACCATCGACGTGATCTCGCTGCTGCGCTGAAGCGGGGTCAGGGCAGCAGGCGCAGCGCCTGCATGTAGTGCGGCTGCACCATCAGTTCGTCCCAGCCCGGCGGCTGGCCGACCGGGAGCAGGGCCAGCCGGCGTTGCTCGCCGGCGGGATCGGGCTGCCACTGCCCCTGGGCCTGCGCCGCGGCCAGTCCGTCCAGCAGTTCGTCGACCGAGTGGCCGTCGCCCAGCGACTGGTTGCACAGCAGCACCATGTCGCAGCCGGCCGCGAGCGCGGCGACCGCCGCTTCGGTGTAGCTCACCAGCCGCCCGTCGATGCGGCGCGCGCCTTCCATGCTCAGGTCGTCGCTGAACACCGCGCCGGTGAAGCGCAGCCGCTCGCGCAGGATCTCCTGCAGCCAGCGGCGCGAGAAGCCCGCCGGCCGGCTGTCCACCTTGGGGTAGATCACGTGGGCCGGCATCAGGCTGGTCAGCGCCATGTTGAGCCACCCGTAGGGCGCGGCGTCGTCGGCCAGGATGGCCTTGAGGCTGCGCCGGTCCATCGGGATTTCGGTGTGCGAATCGGCCCTGACGAAACCGTGGCCGGGGAAATGCTTGCCGCAGTTGGCCATGCCGGCCTGCAGCAAGCCGAGCATCAGGCTCTGGGCCAGCAGCGTGACCACCCGCGCATCGCCATGGAAGGCGCGGTCCCCGATCACACCGCTGCGGGAGGCGCCGGGCCGCCCCGCGGGTGCCGCGCGGCCGCGAGCGGCAGCCGGCGCAGGCACCTGCGTGGAGGTCGTGTCCTGCCAGTCGAGGTCGAGCACCGGCGTGAAGCTGAAATCGACGCCGCAGGCGCGCAGTTCCGCTCCGAGCACGTAGCCGGCCGCCGTGGCCGCCTGGGTGGCCGCCAGCGCATCGCGCATCCACAGCTCGCCGAAGGCGCGCATCGGCGGCAGGTGGGTGAACCCGCCATGGCGGAAGCGCTGCACCCGGCCCCCCTCGTGGTCCACGCAGATCAGGGCGTCCGGCCGCACCGCCTTGATGTCGGCGCACAGCTGGGTGAGCTGCTGGTGGTCCTGCCAGTTGCGGGTGAACAGGATCAGTCCGCCGGTCAGCGGATGGGCGAGCCGGCGGCGATCGGTGGAGCTGAGTTCGGTCCCGGCGATGTCCAGGATCACGGGGGCGTGTTCATTCATGCGGTGTCTTGTCGTTCCTGTTCCACGACCACGAAGCTGGCCGCGTAATCGCTCTCGTCGGTCACGCTGAGGTGCGCCTTCAGGGCGCGTGCGTCGAACCACTGCTTCAGGTCGCCGTGCAGCACCAGGACCGGCTGGCCGCCGGGCCGGTTGGCGACCTCGCAGTGGCGCCAGGTCATGGGCATGCGCATGCCCAGCCCCACCGCCTTGCTGAAGGCCTCCTTGGCCGAGAAGCGGGTGGCCAGGTAGCGCACGCCGCGCTCGGGCCAGCGGGCGCGGCGGGCGAGGAAGACCTGCAGTTCGCGGTCGCCCAGGATGCGGCGGGCGAAGCGCTCGCCATGGCGCTCCAGGGACGCGCGGATGCGGCGCACGTCGCAGATGTCGGTGCCGATGCCGTAGATCACGCGGCACCTCCGCCGGCCGGGCCGCTGGTGGTGCCCCTTCCGGCGGGCGCGCCACGGGCGCTTCGGGGCTCGGCTTTCACTTCAGGCGAACGCGCGCTCGATGCAGGCCAGGTACTCGCGCACCGTGGCGGCGTAGCCCAGCTCCAGCGCATCGGCGATCAGGGCATGGCCGATCGAGACTTCCCTGACGCCGGGCACGGCCCGCAGGAAGTCCGCCAGGTTGTCGCGGTTGAGGTCGTGGCCGGCGTTCACGTCCAGGCCCGCCGCCTGCGCCGCCCGGGCCGCCTCGGCAAAACCGCACAGCACCTCGTCCTGCCGCTGGGTGCCCCACGCGCGCGCATAGCTCTCGGTGTAGAGCTCCACCCGGTCCGCGCCGACGGCGTGCGCCGCCGCCATCATGTCCGCACGCGGATCCATGAACAGGCTGACGCGCACGCCCAGGGCTCGCGCTTCCTGCACCAGCGGGCGCAGCCGGTCGGCATCGGCCGGCAGGTCCCAGCCGTGGTCGCTGGTGAACTGGCCCTCGCTGTCGGGCACGAAGGTGCACTGGTGCGGGCGCAGGCGGCGCACGTGCTCCATCAGGTTGTGGAAGGGATTGCCTTCGATGTTGAACTCGGCGCCAGCATGGTGGATGACCAGCTCGCTCAGGCCGGTGACGTCCTCTCCCCGGATGTGGCGACCGTCCGGGCGCGGGTGCACCGTGATGCCGTGCGCGCCGGCCTCCAGGCAGATCGAGGCAGCGCGGGTCACGCTGGGAATGCCCAGGTGGCGCGTGTTGCGCACCAGCGCGATCTTGTTCAGGTTGACGGACAGGGTCGTGCGGTTCGGGCTCATAGGGACTGGAGGTCCAGCATCAGCTGGCGCGTGCGCAGCGTGGCGACGCCGCAATGGTAGTGCAGCAGCTGGCGCAGTTGCGGCTTGAGTTCGGGCATGGCGGACGCCGCCCGCAGGGTGGCCGAGTACGGCGCCGGGTCGTCCAGCGCAGCCTGCAGCGCCCGCCATCGATGGCCGGCCAGGCTGGCACGCTCGCCCTCCGGCGCGGCCACCAGTCCGCCTTCGGGCTGCAGGGCGTACCGGGCCTGCGGCAGCAGCGGCTCCTGCGTGGGTGTCTGCGCTTGCAGCGCCGGCAGGAAGCCGGCTTCGCGCAGCAGCAGCAGCTCGAAGGCGCGCAAGGCCGGCTGCAGGGCTTCGCCATGTTCCGAGGCAATCACCTGGACCGCCGCGGCGTAGGCATCGAACAGCCGCGGGTGGGGGTCATCGCGCGCCAGCAGCCGCAGCAGCAGCTCGTTCAGGTAATAGCCGGACAGCAGCGCATCGCCGGTGGGCATGACCTGCCCGCCCACCCATTCGGCCGACCGGAGCGTGCGGATCTCCGCATCGCCGCCGAACGCCAGCCGCAAGGGCTGCAGCGGCAGCAGCACCGGGCGGAAGCTGGAACTCGGGCGCTTGGCGCCCTTGGCCACCAGCGCCACGCGGCCGTGCCGGCGGGTGAACACCTCCAGGATCAGGCTGGACTCGCTCCAGTCGTAGCGGTGCAGGACGAAGGCGGGTTCGTCGGAGGTTCGCTTCATGGCGGCATGGCGGATGACGGCGCTGCGCTCCAGGACGGCATGACGAATGACATCGCTGCGCTCGATGACGAATGACCCGGTATGCCCTCTGTCATCGGTCATTCGTCATTCGTCATTCGTCATTCACTCATAGCCGAAGCTGCGCACCCGCGCCTCGTCGTCGGCCCAGCCGGTGCGCACCTTGACCCACAGCTCGATGAAGACCTTGGCGCCGAGCAGCTTCTCCAGTTCCTGCCGGGCCTCGGTGCCGATGCGCTTGAGCCGCTCGCCCTTGTCGCCTATCACCATGGCCTTGTGGCCGTCGCGCTCGACGATGATGGTGGCGGCGATCCGCACGAAGCGGCCGTGCTGGGGGCTGGGCTCCTCCTCGAACTTGTCGACCACCACCGTGGAGGTGTAGGGCAGTTCCTCGCCGGTCAGCCGGAACAGCTTCTCACGCACCGTCTCGCCGGCCAGGAACCGCTCGCTGCGGTCGGTCAGCTCGTCCTCGCCGTACCACCAGGGCTGCTGCGGCAGGTACTTGCCGCAGATCGCGAACAGGCGCGCCACGTCCTTGGGATTCTTGGCCGACATGGGCACGAACTCGGCGAACGGATGCCGCTCCTGCATGTCGCGCAGCCAGGGCGCCAGCTCGCCGCGCCGGTGCACCGTGTCCAGCTTGTTGGCCACCAGCAGCGCCGGGACGTCCGGCTTGAGCAGCGACAGCACCTTGGCGTCGGCCAGGGTGAAGCGCCCGGCCTCGACCACGAACAGCACCAGGTCGACGTCGCCGATCGCCCCCATCACGGTCTTGTTCAGCGAGCGGTTGAGCGCCGTCGCATGGCGGGTCTGGAAGCCGGGGGTGTCCACGAAGATGAACTGCGTGTCGCCGACCGTGCGGATGCCGGTGATGCGGTGGCGCGTGGTCTGGGCCTTGCGCGAGGTGATGCTGATCTTCTGCCCGACCAGCGCGTTGAGCAGGGTCGACTTGCCGACGTTGGGCTTGCCCACGATGGCGACCACGCCGCAGCGCTGGGCCGAGGCGCCGGCGCCCGGCGGGTCGGCGGGAGCTGGGGAGTCGGAGTCGGGGTTCATTTCATCCTGGACTTGAGCGCCAGCAGCATGGCCGCGGCGGCCGCCTGCTCGCCGGCCCGGCGCGAGGAGCCGATGCCGCGCTCGCTGGCGCCCAGCTCGGGGACATCGCACTCCACGTCGAAGGTCTGCTTGTGGGCGGCGCCCAGCACGCCGGCCACTCGGTACACCGGCAGCTTCATCTTGCGGGCCTGCAGCCACTCCTGCAACTCGGTCTTGGGATCCTTGGCGGCGGCCTGCATGCCCGGGGCGATCTCCAGGTCACGGAACAGCCGCTGCACCACGGCCTCGGCGGCGGCATAGCCCGCGTCGAGGTGGACGGCCCCGATCACCGCTTCCAGCGCATCGGCCAGGATCGAGGGCCGGCGGTGGCCGCCCGAGCGCGCCTCCCCTTCGCCCAGCCTGAGCAGGCCCGGCAGCCCCAGCTCGACGGCCAGCCGGTGCAGCGTCTCCTGCTTGACGAGGTTGGCGCGCACGCGCGAAAGCTCGCCCTCGGCCAGGTCGCCCAGCCGCCCGTACAGCATGGAGGAGACGGCGAGGCCGAGAACGGCGTCGCCGAGGAATTCAAGGCGCTCGTAGTGCTCGGAGGAGAAACTGCGGTGCGTCAGCGCCCGCTGCAGCAGCCGGGGCTGCGCGAACCGGTGCTGCAGCCGCGACTGCAGCGCTCCGAGCCCGGCCGCTTCGCCATCCACGCCGTTCCTACTTGGTCGTGTGGGCGTACTTGAGCAGCAGGTACGCCGGGCCGAACATGTGGATTTCCTTGCTGTACGCAACCTTGAGCACGGTGCGGTCGTTGGCGCGCGAGATCTCCAGGTCCCTGGAGCTGATCGACTTGATGTCGTCGATCTGCGCGGCGCGCTCGAAGGAATTGCGCACCTCGGCAGGGCTGCCGGCGTCCTTGGACCTCTCCATCGCCTTGACCACCGCCTGGAACTCGATCAGGGTCGGGATCGCCTGCGCCACCAGCACGGCACCGGCGGCCAGCAGGGCGATGAAGAAGATCATGCCGATGAACGAAATGCCGGCCTGGCGGACCACGGAAATGTTCCTCATGTATACCCCTCGCTACTCCAGGAAAGCGCCTTATTCGAAGGAGCCGATCCGCTTCAGGTCGCCGAAATTCATCCAGATGAAGAATGCCTTGCCGACGATGTTGCGCTCGGGCACGAAGCCCCAGTAGCGCGAATCGAGCGAATTATCCCGGTTGTCCCCCATCATGAAGTAGTGACCGGGCGGCACCTTGCAGACCACGCCCTCGACACTGTAGCGGCAATTGTCGCGGTACGGATAGTCGTCCGCGCCCGGCACGAACGCGGGGCGCTCCTGGTCGTTCAACACCCGGTAGGTCTTGCCGCCCAGCGTCTCGCGGAACTGGCGCGAGTAGCGCATGGCGTCCTCCTCGAAGAAGTCGGCCTGCGGCTGCGTGGGAACCGGCTGGCCGTTGATGGACAGCCGCTTGTTCAGGTAGGCCACTTCGTCGCCGGGCACGCCGATCACGCGCTTGATGTAGTCCAGGCTCGGCTTGGGCGGATAGCGGAACACCATCACGTCGCCGCGCGCCGGCGGCGTGCCTTCGGTGACCTTGGTGTGCAGCACCGGCAGGCGCAGCCCGTAGGCGAACTTGTTCACCAGGATCAGGTCGCCCACGTGCAGCGTCGGGATCATCGAGCCGGACGGGATCTTGAAGGGCTCGAACAGGAACGAGCGCAGCACGAAGACCGCCAGGATCACCGGGAACAGGCCGGCGGTCCAGTCCAGCCACCAGGGCTGCATCAGCAGCTTCTGGCGGGCCTGGGCGATGTCGGGGCCGTCGACCTGGCTGATGCCCTGGGCGGCCAGCTGGGCGCGGCGCTGCCCGGCCTGCTGCGCCACGGCATCGGCGGCGCGGCGGCGGCGCGGCAGGAACACCAGGCGCTCGGCCAGCCAGTACAGGCCGGTCACCACGGTGGCCAGGAACAGCAGCAGCGCGAAGTTGCCTTCGACCATGCCCAGGTACCAGGCCAGGGCGTACCCGGCGAATCCCGCGAGGACCGCGGCGGTGAGCACCGGCATGGGGTCAGGCCTCCATGCGGGCCGCCCCGGCGGCAGCCCCGGGGCGTCGTGGGCGCGCCGCGCTCATTCCTCGACCTGCAGGATCGCGAGGAATGCTTCCTGGGGGACTTCGACCGAGCCGATCTGCTTCATTCTTTTCTTGCCTGCCTTCTGCTTCTCGAGGAGCTTGCGCTTGCGGCTGATGTCGCCACCGTAGCATTTTGCCAGCACGTTCTTGCGCAAGGCCTTGACGGTCTCGCGGGCGATGATGTTGGCGCCGATGGCGGCCTGGATCGCCACGTCGAACATCTGCCGGCTGATGATCTCGCGCATCTTGGCCACCACCGCCCGGCCACGGTATTGCGCCTGGCTGCGGTGCACGATGATGGACAGCGCGTCCACCCGGTCGCCGTTCAGCAGGATGTCCACCTTGACCACGTCGGACGGGCGGTATTCCTTGAACTCGTAGTCCATGCTGGCGTAGCCGCGGCTGACCGACTTGAGCTTGTCGAAGAAGTCCAGCACGATCTCGCCCAGCGGCAGCTCGTACGTCAGCATGACCTGCCGCCCGTGGTAGGCCATGTTGACCTGCACGCCGCGCTTCTGGTTGGCCAGCGTCATCACCGGGCCGACGGACTCCTGCGGCATGTACAGGTGCACGGTGACGATGGGCTCGCGGATTTCCTGGATCCGCCCCTGCTCCGGCATCTTGGACGGGTTCTCGACCATGATCACCTCGCCGTCGCCCCGCACCACCTGGTAGACCACACTGGGCGCGGTGGTGATCAGGTCCTGGTCGAACTCGCGCTCGAGCCGCTCCTGCACGATCTCCATGTGCAGCAGGCCCAGGAAGCCGCAGCGGAAACCGAAGCCCAGCGCCTGGCTGACTTCGGGTTCGTACTGCAGCGAGGCGTCGTTGAGCTTGAGCTTCTCCAGCGCGTCGCGCAGGCTGTCGTACTGGTTGGCCTCGACCGGGTACAGGCCGGCGAACACCTGCGGCTGGATCTCCTTGAAGCCGGGCAGCGCCTCGGTGGCGCTGCCGGCGTTGTTCGGCAGCTTCTTCTCCAGCGTGAGGGTGTCGCCCACCTTGGCGGCCTGCAGTTCCTTGATGCCGGCGATGACGTAGCCGACCTCGCCGGCCTGCAGCGACTCGCGCGGCTGGTCGGCCGGCGTGAACACGCCCAGGCTGCCGGCCTCGTAGGCGGCCCCGGTGGCCATCAGCTTGATCCGCTCGCCCTTCTTCAGGCCGCCGTCGACCACCCGCACCAGCATCACCACGCCGACGTAGCTGTCGAACCAGCTGTCGATGATCATGGCGCGCAGCGGCGCGTCGGGGTTGCCGCGCGGCGCCGGCACCTTGGCGACGATCGCCTCCAGGATCTCGTCGATCCCCATGCCGGTCTTGGCCGAGCAGGGGATCGCTTCGGATGCATCGATGCCGATCACGTCCTCGACCTCCGCCTTGGCCCGCTCGGGGTCGGCCTGCGGCAGGTCCATCTTGTTCAGCACCGGCAGCACCTCGACGCCGAGGTCCAGCGCGGTGTAGCAGTTCGCGACCGTCTGCGCCTCCACGCCCTGGCTGGCATCGACCACCAGCAGCGCGCCCTCGCATGCCGACAGCGAGCGGCTCACCTCGTACGAGAAGTCGACGTGGCCCGGCGTGTCGATCAGATTGAGGTTGTAGACGCGCCCGTCGCGCGCCGTGTAGCGCAGCGCGGCGGTCTGCGCCTTGATGGTTATCCCACGCTCCCTTTCGAGCGCCATCGAGTCGAGCACCTGCTCTTCCATCTCCCGATCGGACAGCCCGCCACAGCGCTGGATCAATCGGTCGGCGAGCGTCGACTTGCCGTGGTCGATGTGCGCAATGATCGAGAAATTTCTGATGTGATTCATCAAGGGGAGCGCTTAAGTGCTTGATTCGCTTGGAGCGAAGGCAAGAAAAAAGGGCGCGCCGCCTGGCGACGCGCCCTGAACCAACAATCTATGGCAACTGCGATGGTTGGAGCTTCATTGTAGGCAAAAAGCCCCGGCCGTACAGCCCGCGCCCGGCCGCCCAGGCCTCGTTGCAGCCCAGCAACATGCAATTCATCCACAGCTTATCAACAGTTTTGGAGAGGGGTTTGCAGGACAACTTGTGGGCGATCTGTGGATCAGCCGGGGCACCCCGGTGCACATCCCGCATGGTGGTTTCTGGCCGGTTCCATATGTGGGAAAGACGCAGCCGCTGGCCGTGATTCTATCCAAATCGCCCACGCCCCGCCCATCAAGTTAGTGGGCGCAAACACCAACTTGAAACCCATCCGTCACAATTTTGTTTGGAGCGCACGCAACACCCCGCGGATTCGCGATCCAAAAAAAGACCCCAAACCCGAGTACGGGTTCGGGGCTTGCCCGTGCCGGCCGCCGGTCAGCGGGCCGGCCGGATCAGCAGGTAGGTGGCCAGTTCGCCGCGCCGCAGCAGCACCGGGATCGGCTTGCTGCGGTCGACCTTGGCGACGACGGCATCGAACTCGCGCACGTTGCCGACCTCGGTGTTGCCGATCTGCAGGATCACGTCGCCCTCGCGGATGCCGGCGCGGGCGGCTGCCTCCGCCACCGACTCGACGCGCACGCCGCCCTTGACGTTCAACTCGTCCCGCTGCGCCTCGGTCAGGTCGCTGACCGCCAGGCCCAGCGATTGCGCCGCCGGCGAAGCGGAGCCGCGCTGCCGCTGCTCGGAGCCCTGGGCGCGCTGCGCCGGCTTGTCGGGCTCGAACTCGGCCACCTGCACCGCCAGCTCGCGCGAGCCGCCGCGCCGGAACACCGTCATGCCGGCGCGCGTACCGGGCTTGGTGTTGCCCACCAGCCGAGGCAGGTCGGTGGCCCGCTCGATCGCCTGGCCGGCGAACCGGGTGATGATGTCGCCCGCCTCGATGCCCGCCTTGTCGGCGGGGCCGCCGGGCTCCACGCTGCGCACCAGCGCGCCCTGCGGCTTGCCCAGCCCGATGGATTCGGCCACGTCCTTGGTGACCTGGTCGATCTGCACGCCGATGCGCCCGCGCGTGACCTTGCCGCTGGTGCGCAACTGCTCGGCCACGCGGATCGCCTCGTCCATCGGGATGGCGAAGGAGATGCCCATGAAGCCGCCGGAGCGCGAGTAGATCTGGCTGTTGATGCCCACCACCTCGCCGCGCAGGTTGACCAGCGGCCCGCCCGAATTGCCGGGGTTGATCGCCACGTCGGTCTGGATGAAGGGCAGGTAGTCGCCGGTGTCGCGCGCCTTCGCGCTGACGATGCCGGCGGTGACGGTGTTCTCCAGCCCGAACGGCGAGCCGATCGCCATCACCCATTCGCCGACCTTGAGCTTGCTGACGTCGCCGACCTTCACGAACGGCAGGCCGGCGGCATCGATCTTGACGACCGCGACGTCGGTGCGCTTGTCGGCGCCGACGATGCGGGCCTTGAACTCGCGCTTGTCGGGCAACGTCACCAGCACCTCATCGGCGCCCTCGACCACGTGCGCATTGGTCATCACGAAGCCGTCGGCGCTCAGGATGAAGCCCGAGCCGACGCCGCGCGGCTGCTCCTGGCCCGGCCCCGGGCCCCGCGGGCCGCGCGGCAGGTTGGGGATGTTGGGCATGGGCGTGCCGAAGAAGCGCCGGAAGAACTCCTGCATCTCCTCGTCCATCTGGCCCTGCTCCTGCGGCATGCTGCGCACCCGCTCCATGGTCCGGATGTTGACCACGGCAGGCCCGACCCGCTCGACCAGGTCGGTGAAATCGGGCAGCCCGGTGCGCGGCTGGGGGGCCGACTGTGCCAGGGCCGGCGCCGGCGGCAGCAGCAGCGCCGCGGCGGCCAGCGCCAGTGCGCAGGCCATCGCCCGGCCATGCAGCTTCTTCCAATCGATGCGGATCATGTGAGCCTCTTTTCTGGACAGCAATTCAAGGGCCGCAGGCCCGGCTTTTCCTTCCGGCACCGGCGGGCGGCACAAGCACCGCGGCGCGCGTCAGCGGCGCCGCTCTATGCCCTGCACGAAGGCCCGGAGCGTCTGCGCAGGCACCTCGCCCACGGCCGTCAGCCACCAGTCCTCCATGCGCCGGGTCAGCGTCTGGGTCGCGCCGCTCGCCATCAGGCCTTCCTGCTGGTGGCGTTCGCGGTCATAGGGTTCGATGAAGAGCGAGACGGCGGCCAGCCCGTCGGAGAAGATCCACTGCAGGCTGCCGCCGCCCGTGCCGCCGGGCGCGGCCGGCCGCCGGTAGCAATTCATGGGCTTGAAGCCGGGCACCGCCGCCTTCAGCGCCCAGCCTTCGCTGGCCGCGTCGGTCTTGACGGCCTGGGCGCGCTCGACCCGCCAGCCCGCCGGCGGCTGCATCTTGCGGGCGATCCTGTCGGCCGGCACCGGCACGTCCAGCTGCAACTCGGAAAAGGCGGCCTGCTCCAGCACGCGGCCCTGGTCGTCCAGCGTCTGCAGCTTGATCATCAGCCCGGAGCGCTTCTCGCTCCACACCCGGTAGCCGAAGCGCAGGTGGTCCTTGGGTGCCAGGTGCACCACGTCGGCGTCGAAGCCGGCCACCCGTTCCGCGCCGGTGCGCCGCGCCGTGTAGAACTCGGGAATCGAGGTGCCGGGCGATTGCAGCAGGTTCGGGAACAGCCCCACCGCCTCGCGCCTTTCCGCGCGCACCACCCGGTCTTCCGGCAGGAAGGTGAGGACCTCCTCGTTGCGGCGGTAGGTGGAACGCGGCGCGCCGGTGAGCACCTCCACCTTCTCGACCTGCTGGGTGGGATGGCCGGCATGCCAGATGCGGGCGCTGGACAGGGCGCCGCCGCTGGCGGACACGACGAAGGTGCCGATGTAGCTGCGCTCGCGCGAGGCCTCCTGCATCCGCATCAGCCATTCATTCACCCCGCGCTCGCCCTGCGACCCCGCCGCAACGGGGGCCTGCTGGGCCGCCGCGACGCCCAGGGTTCCGAACGCCCACAGCGCCAGCAGGCAGCGGCTGGCAGCGGTGCGCAGCGGCAGCAACGTCATCGGCATGGGTCAGCGCGCCGGGCTTTCGAAGGTGGCGTTGCGCAGGAACCCCGCGGGCGACTGGAGCGCCGAGGTGCCGCCCAGCTGGCGGTGGGCGGCCAGCATGTCGTCCAGCCGCGGGTCGCGGATCATGAGGCCGGGCTCCGAGCGGGCCAGCACGTTGCCGGGCGCCACGCCCGGCGCCTGCTGCGGCGCGGCGGCAAGTTGGGCCTGGGTTGCCCCGGACCGGGGTGCGTCCGTACCGACGACCGACCAGCCGACCGCAGCGAACGCCGCCACGGAGGCCATGCCAGCCACCATCTTCCAGCGGAAGCTTCCGTCATTGGCCGCAGCCATCGAGGGGGAGCGCACCGCCAGCGCCGCGGCGGCTGCCGGCTGGGGGCGGGGCAGCGGCTCCTGCGCCAGCCGGGCCGACAGCCGGCCGAGGAACTGGGGCGCCGGGGTGCCGCCCGCCAGGTCGGACGAGCGCAGCGAGTCGCCGATGAGGTGGTAACAGTGCCACGCCTCGAGCGCAGCGGGGCCGGCGCCCGCCGCCTGCATGGCACGGACACATTCATCGCCCTGCAACTGGCCGTCGACCAGCGCGGATATCCGTTCCCTGTCGTCCATCTGTTCGTCCATCGCTCTTACCTCGCCGCTACCAGCGCTTGCCCGACTGGTTCTCCAGCAGGGGCTTGACCTTGGCCGAGATCGCCTCGCGCGCGCGGAAGATGCGCGAGCGGACGGTCCCGATCGGGCAGTTCATCACCTGCGCGATCTCTTCATAGCTCAGCCCTTCGATCTCGCGCAGCGTGACGGCCTGCCGCAGCTCTTCGGGCAAGGCCTCCATGGCCGAGTTGACCGTGGCGGCGATTTCCTTGGCGGCGAGCACCGTCTCGGGCGTTTCCGGGCTGGTTAGTTCGTTCTCCACCGAGGAAGTTTCATCCTCGTCGTCGCCGCCCCGCAGTGCGCTCTCGGACACCAGCGGGTCGCGCTTGAGGTCGGCCAGGGACTTCTTGGCGGTGTTGACGGCGATCCGGTACAGCCAGGTATAGAACTGCGCCTCGCCGCGGAACTGCCCGAGCGCCCGGTAGGCGCGGATGAACGTCTCCTGGGCGATGTCCTCGACCAGGTCCACGTCGCGCACCATCCGCCCGATCAGCCGCTCGATGCGGCGCTGGTACTTGATGACCAGCAGTTCATAGGCCCGCTGGTCCCCCGCCACGGCGCGGGCCACCAGCATCTGGTCGGTGTCCTGGGGGGAAGGGGGCGGGGCGGGCGGGCTCTGGGTCATGGTCTCGCCGACGGCGGCTCGGCCCGGGGCGGCGCGTCGGCACTGGCGCGCGAATATACAGCACGGCGCAGCGCGTCCCAGCGGGCGGGCCGGCGCGAGCGCTCGGCCCACAGCCAGGCGCCGCGGCCCGCCTGCGCACGCCAGCGCAACAGCAGGGCCGACTGGGCGTCCAGGACCGGCTCGACCTGCCCGGCGGCCCCCGGGGCGGCACCGGCCGGCGAAAAGCGCCAGCCGCCGCCGTCCCACTCGAGCAGCCCGCCCGGCAGGCGCCACCACCAGCGGGCGGCCCAGGCGCCGGCGGCCGCCGTGGCCAGCGCACCCAGCGCGAGCCGGGCGGGCGAGGCCCCCTGCCCGGCCCATGCCGCCCAGGCCAGCACCCCGGCCACCCAGGCCAGCGCGAGCAACAGGCCCAGCCAAGCAGAACGCCCCACCGGGTAGCTCACCGATGGGGCGCCGTTCATGGGAAAGCGCGGGCGTCAGACCCGCTTGAAGACCAGGGTGCCGTTGGTGCCGCCGAACCCGAAGTTGTTCTTCATCGCGATGTCGATCTTCAGGTCGCGCGCCTCGTTGGCGCAGTAATCCAGGTCGCACTCGGGATCCTGGTTGAAGATGTTGATGGTCGGCGGCGCCTTCTGGTGGTGCACGGCCAGCACGGTGAACACCGACTCGATGCCGCCGGCGCCGCCCAGCAGGTGGCCGGTCATCGACTTGGTGGAACTGACCACCAGCTTCTTCGCGTGGCCGCCCAGCGCAGCCTTGATGGCGTTGGTCTCGTTCAGGTCGCCCAGCGGCGTGGAGGTGCCGTGGGCATTGAGGTAATCGATCTCGTCGGCGTTGATGCCGGCGTTGCGCAGGGCGCCCACCATGGCCCGGCGCGGGCCGTCGACGTCGGGCGCCGTCATGTGGAAGGCGTCGGCCGACATGCCGAATCCGGCCACCTCGGCATAGATCCTGGCGCCGCGCGCCCTGGCGTGTTCGTATTCCTCGAGCACCAGCACGCCGCCACCCTCGCCCAGCACGAAGCCGTCGCGGTCCTTGTCCCAGGGGCGGGAGGCGGTCCTGGGGTCGTCGTTGCGGGTGGACAGCGCGCGCGAAGCGGCGAACCCGCCGATGCCCAGCGGCGACACGGAGGACTCGGCGCCACCGCACACCATGACATCGGCGTCGCCGCTCTCGATCATCCGGGCCGACAGCCCCACGGCATGCAGCCCGGTGGTGCAGGCGGTGACGACCGCGATGTTCGGGCCCTTGAAGCCGTACTTGATCGACACGTGGCCCGAGATCATGTTGATGATGGACGCGGGCACGAAGAACGGGGAGACGCGGCGCGGGCCGCGCGCGACCAGCTCGGCATGGGTCTGCTCGATCATGGGCAGCCCGCCGATGCCGGCGCCGATGTTCACGCCGATGCGCTCGGCCAGTTCGGCCGGGAGGGCATCGCCGCTGGGCAACCCGCTGTCGGCCACCGCCTGGCAGGCCGCCGCCATCCCGAGGTGGATGAACCGGTCCATGTGCCGGGCTTCCTTCTCGGGGATGTACTGCGTGATGTCGAAGCCCTTGACCTCGCCCGCGAAGCGGCAGGCGAAGTTGGCCGCATCGAACTGGGTGATGAAGTCGATGCCGGGCCGGCCGGCCAGCAGGTTGTCCCAGGATTCGGCAACCGTGTTGCCGACGGGGCTGACGCAGCCCAGGCCGGTGACGACGACGCGGCGGCGGGTCATTTCGTGATCAGGCCTTCTGGTGGGCGTTGGCGTAGTCGATGGCGTTCTGCACGGTGGTGATCTTTTCGGCGTCCTCGTCGGGGATCTCGATGCCGAACTCGTCCTCCAGCGCCATCACCAGCTCCACCGTGTCAAGGGAGTCGGCGCCCAGGTCGGCCACGAAGGCCTTCTCGTTGGTCACCTGGGACTCCTCCACGCCGAGTTGCTCGGCGATGATCTTCTTGACACGTGCTTCGATATCGCTCATGGGTTCCCTCTGGGGGTTGTGGAATGAATCGGGGATTCTAGCGTCCGCACCCTGGCGGCCCGGCCGTGGCGGCCGGGCCTGCCAGGGTCGGATCAGGCCATGTACATGCCGCCGTTGACGTGCAGTTCCTGGCCGGTGACGTAGCCGGCCGCGGGCGAAGCCAGGTAGGCCACCGCATGGGCGATGTCGGCCGGCTTGCCGAGCTGGCCCAGCGGGATCTGCCCCAGCAGGGCCTTGCGCTGCTCTTCCGGCAGCGCGGCGGTCATGTCCGTTTCGATGAAGCCCGGCGCCACGCAGTTGGCCGTGATGCCCCGGCTGCCGAGTTCGCGGGCCAGCGCCCGGGTCAGCCCGGCCACCCCGGCCTTGGCGGCGGCGTAGTTGGCCTGGCCGGGGTTGCCGGACGCGCCCACCACCGAGGTGATGCTGACGATGCGCCCGTAGCGCTGCTTCATCATGGTGCGCATCACGGCCCGGCTCAGGCGGAACACCGCCTTGAGGTTGGTGTCGACCACGGCATCCCAGTCCTCGTCCTTCAGGCGCATGGCGAGCATGTCGCGCGTGATGCCCGCGTTGTTGACGAGGATCTGGAGGCCGCCGTGCTGCTTGACGATGGCATCGACCAGGGCCTCGGCCTGGGCGGCGTCGTTGACGTCCAGGCGCTCGCCGCGGCCGCCGAGGGCCGCCAGCGCGCCGGTCACCTTCTGCGCGCCCGGGTCGGTGGTCGCGGTGCCGATCACGAGGGCCCCTTGCTGCGCCAGTTCGAGCGCGATGGCCGCGCCGATGCCGCGCGAGGCGCCCGTGACCAGGGCCACCTGCCCCTTGAGTGCGTCCGCGCTCACTGGCCTACCCTCACTTCCGTGATGAGGGTGCAACCGCGATGCAGGGTTGTCCACGGCGGCGGGCGTCGCTTGCGACGAACGCACGCCGCGGTGGACAACCCGTGTTCAGCGCCAG
>NZ_JAKFCM010000054.1:0-107134 GCF_036676645.1 Ramlibacter sp.
GCCAAGATGGAGATCCCCGAGGACAAGATCCGCAAGATCATGAAGATCGCCAAGGAGCCGATCTCCATGGAGACGCCGATCGGCGACGACGACGACAGCCACCTGGGCGACTTCATCGAGGACACCGGCAACACCGCCCCGATCGAGGCCGCGATGCAGGCCGGCCTGCGCGACGTGGTCAAGGACATCCTGGACTCGCTCACCCCGCGCGAGGCCAAGGTGCTGCGCATGCGCTTCGGCATCGAGATGAGCACCGACCACACGCTGGAGGAAGTCGGCAAGCAGTTCGACGTGACGCGCGAGCGCATCCGCCAGATCGAAGCCAAGGCGCTGCGCAAGTTGAAGCACCCGAGCCGCAGCGACAAGCTGCGGTCGTTCATCGACACGCTGTGATGAGTGCGGGGTCGCGTCCGCACTTCGCGTTTCATTCCGGCGAGAGCCGGGCTCCACCCTCGGGCCGAGTTGGACGGCGGGTGATGGGTTGCGGCTCGAGGCCGCAATGACATGGACGGCGCCTTCGGGCGCCGTTTCTATTTCGGTCCGACCATCTCCCCGGGCCGCACCCACTGGTCGAACTGCTCCGCGGTCACGTAGCCGGTGGCAATGGCCGCCTCGCGCAGGGTGGTGCCCTCCCTGTGCGCCTTCTTGGCGATCTCGGCCGACTTGTCGTAGCCGATGTGCGGGTTGAGCGCAGTCACCAGCATCAGCGAGCGCTCCACCAGTTCAGCGATGCGCTCGTGGTTCGGCTCGATTCCGGCGGCGCAGTGGTCGTTGAAGCTGTTCATGCCGTCGGCCAGCAGCCGCACGCTCTGCAGGAAGTTGTGCGCGATCATGGGCCGGAACACGTTCAGCTCGAAATTGCCCGATGCACCGCCGAAATTGATCGCCACGTCGTTGCCGAACACCTGGCAGCACAGCATGGTCAGGGCCTCGCTCTGGGTCGGGTTGACCTTGCCCGGCATGATCGACGAGCCGGGCTCGTTCTCGGGGATGGCAATTTCGCCGATCCCGCTGCGCGGGCCGCTGGCCAGCCAGCGCACGTCGTTGGCGATCTTCATCAGGCTGGCAGCCAGGCCCTTGAGGGCACCGTGTGCGTGCACCAGCGCATCGGCCGCAGCCATCACCTCGAACTTGCTGGGGGCGCTCACGAGGGGCTGCTGCGTCAGGCGCGCCAGTTCGGCGGCGACCTTGTCGGCGTAGCCGGCGGGCGCATTGAGGCCCGTGCCGACGGCGGTCCCCCCCAGCGCCAGCTCGCACAGGTGCGGCAGCGACGCTTCGACGTGCGCCCGCGCCTGCCGCAGCTGCGCCGCGTAGCCGGAGAACTCCTGCCCCAGCGTCAGCGGCGTGGCGTCCTGCAGGTGGGTGCGGCCGATCTTGACGATGCCGGCAAAGGCCTCGCTCTTGCCCTGCAGGGTGGCCTGCAGGCGGTCGAGTGCCGGCAACAGCCGCATGCGCAAGCCCTCCACCGCTGCCAGGTGCATGGCGGTCGGGAACACGTCGTTGGAGGACTGGCTGCGGTTCACGTCGTCGTTGGGATGAACCAGCCGGCCCTCGCCGCGCGGCCCCCCGAGCAGCTCGCTGGCGCGATTGGCGAGCACCTCGTTGACGTTCATGTTGGTCTGGGTGCCCGACCCGGTCTGCCAGACGACCAGCGGAAACTCGGCCGCGTGCCGCCCGGCCAGCACTTCGTCGGCCGCGGCCACGATCGCCCCGGCCTTGCGTTCCTCCAGCAGCCCCAGCTCGCGGTTGACCACGGCCGATGCGCGCTTGACCTGCGCCAGGGCCCGGATGATCTCGCGCGGCTGCCGCTCGCCGGAGATGGCGAAGTTCTGCAGCGACCGCTGGGTCTGGGCGCCCCAGAGACGATCCGCAGGGACCTCGATGGGGCCGAAAGTGTCGCGCTCGGTGCGTTGGTTCATGCCACTGTCTCGCCGGTTACAGGTGCACCGTAGCACAGGGCCGCCGCCCCTTCGCCGGCACGGCATTCCGGCGCGGCCGGCCGCCGGGCGGACCGGCGCAGCCGCTGCTCGGCCCGGCGCGCCTTGCACCTTGATGGGCCGCGCGGCCGCGGCCTAAGATGGGCCAGCGCCGGCGGCGCCCCCTGCGCCGCGCATGCACGAGGAGTCCCCATGCCGAAGTGGATGTCGACACCCGCGTTCACCCTCTTGAAGCGGGTGAGTTTCCTGGCGGGCTTTGCGCTGGCCGCAGGGCTGCTCGTCGTGGCGGCGCTGCTCTGCCTGGGTGCGGCCATGGGCGGGCCGCCCGCCATCCTGCTGCCGCCGGCGGCCCTGTTCGCGCTGGCCGGGGTGTACATGCAGGCCGCCCTGTACGCCTACATGACTTCCGGCGTCAGCCGCCTGATCCGCATGACCGAGCGGGTCTCGGCCGGGGAGCTGGTCAACAGCCGCGAGAGCTTCGGCGAGGACTCCAGCAACGGCGACTCCTCCAGGCTCTGGGCGGCGATCCTGAAGATGAACGACCGCCTCGCCGAGATCGTGCGGCAGGTGCGCTCCAGCGCCGACGGCATCGTGCTGTCGGCGCGCGACATCGCCGAGGGCAACCACCACCTCGCACAACGCACCCAGGAACAGGCGGCCTCGCTCGAGCAGACCGCTTCGGGCATGGAGGAACTGGCCGCCAGCGCCCAGCAGAACGCCGGCGACTGCGCGCGCGCCAGCGAACTGGCCGCGGGCGCCCACGACGTGGCCGGCAGGGCCGCCGCGCAGATGCAGCAGCTGGCGGCGACCATGCGCCGAATCGACGAGAGCGCACGCCGGGTCGGCGACATCCTGGCCACGGTGGAAGGAATCGCCTTCCAGACCAACATCCTGGCGCTCAACGCCGCCGTCGAAGCGGCCCGTGCCGGCGAGCAGGGCCGCGGCTTCGCAGTGGTGGCCACCGAGGTGCGCAACCTGGCCCAGCGCAGCGCCGCCGCCGCGAAGGAGATCAAGGGCCTGATCGCCGATTCGATCGGCAGCGTCGATCAGGGACGCAAGATGGTCGGCACCGCCGAGGCCACCATGATGGACGTGGTCGGCAGCGTCAAGGCAGTCAGCGAGGTGATCGCAGGGATCGCCATGGCGTCGGCCGAGCAGCGGGCGGGCGTGGAGGCGATCAACCAGGCCGTGGTGCAGATCGACTCGGCCAACCAGCAGAACGCCACCCTGGTGGAGGAAGCCAGCGCCGCGGCCGCCACCTTCGAACAGGAGGCCGCGCGCCTGGCCGACGTGGTCAGCCGCTTCAAGCTGGATCGGGGAGCCGAGCGCGGCAAGGTGGTGGCCATGGTCAAGGAGGCCGTCGCCCACCTGAAGAAGGTCGGCGCCACGCGCGCCTGCGCGGACTTCAACGACTCCCGCGGCCACTTCGTGCGCGGCGAGTACTACATCTTCGCGCTGGCGATCGACGACGGCCGGCGGCTGGCCTATCCGCCCGACCTGAGCCTGGTCGGCACTCTGGGTACCGAGCTGCGCGATGCCGATGGCCGGCCGTACGGGCAGGACATCCTGAACGTGGGCCGCCAGTACGGCTCCGGCTGGACCGACTTCAAGATCCTCAATCCCAGGACCGGCCGGGTCGAGCCCAAGTCGGTCTACGTCGAAGCGGTGGACCGCGTCGTCCTCGGCTGCGGCATCTACCGGAGCGCCGAGGATGCCGCCGCGACCCAGCTCGCAGCGGACAACCGGCGCGTGCACGCCACCGCCGGCTCCCTGCCGCGGCTCGCCGGCAGCCACTGACCTTCGCGAGGACACCGGCGGCCTGCAGGCGGGGCCTTCCGGCGCGCCCGCTTCCTGCGGAAGAGTCGAAGCCAGGTGTTCCTGGACGTCGTGAACTGGCCCTTTCGGGCTATCGACCTGCGAAGTCCCGCACTGGCACCCTCCGTTACGGCATCCTCTGTCGTATGCAGGGCTGCGCCACGCTTCGTCGCGCGGCAAGGTCATCGATGCCCAGTCTCCCCACGTGCGCACCCATCTCATCAAACCCCATGAACTGGACCGGCAAGCCCTGGCGCGCTGGCGGGATCTGCAGGCCCGCAACGATGCCCTTGCCAGCCCCTACTTCTCGCCGGAATTCACGCTCGCCGTCGCCGCCGTGCGGGATGACGTCTACGTCACCCTCCTCGAGGACGATGACCGCAGGATCGCCGGGTTCTTCCCCTTCCAGCGCCGCTGGGGCGCAGGATCGCCCGCAGGGGGGCGCCTGTCGGACCATCATGGCGTGATCGCGGCGCCCGGCACCCGCTGGGACTGGAACCAGCTGCTGCGCGGCTCCGGGCTGGGCTACTGGCAATTCGATCATCTCGCGGCCTACCAGAGGCCGCCGGGCCAGTGGGCGCACTCCGTTTCGCACGCCATGGACCTCGCCGGCGGGTACGCGGCCTGGCGCGAGGCCAAGGTGAAGGCCCGCAGCGAAACCGTCCTGCGGGTCGAGCGCAAGATGCGCAAGCTCGAGCGGGAGGTCGGGCCGCTGCGCTTCGTGGCGAACACGGACGACCTCGGCGTGCTGCAGACGGTGATCCGCCTCAAGCTGGACAAATGCCGGCGCACCGGTGCCATCGAGTACTTCGAGTGGCCATGGACCCGCGAGCTGGTCGCGCGCATCCAGGCCATCGACGAACCGGGCTTCGGCGGCCGCCTGTCGGCGCTCTACGCGGGCGACACCCTGATCGCCGCGCACTTCGGCATGCGATCGGAGCGCGTGTGGCACACGTGGTTCTCGGTGTACGAGCCCGACTGGGCCAGCTGGTCCCCGGGAAACATGCTGATGCTCAGGATGGCGGAGGCGGCGGCGGCTTCGGGCCACCGGGTCATGGACTTCGGCAAGGGCGACGAGGCCTACAAGCTGGCCCTGGGCAACGGCGGCCTGCCCCTGGTCGAAGGGTGCCTGACGCGGGCGTCGGCCGCGACCGGATTGAGGGCGGCCAGGAAAGGCACGGGCAAGCTGCTCCGTGCCTCGGGGATGATGCAGCCCTTGCGCAGCGTGGTGCAGATGCTGGGCGGGGGTCGGGTCCTCTAGGCGCCGTTGCCCAGGCCTGGAGCGCGCCGCTCGGGCGCAGGGCTCGCGCTTGCCTTCGCGGCCGCCGGCAGCCTGCTGCTAGAGTTCGTGCAGGAGGGGACATGCTCGTTTCTCTGGTGGCAGTGGCCGTGGGCGGCGCGTTGGGCTGCATCTGCAGGTGGCTGCTCGGCATCGGGCTCAACCTCCTGTTTCCCGCCATTCCTCCCGGCACGCTGGCGGCCAACCTCATTGGAGCGTACCTGGTGGGGATGGCGCTCGCGTACTTCGGCACCAGCCCGGACGTTGCGCCGCAGTGGCGGCTGCTGGTCATCACCGGCTTCCTGGGTGGACTGACCACGTTCTCGAGTTTCTCCGGCGAGACGGCCGTGCTGCTGCGTGACGGAAAGCTGGCCATGGCTGGTGCTGCGATCGGCCTGCACCTGGGGGGGTCGCTGTTGCTCACCTTCGCCGGCATGGCCACCGCTTCCGTCCTGCGCCGCCACTGATCCGCGCACGTTCAATGGCCGCACGGGGAGTCTTGCGTCCGATCGGACACCCCGCGGACGAAAGTGCTCAGCAGCGTTTGGGATAATGGGGACACGCCCCTCCACTGTCCTGACCCCATGCCGACGACCCTCAAGCAAGGCGATCTCATCGAATCGATCGCCGCCGCGCTGCAGTACATCAGCTAAGTCAGCAGTCGGTGGAAGCGTTGGCCCAAGCGGCGTGGGCCAGCGTGTTGCGCAGCGTGCAGACGGTGTGCAGCAGCGTAGGTCGAAAGAGGTACTGAATGGGTCTGGACCCATTCATTTGAACACTGGCTTAACTAGGAGTGGCCCCTGCGGGCGGAAACCTGATTCAGGCGTGCGCCGAACGCAAGCGCATCGAAAACTGCTGCAGGACCACGATGCCGCTTTCTTCGGCGCGACGGCACCAGGATTGCAGGTCGGCGGCGAGCTGCTCGCGCGACCGCGATGTGTTGAGCCACATCTGGCGCAGCTCTTCGCGCATCGCCAGCATCTTGTCGATCTCCGGGTACGCGGCGCGCGCCACGGCCAACTGCGACCGAACCAACACCGGCACGCGCTCTTCGTCGCGGTGCACCCAGCGCTTGGCGGACTTGAGCGCGGAGAAATCGGGCTGCCTGGCCTTGAGGCCGGCGATCTCGGCCTTGCAGACCCGCTTCATCTCGCTCGCGTAGGTCGCCATCAGTTCGTACCGGTTTGCGATCAGCGCCTCCAGCGTCTTGTCGTCAGGCACCTCACGAATGGCGCCCAGCCGCATCTTGGGCGGGACCTTCTTGACCGTAGCCCAACCGATCCTGCGCAGTAGGGAGATGTAGACCCAACCGAGGTCGAACTCGTACTTATGGACCGAGAACTTGGCCGAAGTCGGGTAGGTGTGATGGTTGTTGTGCAACTCCTCGCCACCGATGATGAGGCCCCAGGGCGAGATGTTGGTGCTGGCGTCGGTAGTTTCGAAGTTGCGATAACCCCAAAAGTGGCCAATGCCGTTAACGACGCCCGCCGCGGTAAGCGGAATCCAGATCATCTGCACCGCCCAAACCGTCAGTCCCAGGGCGCCGAAGAGCACCAGGTTGAGGATCAGCATCAGGCCCACGCCCTGCCAGGTGTAGCGCGAGTACAGATTGCGCTCGATCCAGTCATTGCGGGTGCCCTGGCCGTACTTGGTCAGCGTCTCCTTGTTCTTCGCTTCGGTGCGATAGAGCTCGGCACCGCGCCATAGGACCGTTTCAAGCCCGCGCGTCTGCGGGCTGTGCGGGTCATCCCCGCCTTCGCACTTGGCGTGGTGCTTTCGGTGAATGGCGACCCACTCCTTAGTCACCATGCCGGTGCCCAGCCACAGCCAGAAACGGAGGAAATGTGACGGGATCGGGTGCAGGTCCAGGGCGCGGTGCGCCTGGCTGCGGTGCAGGAAGATCGTAACCGAGGCAATGGTGATGTGGGTCGTCGCTAGCGTGTACAGCACGATCTGCCACCAGAACAGGTGCCACATACCGTTCGCGAGCCAGTCGAGGACGGCGTTCAGCAGGGGCCAATCGGGAAGCATCATGGAGATCTTTCGTGAAGCAGGGGTGCCGGAGGCGGCTTACGAAGGCCGACGCATAACAAGCTTACCGCCGTGTTCTGCCTTTACGCTTCGCCGGGCCGGCCACCTTGCCACTCCAGAAATCCAGCACCTGTCTGGTCGCTTCTGCCTGAATCGAAGTGACATGGCGTTTTGCGACAGCAGCGCTTTGGCCGCGAGTAGCTCCCAGTACCTTGTTTGCCGAACTGAGCCATGCGCTCATGAACGGGTTCCTCGTCATAAATGGATTACGCATTTGAGTTGGCCGCGGGATGGACCACGGCTTCCCATCGTCGGAGGAAACACTTGTCCTGGCAGCCGTCCATTAGCGCGACCGGCAATGGTCCCTCTCCTACGCTGCGTATCGCGCTTCCCTTGGCATCCTCCCGAAAGGGCGACGCGCGGCCGGGAAGCTGCAGACTTCACCTCGTGCTGCCCTACGCCACGTAACACGAGGGCGGGCCGAGCCTCTCCATCGTCGCATTCGCGACGTTACTGGCAGCCGAGGAAGACTTCGGGTGTGAATCGATAGAGGCGGTCGAGTAACCTGCCTTGCTCGTCGTACTGTTCAGTAATCGCCTCTTCAAGGCAATTGATGATGCCAAGCAATTGCCGAGTTCCTGCATCGTTCTTCCACCGGTGCAACTCCGGAGCTCTCAGAGGCGCAAGCTTCAGCTCAAGGACAATAATCATTTGTTCGACGCGGCCCAGCCGGCGCAGCAGGTAAGTTCGGTCCATATCACCTAGACTGACCCAACCTCCTGGGCGGGGCTCACGGCGTGCGAGGGCAGGTCCATCGTGAACACACAGCCAATGCCCGGAAGATTCCGGACGCTCAGGACGCCCCCATCGGCTTCGACGCTCTGACGCGCGATGGAAAGTCCCAGGCCAAGCCCCGTTGTCTCATCCGTGCGTTGGGAGAAAGGCTTGAACATGCGCTCGGCGCTGCCGGGCCGCAGCCCACCGCACCTGTCCTCTACTTCGATCAGCACCCGGTTCTCCACGGCCCTCGCACGCAGCTCCACGCTGCTGTCCGCGTGAGTGAACTTGAACGCGTTCTGCAGGAGATTGCCGAGCGCCGCAGACAGCAGCCCCCTGTTCCCCACGACCGCCAGCTGCGGATCGACGGAGTCCACGACGAACCGGCAACTGGCTGATTTCGGGTCGAGCCGGGCGGCGGCCGCTACGTCTGCGATGAAGTCGGCGACGACGAAAGTTTCCGCTCGCGCCGCCGGCTGCATGGTGGTGCGCACTTCGGCGATGGCCTTGTCCGTAAGCTTCGTCAGCGTATCAAGGCTGCGCTTCAGGACCGCGCCCGTGGCACCGCTCACGGGCATGTTGCTGTTCTCCAGCGCACTCACCGCGAGACTGGCGGTGCCGAGTGCATTGCGAAGTTCATGCACCAGGAAGCCGAGCCGCCGGTTCTCCACTGCAGCCTGTGCAAGCTCCCTGGACACGTCACGCTGCGAGCTGAACTCCGTGACGGCATCTGCAATCGCGTTGTCCAGGCAGCGGTTCAGGGTGCGGAACTCGTCGATGGTGAAGGGGGCGTCTCGTTCCACGGCAAGATCCGTGATGGCCTGGCACAGGTCGCCGTAATCGTGGACCACCTGATCTACCGAGAACCCCAGCTCCAGCAACTCCTTGCCGTGCGCTGCCGCGGTGACGCCGATTTCCGATTGGGCGAGACCGCCCCCGCCTGACGCGCCCGAGATTCGCGTCCCCTCCGCCGAGAAGCCCTTCTCCTCGGCCTCCAGAGTCCTCGTCAACTGCTCGAGAAAGATCGGGATGCCGTGGACCAACTGCCCCTCTGTCGCGGACCGACGGGGGCGTGCGCTCACCTTGTCCTTGCATCGGGTGATCAACTCTTCCCTGTTGTGAGCAAGGAACTGATACATCGTGCGCCTCCAACGGCACATGCCGCATGTCAATGCCTGAAGCCGCTTCGCTGAACGCGGCCTGAGGGACAGATCATCGTATTCCCGCGACCGGGTGTTGGCTCACCCCTTATCGGCGCGCGGGCATCGTGAGACAGGCCAACGCCAGCAAGCCTGCCGTGGCCGCGAGGAGGGAAGCGCCCATGACCCCCAGCTTCACCGAGCCCACCAGTGCGGGATCGAACGCCAGTTCCGCGATGAACAAGGCCATGGTGAAGCCGATGCCGGTCAGCAGGCTGCCTGCCGCCAGCACGCTCCAGGTCAGCGGCGCAGGAAGGACGGCCACTCGAAACTTCACGGCCAGGAAGCTGAACAGCACGATCCCGGCCGGCTTGCCCACAACGAAGGCGATGAAGATGGCGGTCGTCAGGGTTGCGTCGAAGCTGACCTCGGCCATCGACACGCCGGCGTTCGCAAGCGCGAAAAGAGGCATGATCGTGAACGCCACCCAGGGATGGAGCGCGAGCTCCAGACGTTCGATCGGTGAAAGTACCTCGCGGGCCGCCACGCCGGCCTGCTGGAGGTCGTAGCGGGCCGTATCGCCGCCCCAGTGGTTGCCGGGAGAGCGGGCGGTCACCCGGTCGAAGATCCCACGCAGGCGCCTGTCGCTGACCCAGCCCTTCGCCGGCGTCATCAAGCCCAGGATCACGCCAGCGAGCGTGGGGTGGATGCCGGACGCATCGAACGCGAGCCAGACACCGCTTCCGGCCGCAAAGTAGACCGGGATGCTGCGGAACCCAAGGCGGGCGATGCCGGTCACTGCGACAAGTCCGATCAGCGCCAAGGCCACGGCGGACCATCTCAAGCTTCCGCCGTAGCCGACGGCGACGACCAGGATCGCGCCGATGTCGTCGAAAATCGCCAGGGAAAGCAGGAACAGCCGTAATGCCTGCGGAACTCGCCGGCCCAGCACCGCGAGGCAGCCCACGAGGAATGCGGTGTCCGTGGACATCACGGTGCCCCAGCCGTTCGCACCCGGTCCGTCGCCGACCCAGAGAAGGAAGACAGCAGCAGGCACGACCATTCCGCCCAATGCAGCGGCCCCTGGCAGCGCCGCCAGCCGCAACCGGCGCAGTTCTCCCAGGACCATCTCGCGCTTCAGCTCCAGGGCGATGACGAAGAAGAAGATCGTCATCAGGCCGTCGTTGATCCAGTGCTTCAGCGAACGCGAGAACTCGATCCCGCCGAACTTGAGGCCGACCGGCACTTCCCACAACCCGAGAAACTGCGCTGAACATCCCGAGTTGGAAGCTCCGATCGCGACCACGGTACTCAGGAACAGGATCACGCCGGCCACCGCTTCGATGCGCAGGAAGCGCATGAAAGGCTTTGTGAAACGTGCCACCGGTTGGCTGGGTAGTCGGGTGGGGTTGTCTTCCATCTCGTCCAGTCAACTTGGCGCGAGTCTCATTCTCACCGCCGGCGATTGCTTGAACAGGTAGTCGCTGCCTGCTCCTACATACATGGCCGCGAATGAAGAGGAAGAAAGAGGCCCATCGAGAAAGGAGGCGGGCCATGAAATCAGCCAAGGTCCCACACCGCAATGTGAAGGAGGACCACAAGACCCATCAAACCAGCGCGGAGGAGGCAGCGCCAGATGCGTCTCGTACCCATACCCAGCAAGGCGGAGGACATCGCAGCGGCTCGAGCGGCGCGGGCACCAGCGAGAAGCTGGACCGCGAGCCGGAGCGTAAAGGACCCAGTGGCACAGCATGATCCAGCTGCAGCTTCAGGTGGAACTCGCCTATGAGATCCGGAGCCCAGCCGGAGCCGATCTCATCTTCAACGTGCACGCCGCGCAGACCGGGCAGCAGACGGTGAGTGAGGAGGAGCTCCTGCTCAGCCAGCCGGTGATTCCGGATGTCGCCATGGACCCAGCCACCGCAACGCGCTTCATGCGGCCACGCCGGTCCGGGCCAGCTGAATCTGACATACCGGGCGGTCGTAAGCATCGCACACCATCGCGCTGACCCTGCGACCTTGCATGAAGTGCCGGTCCGTTGCATGCCGCTCGAGGTTCTCCCCTACGTCTATCCGAGCCGGTACTGCCAGTCCGACCGGCTCCTGAAGAGTGTCATGGTCCAATCTGAATGGACACCTCGATCGGGACTTTTACCGACGAGGACAAGACGAGCATGACAGAAAAGAGATCCCGGCGAGCCTTTGATGCGGGAGCTCGCCGAGGAATGCGGCTTCAAGCCGCGGCTTTGCCGGCCATATCGGGCCAAGACGAAGGGGAAAGTCGAGCGGTTCAACGGCTATCTCAAGGGCAGCTTCCTGGTGCCGCTGGCAGCTAGCCTGGAGGCAGCCGGCTTGAAGCTCACATCGGAAGTCGCCAACGCGCACGTGCGCCGCTGGCTCGATGAAATCGCCAACGCACGGGTGCACGCGACCATCAAGGCCGTGCCGGCGACGCGCTTGGCCGAGGAGCAGGCGGTGATGCTGCCAGCGCCGGCCCTCAAGGCGCAGACCGCGCTGCCGGTGCGCGTGGCGATCCCGATCGAGAGTCTGCAGCACCCGCTGGCCGTTTACGACGAACTGCTGGGGGTGGCGGCATGAACCTGCAGCACCAACGCATCGCCGGCCTGTGCGAGCAATTGAAAATGGCCTGCATGGCCACGGAATGGCCCGCGCTGGCGCAGCAGGCCGCGCGAGACGAGGCGAGCTTCGCCGACTTCGTGGAGAAGCTGCTGCAGTGCGAGTCCGCCGCGCGCGAGCAGCGCAAGCGAACGACGCTGATGAAGCTGGCCACCATGCCGGCGGTGAAGACGCTCGAGCAGTTCGACTGGGCGATCGGCAGCGGACCGCCGAAGGCGCAGATCCAGGAGCTGGCGCATCTGACATTCGTCGAACGAGCGGAAAACGTGGTGCTGCTCGGCCCGAGCGGCGTGGGCAAGACCCACATCGCCTTGGCGCTGGCGCACCGTGCCGTGATGGCGGGACACAAGGTGCGGTTCATCTCCGTCGTATTCCGCGTCCGAAATCTCTCCCGGCCACGCTGGGTGGCTCGCAGCGATGGTTTGCACCAGTAGCTCACGCAACCCGTCTGCATCGCTCTGCAATGTATCGAGCACTGCCTGCGATGCCCCACCGTACGCAGCCAAAATCTTCTTGGCGTCCCGTAGTGCTTTGATGACCCGCTCAAAATCCTGCGTTCCTAGCGCGACGAAGGCGGTTTTCGCCGTCGGTGACAGCTTGGAGAAGTCTGCCTGCTCGTATAGTTTCCCGTACGCAAAGATGTTGGGGCGCAGAGCAATGCTGAACCCATTCCCCAGCAGTAAGTGGCGCTTGCTGTACCGGGCAGACTCTTCGATTGCCGCCTGGAACGTAAGGACGGTCATGCGCTCCTCCTGATCTTATTGCTGAGCAATATAGCTGGCCTGGGCTTTTTGTACTGATTTTGTACAGGTGCACAGCGTTACAGCAGCTTGCCCCAAGCGTCCCAAGTGCCGCCGAAGCGTGGCGGAAGCGGGCTCAACAGCGTCTGGGATAATCGGGCAACGCCGTTCTTCACCGTCCGAACACCATGCCGACGACCATCAAGCAAGCCGACCTGATCGAATCCATCTCGGCCGCGCTGCAGTACATCAGCTACTACCACCCCGCCGACTACATCGCCCACCTGGCGCGCGCGTACGAGCGCGAGCAAAGCCCCGCGGCCAGGGACGCGATCGCCCAGATCCTGACCAACAGCAAGATGAGCGCCACCGGCCACCGGCCGATCTGCCAGGACACCGGCATCGTCAACGTGTTCCTGAAAGTCGGCATGGACGTGCGCTTCGAAGGCTTCACGGGCAGCCTGGAAGAAGCGATCAACGAAGGCGTGCGGCGCGGCTACAAGCACCCGGACAACACGCTGCGCGCCAGCGTCGTGGCCGATCCGCTGTTCGCCCGCAAGAACACCCGCGACAACACGCCGGCGGTGGCCTTCACGGAGATCGTGCCCGGCGACAAGGTCGACGTAACCGTGGCTGCCAAGGGCGGCGGCAGCGAGAACAAGAGCAAGCTGGCCATGCTCAATCCGAGCGATTCGCTGGTCGACTGGGTACTCAAGACCGTGCCCACCATGGGCGCCGGCTGGTGCCCGCCCGGCATGCTGGGCATCGGGGTCGGCGGCACGGCGGAAAAGGCGGCGCTGATGGCCAAGGAAAGCCTGATGGACGACCTGGACATGTACGAACTCCAGGCCAGGGCCTCGCGCGGCGACAAGCTCACGCAGGTCGAGGAACTGCGGCTGGAACTGTACGAAAAGGTCAACGCGCTGGGCATAGGCGCGCAGGGGCTGGGCGGCCTGACGACCGTGCTGGACGTCAAGATCAAGCTGTATCCGACGCACGCCGCCAGCAAGCCCGTGGCGATGATTCCCAACTGCGCCGCCACGCGCCACGCGCACTTCGTGCTCGACGGCTCCGGCCCGGTGTACCTCGATCCGCCCAGCCTGGACCTGTGGCCCAAGGTCGACTGGATGCCCGACACCGGCAAGAGCAGGCGCGTCAACCTCGACACGCTCACGCGCGAGGAAGTCGCAAGCTGGAAGCCGGGCGACACCCTGCTGCTGAACGGGAAGATGCTCACCGGCCGCGACGCCGCGCACAAGCGCATCCAGGACATGCTGGCCCGGGGCGAGAAGCTGCCCGTGGATTTCACGAACCGGGTGATCTACTACGTCGGCCCGGTCGACCCGGTGCGCGACGAGGCCGTGGGCCCGGCGGGCCCGACCACCTCGACCCGCATGGACAAGTTCACCGAGATGATGCTGGCGAAGACGGGGCTGATCGCGATGATCGGCAAGGCCGAGCGCGGCCCGGAGGCGATCCAGGCGATCCAGCAGCATCGGTCGGCCTACCTGATGGCCGTGGGCGGCGCCGCCTACCTGGTCTCCAAGGCGATCAAGAAGGCCCGCGTGGCCGGCTTCGAGGACCTGGGCATGGAAGCCATCTACGAGTTCGAAGTGGTCGACATGCCGGTGACCGTGGCGGTCGATGCCGGCGGCACCAGTGCGCACGTCACCGGCCCGGCCGAGTGGAGCAGGCGCATCGCCAGCGGCGAGTTCAAGGGCATCCGGGTCGAGAAGACCGCCTGATCGGCGGCACCGGGCGTCAGGCGGGCGCCCACTCGCCCGGCAACGGCACCTCGGCCTGCTGCGCCGCCTGGCGGCCGCGTTGCACGTCCACCTTCAGCAGCAGCACCAGCCCGGCCAGGAACAGCACGGAGGTCGAGAGAATCGCCGCGCGCTGGTTGCCGCCGGTGGCCCAGGTGATGGCGCCATAGCTCAGCGGCCCGATGATGCTGGCCAGCCGCACGGCAAAGGACCACAGGCCGAAGAACTCGGCCGATTGCGCTCGCGGTGCGAACATGCCGACCAGCGCGCGGCCCGAAGACTGGCTCGACCCCATGCACAGCCCCGCGATCGCCGCGGCCCACCAGAAGCCCCCCTTGGTGGTGGTGATGGCCGCGATCACGCAGGTGGCGACCCAGCCCACCAGCGTCAGCGCCAGCGCCGGCTTGTGGCCGATGCGGTCCTGCAGGTAGCCCCAGGCGAAAGCGCCCCCGGCGGCCGCGAAGTTCAGCACGAAGATCAGCACCATGGTTTCCTGCTGCCGGAACCCGATCACCTGCTCGGCATAGATGGCGGCGAGCGTGATGGCGACGGCAACCCCGCCCTGGTAGCACACCAGGCAAACCAGCAGCCACATGAAGTCGCGGTAATGCCGCGCCTGCCGGAAGGTGGCCTGCAATCGCCGCAGCGAGGCCCGCAGCCCGCCCTGCTGCAGTGCCTGCGGATTGGGCCGGGCGCGCTCGTTCAGCAGCCGGAACGTCACCAGCGCGGCCGCCCCGTAGATCAGCGCCGTCAGCAGCATGGTGACCGGCACGAATTGCCGCGCGGCGATGCCCTGCCCCTGGGCCCACAGCACGTAAGCCAGGCAGATGCCCAGGGCCAGCATGCCGCCGAAGTAGCCGAATCCCCAGCCCCACCCACTGACCTTGCCCATGGCCTCGGGCCGCGCCAGCTCGGGCAGGAAGGCGGCGGTCAGCGATTCGCCATAGCTGTAGAAGGTGTTGGACAGGATGACCAGCAGCACGGCCAGCGCCACCGAGCCCGGCCCGGCCAGCGACAGCGCCGCCGTACTGACGACGCACCCTGCCGTCACCAGGACCAGCAGGCGCTTCTTGGCCGCGCGCAGGTCGGCGTAGGCGCCGATGCTGGGCATGGTGAGCATGACGATGGCATAGGAGACGCTCAGCGCCGCCGTCCAGGCAAAGGTGGCCCACGGCGCCTGGCCGGCGATGCCGCCCACGAAATACGCTGCGAACACGGCGGTGATGACCACCGTGGTGTAGCCCGAGTTGGCGAAGTCGTACATCGCCCAGCCGAACACCTCGCGCTTGCGCACGCCGGGGTTGAGGGCGTCGGGGGAGAAGAGCATGCGTGGGGAGGGGCTAGGGGCTAGGGGCTAGGGGCTAGGGGCTAGGGGCTAGGGGCTAGGGGCTAGGGGCTGAGGGGCTAGGGGGCGAGTATCGGCTGCACCCGGGAACGGCCTTCCCGGCTGTTTCCCTAGTCCCCAGTCCCTGGTCCCTAGTCCCCAAGCAGAGCCGCGCGCAGCGCGGCGCGCCCTAGTGCAGATGCCGCGGCCGCCGCCCGCCGCCGTGCCCGCCGCCACCGCCGCGCGGCGGCTTGCCGATCTCCAGCGAGTTGACCAGCGCATCGAAGCGCTCGGAGAACAGCCGGTCGATCTCGGCCACCACGCCGCCGAGCTCCTGGCTGTCGAAGTGGCGCTCCATCAGGCCGACCACGTCTTCCACCAGGAGGTCGCGCTGCACCTGCATGATCGCCGCGGGCGTGGGGCCGACGAACAGCATCAGGAAATCGTCGCGCGCCTCGGCCTCGGGCGGCTCCTCGTCCTCGTCGAACTCGGCGTCGTAGAAGCTGACCTCGATGGCCGCTCCCTCTTCGGCCAGTTCGTTGAGGCTCATGCACATCTCGTCGAGCGACTGGCGAAAGTCCTGGTCGCCGCCGACCGTCCAGCACAGGGTCAGCAGGTGCTCGTGCGCGTCGAAGCGGATGCCCGGCTCTTCCTCGTAGGCGCTCTCGGCGCCGTCGGCCAGGGACTTGGCGCCGGCGTAGGTCCACAGGGGCTTGAGAGCCTCCTGCAATTGCGCGTAGGTCACGTCCGCGCGCAGCGGCACGTCACCGTGCACGTGGATCTCGAAGGGGGCGTTGTCGTAGTTCGCCATGCTGTCCGCCTGTGTGCTGCCCCCGGCGGGCTTCGGCGCGATCGGCTTGCTGCGCGGCGCCGGAAGAAAACGCTGATTTTAAGCCAACAGATCGCTGGAGCTGCTCCACAGGAGCCCCGGTCCGCCCACGGCCGGCGGGGCGATCCAGCCGTCACAGACCTGAACAGGGCCACTGGCGCGCGCAGCGGTGACTATCATGCAGGCCTGCACGGGTGGCGGAATCGGTAGACGCAGCGGGCTTAAAACCCGCCGCCCACCCGGAAGGGAGCGTACGGGTTCGAGTCCCGTCCCGTGCACCAGCAGGCTCGAGTTGCCGTCGGGGCGGCGGTCGCGAATGTCCTGCACCGGGCAGGACAAGCCACTCGGGCCCTGCGGGACATGTCGGCCTGTTGGGGCATGTGCCTCAGGCGTGAAATAGGGCATCGAAGTGCACGCACCGTGTGCCGCCACGACGCCCCGACATGCCGATCCGTTCCGCCACGCCGACCTGCCTCCTTGTCCTCTCGCTGCTGTCCGCCTGTGGCGGTGGCAGCGAACCCGAGCGTGCCCAGACGTGGACACCGACGACGGTGAGCGCTGCGCCCCTGACCCAGGCCGCCACCGCCCCGGCCGTGCCGGCGCCACGGATGCGCAGCGAAGCTGCGTCCATTGCCGGCTGGCGGCAGGCGCCGCCGACGGCGGCGCCCCATGCGGCGGACCCGGCCGTGCAACCGGCGCGGCTGCGGGCACACGGCCCCACGGCCGCCCAGGTCGAGGCGGTATTGGACCGTTATGCCGATTCGGTCGCGGATGAGAAGACCTGCTCCTGGGGTCCGATCCCGTGCGACAACCACTACACGGCCGGGCCCGACCAGAAGTTCCACGGCAGCATGGGCTGGCACGTGCGGGAAGACGGGCAGGTGCACGTCGACACCGCCGACCTGGTGCGCCTGCCGCCCGTTCCGCAGGCCATGTCCGTCTTCATCCGCAACGAGGCCACGAGCAAGGACACCCTGCACGTGACCGTCGCGGACCGGGTGGGCACCACCGTCTACGTGGCTCCCAAGCTCGCGCCGGGTGCGGCCACCACGATCAACTGGACGCGCACCGACGACAGTCGCAGCGGGCCCTTCCGCCTGCACCTGCAATCGGGCAGCAGCGCCGGCGACCGGCGGGTGGAGTACCTGGTGTTGCCTCTGGTGGAAGCTGGCCTGGCCATCCGGGGCGCCCAGTCGAGCCGCTGACGACGGCACGCTTGCCGTTCGCGCCGGCGGCCATTTTTCACGCGCACCCTCGTTTGGCCGTGCGATCCCGCGGCTGTCCGGCGGCCCCCGTCGCAGCCGCCGCCACGGCGCGCTCTGCCGGCGCTTCGCAGCGACCCAAGCACGGCAGTACGTCCGACCCAGCTGAGTCAGGACAGCCGAGGGATGCCGAAGCTGCCCAGCCAGCCTAAGTTCTGCCGTGCCGGGTGTCCGGCTCCGCTTGCGGCCGCAGCGGGGCCGACACCCGGCGCACCTTCAACCATCCAACCCAACCGACAAGGAGCATCCTCGATGATCAAGAGAACACTCAAGACCGCATTCGCCCTGGCACTGGGAATCGGAGCGCTCGTGTTCGGCGGCACGGCCGCCGCGCAGAGCGGCACCCCGTCCGCGAAGGCCACCTTCGCCTACAGCTCGCTGGTGTCGCTGCCGGCGTGCAACACCCTGAGCGGCACCTGCGGCAATGGCGATTCCGACTGGCAGCCCATCCTGCGCCAGCAGATCAAGATGGCGAGCCAGAAGGACCTGTTCTTCGGCGCCTCGCTGCAGTGCGGGATCGTCACCGACACCACGGTCAAGAGCCGGGATACCGGGACGAATTCGTACGACACGGCCGAGGCCCGCGGGACGATCCGCGTGCGGATCAAGCTGGTGCCGGCTGGCGGCGGCACGCCGGTCTATGCCATGCCGACCAGCGGACTCGATGCCACGGCCCAGCAGACCTCCGGCGTGGTGTTCTGCGACCGGGTCCAGACCCTCAACGCGAAGTTCGCCGGCCTGAACTGCACGGCCGACGCGAACGGCGTGGTGACCTGCACCAGCCCGGAGGAACTGCAGCTGATCCTCAAGACCCTGAATGCCAATGCCTTCAACTTCGTGGCGCCCAACCTGTCCTCGGGCGTCTACAACATCGAGGTGCAGGCGCGTTCCTCGGTCGCATCGTCGACCGGCGGGAGCAACGGATCGCTGGCATCGGCCAACGCCTTCATCGGCGCCGGCTCGGTCTCCGTCGAGTCGGTCCGCATGGTCAAGGGCAACGACGGCTCGACGCTGTCGCTCGACTGAGCCCGCCTCGAGTGCAGGGAGAGGAAAAAAAAACAGCCCCGCTGCGGGGCTGTTCCTGATGGAGGCGCGGGCCGGAGTCGAACCGGCCTGGACGGATTTGCAATCCGCTGCATAACCGCTTTGCTACCGCGCCGTCGATGCCAGGGTGACAAGAAAAAGGGAAGCGAGGTGCTTCCCTTTTTCCCGTCGTTGACTGGAGCGGGAGACGAGTCTCGAACTCGCGACCTCAACCTTGGCAAGGTTGCGCTCTACCAACTGAGCTACTCCCGCGTGAGTCCGCCATTATAGGGGCAAATTCAGGCCTCCTGTCGGGCTGCGCGAAAAATCCGCTCAGTGCTTCACCGATGCGGGCACGCCCGGCTTGCCATCGCCCTTGCCCGCCGGCAACGGCGCCGCCGCGGGCCGCGCCTCGTCGTCGGCCAGCGGCGTCGGCTGGCGCTCCAGCGCGACTTCCAGCACCTTGTCGATCCACTTGACCGGCACGATCTCCAGCCCGTTCTTCACGTTCTCGGGGATCTCCTGCAGGTCCTTGGCGTTTTCCTCGGGGATCAGCACCGTCTTGATGCCGCCGCGCAGCGCCGCCAGCAGCTTCTCCTTGAGGCCGCCGATGGCGGTGACCTCGCCACGCAGCGTGATCTCGCCGGTCATCGCAACCTCGGCCCGCACCGGGATGCCGGTGAGCGCCGAGACCAGCGCCGTCGTCATCGCGGCGCCGGCGCTTGGTCCGTCCTTGGGCGTGGCGCCATCGGGCACGTGGATGTGCAGGTCCTTCTTCTCGAACACCTCGTCGGCGATGCCCAGGCGCCGCGCGCGGCTGCGCACCACCGTGCGCGCGGCCTCCACGGACTCCTTCATCACGTCGCCCAGCGAACCGGTGCGCAGGATGTTGCCCTTGCCCGGCATCAGCGCCGCCTCGATCGTCAGCAGGTCGCCGCCCACCTCGGTCCAGGCGAGGCCGACCACCTGGCCGACCTGGTTCTGCTGCTCGGCGCGCCCGTAGTTGTGCTTGCGCACGCCGAGGAACTCGTTGAGGTTCTCGGCGCTGACGCACACCTGCGGCGTCATCTTCTTCAACTGCAGGCCCTTGACCACCTTCCGGCAGATCTTGGACAGCTCGCGCTCCAGCGAGCGCACGCCGGCCTCGCGCGTGTAGTAGCGCACGATGTCGCGGATGGCGTCCTCGGTGACCGCCAGCTCGCCATCCTTCACGCCGTTGTTCTTCATCTGCTTGGGCAGCAGGTACTTGATGGCGATGTTGGTCTTCTCGTCCTCCGTGTACCCGGCCAGGCGGATCACCTCCATGCGGTCCAGCAGCGCCGGCGGGATGTTCATGGAGTTGGAGGTCGCCACGAACATCACGTCGGACAGGTCGAAGTCGACCTCCACGTAGTGGTCGCTGAAGGTGTGGTTCTGCTCGGGGTCCAGCACCTCCAGCAGCGCGCTGGAGGGATCGCCCCGGAAGTCGGTGCCCAGCTTGTCGATCTCGTCCAGCAGGAACAGCGGGTTGCGCGTGCCGACCTTGGACAGCGACTGCAGCACCTTGCCCGGCAGCGCGCCGATGTAGGTGCGGCGGTGGCCGCGGATCTCGGCCTCGTCGCGCATGCCGCCCAGAGCCATGCGCACGTACTTGCGCCCGGTGGCCTTGGCGATGGACTGGCCGAGCGAGGTCTTGCCGACGCCGGGCGGGCCGACCAGGCACAGGATCGGCGCCTTGACCTTGTCGACGCGCTGCTGCACGGCAAGGTACTCGAGGATGCGGTCCTTGACCTTCTCCAGGCCGTAGTGGTCCTCGTTGAGCACGTCCTCGGCGTGGCCGAGGTTGTGCTTGATCTTGGTGCGCTTGCTCCAGGGCAGGCCGACCAGCACGTCGATGTAGTTGCGCACCACGGTCGCTTCGGCCGACATCGGCGACATCAGCTTGAGCTTCTTGAGCTCGCCCTCGGCCTTCTTGAGGGCGTCCTTGGGCATCCTGGCCGCCTTGATCTTCTTCTCGATCTCCTCGATGTCGGCGCCCTCTTCGCCTTCGCCCAGCTCCTTCTGGATCGCCTTGACCTGCTCGTTCAGGTAGAAGTCGCGCTGGTTCTTCTCCATCTGGCGCTTCACGCGCGAGCGGATCTTCTTGTCGACGTTGAGGATGTCGACCTCGCGCTCGATCTGCTCGAACAGGTTCTCCAGCCGGCCCTTGATGTCGGCCAGGTCGAGCACGACCTGCTTGTTGTCGAGCTTCAGGGGCAGGTGGGCGGCGATGGTGTCGGCCAGCCGGCCGGCATCGTCGATGCTGGAGATCGAGGTGAGGATCTCCGGCGGGATCTTCTTGTTCAGCTTCACGTACTGGTCGAACTGCTGCATCACCGCGCGGCGCAGCGCCTCGACCTCGCTGGACCTGGCCGCCTGTTCGGCCGGGTCGACCGGGGTGACGGTGGCCACGAAGTGCTGCTCGCCCTCGACGATCTTGTCCACCTGCGCGCGCTGCTGGCCCTCGACCAGCACCTTCACGGTGCCGTCGGGTAGCTTGAGCATCTGCAGGATGGTCGAGATGCAGCCGACCTCGAACATGTCGTTGACCGACGGCTCGTCCTTGGCCGCGGCCTTCTGCGCCACCAGCATGATGCGGCGCTCCGCCTCCATCGCCGCCTCGAGCGCCTTGATGCTCTTGGGCCGGCCGACGAACAGCGGGATCACCATGTGGGGGAACACCACCACGTCGCGCAGCGGCAGCAGCGGCAGCTCGAGTGGGGTGGCGGGAAGCGGGATGTGTCCGGACATGAGGATCCTTGGTTGTCCAGCCGCAGTTGGGCGGCCAGCGGCTATTTTCAACCCGTCGGGCGCTTCGCGCCGCGCCGATGACGAATGACTCGCTTCGCTGATGACAAATGACCACAGGCCCGGCTACGCCGGGCATGACCATCGACCGGCGGCTGCGCCGGCGATGACGAATGAGCCCATGGCCGACCGGTCATTCGTCATCCCTGCGCGCCGCGCGGGGTCATTCGTCATGGAGCCGCGCGGCAGCGCCGCGTCAGGCCTTGCGGGCCGCCTCGCGGTAGACCAGCAGCGGCGGCTTGTTCTCCTCGATGGTGGATTCGTCCACCACCACCTTGTCCACGTTCGCCGTATTGGGCAGCTCGAACATGGTGTCGATCAGCGACTGCTCCAGGATGGAGCGCAGCCCGCGGGCGCCGGTCTTGCGCGCCAGCGCCTTGCGGGCGATCGCGCGCAGCGCGCTGGGCCGGATCTCGAGGTCGACGCCTTCCATGCCGAGCAGCTTGGCGTACTGCTTGACCAGCGCGTTCTTCGGCTCGGTCAGGATCTGGATCAGCGCGTCTTCCGACAGCTCGGTCAGCGTGGCCACCACCGGCATGCGGCCGACCAGCTCGGGGATCAGGCCGAACTTGATCAGGTCCTCCGGCTCGACCTCGCGGAACACGTCGGTCAGGCTGCGCTGGGCCTTGCTCTTGACCGCCGCGCCGAAGCCGATGCCCGAGCCCTCGGTGCGCTGCTCGATCACCTTCTCCAGCCCGGCGAAGGCGCCGCCGCAGATGAACAGGATGTTGGTCGTGTCGATCTGCAGGAAGTCCTGGTTGGGGTGCTTGCGCCCGCCCTGCGGCGGCACGCTGGCCATGGTGCCCTCGATCAGCTTGAGCAGGGCCTGCTGCACGCCTTCGCCCGAGACGTCACGGGTGATGCTGGGGTTGTCGGACTTGCGCGAGATCTTGTCGATCTCGTCGATGTACACGATGCCGCGCTGGGCGCGCTCGACCTCGTAGTTGCAGCTTTGCAGCAGCTTCTGGATGATGTTCTCGACGTCCTCGCCCACGTAGCCGGCCTCGGTCAGCGTGGTGGCGTCGGCCATCACGAACGGAACGTCCAGCATGCGCGCCAGGGTCTGCGCCAGCAGGGTCTTTCCGCTGCCGGTGGGGCCGATCAGCAGGATGTTGCTCTTGGTGAGCTCGACTTCGTCCTTCTTGGCCTTGTCCTTGTGGCGCAGCCGCTTGTAGTGGTTGTAGACCGCCACCGACAGCGATCGCTTGGCGGCTTCCTGGCCGATGACGTAGTTGTCCAGGTTGGCCTTGATCTCGGCCGGCGTGGGCAGGTCGCCGCGGGTCTCGCGCTGTTCCTCACCCGCGGGCAGCTCGTCGCGGATGATCTCGTTGCACAGGTCGATGCACTCGTCGCAGATGAACACCGAAGGCCCCGCGATGAGCTTCTTGACCTCGTGCTGGCTCTTGCCGCAGAACGAGCAGTAGAGGGTTTTCTCGCTGGATGAGCCTTTTTTGTCGGCCATGGCTGGGTTCGGTCGGCGGCGGGAAGGCCAATGATAAACGGCGGCGCGGACGGTGGACGGACCCTCGTGCGCGCCGGTCAGGGCCGCTTGGCGATGACCTGGTCGACCAGCCCGTAGTCCTTGGCTTCGTCCGCCGACAGGAAGTAGTCGCGCTCGGTGTCGCGCTCGATGCGCTCCAGCGGCTGGCCGGTGTTGTCGGCCAGGATCTTGTTGAGCAGCGCGCGCGTCTTGAGGATGTCGCGCGCGTGGATCTCGATGTCGCTGGCCTGGCCCTGCATGCCGCCCAGCGGCTGGTGGATCATGATCTTGGAGTGCGGCAGCGAGAAGCGCTTGCCCCTGGCGCCGGCGGACAGCAGGAAGGCGCCCATGCTGGCCGCCATGCCGGTGCACAGCGTCGACACGTCCGGCTTGATGAAGTTCATGGTGTCGTAGATCGCCATGCCGGCGCTGACGCTGCCGCCCGGGGAGTTGATGTAGAAGGAGATGTCCTTGTCGGGGTTCTCGCTCTCCAGGAACAGCAGCTGTGCCACCACCAGGTTGGCGGTCTGGTCGTTCACCGGGCCCACCAGGAACACCACCCGCTCCTTGAGCAGGCGCGAATAGATGTCGTAGGACCGCTCGCCGCGGCCGGACTGCTCGATGACCATCGGGATCATGCCGAGGGCCTGGGTATCAAGTGCGCTCATGGAAGGTCGGGACTTTCGAAGTGCGGCTCTTACTGTAGCCAAAAAAACAGATGGGGCCCGCGGCCCGGACCACAAGTCCGGCGCGAGCCCCGAAGCTGGTCATCGAGGCGTTGCCGCCTTCGCGGCGAAACTCAGCCCTGGCCCATCAGTTCGTCGAACGAGACTTCCTTGTCCTTGACCTGGGCCCTGGACAGCACGAACTCCGTGACGTTGTTCTCGATCACCACGGCCTCGACCTCGGCCAGGCGGCGGTTGTCGCCGTAGTACCAGCGCACCACCTCGGCCGGCTTCTCGTAGCTGGCCGCCAGTTCCTCGACATGGGCGCGGACCTGCTCCGGCTTGGCCTGCAGGTCGTTGGCGCGCACCAGTTCGGCCACCACCAGGCCCAGGCGCACGCGGCGCTCGGCCTGCGGGCGGAACAGGTCGTCCGGGATGGGGGCCTTGTCGGCGTCCTTGACGCCGCGCTGCTTGAGGTCGGCGCGGGCGCCCTCGACCATGCGGTCCAGCTCGGCCTGGACGCTGCTGCGGGGCAGGTCGAGCTCGGCCTTGGCGACCAGCGCGTCCATCACGGCCTGCTTGTTGCGGGCCAGCAGGCGGAACCTGACCTCGCGCTCGAGGTTCTTCTTGATGTCGGCGCGCAGGGCCTCCACCGTGCCTTCGGCAATGCCCAGGGATTTGGCCAGTTCCTCGTTCACCTCGGGCAGCCTGGCCGCCTCGATCTTCTTGACGGTGACCATGAAATCGGCCGTCTTGCCGGCCACGTCCTTGCCGTGGTAGTCCTCCGGGAAGGCCAGCGGGAAGGTCTTGCTCTCGCCCGACTTCATGCCGCGCACGGCGTCCTCGAATTCCTTGAGCATCTGGCCCTCGCCGACCAGGAACTGGAAGTCGGAGGCCTTGCCGCCCTGGAAGGGTTCGCCATCGATCTTGCCCTCGAAGTCCACGGTGACGCGGTCGCCCTCCTGGGCGCCGGAGTCCTGCGGGCGCTGGGCGAAGGTGCGGCGCTGCTTGCGCAGGATGTCCAGGGTCTTGTCGATCGCTTCCTCGCTGACCTGCGCCGCGAGCTTCTCGACCTCGGCGGTGGCCAGGTCGCCGATCTTGACTTCGGGGAACACCTCGAACACCGCGTCGAAGGCCAGCTGGCCCTCGGGCGCCTCTTCCTTCTCGGTGATCTTCGGCTGGCCGGCCACGCGCAGCTTGGCTTCGTTGGCGGCCTGGGCGAACGCCTCGCCGACCTTGTCGTTCATCACCTCGAAATGGACCGAATAGCCGTAGCGCTGCGCCACCACGTTGATCGGCACCTTGCCGGGGCGGAAGCCGTCCATCTTCACGGTGCGCGCCAGCCGCTTGAGGCGGGAGTCGACTTCGGACTTGATCGCATCGGCGGGCAGCGTCAGCGTGATCTTGCGCTCGAGCTTGTCCAGGGTTTCAACGTTCACGGCCATGGTGGTTCTCTCTTCGATGGGTCGGGTGTGGTGCGCGGGGTCGGACTCGAACCGACACGCCCGTGAAGGCGTCAGGACCTAAACCTGGTGCGTCTACCCATTTCGCCACCCGCGCAGTCCAAAAGCAGGGCGGGCGGCCGGATTGGAACACCGGCCGCCCGCCCGAATTCGGTCAACTGGCGATTTTAGCGGCCTTCGCCCCATGACGAATGACCGCCGGGCTTCGCCCCGGCTGATGACGAATGGCCCAGTCATTCGTCATTCAAGCCGCGCAGCGGCGAGGTCATTCGTCACCGGCGCCCGCGCAGCGGTCTCGCGCCGGACGCGGAACCAGGCGGCGTACATCGCCGGCAGGGCCAGCAGCGTCAGCACCGTGGCCACGACCAGGCCGCCCATGATGGCCACCGCCATCGGGCCCCAGAACACCGAGCGCGAGAGCGGGATCATGGCCAGCACCGCCGCGGCCGCCGTCAGCACGATGGGCCGCAGCCGCCGGACGGCCGATTCCACGATCGCGTCCCAGGCCGGCACGCCGCGCGCGCGGTCCTGCTCGATCTGGTCGACCAGGATCACCGAATTGCGCTGGATCATCCCCATGAGCGCGATCACGCCGAGCAGCGCCACGAAGCCGAACGGCCGGTCCAGCAGCAGCAGCGCCCCGGCCACCCCGGCAATGCCCAGCGGCCCGGTCAGGAACACCAGCAGCGACCGGCTGAAGCTCTGCAACTGCAGCATCAGCAGCGTGAAGGTGATGAACAGCATCACCGGCACCCCGGCGGAAATCGACGACGACCCCTTGGAGCTCTCCTCCACCGCGCCCGCCACCTGGATGCGATAGGCCGGCGGCCACTTCGCTTCCAGTTCGCGCAGCGAGGGCAGCAACTGGTTCGTCACGGTCGCTCCCTGCAGGCCTTCGACCACGTCGCCCTGCACCGTGATCGCGTAGCTGCGGTTCTCGCGCCACATCACCCCCGGTTCCCAGGTGAACACCGGCCGCGCGATCTGCGTCAGCGGGATGGACTTGCCGGAGGCCGTGGGGAGGTAGGCATTGGCGATGTCCGTGATCGCATTGCGCTCGTCCAGGGGCTGGCGCAGCACGATTTCGATCAGCTTGTCGCCCTCGCGGTACTGGCCCACCGGGGTGCCCGCCAGGATGGTGCGGGATGCCTGGGCGATCGACTGGCTGGTGACGCCCAGCGCGCGTGCCTTGGCCTGGTCGACTTCCAGCCGCAGCACCTTCACCGGCTCGTTCCAGTTGTCGTTCACGCCGCGCAGGTTGGCGTTGGCGCGCAGCAGGGCCTTCACCTCGTCGGCGTGGGCGCGCAGTTCGGCCGGTTCCGGGCCGACGACGCGGAACATCACCGGGTAGGGCACGGGGGGCCCGTTGGGCAGCAGCGTGACGCGGCCGCGCACCTCGGGGAACTCCCCGGCCAGCAACGCGGGCAGTTTCCTGCGCAGGGCTTCCCGCGTGCGCAGGTCCTGCGGCATCACGATCAGCTGCGACACGTTGGTCTGAGGGAAGATCTGGTCCAGCGGCAGGTAGAAGCGCGGCACGCCCGAGCCCACCCAGGCGCTCACGCCGGTGACGCCCGGCTCGCGCAGCAGGCGCGCTTCGACGCGCCGGGCGACGTCCTCGTTGGCGCTGAACGAAGTGCCCTCGGGCGACCACAGGGCGACCAGGATCTCGGGCCGGCTGGAATCGGGGAAGAACTGCTGCTGGACCTTGCCCATGCCGGCGATCCCCAGCGCGAACACCGCCAGCGTGGCACCCATCGTGATCCAGCGGTGCTCCACGCACCAGTCGACCGTGCGCCGGAAGCCGCGGTAGAACGGCGTGTCGAAGTGCTCGTGGTGTTCGGCGGAGACCGGCCTGGCCTTGAGCAGCAGCGTGCCGAGGTACGGCACGAAGTAGACCGACACCAGCCAGCTGAGCACCAGCGCGATGGCGGTGACGGCAAAGATCGCGAAGGTGTATTCGCCCACCGTCGACTTCGCCAGCCCGATCGGCAGGAAGCCGGCCGCGGTGACCAGCGTGCCGGTCAGCATCGGCATGGCGGTGACCTCGTAGGCGAAGGTGGCGGCGCGCACCCTGTCGTAGCCCTCCTCCATCTTCCGCACCATCATCTCCACCGCGATGATGGCGTCGTCCACCAGCAGGCCCAGCGCGATGATCAGCGAGCCCAGCGAGATCTTGTGCAGGCCTATGCCCCAGTAGTGCATGGCCAGGAAGGTCACCGCCAGCACCAGCGGGATGGTGATGCCCACCACCAGTCCGGGGCGCATGTCCACGTACCAGCGCTTCCAGAGCGGCAGATGCGGCGTGCCGGGGCGCTTGTGCAGGCCCAGGCTGATGAAGCTCACGGCGAGCACGATCACCACGGCCTCGGCCAGCACCTTGACGAATTCGCCGACCGAGGTCGCCACGGCGCGCGGCTGGTCCTGGACCTGCACCAGCCGGATGCCGGCGGGCAGGCCGTCCTCGATGCGGTTGAAGGACGAGCGCAGCGACTCGCCCAGGCCGATGATGTCGCCGCCCCTGGCCATGGACACCCCGAGCGCGATCACCTCGCGGCCGTCGTGCCGCACCTTGACCACGGGCGGGTCGACGTAGCCCCGCCGGATCTCGGCAATGTCGCCCAGCCGCAGCTGGCTGCCCGAGCTGCCGCGGATCGGCATGGCGGCCAGCTGCTCGACGGCCTGGAACTGGCCGCCCACCCGCACCTGCACCACGTCCAGCGGCGTCTGCACCGCGCCGGCCGACTCCACCGCGTTCTGCTGCCCGAGCTGCTGCAGCACCTGGTTCAGGTCCAGTCCCAGCTGGGCCAGGCGCTTCTGCGAGACTTCGACATACAGCTTCTCGTCCTGCACGCCGAACAGCTCCACCTTGGCGACGTCGGGCACGCGCAGCAACTGCTGGCGCACATCGTCGGCAAAGGTCTTGAGTTCGGCGTAGCTGAAGCCCGGCTCGGCCTCCAGCGCGTAGATCACGCCGTAGACGTCGCCGAATTCGTCGTTGAAGAACGGCCCCTGGACGCCCTGCGGCAGGGTGAAGCGCATGTCGCCCACCTTCTTGCGCACCGTGTACCAGACGTTGGCGACCTCCGACGGCTTCGACGAGTCCCTGATCTGGAAGATGATCTGCGACTCGCCCGGCTTGGAATAGCTGCGGATGATGTCGGCATAGGGCACCTCCTGCAGCGTGCGCTCGATCTTGTCGGTGACCTGCTCCGCCACCTGTTGCGCGGTCGCGCCGGGCCAGTGGGTGCGCACCACCATCGCCCGGAAGGTGAAGGGCGGATCCTCGTCCTGCCCGAGCTGGTAGTAGGCGGCGAAGCCCAGCGCCAGCAGCGCGACCATCAGGTAGCGGGTCAGCGCCGGATGGTCCAGCGCCCATTTCGACAGGTTGAATCGCGGCCGCGTGCCGCCGTCACCGGTCATGCCCGCCTCACCGCGCCGCCACCGGCTGGACGGCGGCTGCGAGCGCCGGCTGCGCCGGCGCGGGCGCACTGGCCGCGACGGGACGTTCCTCGTAGATGCGCACCTTCTGGCCCGCGGCCAGCACGTGGACGCCGGCGGACACGACCAGCATGCCGGGCTGCAGGCCCGCCGCGATCACGGCCTCGTTGCCGTCGGCGGTGGCGACCTGCACGGGCTGCGAGCGCAGGGTCATGGTGGCGCGGTCCAGCACCCAGACCGCGCTGCCCTGCCCCTCCTGGCGCAGCGCGCTGGTGGGCAGCTTGATCACCGCCGTGCCGGCATGGGCCAGCGCCTGCGGCGAGACATAGGCGGTGGATCCCAGGGGCGGCTGCGCGTCGGCCGGCAGCGACACCTTCACGGCGTAGGTGCGCGTGACCGGATCGGCGCTGGCCGCCACTTCGCGCACCTCTGCCTCGATCGCCCCGCCGCCGGACCACAGGCGCACGCCGACCGGGGAGCCCGGACGGATCGCCGTCACCTTGTCTTCCGGCACCGAGAACAGCACGTCGCGCGGGCCGTCGCGCGCGATGCGCACGACCGGCGAGCCGGCACCGACCACCTGGCCCGGCTCGGCCTCGACGCCCGTGATCACGCCGGCGGCGTCGGCCGAGAGGCTGGTGTAGCCGGCCTGGTTGGACTGGGACGCGAGTTGCGCCTGGGCCTGCTCCAGCTGCGCCTGGGCCGCCTTGAGCGAGGCCTCGCGCCGCTGCAGTTCGGCGCCGCTGATGAAGTTCTGGTCCTCGAGGGCGGCAAAGCGCTTGAAGTCGGCGAAAGCGAGATCGCGCTGCGTGGCCGCGGCCGCGACCTGGGCCCGCGCCGCGTCGGCGGCCAGCCGGTAGTCCCGGGCGTCCAGCTGCGCCAGCACCTGGCCCGGCTGCACGCGCTGGCCCGGTTCCGCATGGCGCTGCACGATCTTGCCGGCCACCCGGAACCCCAGCCGGGACTCCACGCGCGGGCGGACCTCGCCGGCGAACTCGTGCGCGGAGGACCAGGCTGTCGCCCCCACCGTCAACACCTTGACCGATCGAACCGGCTCGGGCGCCGGCTGCGGCTTGGAACAGGCGGCGAGCACGGCGGCGAGGAGCAGCGGTGCGAGCCGCCACGCGGATGCGGAAGGCTTTGTCATGGGTGCGGGGGGCTAAAGGACGGGTTACTGACTGACCGGTTAGTAATCTAAAGGCTGCCGCAGGGCGCTGTCAAGGCGAGAATCTCGGCCCGTGACCGCCAACCCATCCGCGACTCCGGTCGAGCACTACGAGAACTTCCCGGTTGCCTCCTGGCTGTGCCCGCCGCGGCTGCGGCCAGCCGTGGCAGCGATCTACCGGTTCGCACGGACGGCCGACGACCTGGCGGACGAAGGGCCTGCCTCGCCGGCGCGCCGGCTGGCGGACCTGGCCGAATACCGGGCCGACCTCGCGGCGGCCGCCCAGGGACCGGGGCGCTCGGCGCGCTGGCCGCAGGTGTTCGGCCCGCTGGCCGGCGCCATGGCCGACTGGCGGCTGCCCCTGCCCCTGCTGCAGGACCTGCTGTCCGCCTTCGAGCAGGACGTGGCGAAGACACGCGACGGCGCCGCTTACCGCGATCGCGACGAATTGCTGGAGTACTGCCGGCGCTCCGCCAATCCGGTCGGGCGCCTGATGCTGCACCTGTACGGCGTCGGCGACGCCGCCTCCATGGCGCAGAGCGATTCGATCTGCACGGCCCTCCAGTTGATCAACTTCTGGCAGGACATCAGCCAGGACCTCGCCCGCGGGCGGCGCTACCTGCCCGAGAGCGATTGCCGCGCCCACGGCGTCGATCCGGTCCTGCCGGCGGCGGCACCGCCGCAGCGGCGGCAGGCGCTGGTGCGCGCCGAATGCGAGTGGGCACGCGAGCTGATGCGGGCCGGCGCCCCCCTGGTGCGGCGGGTGCCGGGCCGGGCCGGCTGGGAGCTGCGCGGCGTGGTGCAGGGCGGCCTGCGCATCCTGGACCGCATCGCGGCCCTGGGCTTCGACACCTTCGCGCACCGGCCCAAGCTGCGCGCCCTGGACATGCCCGTGATCGCGGCACGCATGCTGCGGATGTGACAATCGCCGCATGACCCCCGATCAATACGTCCAGGAGAAGGCGGCAGCATCGGGCAGCAGCTTCTACTACGCCTTCCTGTTCCTGCCCCGGCAGCGCCGCGCGGCGATCACTGCGTTCTATGCCTTCTGCCGCGAAGTCGACGACGTGGTCGACGAAGTGAACGAGCCCAGCGTGGCCCAGGCCAAGCTGGCCTGGTGGCAGGACGAAGTGGCCCGCGCCTTTGCCGGCGAGCCCCAGCACCCCGCCTTGCGGGCCCTGATGCCCGTGGCCGCCGAATTCGGCATCGAGGAGCGCCAGCTGCAGGCCGTGATCGAGGGCTGCCGCATGGACCTGCAGCAGACCCGCTACCCGGACTTCCCGACGCTCGAGAGCTACTGCCACCTGGTCGCAGGCGTCGTCGGCGAGGTGGCGGCCCGCATCTTCGGGCAGCAGGACCCGGGCACCACGGCCTACGCGCACCGCCTGGGGCTGGCGTTCCAGCTCACCAACATCATCCGCGACGTCGGCGAGGACGCGATGCGCGGGCGCATCTACCTGCCGGTCAGCGAGCTGCAGCAGTTCGAGGTCCAGGCGCACGAGATCACGAAGCGCCAGTACTCGGATCGCTTCAGTGCCCTGATGCGGTTCCAGGCCGAACGCGCCCATCGCCTCTACGACGAGGCGCTCGCCCTGCTGCCGGCCGCCGACCGCCGCAGCCAGAAGCCCGGGCTGATGATGGCCAGCATCTACCGCACCCTGCTGCGCGAGATCGAGGCCGACGACTTCCACGTGCTGCACCAGCGCATCAGCCTGACGCCGATCCGCAAGCTCTGGCTGGCCTGGAAGGTGCAGGCGCTGGGCCGGATGTGAGCGACGCCTCCCTCAGGCTGGCGGTCGTCGGCGCCGGCTGGGCCGGGCTCGCCGCGGCCGTCGCTGCCACGCTCGCGGGGCACGCCGTGGTGCTGTTCGAAGCGGCGCGCCAGCCGGGCGGCCGGGCCCGCAGCCTGCCGGTCGACCTGCCGGGCGGCGGCACGGCCACGCTGGACAACGGCCAGCACATCCTGATCGGTGCCTATCGCGACACCCTGGCCCTGATGCGCCAGGTCGGCGTGCGGCCCGCGCAGGTCCTGCGCCGGTTGCCGCTCACGTTGCAGCGGCCGGACGGCAGGGGCCTGTCGCTGCCGGACTGGCCCGCTCCCCTCGATGCGGCCTGGGGCATCCTGTCGGCGCGAGGCTGGTCGGCCGCCGACAAGCTGTCGCTGCTTGCGCATGCCACGCGCTGGCGCCTGCGCGATTTCGCATGCCCCGACGACTGGACGGTGCTGCGCCTCTGCGCCGGCCTGAGTGAAAACGTGCTGCGCGACCTGGTCGAGCCGCTGTGCGTCGCCGCCCTGAACCTGCCCGCCGCGCGCGCCAGCGCCGGCGTCTTCCTGCGCGTGCTGCGCGACGGACTGTTCGGGGCGCGGCAGGACGGCTGGGGCGCCTCCAACCTGCTGATCCCGAGCGCCGACCTCGGCCGGGTCTTTCCCGATGCGGCGGCGGCCTGGCTGGCGACGCACGGCGCCGATCTGCGGCTGGGCGCCCGCGTGCAATCGGTGCAGCCCGATGCCGGCGGGTGGCGGCTGGACGGCGAGCCATTCGACGCCGTGGTGCTGGCCTGCCCGGCGTGGGAGGCGCAGCGCCTGGTTGCGGCGAGCGGTGCGCAGGCAGGCGATTGGCTGTCGGCGGTGAACGGGCTCGCGCACGAGCCGATCGCCACCGTCTACACCCGCGGCGGCCCGCGCCTGCCGCTGCCCATGCTGGCGCTGGACGTCCGGCCGGGGCAGCCGGCGCAGTTCGTGTTCGACCGCGCGCAGCTCGGCGGACCGCAGGGCGTGCTGGCGTTCGTGGCCAGTGCCGCCCAGGGCGACGCCCGCAGCCTGGAGGGCCAGGTGCTGCAGCAGGCGCTGGCACTTGGCTGGCACGTGCAGCCGCTCAAGACCGTGCTGGAAAAGCGCGCCACCTTCGCCTGCGTCCCGGCCTTGCGACGCCCCGGCGCGCGGGTCGCGGCCGGCCTGCTGGCCTGCGGCGACTACGTGCAGGGCCCCTACCCCGCCACCCTCGAAGGGGCGGTCCGCTCGGCGCTGGAAGCGGTGGCGCGGCTCAGGCCGGCGGCCGGCCGCCCCCGGCAAGCCGGGCTCCGCTCAGGCCAGCAGGTCGCACAGCTGTGACAGCGTCGTGACGGTGGCGTGCGGCTGCTGCTCGTGCGGCCACAGGCTGTCGAGCCGGTTGACCCAGACCGCCTGCATGCCGGCATTGAGCGCACCCACCACGTCCAGCGTGGCATCGTCGCCCACGTGCAGCACGTCCCCGGGCCGGGTTGCGACGGCACCGGCGGCGGCATGGAAGATGCGCGGGTCGGGCTTGCCGACGCCGAACTCGCGCGCCGTGACCGCGGCCCGGAAGTACCCGGCCAGCCCGATGCGCTCCAGGTCGGCATTGCCGTTGGAGAGGCTGACCAGCGGGTAGCGTTGCGACAACTCCTGCAGGGCCGGCAGCACGTCGGCGAACAGCACCACCTGCTGGCGGGCGTCGAAGAAGGCCGCGAAGGCGTCGTCGGCCAGCAGCGGATCCTCCCCTGCGCGGTACAGGGCCAGCCGGATGGCCTCCCGGCGCAGCGTGCTCAGGTCATGGCGAAGCTCGGGGCGCTGCTCCGCCAGGTGCTGGCGTATCTCGGTCAGCGCGGCCGGATTGGCGAACAGGGCGGCGGCCATGGGGGCATGGTCCACCAGCCATTGGTGCAGCACCTTCTCGGCGCGCTCGATCGTGGGCCAGATCGGCCACAGGGTGTCATCGAGGTCCAGGCTGATCGCCTTGACCCTTCGGGTGTCCAGCATGCAGGCGAGAATAACCGGATGCCGTCGTCATCGCGATTTCGCACCGAGCCACCGGCCTTGCCGGGTACCACGGGATCCGGCACCGGGGTTCTGCTGTGCAACCTGGGCACGCCGGAGCAGCCGACCGTGGCCGCGGTGCGGCGCTACCTGCGCGAGTTCCTGTCCGATCCCCGGGTCGTGGAGATACCGCGCGCGGCGTGGCTGCCCTTGCTGTATGGCGTGGTGCTGCCGCTGCGGCCGGCGAAGTCGGCTGCCAAGTACGCCAGCATCTGGACCAACGAAGGCTCGCCGCTGAAGCTGTGGACCGAACGCCAGGCCCGGCTGCTGCAAGGCTGGCTGGGTGAAGCCGGGCACCGGGTGAAGGTGCGCTACGCGATGCGCTACGGCCGGCCATCGATCGGCGCGCAACTCGATGCGCTCAAGGCCGAGGGCGCCGGCCGGATCGTGGTGCTGTGCGCCTATCCGCAGTACTCGGGCACCACCACCGCCAGCGTGCTCGATGCGGTCGGCGACTGGGCGGCGGGCGCGCGCCTGGTACCCGAACTGCGCTTCGTGACGCGCTTCGGCGACGATTCCGGCTACATCGACGCGCTCGCCGCGCGCATCAACGGCTACTGGCGCGAGCACGGCAAGCCGACGCATTTCGTCATGAGCTTCCACGGCGTGCCCGAGCGCGCCGTCCGCCTGGGCGATCCGTACGAGGCCGAATGCCGCCAGACCGCCAAGCTGCTGGCAGGCCGGCTCGGGCTGGCTCCCGCCGCCTACACCGTGAGCTTCCAGTCGCGATTCGGGCGCGCCCGGTGGCTGGAGCCCTACACCGAGCCCACGCTGCGCGCGCTGGGGCGCAAGGGCGTGGAGCGGGTCGACGTGGCCTGCCCCGGCTTCGTGGCCGATTGCCTGGAAACGCTGGAAGAGATCGCGCAGGAGGGCCGCCACGCCTTCCTCGGCTCGGGCGGCAAGGCATTCCACTACATCCCCTGCCTCAATGCCGAACCGGCGTGGATCCGCGCACTCGGGGAACTCACGACGCGGCACCTGGCCGGCTGGCCGACGAGGGCCTCCGGCAATTAGGCGCACCGGATCGTGTCCTTGCGGCCTCGAGCCGCAATCCCTCTCCGGAGCTCGAAACAGATCGCGCGGATTCCGGCAACCGGAGGTGGATTCCGGCTTTCGCCGGAATGACAACGCTATCTGTCATTGCGGCCTCGAAGCCGCAATCCATCTCCCGAGCTCGAAACAGATCACGCGCGCACTCGGTCAGCCGGGAGGTGGATTCCGGCTGAATGACATGGACGTGGGTTCCAGGGACGGGGCGCATCCCGGCCGGTGCGTTGCTGCAGCCTCAAGCGGGGACCCTTTGCGCCACTTGCGCGGCCCGCTCGGCTTCGTCGATGAACCCGGCCACGAGGTCGAGTTGGTCCGGCACGTTCAGCGCCGGCGCGTGGCCGCAGCCGGGCACTTCCACCACGCGCAGCTTCCCGCGCACGCCGGGGCCGCGGCGCTGCATTTCCTCGACGGCATCGGGCAGCACCAGGTCGGACTCGGCGCCGCGCAGGCACAGCACCGGCACCTCGATCGCGTCCCAGTGCGCCCAGGTTTCGTAGTCGTTCGGGTGGTCGATGAACTGGCGCACCATGGCCGGGTCGTAGTGCGGTGTCACCCGCCCATCCGGCAGGCGGCGGGTCGAGGTTTCGGTCAGGCGCCGCCACTGGGCGTCGCTCAGCCAGCCGTAGGGCTTGTAGACCTGCCGGAAGAAGGCCTCCAGTTCCGCCATCGTGCCGAAGGCCGGCGGGTTGCCGGCGTACTGCTTGATGCGCTCCACCGCCGCCGGCGCGAGGCGCGGCGCGTTGTCGTTGAGGACCAGGCTGCGGATGCGGGCCTTCATGCTCGGCAGCACCAGGCCGCCCGCACAGACCGTGCCGATCGCCCCGCCCATCGAGGTGCCGACCCAGTGCGCGCCGGCGATGCCCAGCTGGGTGAACAGGTCGGCCGCCAGCTGGGCATAGAAGGCCAGCGTGTACTCCGACTGCGGCTGCGGGCTCCACTGCGAGAAGCCGCGGCCCAGCGTGTCCGGGCAGATCACCCGATAGCGCGCCGCCAGGTGCGCGGCCAGTTCGTCCATGTCGCGGCCGGTGCGCGCCAGGCCGTGCCAGGCGATGACGGTGCCGCGGTGCTGCGCGCCCCACTCCATGAAGTGGATCTCGCGGCCGGCGCAGGTGACGTAGTTCGAGCTCGGGCCCATGGGACAGACGCCTTTCTTGCGGAGAGGAGAATCGTTGGGGACAGAGCGCTCGCTGCGCCCGTGGTCAGTCCCCAAAGTCATTTGGTCAGTGCGGGGCTGCGGCGCGGCTGGCTGGCCGGTGGCCGGGGCTGCGGCGGGCGCGGCTTGATCGAGCGCAGCTTGCCGACGATGCCGGTCGGGAAGTAGTAGACCGACAGCACGAACAGCAGGCCCAGCCACAGCAGCCAGCGGTCCGGCGACAGCAGTGCGGACAGCCAGGGCAACCCCGAGGTGGCCTCGCTGGCCAGCCGCAGCAGGTCCTGCAGGTAGCTCTGGGCCACCACGAACAGGGCCGAGCCGATCACGGCGCCATAGATGGTGCCCATGCCGCCGATCACCACGATCAGCAGCACGTCCAGCATGATCTCGAAGGACAGCGAGGTGTCCGGGCCGTTGTAGCGCAGCCAGATCGCCAGCATCGCGCCGGCCAGGGTCGCGAACAGGGCCGACAGGATGGCGGAGGTGGTGCGGTACACGACCACCCGGTAGCCGACGGCCTCGGCGCGGAACTCGTTCTCGCGGATCGCCTGGGTGACGCGGCCGAAGGGCGAGTTCACGATGCGCAGCATGGCCAGCACCAGCACCACGGCGACCCCGAACAGCAGGTAGTAGCTCAGCAGCCGGCCGTCCAGGTCGACCCCGAACAGCGGCGTCGACGACAGCTCGAAGCTGGGCTGCAGCTGCGGCGGCACCTTGAAGGTCAGGCCGTCCTCGCCGCCGGTGAACTCCGACAGCTGCGAGGCCAGGGTCTGGAAGGCGGCGGCGAAGGCCAGCGTGATCATCGAGAAGAAGATCGCGCGCACCCGCAACGAGAACAGGCCGATGGCCAGCGCCAGCAGGAAGGACAGGGCCAGCGCGCAGCCGATGCCCAGCGCCAGCGCGCCCCAGCCCGGGCCCATGCGGGTGAGCGCGATCGCCACCCCGTACGCGCCGATGCCGAAGAACATGGTGTGGGCGAAGCTGACGATGCCGGTGTAGCCCAGCAGCAGGTCGAAGCTGGCCACCAGCACGATGAACACCAGCACCTTGGCGGCCACGTTCAGGGCCTTGACGCCGGGCACCAGGAAGGGGGTGAAGGCCAGCGCCAGCACGATGGCCACCAGCAGCACGGCCAGCACGCGGCTGCGGGGCAGGTCGTGGGACAGCAGTCGGTTCAGCATGGCCTACTTGCTCAGGGCATAGACGCCCTGCGGCCGCCACAGCAGGATGGCCATCATCAGGACGATGTTGGAGAACAGCGCCGCCTTGGGCACCAGGAAGCCGGTGTAGTTGGCCATCAGCCCCACCAGCAGCGCCCCGATCAGCGCACCGGTGGTGGAACCCAGCCCGCCGATGATCAGCACGATGAAGATCAGCACGTTGACCTGCGCGCCCATCTGCGGGATCACGTTCTGCTGGTACAGGCCCCACATCACGCCGCCCAGCCCGGCCAGCGCGCTGCCGACCACGAACACGCCCACGAACAGGATGCTGATGCGGTAGCCCAGCGACTCCACCATCTCGCGGTCCTGCACGCCGGCGCGGATCAGCAGGCCGATCTTGGTGCGGGTGAGCGTCCACAGCAGCACCGCGAACACCAGCAGGCCGACGATCACCGCCAGCAGCCGGTACTTCTCGACCGCGGCGTCGCCCAGGTAGTAGGAGCCGCGCAGGCCCTCGGGCAGCGGCAGCGGGATCTGCAGCGGGCCCCAGATCACCTTGATCAGCTCCTCGCCGATGATCATCCCGCCCATGGTGATCAGGATCTGCTTGAGGTGGTTGCCGTACACCGGGCGCACGATGAAGCGCTCGAAGGCCAGCCCCACGGCCGCGGCCACCAGCATCGCGACCACCATGGCCGGCAGCACCGCCAGCAGGTTGGTCCACAGGCTGCCCGAGGCCGTGTAGTCGCCCATGGCGCCCAGCACGCTGGTGGCGACGAAGGCGCCCAGCGCGATGAACACGCCATGGCCGAAGTTCAGCACGTCCATCAGGCCGAACACCAGCGTCAGGCCGGAGGCGATGATGAAGATGATCATGCCCATGGCCAGCCCGGCGACGGTGAGCGTGACCCAGATGGAGGACGAGCCGATGAAGGGCAGCACCAGCAGCGCGAGCAGCGGCACCAGCGCCAGCGGCTTCCAGTCGAGATCGAGCTTGTTCATAGCGCCAGCCCCAGCAGCGAGTGCTGCAGTTCCTCGTCGTCGGCCAGCGCCTTCATGGTGCCGGCGTGGACGATGCGTCCGTTGTCCATCACCGCCACGGTGTCGCCCAGCCGCCGGGCGAAGTTGAAGTTCTGCTCGACCAGCAGGATGGTCACGCCGCTGGCCTTGAGCTGGCCGAAGGCGTCGATCATGTTGTTGATGATGGCCGGCGCCAGGCCCTTGCTGGGCTCGTCGATCACCAGCAGTTCGCGCGGCTCGACGATCGCGCGCGACACCGCCAGCATCTGCTTCTGCCCGCCCGACAGCTTGCCGGCCGGGTGGTTCCAGAATTTCTCCACGGCCGGGAACAGCGTGAAGATCCACTGCAGCCGGGTGTCGTCGATCTGGGCCGCGGTCTTGGCACCGCGCGCCGCCAGCAGCATGTTCTCGCGCACCGTCAGGTCGGCGAAGATGCCCATGTTCTCCGGCACGTAGGCCACGCCCAGGCCGGCGATCTGCGGCGTCGGCAGCGCGGTGATGTCGCGCCCGCCCAGCGTGATCGTCCCGGCGGAGGCCTTCCACAGGCCCATGATGGTCCGCAGCGTGGTCGTCTTGCCGGCCCCGTTGCGGCCCAGCAGCATGGTCAGCTGCCCGCGCGGCACGGCGAGGTCCACGCCATGCAGGATGTGGTACGCGCCGATATGGGTGTGGACGCCCTCCAGGGTGAGCAGGGCGTTCATGGCTGTTCTCCCCTTCCCCCGGACGGGGGAAGGCCGGGATGGGGGGGAGCGTCAGTACCGCTGGAAGCGTCCGGGGGCGACAGCCCCAGGTACGCTTCCTGCACGACCGGCGAGGCGATCACCTCCGCCGGCTCGCCATCGGCCACCAGCGAGCCGTTGTGCAGCACGATGATCCGGTCCGCGAGCTCGCGCACCACGTCCATCTTGTGCTCCACCAGCAGGATGGTCTTGCTCTTGTCGGCCTTCAGCCGCCGGATCAGGTCCAGGATCACCGGCGCCTCGGCGTGGTTCATCCCCGCCGTCGGCTCGTCGAACATGTAGACCTGCGGCTCCAGCGCCATCAGCAGCGCCACTTCCAGCTTGCGCTGGTCACCGTGCGGCAGGTTGGCCACCAGCTCGTGCTCCTTGTCCTTGAGCGCGATGGACTCCAGGATCTCGTCGGCGCGCCGGGTCAGCGCGGCGTGGTCGCTCCACACGCTCCACAGGTTGAAACCGTGGCGGTGCTGGCCCTCGCGGGTGGCCTGCACGGCCAGCCGCACGTTCTCCAGCACCGACAGGCGAGGAAACAGGTTGGTGAGCTGGAAGGCGCGGCCCAGGCCGGCACGGGTGCGCTGCGAGGCCGATTCGCCCGACAGGTCGCGCCCGCCCAGCGTCACCGTGCCGCTGGTGGCCTTGAGCTGGCCGGAGATCAGGTTGAAGTAGGTGGTCTTGCCGGCGCCGTTGGGGCCCACGATGGCAGTCAGCGTGCCCGGCTCGAAGGAGCAGGTGACGCCGTTGACCGCGACGTGGCCGCCGAAGCGCACCGTCAGGTCCTGGGTGGCAAGCAGGCTCATGGTGTTCCGGGTGAGCGAAGCCCCGCCCCGCGCGCGGCCGCCGGGCTTCTCGCGAATCTCTCCAGGGGACCCGGGCGGCACGCCGCCGCCCGGAAGGGGCGGCCGCTTACTTGGCGTTGCCGTTGCGGATCGGGATGTTCATCTCGGAAGGCTTGATCTCCTTCACGAGCTGCAGCTGCACCTCGGGGCCCGGCTTGGCGTTCGGGTCCACCTTGAAGTGGTACATGGACTGCATGGCCTGGTGGTCTTCCTTGCGGAAGGTCATCGGACCCTTGGGCGTGTCGAAGGTCATGCCTTCCATCGCCGCGATCAGCTTGTTGGTGGCGGCGTCGCCGTTGGTCTTCTTCAGCGCGCCGACCAGGGCCATCGCGGCCGAGAAGCCGCCCGCGGTGAAGAAGTCCGGCGGGCTGTTGAAGCGCTTCTGGTGCTCCTTGACCAGCCAGTCGTTGGCTTCGTTCTTCGGGAACTTGTAGTAGTAGTAGCTGGCGCCTTCCATGCCCGGGAAGTTGTTGTAAGCCGCCATCGCCGGCAGGATGTTGCCGCCGGTGGCGATCTCGATGCCGTAGCGCTTGAGGTCCATGTCGGCGATCTTGAACGGGTTGCCGGCGCCGGCCCAGACGATCCAGATCACCTTGCGGCCGGGCTGGTCCTTCAGCTTCTCGATCAGCCGCTGGGCGCCGGCCGTGAAGTCGGTGGTGGTGGCCGGCAGGTATTCCTCGTGGACGATCCTGGCGGTCTTGATCGCTTCCTTGAACGCCTTGACGCCGTCGCGGCCGAAGGCGTAGTCCTGCGCCAGGGTGGCGATCGTCACGCCCGGCTTGTCCAGCGCCACGGCGTTGGAGATCGCGTCCTGCGAGCTGTTGCGGCCGGTGCGGAAGATGTACTTGTTCCACTTCTCGCCGGTGATCGCATCGGCTACGGCCGGCTCGACCAGCAGGATCTTCTTGTATTCCTCGGCCACCGGCAGCAGCGCCAGCGCCACGCCGGACGAGCTCGGCCCGACGGCGATGTCGGCCTTGTCGTCGGAATAGGCGGTGGCGAGCAGCGACTTGCCCAGGTCGGGCTTGCCCTGGTCGTCCTTCTCGATCACGGTGATCTTGCGGCCGTTGACGGCCATGCTGCCTTGGGTGGCGTACTCCAGGCCCATCATCAGGCCGGCCTGGGTCTGCTTGCCATAGGCCTCCAGCGGGCCGGTGCGGCTGTACACGTGGGCGACCTTGATCTCGCCGCCGGACTGGGCCAGGGCGATGGGCGCGGACAGGGTGGTGGCGGCCAGCGCGGCGAGCGCGACCAGGGTGCGACGTTGCATGCTTTTGTCTCCTGGAAGAAAGAAATGGAATGGATACCCGACCGGACTACAGCACTTTGCGTGCCAGCAGCAAGGGGGGCGATTTCGCAGGCAGTTGACGCGGAACCGAACCGCAGTGACCGATAAACAGTCACTTCACTGTACGGCAATCAGGCAATTGACTGGTTTTCGTACAGAACGGGTGCAGCGAGACGCTCGTACAGCTTGGCCCGCGAGATGCCCAGCAGGCGCGCGGCGGCGAGCTTGTTGCCGCCGGTCGCGGCCAGCGCCGCGGCAATGGCGGCGTGCTCGACCTCGGCCACCTGCTCGGCCAGCGGCCGCAGCCGCCGGCTGTCGGACGCGGGCTGCGGCAGCGAAGGTACGGCCGTGACCGATGCAGGCGCAATGCTCTCCACCCCCGCATCGCGCAGCACCTGCTCCAGGGAGGCCGCCTCGATGCGCTGCGACTCGCTGCGCATGGCGGCCTGCTCCAGCACGTTGCGCAGTTCGCGGATGTTGCCGGGCCAGTACTGCGCGGCCAGCAGCGCCATCGCCTCGGCACTGAGCTCCGGCGGCGGCGTTCCGTTGCGCAGCGCCATGTCTTCGCCCAGTGCCTCCACCAGCGCCGGGATGTCGGCGCGCCGCTCGCGCAGGGGCGGCACCCGGATCGGCAGCACGTTGAGCCGGTAGTACAGGTCTTCGCGGAAACGGCCTTCGCGCACCAGCGCCGCCAGGTCGCGCGAGGTGGCGGCGATCACGCGGGCGTCGAACGGCACCACCTTGTTGGACCCCAGCGGCTCGATCTCGCCTTCCTGCAGCGCCCGCAGCAGCTTGGGCTGCAGGCTGGGGGGCATGTCGCCGATCTCGTCGAGGAACAGCGTGCCGCCGTCGGCCAGCTTGAACTTGCCGTCCCGGCCCTTGCGGTCGGCCCCGGTGTAGGCGCCCGGCGCCACGCCGAAGAACTCGGCCTCCAGCAGCGTGTCCGGCACGGCGGCGATGTTGATGCTGACGAAGGCGCCGCCGGCGCGCGAGGAGCCGGCATGGATGGCATGGGCCAGCAGTTCCTTGCCGGTGCCGGTCTCGCCGAGCAGCAGCACCGGGCTGGACGAGCCGGCCGCGCGCCGCGCCTGCCGCTTGACCTCCACCGCCGCAGGGCTGGAGCCCAGGAAGCTGCCCAGCGTGTACTTGGAGCGCCGCTGCGTCGCCAGCTCGCGCCGGGCGTCGTCCAGGTCGCGCTGCAGGTGGGCGAACTTCTGGATCAGTGGCTGCAGGGTGGTCTCGGGGTGGTCGAACAGGACGATGCCGAGCGCCCCGATCACCTGCCCGCCCTCGTCGCGCAGCGGGATGCGGCTGACCACGAAGGTGCCCGCGCGGTTGGACAGCAGGTCGATCAGGATCGGCTTGCCGGTGCGGATCACCCGGTCCATCAGCGTGTTGTGCACGACCTGCGAGACCGGGTGGCCGAGGAAGTCCTCCACCCGGTCGAAGCCCAGTGCCGGCAGGAAGCGCTTGTACTGCTCGTTGATCCAGACCACGCGCTCGTCGCGGTCGACCAGCATCATGCCCTCGCTGGCGTTGGCGAACAGGTCGAACATCGACCGCGCCGCCAGCTCCAGGATGCGCTGGCCGTCGCGTGGCAGGCTGTCGTCGTGCATGCGGGCGATGGTAGCGCCCTAGCCTCCCCGCACGCCGGTGCGGCGCAGCAGCCTCGGCAGCACCAGCACGGCCAGCACCACGAGCACCAGCGCGAGCGACATCGGGCGCTGCACGAACACCGCGAAGCTGCCCTCCCCGATCGACACCGCATTGCGCATCTGCGCCTCGGCCAGCGGCCCCAGGATCATGCCCACCACCACCGGGGCCGTCGGGAAGTCGAAGCGCCGCATCACCACGCCCAGCAGGCCGATCCCGTACAGCAGCACCAGGTCGAAGGCGCTCTGGCGCATGCCATAGGCGCCGACCGTGGCGAAGATCAGGATGCCGGCGTACAGCTGCGGCCGGGGGATCTTCAGCAGCTTCACCCACAGCCCCACCATCGGCAGGTTCAGCACCAGCAGCATCAGGTTGCCGATGTAGAGCGAGGCGATCAGCGCCCAGACCAGCGCCGCCGAGCTGGTGAACAGCTGCGGCCCCGGCTGGATGCCGTAGTTCTGGAACGCGCCCAGCAGGATGGCGGTGGTGTTCGAAGTCGGGATGCCCAGCGTCAGCAGCGGGATCAGCGCCGCCGTCACGGTGGCGTTGTTGGCGGCCTCCGGCCCGGCCACGCCCTCGATCGCTCCCTTGCCGCCGAACTCCGCCAGGTCCTCGCCCTTGGCCAGCTTCTTCTCGGTGGCGTAGCTCAGGAAGGTCGGGATCTCGGTGCCGCCGGCGGGAATGCAGCCGAACGGCGCGCCGATGGCGGCGCCGCGCAGCCAGGCGGGAATCGAGCGCCGCCAGTCGCGCCGCGTCATGTACACGCGGCTCATCGCGTGGCGCTGCTGCGGCGACCGGCCTTCATACAGGGCCGCGTACATCACCTCGGACACGGCGAACAGGCCCACCGCCACCAGCACGATCTCGATACCGTCCAGCAGCTCGGGCACGCCCAGCGTATAGCGAGGCTGGCCGGAGATCTGGTCCAGGCCGATGCAGCCGATCGCCAGGCCCAGCAACAGCGCGGTCATGCCGCGCAGCGTGCTCTTGCCGAGCACGGCGCTGACCGTGGTGAAGGCCAGCACCATCAGCATGAAGTACTCCGGCGGGCCGAGCTTGACCGCGAACTCGGCCACCGCCGGCGCGAACAGCGTGACGATCACCGTCGCGATGGTGCCGGCGACGAAGGAGCCGATCGCCGCGGTGGCCAGCGCAGCGCCGGCGCGCCCGCTCTTGGCCATGCGGTTGCCTTCCATCGCGGTCACCAGGGTGGCGGTCTCGCCCGGCGTGTTGAGCAGGATGGAGGTGGTCGAGCCGCCATACATCGCGCCGTAGTAGATGCCGGCGAAGAAGATCATCGAAGCGGTGATCTCGACCTTGCCGGTGATCGGCAGCAGCATCGCGACGGCGACGGCGGGGCCGATGCCGGGCAGCACGCCGACCGCGGTGCCCAGCGCGCAGCCGACCAGTGCCCACACCAGGTTGGCCGGCGAAATGGCGGTCGCGAAGCCCTGCAGCAGGGCGTCGAAGATCTCGATCACAGCCAGCCCGTGTGCGTGAGCCCGGGCAGGGACAGGCCCAGGAACCGGGTGAACAGCCAGTACACCGGCGCGGCGATCAGCAACCCGGTCGCCAGGTCGGCCAGCAACGAAGCCGGGCGTGCCGCGGCCTGGCCCGCCGCCCGCCGCAGGCCCTGCACCGCCAGCAGGTAGCAGGCGGTGCAGGCCAGGATGAAGCCGATGCGCGTGATCAGCGCGGCGTTGGCCAGCAGGCCGGCCGTGATCCAGGCCAGGCCCGGCCACCAGGCCTGCGGCGAGCCGTCCGGCTCGTCCCGGTCGCGAAAGCCGCCCGTGAGCGCCTCGCGCAGGATCATCCCCCCGCAGGCCGCCAGCCCGATGGCCACCACCCACGGCAGGAAGTTCGGGCCCACCCCCCCGTAGCCGGCGGCCGAGGGCACCACCCATGCGCCCGCAGCGAGTGCGAGGCCCAGCAGCAGCACGCCCGTGCCGACCGCTGCCTCCGAGACCTTGCCCGTGTTCGCTTCCATGTCCGTGTCCTTGGCTCCTGGCGGATCCGCCGCTGCACGAAAACGCCCGGCCGTGCCGGGCGTTTCGCCGTGCGGGCCGGTACCGGTCACACCATGCCCGACTTCACCATGGTGGCGCGCAGGCTGGCGAACTCGTCGTCGACGAACTTCTCGAACGCCGGGCCGCTGAGCACCGCCGGCGTCCACTTGTTCTTCTCCAGCGCCTCGGCCCAGGCCCTGGTCTTGAGCGCGGCCAGCACCATGTCGGTGGTGGCCTTGCGCTGCGCGGGGGTCAGGCCCGGCGCGCCATACACGCCGCGCCAGTTGCCGATCTCCACGTCGATGCCCTGCTCCTTGAGCGTGGGCACGTTGATGCCCTTCAGGCGCGCGCCGGAAGTCACGGCGATCGGCTTCATCTTGCCGGCCTCGATGTACTCGGCGAACTCGCTGTAGCCGCTGCCGCCCACCGTGACGTTGCCGCCCAGGATGGCCGCGGTGGCTTCGCCGCCCCCGCGGAAGGCCACGTAGTTGATCCTGGCCGGGTCCACGCCGACCGCGCGCGCCAGCATGGCCGCCGCGATGTGCTCGGTGGAGCCGCGCGAGCCGCCGCCCCACTTGACGCTGCCCGGGTCCTTCTTGAGCTGGGCGACGACGTCGGCCATGGTCTTGAAGGGCGAGTTGGCCGGCAGCACGAACACGTTGTATTCGCTGGTCAGCCGGGCGATCGGCGTGGCCTGCGACAGGCTGACCGGCGGCTTGCCGGTGATGATGCCGCCCAGCATGACGGCGCCCATCACCATCAGCGCGTTCGGGTCGCCCTTGTTCGCGTTGACGAACTGGGCCAGGCCGAGCGCACCGGCCGCCCCGCCCTTGTTCTCGAAATTGACGTTGTAGGCCACCTTGGCGTCCTGCAGCGCCTTGCCGAGGGCGCGGCCGGTGCTGTCCCAGCCCCCGCCCGGGTTGGCCGGGATCATGATCTTGACGCTGGCGGCGGCCCGTGCCGACAGCGGCAGGGCGCCGGCAGCGGCCAGGGCGGCCATTGACTTGAGGAAGGTGTCGCGACGCATGGCAGGTCTCCTTGGGGAAAGGTCTGGAGGGAACCGGCGCATGATCCGTCGCGCGCCTGTCAATCGGCTGTCCGCGGCATTGGGGGAACTACCGAGCCCGGGCGCTGCTACGCTGCGCCACCCATGAAGCTGCTGCTGGTCGAGGACGACCCATCCATGCGCGCGGCGCTGCAGCGCTCGCTGGGCCGCCGCGGCCTGCAGGTGCAGGCCTGCGCCGACGGCAACGCAGCGCTGGGCGCCTGGAAGGACTTCGGCCCGGACGTGGTGGTGCTCGACCTCAGCCTGCCGGGCCGCGACGGGCTGCAGGTGCTGGAGCAGGCGCGCCGCGAAGGCATCGCCACGCCGGTGCTGCTGCTGACGGCGCGCGGCACGGTCGGCGACCGGGTGCTGGGCCTCAACGCCGGCGCCGACGACTACCTGCCCAAGCCGTTCGACCTGGATGAGCTGGAGGCCCGCCTGCGCGCCCTCGCCCGCCGCCGCTCGGCGACGCCAGCCGAAGGCCCGGGCGACGCCCAGGTCGGCCGCCTGCGGCTGGACCGGGCCGATGGCGCCTTCTACCTCGACGGCGCCGTGCTGGAGTTGAGCCCGCGCGAATCGGCCCTGCTGCAGGCGCTGTTCGCCCGCCCCGGCCATGCGGTCGCCAAGGAGCGGCTGTTCGAGCTGGTGTTCCCGGGCGAGCCCGACGTGCAGTACGAGGCCATCGAGGTGGTGGCCTACCGGCTGCGCAAGAAGCTGGCCGGAACCGGTGCGCGACTGATGACGCTGCGCGGCCTGGGCTACCTCGTGAAGCCCGAATGAGGCCGCTGTCGCTGCGCCGCTACCTGCTGCTGGGCATCCTGCTGCCGGTGCTGGGGCTGATCGCGCTGAACGGCGCCAGCCTGTACCGCCAGGCGCTGCGCGCCGCCAACACGGCCTACGACCGCACGCTGCTGGCGTCCGCCAAGGTGATCGGCGAGCAGCTCGAGGTGCAGGGCTACGACGACGGCGCCCGGCTGCGCGCCACGGTGCCCTACTCCGCGCTGGAGGCCTTCGAGGCCGACACCCGCAGCCGGCTGTTCTACCGCGTGTCCGACCTGCGCGGCGAGCTGGTCTCGGGATTCGAGGAGCTGCCGTTCTGGCGCGGCCGGCTGCCGCAGCAGCCGCCCTATGCGGCGCTGGTCGATTTCTACGACGCCCGCTTTCGCGACCAGGAGGTGCGGGTGGCGGTGCTGCTGCAGCCGGTGGCCAGCGCCGATGGCCGCGGCATGGCCGTGGTGCAGGTGGCCGAGACGCTGGAGCTGCGGCGGTCGCTGGCGCGCCAGGTGCTGCTCGACACGCTGTGGCGGCAGGCGCTGCTGGTGGCGGTGATCGCCCTGGTGGTCATCGTGGTGGTGCAGCGCGCCACCCGGCCGGTGCGAAGGCTGTCCGCCGAGCTGCAGGCCCGGCCGGAGAACGACCTGACGCCGATCCAGGCGCCCGACGCGCCGCGCGAGCTGCTGCCGCTGGTGGACGCCACCAACCAGGTGATGGCCCGGCTGGCCCGCCTGCTCGACAACCAGAAGCGCTTCGTGCGCGACACGGCGCACCAGCTGCGCACGCCGCTGGCCGTGCTCAAGACCCAGGTGCAATCGGCGCTGCGCGGCGACGTCGAGCCGCGCCAGGCGCTGCAGGAAGTGGGCGCCACGGTGGAGCGGGCCACCCAGCTGGCCAACCAGATGCTGTCGCTGGCCAAGGTGGAACAGCTGCGCCAGCAGGCCGATGCCCCCGTCGCGGACCTGGCCGAGGTGGTGCGGTCGATCGCGCTGGAGCTGTCGCCGCTGGTGGCGGACCAGGACCTGGACTTCGAGATCGACACGCAGCCGGCGCCGGTGCGTGCGCACGAGTGGATGCTGCGCGAGCTCACCCGCAACCTGCTGCACAACGCGATCCGGCACGGCCGGCGCGGCGGCCGCCTGGCCGTCCGGCTGGTCGCCGACGGGCACTGGCTGGCGCTGACGTTCAGCGACAGCGGGCCGGGCCTCGCGGCCGAGCTGCGCGAGCGGCTGTTCCAGCCCTTTGCCGCCGGCGACGGCCGCAGCGGCTCCGGCCTGGGCCTGCTGATCTGCCAGGAGATCGTGCACGCGCTGGGCGGCAGCATCGTGCTGGACAACCGCGAGCGGCACGGCCGCGTGCAAGGTCTGGATGCAACCGTCCGGCTGCCGCTCGCCACAATGGGAATCGATGGACAGGCTGCGGATTGACAAGTGGCTGTGGAGCGCGCGCTTCTACAAGACGCGCTCGCTGGCGGCCGAGGAGATCGGCAAGGGGCGCGTCGCGGTCAACGGGCAGGAAGCCAAGCCGGCGCGGGAGGTCAGGGTGGGCGACACGGTCTCGATGCGGCGCGAGTCCGTCACGCGCACCGTGGTGGTCAAGGGACTGTCGGCCATGCGGGGGCCGGCGCCCGTCGCGCAGCAGCTCTACGAGGAAACGCCGGAGAGCCTGAAGGCGCGCGAGGAGGCCGCGCAGCAGCGCCGCCTGGCGCGCGAACCGGCGCTGTCCATCGAGCACGGGAGGCCGACCAAACGGGGCCGGCGCGACCTGGACGAAGCGCGCCGCGGCGGCTGGGGCGACCGCTGGAGCGCGTCGATCGACGACGACGATTGAGCGCTCAAGCGGGATCGCCCAGGCGCCTTCGCAATTCCGCCACGGCGCTGTGCACCGTCGTCAGCACCGGCACGCCGCAAGCCGCAGCCACCGTGTGGCGTGCCCGCGCCAGGCTGAACTGCGCCAGCGCGATCGCGCTGCAGCCTTCATCGACCAGCTGCCGCGCAGCCGCGGCCACGAGTGCGTCATGGCGCGCGCCATCGCCGGCGTCGAGCGCCGCCAGCGCGCCCTCGGCCAGCCGCGTGCGCAGCTCCAGGCCCGGCGGGAACTCCGGCGGCATCGAGCCCAGCGTGGGGGCGAAGCTGGCCACCAGCCCGATGCGGCCGCCCCGCGCAGCGGCTTCGGCCACCATGGCCTCGTTGGGCTTGAGCACCGGCACCTGCGGGTGCGCGCGCGCCACCGCCTCGATGCAGGGGCCGAAGGCCGAACAGGTGAACAGGATGGCATCGCTGCCGCAGTCCAGTGCGTAGCCGGCCAGGCGCTGGAAGCGCTGGTGCATGGTGGCGTCGAGCGAGCCGGCGCGGGCCAGGTCGGCCGACAGGCTGTCGTCCAGCAGGTTCATGCGCAGCGCCTGCGGCCAGTCCTGCGCCAGGGCCTGGTTGATCGGCGCCACCGAATGCGCCAGCGCGTGGATCAGGGCGATGCGGGTCATGCGGGCTGGACCCGGGGCGGCGACAGGCGCATCCCCTGCGCGAACCACACCAGCGCGATCAGCAGCAAGCCCGGCAGGTAGAACCAGTGCGGCGTCGGCCGGTCCAGCGGCACCTTCACCGCCGAGACGTCCCAGCCCTGCTCGATGCCCGCCTTGCGCGCCACCGAGCCGAAGCGCACCGATCCGATCTGCACTTCCTGTCCCAGCGGCACCAGCTGCAGGCCGGCGTCGGCCAGGCGCTTGCGGCCGTCGGCGCCGGCGGCGCCGAGCCGCACGGCCACGGTCTTGGTCACCTCGTCGCCCTCCAGCGTCGTGCCCTTGATCACCATCACCAGCCGGCCGCTGTCGGGCAGGCCGCGGGCCACGTCGAACACCTGGCCGGCCGGCACGTCGCGGTACTCGGGGCTGATCCGGTCCATGAAGAAGTCGGGGCGGAACAGCAGCACCACGGCCAGCGCCAGCAGCAGGTTCTCCCACCAGCGGCTGCGCACCCGGAACCAGTTCATGGTGAGGGCCGCGAACACCAGCATGGCCATGGTGCAGGCCACCGCCACGCTGAGCAGCTCCCACCAGCCGTTCACGTCGATCATCAGCAGCTGCGGGTTGAAGATCCAGATGAAGGGCAGGATCACGGTGCGCAGCGCATAGAGCGCGCCCTGCACGCCGGTCTCGATGGCGTCCTCGCCGGAAATGGCGGCCGCGGCGAAGGTGGCCAGGCCCACCGGCGGCGTGATGTCGCCCATGATCCCGTAGTAGAAGACGAACAGGTGCACGCCGATCAGCGGGATCACCAGCCCGCTCTGCGCGCCCAGCTCCACCACCACCGGCGCCATCAGCGTGGCGACCAGCACGTAGTTGGCGGTGGTGGGCACCCCCAGCCCGAGCACCAGGCAGACGAAGGCGATGAACAGCAGCATCGCGAACACGTTGCCCTGCGAGACGAAGTCCACGAACTCGGTCATGCGCAGGCCCAGGCCGGTGAGCGTGATGCCGCCCACGATGATGCCGGCCGTCGCAGTGGCGATGCCGATGCCGATCATGTTGCGGGCGCCGTCGTGGAAGCCGCCGACCACGTCATGCCAGCCGGCCAGCCAGGCGCCCGCCGTCGATTGCCGGCGCAGCAGTTTCACCAGCGGACGCTGGGTCAGCATCAGCGCGATCAGCACGGTGATCGCCCAGAACGCCGACAGCGAGGGCGACATCTGTTCCACCATCAGGCACCAGATCAGGGTGCCGATCGGGATCAGGTAGTGCAGGCCGGCGCGCACCGTGGGCCAGGTGTCCAGCGGCTTGGGGTTGTCGACGTCGATGTCCTCCGGCAGGTCGGGACAGCGGGCCGCCTCGCGGATCGAGTAGAGGTAGAGCCCCGCCAGCAGCGCCACCACGCCCCAGACCGCGGCGTCACCCAGCAGCGACTGGATGGCCACCATCGCGTAGTAGAGCGCCGCCACCACGATGATGCTGCCGGACAGCCCGATGGCATTGCGCAGCAGCTTGTCGCGCAGTGGCCGCGGCTCGCGCCGCACCAGCGGGCTCATGCCCATCTTCAGCGCCTCGAGGTGGACGATGTAGAACAGGCCGATGTAGGACAGCACGGCCGGCAGCAACGCGTGCTTGACGACCTCGGAGTACGGAATGCCCACGTACTCCACCATCAGGAAGGCCGCGGCACCCATCACCGGCGGCATGATCTGGCCGTTGACCGAGCTCATGGTCTCGATGGCGCCGGCCTTGACGCCGCCATAGCCGGACTTCTTCATCAGCGGGATGGTGAAGATGCCGCCCGACACCACGTTGGACACCGACGAGCCGGAGATCATGCCGTTCAGCGCCGACGACACCACGGCCACCTTGGCCGGGCCGCCGCGCATGTGGCCCAGCGCCGCGAAGCTCACCTGCATCATGTAGTTGCCGCCGCCGCCGCGGTCGAGCAGCGCGCCGAACAGCACGTAGACGAAGATCGCGCTGGTGGACACGCCCAGCGCGATGCCGTAGACGCCCTCGGTGGTCAGCCACATGTGCGACATCAGGCGGCTGACCGAGGCGCCCTTGTGCTGCAGCACCTCGGGCATCCACGGTCCGGCCATCGCATAGCCGATGAACAGCGCGGCCAGCACGGCCATCGGCCAGCCGACCGCGCGCCGCGTGGCCTCCAGCAGCAGCACCAGGCCGACCACGGCGGTGACCAGGTCCATCGTCGTCGGCTGGCCCGGGCGGGTGGCGAGCTGGTCGTAGAACAGCAGCAGGTAGGCACCGGCGAAGGCACCGGCCAGCGCCAGCAGCCAGTCGAGCACCGGGACCCGGTTGCGCGGCGAGCGACGCGTGGCCGGCCAGGCCAGGAAGGCCAGGAACATCGAAAAGGCCAGGTGGATGGCGCGCGCCTCGGTGTCGTTGAGCACGCCCCAGCCCAGTGCGAAGGGCAGCGGCGAGGCGTACCAGTACTGGAACACCGACCAGGCCAGCGCGGTGCCGGTGATCGCCAGGGCGGTGAGGCCGGCGGGCTTGCGCCCGCCGGTGTCGGTATCCGCAACCAGCTCCTGCAGGGCCTGCGGCGCTTTCTCGATGTCGGTGGCCATGCTCTCGTTCTCCTCGTGCAACAAAAAAGGGCGAAGCTCCCTTCGCCCTTGTTCGCGTGAGCGCCGGACTTTACTTGATCCAGCCCTTTTCCTTGTAGTAGCGCGCGGCGCCTTCGTGCAGCGGCGCCGAGAGGCCGTCCTTGACCATGTTCTCGGGCTTCAGGTGCGCCAGCGCCGGGTGCAGCTTCTTGAACTCCTCGAAGTTGTCGAACACGGCCTTGACCATCTGGTAGACGGTGTCGGCCGGGGTCTTGGTGGACGACACCACCGTGGCCAGCACGCCGTAGGTCTGCGTCGGATCCGGGTTGTTCGGGTACAGGCCGCCGGGGATGGTCGCCTTGGCGTAGTACGGCTTGTCGGCCACCAGCTTGTCGACCGCCGGGCCGGTGACCGAGACCAGCTTGGCGCCGCAGGTGGTGGTCGGGTCCTGGATGTTGGCGCTGGGGTGGCCGACGCCGTAGAAGAAGCCGTCGATCTTGCCGTCGCACAGGGCCGGGCCGTGCTCGTCGGCCTTGAGCTCGGAAGCCAGCGCGAAGTCGCTCATCTTCCAGCCCATGGCCGCCATCAGCTCCTCCATCGAGGCGCGCGTGCCCGAGCCGGGGTTGCCGACGTTGAAGCGCTTGCCCTTCAGGTCGTTCAGGGTCTTGGCATTGGCTTCCTTGCGCGCCACCACGGTGAACGGCTCGGGGTGCACCGAGAACACCGCGCGCAGGTCGCCGTAGGCACCCGAATCCTTGAACTGGGACACGCCCTTGTAGGCATTGAACTGCACGTCGCTCTGGGCGAAGCCGAGGTCGAGTTCGCCGGCCTTGATGGTGTTGACGTTGAACACCGAGCCGCCGGTGGACTCGACCGAGCAGCGGATGCCGTGCTTGGCCCTGTCCTTGTTCACCAGGCGGCAGATGGCGCCGCCGGCGGCGTAGTACACGCCGGTGACGCCGCCGGTGCCGATGGTGATGAACTTCTGCTGGGCGGCCGCGGGGGCACTGAACAGCGCCGCCGTGACGGCCGCGCAACCGGCCAGTGCCGGCACCAGGGTCTTCAGACGCATTTCGAAAGGCTCCTTTGTGGTTGGTTTTTCAGAGGGAGGAAACGGTGGCCTCGAGCGCGGCATGCAGCCTTTGCGCGACGAGGCCCAACTCGGATTCGCTGGCGATGAAAGGAGGCGCCAGCAGGACGTGATCACCATAGTGGCCGTCCACGGTGCCGCCCATCGGGTAAACCATCAAGCCTTGCGCCATGGCTTGCTTCTTGAGCCGCGCATGCAGCCTGAGCGCGGGGTCGAACGGTGTCTTGCTGTCGCGCTCGCGGACCAGCTCGATGCCCCAGAACAGGCCTCGGCCGCGGATGTCGCCCACGTGCGGATGCGCTGCGAAGGTCTCCTGCAGCAGGCCCTGCAGGAAGTCGCCCCGCCGGCGCACCTGCTCGAGTAGCCGGTCGCGCGCGATCACCTGCTGCACCGCCAGTGCAGCCGCGCAGGCCACCGGATGGCCGAGGTAGGTGTGGCCGTGCTGGAAGAAGCCCGAGCCGGCGGACATGGCCTCGACGATGCGCCCTTGCGCCAGCACGGCGCCGATCGGCTGGTAGCCGCCGCCCAGGCCCTTGGCGATGGTCATCAGGTCGGGCACCACGCCCTCCTGCTCGCAGGCATGCAGCGTCCCGGTGCGGCCCATGCCGCACATCACCTCGTCCAGGATCAGCAGCACGCCGTGCCGGTCGCAGACCTCGCGAACGGCCTTGAAGTAGCCCGGCACCGGCGTGAGCACCCCGGCGGTGGCGCCGCCCACCGTCTCGGCGATGAACGCGATGACCTTGTCCGGGCCGGCGCGCAGGATCGCTTCGTCCAGTTCGCGCGCCAGCCGCTGGCCGTACTGCTCGGGCGACTCGCCCGGCCGCATCTCGCGGTACGGGTAGCACGGCGACACGTGCGTGGCCGGCATCAGGATGGGCGCGAAGGGCTCGCGGCGCCAGGCATTGCCGCCCACTGCCAGCGCGCCCAGGGTGTTGCCGTGGTAGCTCTGCCGCCGGGCGATGAAGTGGCTGCGCTGCGGCTGGCCAATCTCCAGGAAGTACTGGCGCGCCATCTTCAGCGCCGCTTCCACCGCCTCGGAGCCGCCGCTGACGAAATACGCGTGGCTGGTGCCGGACGGCGCGGTGCGCACCAGCTCGTGGGCGAGCTCCTCCGCCACTTCGCTGGTGAAGAAGCTGGTGTGCGCGTAGGCCAGCTTGTCGGTCTGCGCATGCATGGCCGCCAGCACGTCCGGGTGGCCGTGACCCAGGCAGGACACGGCGGCGCCGCCCGATGCATCGAGGTAGCGGCGGCCTTCGCGGTCGGTGATCCAGACGCCCTGCCCGGATACCGCCACCGGAGGCAGGTGGTGCAAGTGGCGGTGGAGGACCTGCGTGGAAGTGGTTTCTCGTGTCACCCGGGCAGTTTAGAGCCTGCGACGGACTCCCCCGCGGACCCGGCGCCGGCCCCGGGCGCTACCAGCCCCTGGATTCGATGAACTCCCTGAGTTTCGCCGTCACCGCGCGGCACCCGGCCTCATTCAGGTGGATCCGGTCGAAGCGCAGCGACGAAGGCGGCAGGTCGTTCTGGAAATCCTGGACGTCCTGCCAGCTGTTCGGGTCGTAGAGGTTCACCAGGTACCGGTGCATGTCCAGGTAATGCTCGGGATACTGCGCGGCCAGCTCGCCGTTGACGCGCATGGTCTCGGTGTATTCCTGCGTGCCCCGCTCGCCGGAGCCCGCCCAGTTGAGCATGGACAGCACCACGAAGGCTTCGTTGCCGGTCGCCAGCGAAGCGATCGAGGCCGCGATGTCGGCCTTGACCTGGTCCTTGTCCCAGTTGTTGTGGCCGTACCAGAGGATGGTGATCCAGCTCCTGTGCGAGCTGTCGGCCTGCAGGCGCGCCGTGATCTGCATCGAAGTCTCGCCGATGACGCCGCCGTTGTGGACCTGCCGGTCCGGGTAGGCCTGCTGCAAGGTGGGCGCGTACAGGTCGGTGATCGAGTCGCCCCAGCACGCGATGTGCGGAGACAGGGCCTGGAGTTGCTGCGCGGGAGGGGGTGCCCCCTCGCCGGCTGCGCCGGAACCCGGCTCGACGGTCACGCTTTGCGGCAGGTCGGGGCTGGCGCCGGCGGTGTCTGCCCCGGCGCCGACTCCGGCGCCTGCCAGGCTCGTGCCGGCCCCTCCCCCACCACCGCCGCAACCGGTCAGGAGCCCGGTCCCCAACCACATCAGCGCCGTTCTCCTGTCCATCGGTGATCCCCCATTGCTGAGACAGAGGACAGTTTGGACGGAAGAGCTGTTTACATCGTGTAAGCGTCGGCTATGGGTGTACCGATGGGTTTGCCGTTCCGCAACCGCGGGCGGGCATGCCGGACCTTTTGCATGCTCACGTGGCGTCCGCGGGACGGTTCGACGCTTCGACCGGCCTTCCGGTGGTCGCCTTGAACTGGTCCTTCAGGCGCAGGAGGGGCGACTCGAACCAGCGGTGGCTGGCATAGGCCATCAGGGCCACGATGGCCAAAGTCACGACGAACACGTCCGGGCCGAACTGGGCGCCCAGCAGCTTGCGGGCGGCGTTCGCAGCCAGCATGTGCATCAGGTAGACGCCGTAGCTGATCGCACCCAGCACCCTCAGCGGACGCCAGCGCAGCATGCCGTGCAGGGCGGTGTTCTCCCGGACGCACAGGCTGGCCACGAGGAGCGCCATGACGAAGCGGGTCAGCAGGCCGACGGCCTCGAACTGCAGGCAGGCGAGGACAAGCAGCCCCGCGGCCGGCGCCATCAGGCGATTGCCCAGCGCCGGGTACAGGGCGGTGAAGACCACTCGGTTGTGCAGCAGCACGGCAAACATCACTCCGAACAGGATGGCCGGCGCCAGGCTGCCCAGGATGGTCAGCAGCAAGCCCGGCTCGACGTGGCGCACGGCCACCATCTGGATGCACACCAGCAGCACGGCGGGGACGGCCGGCGCCCAGTTCCGCCCGGTCAGCCACAGCACCAGGACCATCAGGGCCGGCCAGAACAGGTAGAACTGTTCCTCCGTCGCCAGCGACCAGGCGAAGTAGAAGGTCACGCCATGGCCGCCCGGATCGTCCGCCGACACGAACCAGTTCGAGGTGTAGGTCAGGAAAGCCGGAAGGTTGCCCCAGAACTCCGCGGCCTTGGGCGTACCGCGGAACACGGCGAGGACCAGAACGCAGTACAGGGCCAGTACGGCGTAATAGAGCGGAAAGATCCTGAGCGTGCGCCGGATGTAGAAGTCCCGCAGCGAGATGCGGCCGCGGCAGCGATGCTCGCGCAGCAGGAGCGTGGTCACCAGGAAGCCGCTGATGGCGAAGAACAGGTCGACGCCCTTGTGGCCCTGGCCCAGGATCGTCGCCCAGCCCGGCCCCCCGACATGGACCCAGACCACCCCCATGACGCTGATCGCGCGCAAGCCGTCCAGGGCGCTGAAGTAGCGGGTCGACTCGAAGGCCTGGGCTGCCGCCAGGAGCGTCGGCCCGCGAGGAGGTGCCTGGACCGATCCAGTTGCGGCCGCCGCGGCCACCAGCAGCAGCAGCGAAAACAGCACCACCAGGTCGATCAGCATGGCCGTCACCCCCAAGCTGAGCCATTGTGATTCGGCAGAAGGGGAGGATGGCGTGCCACCGGCCCGAAAGAGCCAGGACACCAAAAGAAGAAGCCCGCCGTGCGGCGGGCTTCCTGGACTGGCGGAGACGGAGGGATTCGAACCCTCGATGCGGCTCTACACCGCATACTCCCTTAGCAGGGGAGCACCTTCGGCCTCTCGGTCACGTCTCCAGCGAGCGGCAATTATGCCCGAAGCATGCGCTCTTCCATTCGCCCGGCGGCGGCTGGTTCAGGCGGGCGGCGCGTCCAGGTCGAACGCGCGGTGCAGCGCACGCACGGCCAGTTCCATGTACTTCTCGTCGATCACCACCGAGGTCTTGATCTCGCTGGTGGAGATCATCTGGATGTTGATGCCTTCCTCGGACAGCGCGCGGAACATCTTGCTGGCCACGCCCACGTGGCTGCGCATGCCGATGCCCACGATGCTCACCTTGCAGATGCGCGTGTCCCCCTCCAGCCGGTCGGTGCCCAGCGTGGGCAGCACCTGGGTCTTGAGCAGGTCCATCGTGCGCGCATAGTCGTTGCGGTTCACGGTGAAGCTGAAGTCGGTCTTGCCGTCCTTGGAGATGTTCTGGATGATGACGTCGACCTCGATGTTGGCGCCGGCCACCGCGCCCAGGATGTTGTAGGCGATGCCCGGCTTGTCGGGCACGCCCAGGATCGACACCTTGGCTTCGTCGCGGTTGAAGGCGATGCCGGAAACGACGGCTTTTTCCATTTGTTCGTCTTCCTCGAATGTGATCAGGGTGCCGGACCTGGCCTCTTCCCCGATCGGGATGTCCCAGGGCGTGAAGCTCGACAGCACGCGCAGCGGGACCTTGTACTTGCCGGCGAACTCCACCGAGCGGATCTGCAGCACCTTGGAGCCGAGCGAGGCCATCTCCAGCATCTCCTCGAAGCTCACGCTGCGCAGCCGGCGCGCCTCGGGCACCACGCGCGGGTCGGTCGTGTAGACGCCGTCCACGTCGGTGTAGATCAGGCACTCGGCCGCCTTCAGCGAAGCCGCCACCGCCACCGCCGAGGTGTCGCTGCCGCCGCGGCCCAGCGTGGTGATGTTGCCGCCCGCGTCCACGCCCTGGAAACCGGTGATGATCACCACCTTGCCGGCGTCGAGGTCGGCGCGCACCCTCGTGTCGTCGATCGAATCGATGCGCGCCTTGGTGTACGCGCTGTCGGTGCGGATCGGCACCTGCCAGCCGGCGTAGCTCACGGCCTGCATGCCCTCGGCCTGCAGCGCGATCGACAGCAGGCCGACCGAGACCTGCTCGCCGGTGGAGCCGAGCATGTCCAGCTCGCGCCGGTACGCCTCGCCCGGCTGGGCCGGCGCCAGTTCCCTGGCCAGCCCGAGCAGCCGGTTGGTCTCGCCGCTCATGGCGCTGGGCACCACCACCATCTGGTGGCCGGCCCGGGCCCACTTGGCGACCCGCTTGGCGACGTTGCGGATGCGCTCGGTCGAGCCCATCGACGTGCCGCCGTACTTGTGAACGATCAATGCCATGGAAGGTGCGACGAAGAGGGGGCCGCGTCCGGATGCCTTGTGCGGTCGCCTCGGGGAAAACCGGGCATTCTAGCGGCCGCCGGGGTGCAGCCCAGCCGTGTCCGCGCCGGGCGCAGTGGCAAGGCTCACGCCGCGGCGAACCTCAGCACGGCGGCGTCGCGTACGACGAACCCCGGTCCCACCCTGAGGTGAAGCCGGTGCCCGCGCGTCCTGCAATCGGCCAGCTGGTCGAGCAGTTCCTCCATCTGCGCGGCGCTCGCCGCGGTGCCATGCGCGCTGCGCAGCCAATGGCGCAGCAGGTTGGCCTGGCGGCCGCGCGAGAGCGCCTGCACGCGGGCGATCACGGGCTCGCCGCCCATGGCCGCCAGGTCCGCTGCGGCCACTTCGTCGAGCAGCCGCTGCGCCTGCGCCGCATGGCGGGCCGATCGCGCGAAGGTGTCCCGGAACTGCGGAAAGGCCTGCTCCAGAGCCGGCAGCACCTGCAGGCGGATGCGGTTGCGCGTGTAGCCGGTGTCGGCATTGCTGGGATCCTCGATGAACCCCGCTCCCTGCCCGGCGAGCCAGTCGCGCAGGGCGGCACCCGGCACCTGCAGCCAGGGCCGCAGGAACGCCATGCCATGCCGCTCGAAGCGGGCGGCCATGGCCGACAGGCCGGGCAGTCCCGCTCCGCGCGACAGCGCCAGCAGCAGGGTCTCGGCCTGGTCGTCGGCGTGCTGGGCCAGCAGCACGCAGCCCAGCCCGCTTTCGCGTGCCGCGTCGGCCAGCGCCGCGTAGCGCGCACGCCTGGCCGCATCCTCGGGGCTTTCGCCGGCGCCATGGCGCGCATCGACCTGCCGCACGTGCAGGGGAATGCCGAGCGCGGCGCACGTGCACCGGCAGTGCTCGCTGAAGGCGTCGGCCGCCTGCTGCAATCCGTGGTGGACGTGAAGGGCCTGCACCTGCCCCGGCCAGCAGCGCGCGGCCGCCCGCAGCAAGGCCGACGAGTCGGCGCCGCCGCTGTAGGCCACGCCCAGCGGGAGCGGCGGATCCGCCGCCCGCAGCAGGGCCGTCAGGAAGTGATCCGCGCCCTCAGCGCGCTTCGGCCTTGGTGTCGGTGAAGCGGCCATAGCCTTGCAGCCGCTCGTAGCGCCGGTCCAGCAGCTCGCGCACCTTGAGGTCGGACACCTGCCGCCAGGCGTCGTTGAGCGCGCGCTTGAGGAAGGCCGCCATCTGCTTGTGGTCGCGGTGCGCGCCGCCGACCGGCTCGTTGACGATCTTGTCGATCAGGCCCATGGCCTTGAGCCGGTGGGCCGTGATGCCCATGGCGTCAGCGGCGTCCTGTGCCTTCTCGGACGTCTTCCACAGGATGGAGGCGCAGCCTTCCGGGCTGATCACGGAGTAGATCGAGTACTGCAGCATGAGCACCTGGTCGGCCACCGCGATGGCCAGCGCGCCGCCGGAGCCGCCCTCGCCGATCACGGTGCTGATGATCGGCACCTCCAGCTGGGCCATCTCGTAGATGTTGCGGCCGATCGCCTCGGACTGGCCGCGCTCCTCGGCGTCGATGCCGGGGAAGGCACCGGGCGTGTCGACGAAGGTGAACACCGGCAGGCCGAACTTCTGCGCCGTCTTCATCAGCCGCAGCGCCTTGCGGTAGCCCTCGGGCCGGCTCATGCCGAAGTTGCGCGCGGCGCGCTCCTTCGTGTCGCGGCCCTTCTGGTGCCCGATCACCATGCACGCGTGGCCGTTGAAGCGGGCCAGCCCGCCGACGATGGACTGGTCGTCGGCGAAGTGGCGGTCGCCGTGCAGCTCGATGAAGCCGGTGAAGATCTCGCCCACGTAATCGAGCGTGTAGGGCCGCTCGGGATGGCGGGCGATCTTGGTGATCTGCCAGGGCGTGAGCTGGCCGTAGATGTCCTTGGTCAGCTGCTGGCTCTTGCGCGAGAGCTGGTCGATCTCCGCGGAGATGTCGACTGCCGACTCGGTCTGCACGTAGCGCAGCTCGTCGATCTTGCTTTCCAGTTCGGCGATGGGTTGCTCGAAGTCCAGGAAGGTTCTCTTGGCCAAGGGCTGGCTCCTGTGTCTCTGCTGGTTGTGGCGCGTCAATAGGCGACGGGCAGCGGGTCGAGCGAGCGCCAAATATACCAAGTGGCCACGCTGCAATAGGGCTCCCAGGCCTGCGCCACCTCGCGCGCGTCGCTGCGGCTGACCGGGTCGCCGGAGAAGTAGTTGCGGCTGATGCCGTTGATCAGGCCGATGTCGTCCAGCGGCAGCACGTTGGGCCGCATCAGGTGGAAGATCAGGAACATCTCCGCCGTCCAGCGGCCGATGCCGCGGATGCCCACCAGCTCGGCGATGATGCCCTCGTCGTCCATCGCCCGCCAGGCGTCGACGTGGATGGCGCCGGAATCGAAATGCAGCGCCAGGTCGACCAGGTACTCGATCTTGCGCGCCGACAGGCCGGCCGCCTGCATGTCGTCGACCTTGAGCTTGAGCACGTTGGCCGCGCTCATGCGGCGCGGCAGCCGCGCGAAGCGGTCCCACACCGTCTGGGCGGCCTTCACCGAGATCTGCTGGCCGACGATGCTGCGCGCCAGGGTGGTGAAGGCGTCGCCGCGCGATTGCAGGCAGGCGTCGCCGAACTGCGGGATCAGCCGCTTCATCACCCGGTCCTTGCGCGACAGGTGCCGGCAGGCCTCGGCCCAGTAGGCCGGGCGCGCGGGTTCGACCGGGGAGCCGGTGGCATCGTTCAAGAGGCCGCCTCCCAGGTGGTGCCGGCCGGCGAGTCCTTCAGCACGATGCCCTGCTGCAGCAACTCGGCCCGGATGCGGTCGGCCTCGGCGAAGTCCTTCGCCTTCTTGGCGGCAGCGCGCTGCTCGATGCGCTGCCGGATCGTGGCTTCGTCCAGCGTCGCGCCGCTGCGCAGGAAGGCCTGCGGATCGCCCTGCAGCAGGCCGAGCGTGCCGCCCAGCGACCTGAGCAGCGCGGCGAGTCGCGCCGACTTGCCCCGGTTGACTTCGGCCGCCAGCTCGAACAGCACCGCCACCGCCTCCGGCGTGCCGAAGTCGTTGTCCATGGCCGCCTTGAAGCGCGCCGCATGCGGCTGCGACCAGTCGATGGCGGCCGCCGGGTCGGGCGTCACCGAGCCCAGCGCCGTGTACAGGCGCCTCAGCGCCCCGCGCGCGTCGTCCAGGTGCACGTCGCTGTAGTTCAGCGGGCTGCGGTAGTGCGCCCGCACGATGAAGAAGCGCACCGTCTCGGCGTCGAACTTCTTCAGCACGTCGCGGATGGTGAAGAAGTTGCCCAGCGACTTGGACATCTTCTCGTTGTCGATGTTGACGAAGCCGTTGTGCATCCAGACGCGGGCCAGCGGCTTGCCGTTGGCGCCCTCGCTCTGGGCGATCTCGTTCTCGTGGTGGGGGAAGGTCAGGTCGGCGCCGCCGCCGTGGATGTCGAACGTCTCGCCCAGCAGCGCGCACGACATGGCCGAGCACTCGATGTGCCAGCCGGGGCGGCCGGAGCCGTAGTCGCTGTCCCACTGCGCGTCGGGCGGCTCGCCGGGCTTGGCGGCCTTCCACAGCACGAAGTCCAGCGGATCCTCCTTGCCCTCGGCCACTGCCACGCGCTCGCCCGCATGCAGTTCGTCCAGCGACTTGCCCGACAGCTTGCCGTAGCCCGGGAAGCGCCGCACCGCGTAGTTGACGTCGCCGCCGCTGCGGTAGGCCAGCCCCTTGCCTTCCAGCGTGCGCACGATGCCCAGCATATGGGGCACGTAGTCGGTGGCGCGCGGATCGTGCGTGGGCCGCTCGATGCCCAGCGCGTCGAAGTCGCGGTACATCTCGTCGATCATGCGCGAGGTGAGCTGGCGCACCGGCTCGCCGTTGTCCAGCGCGCGGCGGATGATCTTGTCGTCGATGTCGGTGATGTTGCGCACGAAGGTCACGCGCAGGCCCGAGGCCCTGAGCCAGCGCTGCGCCACGTCGAAGGCCACGGCGGAACGCGCATGCCCCACGTGGCACAGGTCGTAGACGGTGATGCCGCAGACGTACATCCGCACATGGCCCGCCTCCAGGGGAGCGAAGTCCTCCAGGGCACGCGTGAGCGTGTTGTAGATGCGCAGGCTCATGGAATGTTCGGGAAACCTGCGCCGCGGGGCGCTGCGCGAGGTCGGTGTCGCTACTCGATCGGCCGGTTCCTGCCGTCGAGGTGGCCGGTACAATCGGCCCGCAGTATATAGGCCCTTGCGCGGGACCTCGGTCCGCGCCTCACCGAACGCTCCCATGCCGCATGCCCGCCTTTCCGTTCCGCGCTCGCTGCGCCTGCTGGCCCTGGTGGCCGCGCTCGCGGCGCCCGCGCTGGCGCTCGCCGACGACTACGCCGACGTCAACCAGCTGCTGCGCAACGGCCGGCATTCCGACGCCCTGGCCAGGGCCGACCAGTACCTCGCGGCCAAGCCGCGCGATCCGCAGATGCGCTTCCTGCGCGGCGTGATCCTCACCGAATCGGGCAAGGCACAGGACGCGATCGCCACCTTCGTCAAGCTGACCGAGGACTACCCCGAGCTGCCGGAGCCGTACAACAACCTGGCGGTGCTGTATGCGAGCCAGAGCCAGTTCGACAAGGCGCGCGCGGCGCTGGAAATGGCGATTCGCACCAATCCCAGCTATGCCACCGCGCACGAGAATCTCGGCGACGTGTACGCCAAGCTGGCCAGCCAGGCCTACAGCAAGGCGCTGCAGCTGGATGCCGGCAACACCGCGGTGCAGCCCAAGCTGGCGCTGATCCGCGAACTGTTCGCGCCGGGTGCGCGCGACGGCAAGCCCACCGCGCCAGCGGCGGCGACACCCGCCGCGGCTCCGACGGTGGTCGCCAAGGCCCCTGCCCCGGCGGTGGCGACCGCGCCGGCCCGGGCAGCTGCACCCGCCCCCGCAGGCGTGCCGGCGCCGGCGACCGCGGCAAAGGCACCGCCCGCACCGGCCGCACCGGCCGCCAGCGCCGCTGCACTCGAGGTGGAGGACGCTGTGCAAGCCTGGGCCAGGGCCTGGTCGGCCAAGGACATGGCCGCCTACCTGGCGGCCTACGGCCAGGATTTCGACCCGCCCGGCAACCGGTCGCGAAAGGCCTGGGAAGAAGAGCGCCGCAGCCGCATCGTGCCGCGCTCGCGCATCTCCGTTCGCCTGTCCGATCTCGACGTCGACGTCAACGGCAGCAAGGCCACCGCCCGGTTCCGCCAGGCCTACAGCGCCGACGGCCTGAACATCAACGGCCGCAAGACGCTGGAGCTGCACAAGGTCGGCGAACGCTGGCTGATCGTGCGCGAGAGCGTGGGCTGAACACCGGCTGGCCGCCGCTGCCGGGCGAAGGGAAGTTGCAGTCTTGAACCTCCGCTCTCCGAACCAGGGGCCCTTTCCTGCCGCGCGCGCGGCAGCGCTGTGTGCGGCGCTGGCGCTCGCGCTGGCCGCACCCGCGGATGCCACCACGCGGCACAAGTCCAAGCCCAGGAAGCCCCGCAGCGTCGCCGCGAAGCCGGCGCCGCGCGATGGCCAGGCCGAGGCGCGCCTGCTCGACGTCTACCGCCTCGTCGGCCAGGGCCAGGCCCGGTTGGCGCTGGCGCGCGCCGAGGCGCTGGTGCGCGAGCACCCCCACTTCCAGCTCGCGCAGCTGGTCTACGGCGACCTGCTGGCGTCGCGCACCCGGCCGGTGCGCACCCTCGGCGACGTGCCCGAAGGCGCCGGTCCGCTGGGGGCCCAGCCGCTGGCGGAGCTGCGCGAGGAGTCGCGATTGCGCGTGCGCGCGCTGCTGGAGCGCCCTCCCGCGGGCACGGTGCCCTCGCAGTTCGTGCAGCTGTCGCGGACCAGCCGGCACGCGATCGCCATCGACACCTCGCTCGCGCGCCTGTATTTCTTCGAGAACACCGCCGGCGGCCTGAAGCTGCTGGGCGACTACTACGTCTCGGTCGGCAAGCAGGGCATCGAGAAGGCGGTCGAGGGCGACCTGCGAACGCCCCTGGGCGTGTACTACATCACCAGCAACCTGGACCCGAAGACGCTCAAGGACTTCTACGGCGCCGGCGCGCTGCCGATCAACTACCCCAATCCGTACGACGCGCGCCGCGGCAAGACCGGCAGCGGCATCTGGCTGCACGGCACCCCGCCCGGCCAGTTCTCGCGCGCGCCCAGGGCCAGCGACGGCTGCGTGGTGCTGGCCAATCCCGACCTCGAGCGCCTGCTGCGCACCGTGGAGATCCGCAGCACGCCGGTGGTGATCGCACCCTCGCTGCAGTGGGTGGCGCCGGCCACGCTGCAGGCCGATGCCCGGCCCTTCGCCGACGCACTGGCAGCCTGGCGCGCGGCCCGCTCGAGCGGCGACACCGAGCGCCTGCTGCCGTTCTACGCGGCCGACTTCTCCGCCGAGGGCAAGGGCCTGGCCGAATGGATCCCGCAGCTGCGCGCCGAACTCGGCCGCGTGCGCGGCCGCGGGGTGCAGCTCAAGGACGTGTCCTACCTGCGCTGGACCGACTCGGCCGAAACCATGGTGGTAACCTTTGGCGAAGTGCCCGAAGGCGCCCGCAGCGGCACCGTCAAGCGCCAGTACTGGATGCGCATGGGCCCGCACTGGAAGATCTTCTACGAAGGAGTGATCGGTTGATTCCTGCCCTGACCCGCCGCGCCGCCGCCGGCCTCGCCCTGCTGTCTGCGCTCGCCCCCGCCGCCTGGGCCCAGGCGGCGCCGCGCGTGAAGTTCACCACCTCGGCCGGCGAATTCGTGCTCGAGCTCCATCCGGACAAGGCTCCGAAGACGGTCGAGAACTTCCTGCAGTACGTTCGCGACGGCCACTACAACGGCACGATCTTCCACCGCGTGATCGACGGCTTCATGATCCAGGGCGGCGGCTTCACGCCCGACATGCAGCAGAAGCCGACCCGCACCGCCATCCCGCTGGAGACCCGCCCGGAGCTGAAGAACGACCGCGGCACCATCGCGATGGCCCGCACCGCCAATCCGAACTCCGCCACGGCGCAGTTCTTCATCAACGTCGTCGACAACAAGGGCCTGAATGCCCCCATGCCGGACGGCCACGGTTATGCGGTGTTCGGCAAGGTCGTCTCCGGCATGGACGTGGTCGACAAGATCAAGGGCGTGGCCACGGGCAGCCGTGGCGGCCACCAGAACGTGCCGGCCACGCCCGTGGTCATCCAGTCGGCCGCCGTGCTGAAGTAGGAACAAGGAGAAAGATCCCATGCCCAACCCCAAGGTCGACCTGCACGTTGCCGGACACGGCGTCATCACCCTCGAACTCGACGAGGCCAAGGCACCGAAGACGGTGGAGAACTTCCTCGCCTACGTGAAGAAGGGCCACTACGACGGCACCATCTTCCACCGCGTGATCGACGGCTTCATGGTCCAGGGCGGCGGCTTCGCGCCCGGCATGAGCCAGAAGCCCACCGACGCGCCGATCCAGAACGAGGCCAGCAACGGGCTCAGGAACGACCGCTACACGGTGGCGATGGCGCGCACCAACGACCCGCATTCGGCCAGCGCGCAGTTCTTCATCAATGTCGCCGACAACGACTTCCTCAACCATCGCGCGCCCAATCCGCAGGGCTGGGGCTACGCGGTGTTCGGCAAGGTGGTCGGCGGCACCGACGTGGTCGACCGCATCAAGGGCGTGAAGACCGGCCGCAAGGGCTTCCACGACGACGTGCCGCAGCAGGACGTCGTGATCGAGAAGGCCGTCGTCGCCTGACGACGGGCGGCATTGGCGCTGCCGACCTTCGCCGAGCTCACCGCCGACCCCGGCTGGCGCTGCGTCGATTTCATCTCCGACCTGCACCTGCAGCAGGACGAACCCGGCACCTTCGACGCCTGGCGCCGCTACCTGGCGTCCGGGCCGGCCGACGCGGTGTTCATCCTGGGCGACCTGTTCGAGGCCTGGCCGGGGGACGACATTTTGGACGAGCCGGGATTCGAGGCCGACTGCGCGGCGGTCCTGCGCGCGGCTTGCGCCCGACAACCGGTGTTCTTCCTGCACGGCAACCGCGATTTCCTGGTCGGCCAGGCCCTCGCCGCGGCCACCGGCGTGCGCCTGCTGGCCGATCCCACCGTCCTGGGCTTCGGCGGCCGGCGCTGGCTGGTCAGCCATGGCGACCTGCTCTGCGTGGACGACACCGAGTACCTGCGCTTTCGCGAGCAGGTGCGGGCGCCCCGCTGGCAGCGCGATTTCCTCGCGCGGCCGCTGGGCGAACGGCAGGCGGTCGCCCGGCAGCTGCGTGCGCAAAGCGAAGAGCGCAAGCGGTCCGGCGCACCCCATGCCGACGTGGATGCCGGCGAGGCGCGAGCCTGGCTGCGTGCGGCGCGGGCCGGCACGCTGGTCCATGGCCACACGCACAAGCCCGCGGACCACGACCTGGGTGACGGCCTGCAAAGGATCGTGCTGACGGACTGGGACCTCGCCGCGGCGCCGCCGCGCGCCGAAGCGCTTCGCCTGTCCTGCGGCGGCGCCTGGCGGCGCCTGCCCCTGGCCTGATGTTCGGCTGGTGGCGGCGCCGCCGCGCGGCGCCTCCCATCCCGGATCCCCTGTGGCGGCAGGTGCTCTCCGCCTACCCGTTCCTGGCTGCCCGGTCCACCGACGAGCGCACGCAATTGCGCGACCTCGCGGCGCAGTTCCTGCAAGCCAAGGAGTTCCATGGCGCCCAGGGGCTGCTCATCACCGACGAACTGGCCGTCGCCGTGGCCGCCCAGGCGGTGCTGCCCGTGCTGCACCTGGGCCTGCGCTGGTACGACGACTTCGTCGGCATCGTCGTGCATCCCGACCAGGTGGTGGCGCGCCGCAGCGCACAGGACGAGGCCGGCGTGGTCCACGAATGGGAGGAAGTCCTGGCCGGCGAAGCCATGGAGCGCGGCCCGGTCATGCTCAGCTGGCGCGACGTGCAGGATGCCGGCGCCTCAGCGGACCAGGGCTACAACGTCGTGATCCACGAATTCATCCACAAGATCGACATGCGCGACGGCGCGCCGGACGGCTGCCCGCCGCTGCCCGCGCAACGGCGGCGGCAGTGGCGTGCGGTCTTCGACGGCGAATACGGGCGCTTCCGCGAGAAGGTCGTCATCGCGGAGCGCTTCGGCGGCGAGCCGCCCTGGCTGGACCCGTACGGCGCCGAGAACCCCGGCGAGTTCTTCGCGGTGGCGGGCGAGGCCTACTTCGTCAACCGGACCCGGTTCGGGCAGGAGTTCCCGGCGCTGCTGGCGCTGTTCGACAGGTTTTTCCTCGGCCGGCCGTAAGCGCGACGGGTCCTTTCCGGGGCCAGGTGCAAGCGCTTCGCCCCGCTTGCCATTCCGGGGCCGGGCCCAAGCGCTTCGCCCCGCTTGTCGTTCCGGGGCCGGGCCCAAGCGCTTCGCCCGCTTGTCATCCCGGCGCAAAGCCGGGATCCATCTCCCACCGCCTGGACACAACACTGCGCGCACGCAGGGCACGGGTGATGGATTGCGGCTCAAGGCCGCAATGACATGGCCTGCAGGCTTTGTGCCTGCTTACCCGCGCAGCAGCACCTTCAGCACGTTCTGCAGCCGCCGCGCCGCGCCAGCCTCATGCGAACTCGCGAGCACGCGCGCCGCGTCCTCGCCCCAGGTCTGGGCCGGCGAGGGATCGTTGCGCCGGGTCAGCAGCTGCAGTTGCAACTGCCGCCGTGCCGCGACCTGCTCGGCCGGGGTCGGCGCCTCGGCCGCGATCTCCAGGCGCAGCAGAGCCTCGCCCGCTTCGCCCGCCGGCGCGGCTTGCAGGGCCTTGACCCAGGCGCCGCGGATCGCCGGGGTGACCGCCCGGCCCAGCTCGCTCTGGCTGGGGACTTGCTCGGCCGAGCGCTGCTCCCAGGCGGCCAGCAGTTGGGTCAGGGCCTCGCCGTGCGCCTGCGCGGCCAGTTTCCGCAGGGCCTGCTGGGCGTGCTCCAGCGCATCGCGCTGGGCGCGGAACGCGACGTCGCCCAGGCGCGGGCCGCGGTCGTCCGCCTGGCGGTCGCCGAAGCGTCCGCCCCGACCGCCTTCGCGGCCCGGCCGCTCGCTGCCGCGATCGCCGAAGCGGGCTGCGCCCGGACTCCCCGGCCGCCGGTCGCCGAACTTGCCGCCGCGGCCGGCGGGCTGGGGCTCCGCGCGCTTCATGCCCGGGCGGTCGTCGCCCCGCATGGCGATCACCGGCTTGGGCGCCGGCTTCGCGGGCGCTGCCGGCGACTCGGCGGGAGCCGCGGGCTCCCCGGCCGGCACCGCTTCGCCGGAGGCCGATTCGGCCGCCGTCGCGCTCTCGCCGGGACCCTCCGGCACCGGCGCGCCTGCGCCCTCGCCTTGCGGCGCGGCGGCGGCCTGCGCCCGGGCCTGGTCGGCCCGTGCCTGCGCCTGTCCCTTCAGTGCCGCATCCAGCGCCGCCATCGCGGACCGGATGCGATTGGCGTCGCCGCTCGCATTGGCCGCCTCCAGCGCCTTCGAGGACTCGAGCACCGCACGGTCACGTTCGCTCAGCGCGGCGGCGGCGCGCTCGCGTTCCTCGCTCTTGCGGTTGAAGGCCTCGTCGATCGGCCGGCGGAAGGCATCCCAGAGTTTCTGCTCGTGCTTGCGGTCCAGCGGCACGGCCTGGGCCTCGGCCTGCCAGCGCTGCTGCAAGGCCTTGACCGCATCGATGCGCAGTGGCGCTCCGGCGCCCAGCACCCTGGCCTCTTCGATCATGGCGTGGCGCCGCTCCACGCTCTGCTTCTGCGCGGCCGCCAGCGGCGCCTCGGCCGCCTGGATGGCCTGCTTCCATTGCGGCTGCAGTTCGGCGAAGGCCTTCTCGCCCAGGTGGCCGGCCTCGCGCCAGCGCGATTCGAACTGGTGGATGGCGCGGTTGAAGCCCTTCCAGTCGTCGCCTGCCGCCGCGGTGTTCTGCGCGGCCCAGGCCTGCACCTCCTGGATCAGCGCCATCCGCTGGGCACGGTTCTCGGCGGCCTCGGCCTTGATCTTGTCCAGCCAGGCTTCGACCACCTTGTAGGCCTCGTTGCAAGCCTCGTCGAAACGCTTCCACAACGCATGGTTGGGTGGGCCGCCCTGGTCGACCTGCTTCCATTGCTCGCGCAGCGCACGCAGCTGCTCCTGCATCTTGCGGCCGCCGTAGCGGGGCTTGCGCTGCAGCGCTTCGGCTGGGGCCGGCGTCGTCTGCCCGGCACTGCCGGCGGCGGACGCGGCCACCGGCGCGGCAGCGCCCTCCTCCGGTGCGGGCGATCCTTCTTCGCTCGCCGCAGCGCTTGCATCGGTAGCGGGCGCTCCCGATCCGGCGACCGGCGCCGGCGCCTTTGCGGGCGCCACGGGCTCGAACAAAGCCTCGGCCTTGGCGACCAGTTCCTGGCGCAGCTGGTCGGCGCGCCAACGCTGCCAGCCTTCCAGTTCGCCGGCCGAGGCCAGCAGCGCATGCGCCTGGTTCTCCAGCTTGTCGTCGAGCAGCCTGGCATGCTCCTTCAGCGCGGCCCGCAGGGCGGCCGCGGCGCCCGCGCTGCCCTTGCCGTGCCCCTGGGCGATTTCCTGTTCCAGCCGGGCGATCGCTGCGCCGACCGCTTCGGCGGCCTTGGCCCGGAGCTCCGGATCGACCTTGGGCTTGGCCGCAGCCGGCGCGGCCTCCACCGGAAGGCCGCGGGCCGCGCGCAGTTCGTCGGCCCAGACCGGCACCGGCGGCAGCGGTGCGGCGGGATCGACGTCGGCGGCCACGGCCTGCGCCAGCGCGCCCTGGAACGCATCCCAGACCACCTGCAACTGGGTGCGCGAGGCTTCCAGCAGGGGCGGGAAGCGCGCGTCCACGCTGGGCCAGTTGGCGTCGGCGACCAGGGCTTCGGCCTGGCCCTGCCAGTCGGGCACGTCGGCACGCAAGGCGTCGGCGGCCGCCTGGGCTTCGCGCCAGGGCTTGGTGGACAGGACCTCGATGCGCTGGGCCAGCAGGACAGCCGCCTCGCGTTGCACCTGCACCCGGTGCTGCAGGTCCTCGATTCCCTTGACCCGCTCGGCCAGCCGGGCCTTCAGGCCAGCCAGCGGCTCGCGGCTCAGGGGCGCGCCGGCCTTGGCCGCGTCGCGCTGCCAGGCCATCGCGTCGGCGATGTTCAGGCGCGGCTGCCCCAGCAGCGCTTCGGCCTTCTGGGACCACTCGGCCGCGATCGCCTCCTGGCCACGGGCCCGCTTGATCTCGTCGAGGCGCTCGCGCAGCACGCGGGCCGCACCCTTGTCGCGGGCGCTCAGTTCACGGAACACCTCCTGCATCTGCTCGGCGCTCGGGTCGCCGGCGAGCCACTCGCGCAGGCGCGCGGCGCGCTCGCCCGAGGTGGGCGCGGTAAAGGCACCACCGGTCAGCGCATCGAGCGCCTGGGTGTCGGAGGATCGGAGGCTGGCTTGGGTCACTTCGGTCGGACTGGAAAAAAACACGCCCTCGCATGCGCGGGGGCCGGCGCGTATTCTCGCCGCGATTCGCCCCGGCCCCTTGCGGGCGCGCAAACGAGAAAGCCCGGCAGCGGCCTGAAGCCATCTGCCGGGCTTGACGGCGGCGCAAGTCCGGCCGTCGGGGCGTGCCGCGGGAGGTCAATGGTCCCAGTCGGCACCGGGAGCAAGAGATTGCTCCCAGGATTGACCGGAACCTGCGCACGAAGCGGGGAAGTCCCGGTACAAGGGCCCGATTGCTCGGGTGCCTTCAAGTTAGGGGCCCGGCCCTCCGAAAGCAAGACCGCTTTCTCAATGGTCCGCTGCCCGTCGATTGCGCCTGCCACATTGACAGGGCCGCCGGCCCTGTCCGGAGAATCCGACGCGGGACACCGTTCACGTCCGACAAGGCTCGGCAGGACGAAGCGCGTAAATCAAGGATTCATATTGCAAGAATCGGAATAAAGATTAACTTTATCATTCTTGACTAGTTATTTGGACGACTTCTAGAATTCGCCACCCCCCGCCGCTGAGCTAGGGGAGAACCCGAACCGCTGCCGAACCCGGCGAAGTCGGAACTGCCGCTGAGGCCCTGAAAGGAGCCCGTGCATTCCGATGGCGTACCAATCCAAACGAGGAGACCGACGGACCCTGCTGCCGAACCGGCAGCCCGGCCCCGGCCCGCGCGTAGAAAGGAGTGCTATGACAGCGTCAGGAAAAGTGGCCCGCGCCACGCAGGCAAAAGCAGCCCGTGCCCTGCGGACCTTCGCCGCAGATGTGGCGCAAGGCTTTTTCGAGATCACCCACAACGGCCTCGCGCTGGTGGGCGTGGCCGTGGTCGTCGCCCTGGCCGCACTGACCGCCCGCCCCGACCTGCGGCAGGCCGGCGAGTCGCAACTCATGAGCTGGCTGCAGGAGCGGCAGATCGCTGCGCTGGGCATGGTGCCCGACCTGGACGCCATCGACCGCGCCACCGCGGCCAACCCCAAGGATCTTCCCAAGCAGCAGGCGGCGGTGGCCTATTGGCTCTCGCGCAAGTACCGCGTCGCACCGGAGCCGATCAGCGCCCTGGTGGCCGAGGCCTGGCAAGCCGGCAGCCGCGCCAAGCTCGACCCCACCCTGATCCTGGCGGTCATGGCGGTGGAGTCCGGATTCAACCCCTTCGCCCAGAGCTCGGTCGGCGCGCAGGGCCTGATGCAGGTGATGACCCGGGTGCACACCGACAAGTACGAGGTGTTCGGCGGCAAGCTGGCGGCCTTCGACCCGGTCACCAACCTGCGGGTGGGGGTCAAGGTGCTGCAGGAGTGCATCCAGCGCGCCGGATCGCTGCAGGCGGGCCTGAAGTTCTACGTGGGCGCCGCCCACCTGCCCGACGATGGCGGCTATGCCGACAAGGTGATGGCTGAGCACCTGCGCCTGCAGCAGGTCGCCGCCGGCCGCGCCGTGCCGGTGTTCACGCCGCCGCCCATCACGCCCCTCCGCACGCTGGCGCCCGCATTGGGCGCCCGGCCGGACCCGGCCGAAGCCGAAAAGGTGGCGGCCCTGTCGGGCCCCTGAGCCGGCGCTCGGCTACACTTTCCCCCGCACGCGACTGGCGATAGGCGCGGCGCCCGCTCCGGGCCGCCCGCGCTGACGTGGGCCACCACCGGGGAGCGTGCCGCGGGAAGGACATCTTGCGCCATGCAGCGACCTGCCATGGCGCCACAACCCGCGATCCGCCGTTCGCCTGGGCAGCCCTCGTGCATCACAGGGACCATGTCTGTAAGGACTGCCGCATGTACCACCGCAACATCCTCATCGAGCAAACCGACCCCGAGCTCTGGGCCGCGATCGTCGCCGAGAACCGCCGCCAGGAAGAGCACATCGAGCTGATCGCCAGCGAGAACTACGCCTCCCCGGCGGTGATGGCCGCGCAGGGCACCCAGCTGACCAACAAGTACGCCGAGGGCTACCCCGGCAAGCGCTACTACGGCGGCTGCGAGTACGTCGACGTCGCCGAGCAGCTGGCGATCGACCGCGCCAGACAGCTGTTCGGGGCCGAGGCGGCCAACGTGCAGGCGCACTCCGGCGCGCAGGCCAACGAGGCGGTGTTCCTGGCCTTCCTGAAGCCGGGCGACACCATCATGGGGATGAGCCTGGCCGAAGGCGGCCACCTCACCCACGGCATGGCGCTGAACATGAGCGGCAAGTGGTTCAACGTGGTGAGCTACGGCCTCGACGCGCAGGAGGCGATCGACTACGAGGCGATGGAGCGCAAGGCGCGCGAGGCCCGGCCCAAGCTGATCATCGCCGGTGCCTCGGCCTACTCGCTGCGCATCGACTTCGAGCGCTTCGCCCGCATCGCCCGGGAGATCGGCGCCGTCTTCATGGTGGACATGGCCCACTACGCCGGGCTGATCGCCGCCGGCATCTACCCCAACCCGGTCCCGCATGCCGACGTGGTGACCACCACCACCCACAAGAGCCTGCGCGGGCCGCGCGGCGGGCTGATTTTGATGAAGGCCGAGCACGAGAAGGCGATCAACAGCGCCATCTTCCCCGGCCTGCAGGGCGGCCCCCTGATGCACGTGATCGCGGCCAAGGCGGTCGCGCTCAAGGAAGCCCTGCAGCCCGAGTTCAAGGCCTACCAGGAACAGGTGGCGAAGAACGCACGCGTGGTGGCCGAGACGCTGGTCGAGCGGGGCCTGCGCATCGTCAGCGGCCGCACCGAGAGCCATGTGATGCTGGTGGACCTGCGCGCCAAGGGCATCACCGGCAAGCAAGCCGAGGCGGTGCTGGGCCAGGCCCACATGACCATCAACAAGAACGCCATCCCGAACGACCCGGAAAAGCCCATGGTCACCAGCGGCGTGCGCATCGGCACGCCGGCCATGACGACCCGCGGGTTCAAGGAGGATGAGGCTCGGCTGACCGCGAACCTGATCGCCGACGTGCTGGACAACCCGCGCGACCCCGCCAACATCGCGGCCGTGCGGGAGAAGGTGAACGCCCTCACCGGCCGCTTCCCGGTCTACCGCTGATCCGCGATGAGGTGCCCCTTCTGCGGCAACGTCGACACCCAGGTGGTGGAAACGCGCGTCTCGGAGGAAGGGGACTTCATCCGCCGGCGACGCCAGTGCGCCCACTGCGAGAAGCGCTTCACCACCTACGAGCGGCCGGAGGTGAGCTTTCCGGCCGTGGTCAAGAAGGACGGCCGCCGCATCGAGTACGACAGCGGCAAGCTGCGGGCCTCCATGAACCTGGCGCTGCGCAAGCGCCCGGTCAGCACCGAGCAGGTGGACGCCGCCGTCGAGCGCATCGAGGAAAAGCTGCTCAACCTGGGGCAGCGCGAAGTGCCCAGCACCCGCATCGGCGAACTGGTGATGCGCGAGCTCAAGAAGCTGGACAAGGTCGGCTACGTGCGCTTCGCCAGCGTTTACCGCAGCTTCGAGGATATCGACGAGTTCAAGACTGTGGTCGACGAGATCCGGAAATAGCCAGGCATTCGGCCGGGCCGGCCCCGGCGCGGCCTCAGAGGCACGACTCGATGGCCACGCTCTGTATGCGGGGCCGGCCGTTGGCATTGATGACGATCTGCCGGCCAATCGACGCGTCCTGCGACGAGTCGCACACGGTGAGCGTGCCCGCCTGGAACCCACCTCCGACGAGCCGGGTGGCGCCGTCCGGTGCATACGACACGTAGCCGGCCACGGAGCCATTGCCCTTCAGTCGCACGGAAGTGCCAAGCCCCTGCCTGCGATGCAGCAACTCTTCCGCAGCCGAACGCAGTCCGTTTCCATCCGGGTCATCGAATATCATCCAGCCCTGCCGCCAATCACCGGTCGTGGCGCACCATTCGCCGTCCGCAGACTTGCAGAGCACGACCCGATGCCGCCGCTTCATCGCCTCGCTGCGCGTGAAGAGGATGGCTCCAAGCATCTCATTGGCGGCGGAGGTCACGCGAGCGGAGGCAGTCCAGGCGCTGAAGGCGGGTATACCCCACCCCGCCGCCACCGCGATCAGTGCGACCGCTACGAGCAGTTCGACCAGCGTGTACCCGGCCTCACCCGCGAGGACGGGTGAGGCCGTTCCGGCGGAATCGGCGAACTTGGGCATCCGCGCACTCTAGGCACGCGGGAGCAGAGGCCCCAGGCTACGGGTTCACATGTTGCCTGTGAACCCTTCACCCAAAAAGAGCCTATTTCTTGTACCAGTAGGTGCGGCGCAGATTCTTCGGAATGGACTTGCCCACGTTGCAGTTCTCCAGTGCGGAGTTGCACGGGGGCTCCTGGCTCGGATCCTTGCCAGGCAGGCCGCAGCCGATGCAGAACTTTTCCTGGCTGGTGGTCGTGGTGCCGTCCGCATTCCGGCTCACGATGTTGATGATGCCGGTCACGGCACTCGGAGGCATGCCGCCGCCGGCCAGGACATTGGAGGCCCTGGACCCGTCGAACGGGCTCACGGCATAGGCCTTGGCTTCACCGAGGTTTGCCGCGCAGGTCTTGCTGCGATCGACGGGCCGGTTCGTCGCAAAGAAGATCTGGCCGTTCACCGCAAGGGGAGCGTTGACGCCCTTCTCGCCGGTCGCGAACCCGACGTAGAAGCCCTTCTTGCTGCTGGCATCGACATAGAGCTCGCTGGCGATGTTCTCGAGGTCGTTCGGGACGACGTTCTGCGTGCTCGGTGCTCCAACCGGGGCGCCGACCGTGGTGCCCAGGTCCTTGACCATGAAGAAGCGGTCCTTGACGTTGTACGAGGATCCGGTCGCCAGGTTCCTCAACGGGTGCTCGCGGTCACCCGAACTGATCGACAGCATCTCGTAGGAGCCGACCTCGCCCGCCTTGTGGACGCTCAGCACAGAGGGTGGGTAGAAGAACTTGCGCGGCGTGGTTCCGCTGGCACAGACCCCGCTCTCGCAACCCAGTTGCGCGACGCGGGTCACCTTCCAGGTACTCACCGCACCGGCCACGTCGGCGCGCCACAGGTTGCCGCCCATGTCGCCGAAATAGAACTTGTCCGTCCGGCCATTGCCGTCCCGGTCGACGAAACCGATTTCCGAAGGAATCGACCAGTTCATCTCCGGGACGTTGCGGCAGGTCGCCAAGGCCGCACTGCAGCTTCGGCTGGCCGACCAGATCAGCGCGCCGGTCCGGGCATTGATCACGAACAGCCCGCGGCCCATCGTGTCGGCGGCCGGCGGCTCGCTATCCTGGGCCGTGTCGTAGCCGGCCCCGAACACCAGGACGGGCACCGGCCGGGGCGGATCGGAGGCATCGTTCAGGTCCTGCAGCACGGTCAGGCGCGGCCGCGACCAAGTCTGGCCGAGCTCCTCGAAGCCGACGTCATCGCTGCTGATCCGCCAGAGCACCTTGGGGTCGGTCGGCGTGCTGACGTCCACTGCGTACAGGAAGCGGCCGCCGCGGCGCATGGTCAGGTACAGGACCGCCTTGTCGATCGTCCCGTCGGCCTTGAGCGTCTGGTAGGCGCCGGTCGGCCCGTCGACGAAGTAGTTCTTCGGTCGAGCCGTGCTCAGGAAGGACTCCGGCAGCTTCAATTCCGGCGAGTTCACGCGCAACCGGTTCAGCAGGGTGTAGTGCTCCGGAAGGACCAGGCCCCAGAGCTCGCCGCCCGCGGGCACGGACCCGATCGCATCGGTCTCATTGCCGTTGATGGCCCGGAACACGCCGTCGTTCGAACCGTAGAAGACCACGATGCCGCGTGAATCGCCGTAGTTGACCACCAGGGGGCGCGAGTGCAGCACGTCGCCGTGGATCGACTGCCGGACGGTGACGGTCGAACCCGGCCCCTTCTCGTCCCCCTGGTTGTCCATTCCGCGCACCCACTTCACGACGGTGTCGCGGTCGGGCGGCGTCGAGCCGCTGTAGACCTGCATGTTGGTGCCGGTGGCCGGCGTGGCCGGCGTCAGCGCCACCGGCCCGAAGGTCGCGCTGGTGCAGGACGCGTTGGCACAGGTGATCGTCCACTTCCCGAGGTAATCCGACTCGCTGCTCAAGGCCGTGCCCACGGCCGAGATGCTGACCTCCTTCGTCGCCCCCACCGCGACACCGAACAGGTTGGCCGTCAGGTTGCCCACGGTCGCGGTCGTGCCGCTGCGCGTGATCGAGCCGGCCGGAACATTGACGCTGCCCACCCCTGCCGGTGAGACGGTCATGCCTGCGCCGGCTGCCGTGACGGCCGGCGAAATCACCACCTTGTAGCTGGCCGACGTGCAGCCCGTGTTCTTGCAGGTGATCGTGACGTCGCGGTTACCGTCCGTGAAGGCGTCCTCGTTCACGGCGGTGCCGCCCGACTTGGAGATCCGGACCACCTTGGTGTCGCCCGCTACGGCGCCGAACTTGCTCGAGGTGAGACCGGTGATCGTCGCCGTGCCGGTCGCAGCAGTCCCAGTGCGGGCAATGTTTCCGGCAACGATGGTCGTGGCCGTGGTGGTATCGGGTTCGATCGTGCCGAAGGCGCCGCCCAATTTGTCGACGGAATTGCCCAGCCCGGTGATGGTGAAGGTGGTCGGGGTCGGGACCGAGGCGATCGTGAAGGTGCCACCGTACTTGCTGCCGTTGGGCAGTCCGGAGATCTTGATCGTCTGTCCGGCGTGCAGGTTGTGGCTGCCGCCCTTGGTGTCACCGTTGATCTGACCGGCGGCGGGATTGGTCAGCTCCACGTAGGTCAGCGGAGGGTTGGCGGTCGGGCTGAGCGTGACATGGTAGCTGTTCGCGTTCGAGGCGGGCGGCTCGATGGCGATGCGGAAGGTCAGGGTGTCGCCAGAAGCGCTTTCGGGTCTGCCCGAGAAGTTGAACTGGGGCGGCGTGGCGCCCGTGATGACGATGTCGGATGCAGTGGTGAAGCCGTGCACTGCCGCGGTCCTGACCGTAACCAGCTCTTCGTTCGCCGTGCTGGTGTCGTTGCTGCTGCGGGACATGGACGCGATCGGCATGGACGTGCCGGAGACGGTCGCGATGGTGTACGTCCCCTGCGATGGCGTCGTCGGGTAATCGGGCAGCCCGGTGATGGTGAACGTCGTCGAGCCGTTGACCGTGGTCGCCGTCAGGGTCTGGGTCACGTTGTATTCGGTCTGCGTCGCGTTGCTGATCGTGATCGTGCTCCCGCTGGTGAACCCGTGATTCCCGCTGGTGGTCACCAAGGCGTTGGTGCCGGTACGGACGATCGAGGCGATCGGCACGGAAGTGGCCGAACCGAAGGCGTTGAACGCAATGGCGGCGTTGGCGGTGGAGAAGTCGTTGGCAGGGTCCGTCAACGACGAAACGCAGGAAGTGCCGGCCGGACAGTAGGTGTAGAGCCGCCGCGGGTTGCTGGAGGTATTCCCGGCACCCGAGAAGGTGGACGTCAGGCTGGCCAGGCGCAGCTGCTGGGCGACGCCGCCCTTTTCCACCACCTCGCCATCGGGCTTGTCGAACGGCCCCTTGGGCGTGCCCTTCGGGTCGTTCACGAAGAAGCCGCCGAGGTTGTCGGGCGCGGTCGTGGTGTCCTTGCTGGTCCACAGGCTCACGGCCGTCGGGCTGAGAAAGCCCGTTCCCGCCGAGCTGATCGCCGGGTTGCCGTCGGCATCGCCCATCACCAGGTTGCCCGCCGAGCTGCGCACCAGCTTGTACTGCTTGAGGTTGCCCATCCAGCGGGGCGCGGCGGTGGCGTCGGGACGGAACATGCCGAGGAAGATCTGGTTCAGGAAGCTGCCCTCGGCGTTGACGCTGACGGGAAGGCTGGCGGAAGAGAACACGCTGTTGACGGCCTGGACCTCGTTGAGGATGGTGGCCAGGGCAGTCAATAGCTCGGAGACGTTGCTCGATTTGAAATGCTTGCCCCGGCCGTACTTGGCCATGGTGGTCAACAGGGCCGAATACGCCGCCGTACAGGTCTGGTCGTTGGTGATGCCGACGGTGTAGGTGATGATGTTCTGGCTGCCCTCGGCATCACCGGCGCCGCCGTCCTGCTCGTACATCAGCCGCGCCCACTCGTCGGCCCAGTTCTTGTTCCAGGAGCTGGCGCTGGTGCCTGGCGCCATGCTCGTGACCTGGCAAGTCGCCGGGTTGAACGCCACGCTTTCGAAGATTTCGCGCCGCTGGTCCTCGGTCGCACCGACCTGGGCGGACGTGAGCCCGTTCGCACCGTCGAAGGGGGACGGGCTCTCGCCGGTCGCCGGCTCCTTTTCCGTGTTGGCGATGTAGATGATGAAGTTCTTCTGGCAACCGGTTCCCAGCAGGGAAGTCGGATAGCTCATGCCCGACATGCCGGTCTTGCCGTTGAAGTAGGCCCAGGCCTCCTGCATCATGGACCCGGGCAGCGCCGTATTGACCTTGACATTGAAGCGATTGGCGTCGTTCTGGCCGTTGTCCGTCCAGGACTTGATGAACCGCACCAGGCTGGCCTTGTCGGTGGCCGTCATCAGGGTGAGCTTGCGCACCAGGCAGCCGCCCAGGTCGCTCGGGCACGTCTCGTGGTAGGCACGGTCGCCCGGCGCGCGGACGTCGTTCGCGAAGTCGTTGCCGTTGGACACCAGGACACCGATGTTCATCGAGCCGTCCGGCAGCGAGCCGATCGCGTCGACCAGCGCGCATTGCAGGATGCCCGCGCCCGTGCTCGTGCCCAGCGAAGGCGGCTCCGTGGTGCCGCCGTAGGCGGCGCATCCGATCTTGGCATTCGCGCTGAAGTTGGCGCCGTTGTCGATGACGAACAGCACGTTCGGCACGCCGGCCGTGGAGGCGTTGTCGACGTAGATGTCGATGTCCTCGGCACGCAGCCCGGCCGAGAAGCCGGCCAGCGCCAGTGCGAGGGCGAACAGGAATCCCTGAATCTTCTTCATGCGAGAGCTCCATGGGGCGCAAGCCCCCGACAAATCACGGACAGGTGACGTGTGCGCCAACCCGCACCGCGACCCCTTGCAGCACCGTGACCTTGGCCCCCGTGGCGGCATCGGCCACCGAGGCGCTGACGTCCCATTGCTGGTCCTTGCAGGCGGTCGGGGCATTGGTCAGGTTCCCGCTCGCGTCCAGCAGCTTCTCCGTGTCGGCTCCCTCGAAGCACGCCTGGTCGGCCGCCTTGGTCGGGTCGAGGTCCGAGTTGTTGATGTTCTTGGTGAAGACGCAGCCCGGCTTCTCCACCGCGGCCTTGTAGGTCGCGCCGCCGGTGGACACGTTCACCGCTGCCACGGCCTCGATGGTGCTGAGGTTCTCCGAGTCGACCATCTCCTGCACCTTCGACTCCAGCGCCAGCTGGGCGGCTGCAGTCGCCTCCGTCTCGGACTGGACGTTGCCGACGATCTTCAGGTTGACCGTCGAGAAGCGGATGGCCGATATCACCAGCAAGCTCAGCACGATGAGCATGACCAGGGCGACGATGAGCGTCATGCCCGCCTGCCTGCGCGACGTCATGGCAACCTCCTGGCGCTGGGGTTGACCAGCCGCACCGACTGCACGAAGGCGTGGCGCCGGAAACCGTCGTTGGTGGCCGCGGTCGTGCCGGCGGTGCCCATCGCGTAAGTCTTGGCGTCCTGGTAGGACGGACTGGTTTCGGTGCTCCTCACCAGCAGCTGCAGCTTCACGGTCATGACGTTGGGCCAATCGGCCAGGGCAAAGGCCGCGCCATCCACGTCGGCGCCATTGGGCACGCCATCGCCGTCGGTATCCACGCCGTAGTCGACCTGCAGGTTCTCCACCCCCTCGGCGAGGGTGATCGCGGCGCCCAGCGCCGGCCCTTCCACCAGTTCGCGCATCTTGAGCGAGGGCGTGGTGTCGGCGTTGCTCCCGCTGCAGACGCTGCAGTCGGTGACGTAGAAGATCCTCACGACCATCTTGCGCACCGTCGCCATGGACGTCTTGTCCTTCTTCTTCAGCGTGAACGATGCGGCGTGGTTGCCGCCGACGTCCAGCTCGTGCGTGAAGGAGGATCCCGCCGCGGCCAGGCCCGTCTGGAGGAACACCCGGGTGGCATTGGCGCCGTTGGCGAGCTTCGTGATGTCGACGGCCCCGGCCGTCTCCACGTCGCTGCTGTCGGGATCCACCCGGCGCACCACCAGGATGTCGGTGCCCGGTCGCAGGTTGTTCAGGCATCCCGGCGCAGCGGGCGGCACCGGCGCAGCCACCGGGTTGTAGCCGGCCTTTGCCGCCGGGGGATTGGGGGTGTAGCCCTGGACGTGCAGTCCCATCGCCGATTTCAGGTCGGCTACCGCGACGCTGCAGGGGTCGGGCAAGGCACCGGGCACCGCCGGCGCCGCGCTCAGCTCGCCCCAGTAGCCGGCCATCTGGATTTCCTCGGCCATGACGCGGACCGCATAGCGGCCGTTCTCGATCAGGCGGCCGGAGCGGTCGACCTCGGCGCGGGCGCCGCTCTGGTCGGCGATCAGCGTCGCCATGGCCGCCACGATCAGCATGCCGATGGCGACCGAGACCATGAACTCGATCAGGGTCAGGCCCCGTTGCCGGGTCCGCGCGAAAGCCGGAGGACGATGCATGCTCAGGTCGATGTGGAAGGCAGGATGGTCACGCTGACGGCGCGCCGCTGGGCATCGTCGGCACCGTAGGAGCCCTGGCCGCAGGTGATGCCGGCCGGCGGCGCGCCGACCGTCTGGCTACCCTGCCAGACCACGGCGACCTGGAAGACGCCGGTCGCCGCATCCTTGGTGATGCAGCCGCGCGCCCCCAGCATGGCGCCGACGTTGCTGCCACCGGACACCTCGGCGCTGCCCAGCAGCAGGGACTTCCACTCGGTCAGGTCCTGGGTGGCACGGGTCTTCTGGTCCGCGGTGCCCACGCCGCAGGCGCTGGCGTCCGGGACGGCGTTGTTCCCGGTGCCCATGGCCGCGGCCTGCACGTAGCAGTCGGCCGCAACCCGATTGGTGTTGATGCGGGCCACCATGTCCTGGACCAGCAACAGCGCCTGAACGCGCTGGTAGGACTCCAGCTGCGCGCGCTGGCTCTGGACCATGACGCCGATCAGCCCGAGCAGGCCGAACATCAGGATCAGCAGGGAAACCAGGATCTCGATCAGGGTGGCGCCCCGCTGGCTGCGCCGGGGCGGAAGGCGGCGGGCGCGGACGACGCTCAGCATGCTGCGGACCTCGTGGAAGGTATTCCCGTGAGATCGATCGTCACGCAGCGCACGGCGGTGCTGCCGGTGAGCTCGAAAGTGGTAGTGGCCGCTACGCGTCCCACGGCGTTGAATTCGAGACTTGGCAACGGCCCCTCGATCGTCACGCCGACCGCATCCTGCTTGAGCAGGGTCGTGGCGCCGTCCTTGACGGTCCACCCGTTCTCCCACGCACCACCGACCGGCGCCAGGGTGATGGATTTGTTCCGCTTGATCGCCTCGCTGCGGGTCATCAGGAGCGCTGCCGCAACGTCGAAAGCCGCCGACTTGACCCGCTGGGTGTCCATGAACTGCCGGAAAGAGGGGACGCCCAGGCCCAGCAACGCGGCGATCAGGGTGACGGTGACCATCAGTTCGATCAGCGTGAAGCCCCGCTGATACCGCAACGGCTGGCTGCCGGTCCAGGACATGCGCCGCTTCACCAGCAACCCGTTCCGGATCCGGACTTGCCCTTCACGCCGGTGTTGTCGTACGTGAGGGTTCCGCAAGCGCTGTCGGCCGATGCCTGGCTGCCCTGGGGCGTGGCCGTGACGGTGTACGTCGGCGGCGTGGCGGCATTGTCTGCCGCGATCGTGACGATGTAGTTGCCGGGCACGTCCGATGGCAGGCTGATGCCCTTGGCGGTCCACTCGGCCGCCGTGCCGGTGGGGATGGCGAAGTAGCTGCGCGCGTTGAGCATGTGCTGCTCCTGCTTGCTGCTGACGCCGAGCATGAACGACTGCACTGCCGCCCGCTTGGCCTTGGCAACGTACCGGGTGTACGAGGGGTAGGCCACCGCCGCGAGGATCCCGATGATGGCCACGGTGATCATCAGTTCGATCAGGGTGAAACCCCGGCTCTTCCTCTTTCTCATGGACGGCTCTCCTCCTCCGGGCGCTGCTTTTCTTTTTTCGGGCAACCGGAACATAGCGCGGCGCCCCGCCCCTGCCACCGCCAGCCCGACAACCGGTCAATGGCACCAGCCAAGTGGCTGGGGCCGATGACACAACCGGTCAATGGCACCAGCCAAGTGGCTGGGGCCGGTGACACATTCCGTTCATGCAGCGGACAGGTGGCGCGCGCGCAATGGCGGACAATCCGCCGATGCCCCCGCAGGACCCCATGCAGCATGCGCTGGCCCTGGCACGCCGCTCGGTCGGCCTGTCCGAGCCCAACCCGCGCGTCGGCTGCGTGCTGGTGGCGCCGGACGGTTCGGTGGTTGGGCAGGGCCATACCCAGGAAGCCGGCGGTCCCCATGCCGAGATCGTCGCCTTGCGCGACGCCGCCGCCGCGGGCCGCAGCAGCCGGGGCGCCACCGCCTACGTGACGCTGGAGCCTTGCTCCCACCACGGACGCACCGGCCCCTGCTGCGACGCCTTGATCGCCGCCGGCATCGCCAGGGTGGTCGCGGCGACCGGCGACCCCAACCCGCGGGTCGGCGGCCGCGGCTTCGAGCGCCTGCGCGCGGCCGGCATCGAGGTGCAGGTGGGGCCGGGCGAGGCGCAGAGCCGCGAGTTGAACCCCGGCTTCTTCGCGCGCATGGAGCGCGGCACGCCCTGGGTGCGCCTGAAGGTGGCGGCCTCGCTGGACGGCCGCACGGCGCTGGAGGATGGCCGCAGCCAGTGGATCACGGCGCAGGCGGCGCGCGCCGACGGCCATGCGTGGCGCGCGCGGGCCGGCGCGGTGCTCACCGGCATCGGCACCGTGCTGCAGGACGACCCGCTGCTGGACGTGCGGCTGGCACCCACGACCCGCCAGCCCCCGCTCGCGCTGGTCGACAGCCGGCTGGAGGTGCCGCTTTCGGCACGCCTGTTCGGCCCGGCGCGGAAGGTCTGGATCTACACCGCGCAGCCGCCCTCCCCCCGTTGGCTGGAACTGCAGGAGCGCGGCGCCGAAGTGGTCTCCCTGCCCGGCGCGGGCGGCAAGGTCGACCTGGCCGCCCTGCTGCACCACCTGGCCGCGCGCGAGGTCAACGAGCTGCACGTCGAGGCCGGCCACAAGCTCAATGGCTCGCTGCTGCGCGAAGGCCTGGTCGACGAGTTGCTGGTGTACCTGGCTCCCAGGCTGATCGGACCGGGCCAGCCGATGGCGAACCTCGCGCCGCTGGCGGGCCTGGCGGACGCGCTGCCGCTGCAGTTCACCTCGGTGGAAAAGGTCGGCGACGACCTGCGGGTGCTGGCCCGGGTGGCCGGCCCCGGCAAGCGCGCCGCCGTCCCCGTGCAGTCCGGAGCAGGACTGACGGGGATGCGAAAATAGCGGGATGTTCACCGGAATCATCACCGGCGTGGGGCGCATCGTCGCCGTCCAGGACCTCGGCGCCAGCCGTCAGCACGGCAAGCGCATCACCGTCGAGGCACCCGCCGGCTACCTGGAGGACGTGGGCCTGGGCGACAGCATCGCCCTCAACGGCGCCTGCATGACCGTCACCACCCTGGCCGCCGACCGCTCCCGCTTCGCCGTGGACCTCTCGGCGGAATCGCTGGACAAGACCAGCGGCCTCGACCGGCCCGGCCCCGTCAACCTCGAAAAGGCCCTGCGCGCGCACGATCGCCTGGGCGGCCATATCGTGTCGGGGCACGTCGACGGCGTCGGCGCCGTCACCCGGTTCGAGCCGGTCGGCGAAAGCCATGAGCTGCGCATCCTCGCGCCGGCTTCGCTCGGCCGGTACCTGGCCTACAAGGGCTCGGTGGCCGTCAACGGCGTCAGCCTGACCGTCAACACCGTGCAGGACGGCGCAGACGGCTGCGAACTCAGCATCAACCTCATCCCCCACACCGTGCAGAACACCGCCTTGCATGCGCTGCGACCCGGCAGCCGCGTCAACCTCGAGATCGACCTGATCGCCCGCTACGTCGAGCGCATGCTGGGTGCCGGCGCCCAGGCGACGAAGGAGCCCGCATGAAGACCGACGCCGCCATCGCACCCGTCGAGGAGATCGTCGCCGAGCTGAAGGCCGGGCGCATCGTGATCCTGGTCGACGAGGAGGACCGCGAGAACGAGGGCGACCTGGTCCTGGCCGCCGAGCACGTCACGCCCGAGGCGATCAACTTCATGGCGCGCTTCGGCCGCGGGCTGGTCTGCCTGACGCTGACGCGCGAGCACTGCGAGCGGCTGCACCTGCCGCCCATGGTGGCGCGCAACGGCACCAAGATGGGCACCGCCTTCACCGTCTCCATCGAGGCGGCCGAGGGCGTGACCACCGGCATCTCCGCCGCCGACCGTGCGCGCACCGTGCAGGCGGCGGTCGCGCGCAACGCCAGCCCGCGCGACCTGGTCCAGCCCGGCCACATCTTCCCGCTGCAGGCGGTCGAGGGTGGCGTGCTCATGCGCGCCGGCCACACAGAGGCCGGCTGCGACCTCGCCGGCATGGCCGGCCTGACGCCCGCCGCCGTGATCTGCGAGATCATGAAGGACGACGGCACCATGGCGCGGCTGCCGGACCTGCAGGCCTTCGCCGCGGAGCACGGCCTGAAGATCGGCACCATCGCCGACCTGATCGAGTACCGCAGCCGCACCGAGTCGCTGGTGCGCAAGGTCGGCTCGCGGGTGCTGCAGACGCCCTGGGGCCGCTTCGTCGCCCATGCCTGGCAGGACCAGCCCAGCCAGGGCCTGCACCTGGCGCTGGTGCTGGGCGACTGGTCGCCGGACGAATCCGTTCCGGTGCGCGTGCACGAGCCCCTGTCGGTGCTGGACGCGCTGGAGACGGGCCGCTCCATGCACTCCTGGAGCCTGGACGCCAGCCTGCAGCACATCGCCCGCACCGGCAAGGGCGTGGCGGTGCTCCTCAATTGCGGCGAGTCGGCCGACCAGCTGCTGGCGCAGTTCGAAGGCACGGCGCGACCGGCGCAGGCGCCCGAGCGCGGCCGCATGGACCTGCGCACCTACGGCATCGGCGCGCAGATCCTGCGCGACTGCGGCGTGCAGCGCATGACGCTGCTGGGCAAGCCGCGCCGCCTGCCCAGCATGGCCGGCTACGGACTCGAAATCACCGGGCACCTGGCCCCGCAGCAATCCCGATAAGGACATCCATGTTTGGCGCTGAGAAAGGCAAGGCCGACCGGCTGGACGGCAAGGGCCTGTGCATAGGCATCGTGCAGGCGCGCTTCAACGAAGGCATCACCAACGCCCTGGCGCAGGCCTGCAAGGGCGAGCTGGCGCGGCTGGGCGTGGAAGCCGGCGACATCGACCACTTCTTCGTCCCCGGCGCGCTGGAAATCCCGGTGGCGCTGCAGGCGCTGGCCGAGAAGGGCCGCTACGACGCGCTGGTCGCCCTGGGCTGCGTGATCCGCGGCGAGACCTACCACTTCGAGCTGGTGGCCAACGAATCGGCCGCTGGCGTCAGCCGGGTGGCGCTGGACTACCAGTTGCCGGTCGCCAACGCCGTCCTCACCACCGAGAACCTGGACCAGGCGGTCGCCCGCCAGACGGAAAAAGGCGTGGACGCTGCCCGCGTGGTGGTGGAGATGGCCAACCTGCTGGACGCGATCTGATGACCGGGGAACGAAAGACGGCGACTGCGAAGGCGGTGCCCGGCCGAACGGCCACCGGCGCCCGCAAGGCCTCCGCCAAGTCGGCACGCAGCCGCGCGCGCGAGTTCGCGCTGCAGGCCCTGTACCAGCACCTGGTCGGGCGCAACGACGCCGCCTCCGTGGACCAGTTCACGCGCGGGCTGGCGGGCTTCCACAAGGCCGATTCGGTGCACTACGACGCGCTGCTGCACGGCTGCATCGAGCAGGCGCAGGAACTCGACGCGCTGATCGTGCCGCTGCTGGACCGCAAGCTGCCCGAGATCTCGCCGATCGAGCACGCGGTGATGTGGATCGGCGCCTGGGAATTCCGGCACGCGCTGGACGTGCCCTGGCGCGTGGTGATCAACGAGTGCATCGAGCTGGCCAGGGAGTTCGGCGGCACCGACGGCCACAAGTACGTCAACGGCGTGCTCAACGGGCTGGCGCCCCAGCTGCGCGCCGCCGAGGTCGAGAACGACCGCGCCGCCGGGAAGGCACGCCCGTGAGCCTGCGCATTTCCAGGCGCGCCGGGCGCATCGAACCCTTCTACGTGATGGAAGTGGCCAAGGCCGCCACGCAACTGGCGCGCGAGGTGTCGCGCAGCGACCGCCCGATGGTCTTCCTCAACATCGGCGAGCCGGATTTCACCGCGCCGCCGCTGGTGCAGGAGGCGGCCGAACGCGCCATCCGCGCCGGCGCCACCCAGTACACGCAGGCGACCGGCCTGGATGCCCTGCGCGAGCGCATCAGCGACTGGTATCGCCGGCGGTTCGAGCTGGAGGTGCCGGCCTCGCGCATCGTGGTCACCGCCGGCGCCTCGGCGGCGCTGCAACTGGCCTGCCTGGCCCTGATCGAGGCCGGCGACCAGGTGCTGATGCCGGACCCCAGCTACCCCTGCAACCGCCACTTCGTCAGCGCGGCCGAGGGCGAAGCCGTGCTGGTGCCGACCACCGCGGCCGAGCGCTTCCAGCTGTCGGCGGCCGCGGTCCAGGCGAACTGGAACGAACGCACCCGCGGCGTGCTGCTGGCGTCGCCTTCCAACCCCACGGGCACGTCCATCGAGCCCGATGAACTGCGCCGCATCCACGAGGTGGTGCGCTCGCGCGGCGGCATCACGCTGGTCGACGAGATCTACCTGGGCCTGAGCTACGAGGAGCGCTTCGGCCACTCGGCGCTGGCGCTGGGCGACGACGTGGTCAGCATCAACAGCTTCTCCAAGTACTTCAACATGACCGGCTGGCGCCTGGGCTGGCTGGTGGCGCCGCAGGAGCTGGTGCCGGTGCTGGAGCGGCTGGCGCAGAACCTGTTCATCTGCCCCAGCACCGTGGCGCAGTACGCGGCGCTGGCCTGCTTCGAGCCGGACAGCATCGCCGAATACGAACGGCGGCGGGCGGAATTCAGGGCCCGGCGCGACTGGTTCATCCCGGCGCTGGACGAACTCGGGCTGAGCGTGCCGGTGGTGCCGGATGGCGCCTTCTACGCGTGGGCCGATTGCTCGGCCTGGTGCCGGGCGCTGGGCGTTCCGGGCAGCTGGGAGCTGGCGTTCCGGATCATGGAGCAGGCCCACGTGGCAGTGACGCCCGGGCGCGATTTCGGCAGCGCCGATGCGCGGCGGTTCGTCCGCTTCTCCACGGCCAGCAGCATGGAGCACCTGCAGGAAGCGGCGCGGCGGCTGCGGGAGATGGCGCCCTGATGGCGGCCCCTTTCAGCTGGCCGATCCGGGTCTACTGGGAAGACACCGATGCCGGTGGCATCGTCTTCTACGCCAACTACCTGAAGTTCTTCGAGCGTGCCCGCACCGAGTGGCTGCGCTCGATGGGCATCGGGCAGGCGCACCTGGGCGAGCGCACCGGCGGCATGTTCGTGGTGTCGGAGACGGCGGTGCGCTACCTGCGACCGGCCCGGCTGGACGATGAACTTCGCGTCACGGCCGAGCTCACAGAAGCAGGCCGCGTTGCCATGACCCTGCGCCAGCAAGCTCTTCAACACGCCGGCGGCGAGCTGCTCGCCGAAGGAACCATCCGCATCGGCTGGGTCGACGCAGCCACGCTTCGGCCTGCCAGAATCCCGCCCGTGATCCTGCAGACACTGAACACACGATGAATCAAGACCTCTCGATCCTGCAACTGGTGCTGGGGGCCAGCTGGGTCGTCCAACTGGTGATGCTGCTGCTGGTGGTGGTGTCCGTCGCCAGCTGGGCGGCCATCTTCGGCAAGCTGTTCTCCCTGCGGCGCGTCAAGTCCCTCAACGAGGACTTCGAGCGCGACTTCTGGTCCGGCACCAGCCTGAACGAGCTGTTCGCCAATGCCGCCCAGAACGCCCGCAGCGCCGGCCCGATGGAGCGCATCTTCGCCAGCGGCATGCGCGAGTACCAGAAGCTGCGCGAGCGCCGCATCCAGGACCCCGGCACGGTGCTGGACGGCGCCCGCCGGGCCATGCGCGCCAGCTACCAGCGCGAAGTCGACGCCGTCGAATCGCACCTGTCCTTCCTGGCTTCGGTCGGTTCGGTGTCGCCGTACGTGGGCCTGTTCGGCACCGTGTGGGGCATCATGCACGCCTTCACCGGCCTGGCCAGCCTGACCCAGGTCACGCTGGCCACGGTGGCGCCCGGCATCGCCGAGGCCCTGGTGGCCACGGCCATCGGCCTGTTCGCCGCCATTCCCGCGGTGGTGGCCTACAACCGCTTCGCCCGCGACATCGACCGCGTCGCCATCCGGCTGGAGACCTTCATCGAGGAGTTCTCCAACATCCTGCAGCGCAACCTCAGCGCCGCGGCGGCCCACTGAGATGCCCAACGTAGCCAGCCGCGGCCGCGGCCGCCGCACGATCAACGAGATCAACATGGTCCCGTTCATCGACGTCATGCTGGTGCTGCTGATCATCTTCATGGTCACGGCGCCGCTGATCACCCCCAGCCTGATCGACCTCCCCACGGTGGGCAAGGCCAAGCGCTCACCCGACCGGAAGCTGGAAGTGGTGGTGGGCAAGGACGAAAAGCTGGTGCTCAAGTCGGGCGACCAGTCGCGCGCCCTGTCGCTGGCCGAACTGGCGGCCTCGGTGGTGGCGGCGCAGGCCGGGCAACCGCAGGACTCGGTGGCCGTCGTGATCAGCGCCGACCGCAGCGTGAAGTACGAAACCGTGGTCATGGTGATGGACACCCTGCAGCGCGCCGGCGTGCAGCGCGTCGGCCTGTCCGTGCAGATGGTGCCCTGAACGATGCAGACGACCGCCGAACGCCCCGAGTTCACGCCCCCGCCCGAAGGCGGCTGGTCGCGCTCCGTCGGCCTGGCCGTGCTGGCCCACCTGGTGCTGGTGCTCGCGCTCAGCTGGGGCCTGAAATGGAAGCACGACGACGAGTCCGTCGCCGTGGAAGCCGAGTTGTGGGCCAGCACGCCGCAGCAGGCCGCCCCCAAGCCGGTGGAGGCGCCGCCGGCGCCACCGCCGCCCCAGCCGGCACCGCCGCCGCCCGCGCCCGCACCCGCACCGGCGCAGCGCGATGCCGAGATCGCCCTGCAGCAGGAGAAGGAGCGGCAGGAACAGGAGAAGGCGAAGCAGGAAGCCGAAGCCGAGCGCCAGCGCCAGGCCGCGGCCGACAAGCGCAAGCGCGAGGAAGAAGCGCGCCGCAAGGAAGAGGCCCGCAAGCAGGAACAGGAGCGCGAGCAGGAACGCCAACTGGCGGAAAAGCGCAAGCGCGAGGCCGAGGAGAAGCGCAAGGAGGAGCAGCAGGCCAAGGCGCGCGCGAAGCAGGAAGAGCAGCGCCGGGAGAAGATCCGCGAAGAGCAAATGGCCCGCATCCAGGGCCTGGCGGGCGCCACGGGCCCGCGCGAAGCCACGGGCACGGCCATCCGCAGCGCCGGTCCGTCCAGCGGCTATGCCGGCCGCATCCGCGCCCGCGTGAAGCCCAACATCGTCTTCACCGACGACATCCCCGGCAACCCGACGGCGGTCGTCGAAGTCCGGCTGGCCCCGGACGGCACCATCGTGGGCAAGCGCATCGTCAAGTCCAGCGGCGTCAGGACCTGGGACGACGCCGTGCTGCGCGCACTGGATCGCACCGAGGTGCTCCCCCGCGACGTCGACGGGCGCGTGGTCACGCCCATGGAACTGGTGTTCCGGCCGAAGGATTGAGCGGCGCTGCCAGCTGTCATCCTGGCAAGGGTGTCATCCCGGCAAGGGTGCCATCCCGGCGGAAGCCGGGATCCATCTCCCGTCGCCCGAACCCGCGCGGGCGAAGTTCGGAGTTCCGGTGATGGATTGCGGGTCAAGCCTGCAATGACAGGCAGGGAGCCAAGCCCGCAATGACACGAGGCTGCGCACGCGTCAGTCGTACACCACCTGCGCCTGGCCCCCGTCCGCCTGCGCCACCAGGCTGGCCAGCGCGGCATCGCTGGGGAAGAACTTGCGGTCGTCCAGGCGCACCTTGTCCTCGGCGGTAAAGGCCGGGTAGACCAGCGACAGCCGCAGGCCCAGGCCACGGTGCAGCGTGTCGCCCTCCTCGGTCGTCACCTGCAGCGCCGGGAACTGCGACAGCAGGCGGTCCACCTGCGGCGGCGCGGCGCCGTTGCGGCGGTCCACCTGCACGCGCACGAACTTGCCGAAGCGGCAGCGCGCCGTCGGCAGGTCCCAGGCCTGCTGGACCGACAGGCGGAACCCCCCGGAAAAGCGGTCCGGCTGCAGTCGGGCCTGCACGATCACCAGCTCGTCGTCCTTGAGCAGCCCCCGGCTGGCGTTGATCACCGCCTCGTCGGCGGTGGCCTCGAGCGTGCCGGACTTGTCGTCGAGCTTGAACAGCGCCAGCTTGCCGCGCTGGCCGTTGATCACCCGCAGGTCGCTGACGATGCCGGCCAGCAGTTGCGGCTCGCGGCTGTCGATCAGGTCGCCGATGGGCGTGCGCGCGAAGCGCCGCACCTCCAGCGCCACTTCGTCGAACAGGTGGCCGGAGAAGTAGAAGCCGATGGCCGTCTTCTCGAGCGACAGGCGTTCGCGCACGCCCCAGGGCGTGGCCTCGACCAGGTCCGGCTCCTGCGTGCTGGCGCCGTAGGCATCGCCCGTGTCGAACAGCCCGCCCTGGTTGGCGTTGGCTTCGGCAGCGGCGGCGAACTCGAAGGCGCGGTCGATGGACGCGACCAGCGAGGCACGGTTGAGTTGCAATGAATCGAACGCACCGGCCTTGATCAGCGCTTCCACCGTGCGCTTGTTGATGCGGGTGCGGTCCACCCGCACGCAGAAGTCGTACAGGCTGGTGAAGGGCCCGCCCTCCTCGCGCGCCCGCACGATCGCCTCGATCGCGTGCTGGCCGGTGCCCTTGACGGCGCCCAGGCCGTAGCGGATCACCTTGTCCGAGATCGGCTCGAAACGGTAGACGCCGCGGTTCACGTCGGGCGGCTCGAACGCCAGCCCGAAGTTCTTCACCGCGTCCTCGAACAGCACCTTGAGCTTGTCGGTGTTGTCCATTTCCACGGTCATGTTGGCGCAGAAGAACTCCGCCGTGTAGTGCACCTTCAGCCAGCCGGTGTGGTAGGCCAGCAGCGAGTAGGCGGCCGCGTGCGACTTGTTGAAGCCGTAGCCGGCGAACTTCTCCATCAGGTCGAAGATCTCGTCGGCCTTGTCCTGCGCGATGCCGTTCTTCGCCGCGCCGGCACGGAAGATTTCGCGGTGCTGCGCCATCTCCTCGGCCTTCTTCTTGCCCATCGCCCGGCGCAGCAGGTCGGCGCCGCCCAGCGTGTAGCCGCCCAGGATCTGCGCGGTCTGCATCACCTGCTCCTGGTAGACCATGATCCCGTAGGTCTCGGAGAGCATGTCGGCCACCAGCGGGTGCGGGTACTGGACCTCCTCGCGCCCGTGCTTGCGGGCGACGAAGCTGGGGATCAGGTCCATGGGCCCGGGGCGGTACAGCGCGTTCAGCGCGATCAGGTCCTCCAGCCGGGTCGGCCGCGCGTCGCGCAGCATGCCCTGCATGCCGCGCGATTCGAACTGGAACACCGCCTCGGTCCTGCCGTCGGCGAACAGCTTGTACGTCTCGGCGTCCTCCAGCGGGACCTTCTCGAAGGCGAAGTCCTCCTGCCCCTTGTGGCGCGCACGGATGAACTCCTTGGCGATCTCCAGGATGGTGAGCGTGGCCAGCCCCAGGAAGTCGAACTTCACCAGCCCGGCAGCCTCGACGTCGTCCTTGTCGTACTGGCTCACCGCCGATTCACTGCCCGGCTGCTGGTACAGCGGCGTGAAGTCGGTCAGCTTGCCCGGCGCGATCAGCACGCCGCCGGCGTGCATGCCGATGTTGCGGGTCATGCCCTCGAGCTTCTGCGCCAGCTCCACCAGCGTGCGCACGTCCTCCTCCTTGCGGATGCGCTCGGCCAGGACGGGCTCCATCTCGATGGCGTAGTTGTTCTTGTCGCCCTCCCGTTTGGGCTCCGGCGGGTACTGCAGCGTCACCGACATGCCCGGCTTGTTGGGGATGAGCTTGCTGATGCCGTCGCAGAAGGTGTAGCTCATGTCCAGCACCCGGCCGACGTCGCGGATCGCCGCGCGCGCGGCCATGGTGCCGAAGGTGGCGATCTGGCTGACCGCCTCGCGGCCGTACTTGCCCTTCACGTACTCGATCACCCGGTCGCGGTTGCTCTGGCAGAAGTCGATGTCGAAGTCGGGCATCGACACCCGCTCGGGGTTGAGGAAGCGCTCGAACAGCAGGTTGTATTGCAGCGGATCCAGGTCGGTGATCTTCAGCGCATAGGCCACCAGCGAGCCGGCACCGGAGCCGCGGCCCGGCCCCACCGGGCAGCCGTTTTTCTTGGCCCAGTTGATGAAGTCGCCCACGATCAGGAAGTAGCCGGGGAACCCCATCTTGAGGATGGTTCCGATCTCGAACTCCAGCCGCTCGACGTAGCGCGGCGTCTCCTTCTGCCGCTTTGCCGGGTCCGGGTACAACTGCTGCAGCCGCTCCTCCAGTCCCTGGCGCGACGCGATGCGGAAGTACTCCTCGATCGGCATGCCGTCGGGCGTCGGGAAGTCGGGCAGCCGCGGCTTGCCCAGTTCCAGCACCAGGTTGCAGCGCCGCGCGATTTCCAGCGTGTTGGCCAAGGCCGAAGGCACGTCGGCGAACAGCGCCTCCATTTCCGCCGACGGCTTGAAATACTGCTCGCGCGTGAACCTGCGCACCCGGCGCGGATTGCCGAGGATCTCGCCTTCGGCAATGCACACGCGCGCCTCGTGCGCCTCGTAGTCGTCGCGCGTGGTGAACTGCACCGGGTGCGAAGCCACCACCGGCAGGTGCAGGTTGGCGGCCAGTTGCACGGCCGCGGCCACGTGCGCTTCGTCGTCGGCCCGGCCGGCGCGCTGCAGTTCCAGGTAGAAGCGGTGGGGAAAGATCGAGGCCAGTTCCAGCGCCGCCTGGCTGGCGCGGGCGGTGTCGCCCTGCACCAGCGCCTGGCCGACCGGCCCGGCCTGGGCGCCCGACAGCACGATCAGGCCCTCGCCCAGCTCGCGCAGCCACTCGAGCTTGCACACGCCCTGGGCCCGCACCACGTTCTGCGTCCAGGCGCGGGCCAGCAGCTCGCACAGGTTCAGGTAGCCGGCGCGGTTCTGCACCAGCACCAGCAGCCGCGACAATGCCTGGGCATCGCTGCCCAGGCCCTGCAGCAGCAGCTCGGCGCCCACCAGCGGCTTGACGCCGGCACCCCGCGCGGCCTTGTAGAACTTGATCGCCCCGAACAGGTTGTTCAGGTCGGTGATCGCCAGCGCCGGCTGCCCGTCGGCAGCCGCTGCCTTCACGATGTCGTCGACCCGGTTGGTGCCGTCGACGACGGAGAATTCGGTGTGCAGGCGCAGGTGGACGAACATGCGCCCGATTGTAGGAAGCCGCGCTAGGACATCGGCTCCGCCGGCGTGAATTTCGTCGGTGGCAGGGGAATGAAATCGGTCTCGCCCGGCACCGATCCGAACCGCTGGGCGGCCCAGTCCTCGCTGGCCTGCAGGATCCGCTCGCGGCGGCTGGACACGAAGTTCCAGAACATGAAGCGGTGCCCCAGCGGCTCGCCGCCGATCACGACGAAGCGCGCCGGGCCCGGGGCCTCGACGAGCGCGCGACGCCCGGGCGCCAGCACCAGCATGCGGTGCGGGGCCATCGCCTCGCCGGCCAGCCGCAGCTCGCCGCCAATCGGGTACACGGCCAGCTCCGCGGCCAGCGGCGGCAACTCGAAAGCACCCGCGGCTGCGAAAGCCACGTCCAGGTACAGCGTCGGCGACAGGGCCGCCACCGGCGAGCGCTGCCCGAAGGCCTCGCCCACCAGCACGCGAACGCGCGCGTCGCCTGCCGCGGCTTCCGGGATGTCCGCAGCCGGCGTGTGCGCGAACGAGGGCGCCGCCTCCTCCTGCTCCGCCGGCAGGCCCACCCACAGCTGCAGGCCGTGGTTGACATGGGCCTGCTCCCGCAGGTGTCCGGGCTTGCGCTCGGAATGCACGATGCCGCGCCCCGCGGTCATCCAGTTGATGGCGCCCGGCTCGATCAGCTGCACGCTGCCGAGGCTGTCGCGATGCATCATCGCGCCCTCAAACAGGTAGGTGACCGTGGCCAGCCCGATGTGCGGATGCGGCCGGACGTCGTGGTTCTCGCCGGGATGCTCGGTGACCGGGCCGAAGTGGTCGAAGAAGACGAACGGCCCGACGCTGCGCCGGCGGAAGGCCGGCAACACGCGGCGCACGATGAAACCGCCGCCAATGTCCTTCTCGCGCCCCGCGATCGCTTCGGCTTCCATCGCTCACTCCTTGCGGCACCAGCGCGCCGCCGCCTGGGCCACGCGCCGGCCGAACTCGAACGCGAATCCCAGGTCGCCCTGGGCCATCTCGGCCGCCGAGGCGTCGATCGGCGTGGTGGCCGCGGCACCGCTCCACACGCCGGCCCAGTTGAGGTCGTTGCGCGTCGCGGCCTTGGCATTGGCCGGCAGCATCCCCGTGCCGACCCACACACCGCCATGCTGCATGGCCAGCGTGAAGAAGTAGTTCAGCGTCGCGGTCTTGTCGCCGATGACGCTGGCGCTGCTGGTGAAGCCGGCGAACAGCTTGTCGCGCCAGGCCCCGGCGAACCAGGCCTTCGAAGTCGCGTCGGCAAACTTCTTGAACTGCCAGCTCGGCCCGCCCATGTAGGTGGGCGAGCCGAACACGATGGCATCGGCGGCCTGCAGTTCCTCCCACGTGCCTTCGGGCAGGTTGCCGTCGGCATCGATCGCGACCAGCCGCGCCCCGGCGCCGTCGGCCACCGCCTGCGCCTGGCGCTGCGTGTGGCCGTAGCCGGAGTGGTAGATGACCACGATGGGCATGGGAAGGCCGGGCCGACGGCAGCCCGGGGGCCGTCAGTCGCGGCGGCGCCCGTCGAGGCTGAAGCGTCCCGCGCCGAAAGCGAAGAACGCCAGCAGGCCGCCGGTGATCGCCATGTTCTTGCCGAACATGAGCTGCTGCACCATCTGCTGGTCCGCCGGCAACGCCCAGTAATTGTGGAAGAAGAAGGCGGCGACGGCGGTGAAGATCGCCAGCGCGAGCGCGGCCCAGCGGGTGCCGAAGCCCACCAGCAGCATCAGACCGCCGATCAGTTCGATGACCAGGGCGATGGCAACGCCGACTTCCGGCAGGGGCAGGCCCGCCGAGGTGGCGTAGCCCACCGTTCCGCCGAAGCCGCCGATCTTGCCCCAGCCGGCCGGCACGAACATCCAGGCGAGCAGGATGCGCCCGAGCAGCGCGGCGCTGTCGTAGACGGGGTTCTGGACGAGGGCGGCGCTGCGCCCGTCGTGGGTGAGGGTGGCCATGGCTGATTTCCTTTCTTGCAGGTTGAACTTGTGGGCAACCCGCCCACGACAGGCCGGCAGCGGGCCTTGCGACCCGCCGTCCGGTGTTGCTTACGGCGCCAGGTCGAAGACCAGTACCTCGGCCTGGCGGCCCTGGCGAACCTGGACGAGCGGTTCCCGGTCCAGCATCAGCGCGTCGCCCGCATGCAGCAGCTGGCCGTTGGCTTCGACGTCGCCGCGCACCACGTGCACGTAGGCCTTGCGGCCAGTCGCCAGGACGAGCTGGGCAGCTTCATCGCCGTCGAACAGGCCGGCGTAGACGCGGGCGTCGGCATGGATCTTCACGGAGCCCTCGGCCGCATCGGGCGAGGCGACCAGCCGCAGCCGCCCGCGCTTGTCCTCGTCCGGAAAGCTCTTCTGCTCGTAGCCGGGCGCGATGCCGGTCACGTCGGGCTCGATCCAGATCTGCAGGAAATGCGTGACCTGCTGCGGCGCATGGTTGAACTCGCTGTGCATCACGCCGGTGCCGGCGCTCATGCGCTGCACGTCGCCGGGCGGGATGCCCTTGACGTTGCCCATGCTGTCCTTGTGCGCGAGGTTGCCCTGCAGCACGTAGCTGATGATCTCCATGTCGCGGTGCCCGTGCGTGCCGAAGCCGGTGCCGGGGGCGATGCGGTCCTCGTTGATGACGCGCAGGTTGCCCCAGCCCATGTGCTCGGGGTCGTAGTAGTTCGCGAACGAGAAGCTGTGGCGCGAGTCCAGCCAGCCATGGTCGGCATGGCCGCGGTCCTGCGATCGGCGAACGGTCTGCATGGCTTGCTCCTTTAGCTTGCGATTCCTCGGTTCCCGTCAATGTAGGTGCCGGTCGCGCCGCCATGCAGGAGGCGGCTTTGATGGCATCATTCAAAAAAACTGAACGCAAGCCATGGCCACCCCCCGCGAAGTCCTCACGCCCGATGCGCTGGCGCTGGTGCAGGCGGTGGCACGGGCCGGCAGCTTCGCCGGCGCCGCGCGTGAACTCGGCCTGGTGCCCAGCGCCGTGACCTACCGGATCCGGCAGGTCGAGGACGCACTCGACGCGTTGCTGTTCGACCGTGCCTCCCGGCAGGCGCGGCTGACCGACGCAGGGGCCGAACTGCTGCGCGAGGGCGAGCGGCTGCTGGGCGAAGTCGATGCCGTGGCCAACCGGGTGCGGCGCGTCGCGACCGGCTGGGAGTCGCAGCTCACCGTGGCCGTCGATGCGGTGATCGCCTGCGGAACCGTCATGGAACTGGCACAGGCCTTCTTCGAAGTCGCGCCGCACACCCGCTTGCGGCTGCTGGACGAGGCGCTGTCGGGCACGCTGGACGCGCTGGTCACGGGCGGCGCCGACCTGGCCCTGGGCGTGCCGCTGGATCCCGGCACCATGACCGGTCTCATGAGCCGCAGCCTGGGCGAGCTGCCCTTTGTATTTGCCGTGGCCCCGCACCATCCGGTCGCGTCGTTGCCGGAGCCGGTCACCGACGACGTGCTGGTCCGGCATCGCGCCGTGGCCGTCGCGGATTCGGTGCGCCGCGGCGACGGGCTGACGCTCGGCCTGCTGGCCGGACAGGACGTCCTGACGGTCCCCACCATGTCCAGCAAGCTCGAAGCCCAGGTGCGCGGCCTGGGCGTGGGTTTCCTGCCCGAGCCGATGGCGCGGCCCCTGATCGAGACCGGCCGGCTGGTGATCAAGCAGGTGCGCCGGCCGGCCCGGCTGGTGCGCCTCAGCTACGCTTGGCGCGAAAGTGGCCCGCTCGGCGCCGGCCGCGGCTTGCAGTGGTGGCTGAAGCAACTCGAAAGCGCCGCCACCCGCATGGCCCTGCTGGAGCGGCACAGCGGGCTGCGGGTGGGGTGATCGTGTCATGGCGGCGTTCGAGCCGCGAGCCATCGCCCGCGTGCCGAACACGCGCCGCGGCATTCAGGCGCCAGGAGATGGATCCCCGGCTTGCGCCGGAATGGCAAGACCGGTGTCATTGCGGCCTCGAGCCGCAATCCATCTCCCGCGCGCCGAACACGCGCCGCGGCGTTCAGGCGCCAGGAGATGGTTCCCGGCTTCCGCCCAGCAGGCAGGATCCGCCGGCTCTGCCGCCGAGCGACAATCGGGGCAATGCCCGCCGCCCGCCCGCCGACATCACGCAAGTCTGCCCCCTCCCACTTCGCCGTGATCGGCGCCGGCCTGGCCGGCATCGCGTGCGCTCGCACGCTGCTGCAGGCCGGCCACCGGGTCACCGTCATCGAGCAGTCCGGCAGCGTCGGTGGGCGGATCGGAACGCGCCACACGCCCTTCGGCAGCTTCGACTGCGGCGCACAGTTCTTCACCGTCCGCGACCCGCGCTTCCAGCAGGCGCTGGACACCACCCCGCAGGCGCGCCGGCGCTGGAGCGCGACGGCGGTGCGCGTGCTCGATCCGCTCGGGCGGGTGATCGAAGCGCCCCGGCCCGAGCTGGAGCCGCACTGGGTGGGCGCGCCCGACATGGAAGCGCTGCCGCGCGCCTGGGCGCAACCGCTGGTGGACGCGCAAGCCCTGCTGCTGCTCACGCGCGTGGACCGCATCGAGCCCGATGCGCTGGACGCGAACCGCTGGCAGTTGCGCACCAGCGGGCCGCACGAGACGGCCCACGTCTACCCCGGTTTCGACGCCGTGCTGCTGGCCATGCCCGCGCCGCATGCGGCCACGCTGCTGGAGCGCTCGCGCCTGGCGCCGGTGTTCGTCGAGCGGCTGGCGTCGGTCGAGATGGCGCCCTGCTGGACCCTGATGCTGGCCTTCCCGCAGGCGCTGCAGCCCGGGCTGGCCCACCTGGGCCCGCAGTGGAACGCTGCGCGCAGCACGCACCACCGCGTGGCCTGGCTGGCGCGCGAGTCGTCCAAGCCGGGCCGGGGGCCGGTCGAGCGCTGGACCGTGCAGGCCAGCGCGAACTGGTCCACCGAGCACCTGGCCGACGACGAGCCGCGCGTCCAGGCCAAGCTGCTCAAGGCCTTTGCCGAGGTGACCGGCATCCGGGCGCAGCCGGCCCACGCCGAGGTGCGGCGCTGGCGCTACTCCCGCACGCTGCGGCCGCTCGGCCGCCCGCACCTGTGGGACCCGCAGGTGCGGCTGGGGCTGTGCGGCGACTGGTGCCTGGGCCAGCGCGTCGAGCACGCGTTCGTGTCGGGACTGGAACTCGCGCTGGCCGCCACCCTGGCCTGATCCCGCCATGGACGCGCCGTACCGCGGCCGTTTCGCGCCCTCGCCCACCGGCCCGCTGCATGCCGGCTCGCTGGTGGCCGCGCTGGCCAGCTGGCTGGACGCGCGCCGGCACCGGGGGCGCTGGCTGGTGCGCATCGAGGACGTGGACACGCCACGCTGCGTGCCGGGCGCCGACCACGAAATCCTGCGCCAGCTCGCCGCCTGCGGGCTGTTGCCCGATGAAGCGCCGGTGTGGCAGTCCGCGCGCGGCGGCCACTACCAGGCGGCGCTCGACCGGCTGGTGGCCGGCGGCCAGGCCTACCCGTGCGGCTGCTCGCGCAAGGACATCGAGCAAGCCCTGGCTGCGCAGGGGCGCCCGCGCCGGCGCGGACGGGAAGCGCCGTACCCCGGCACCTGCCGCGACGGCCTGCATGGGCGCAGCGCGCGCGCGTGGCGCCTGCGCGTACCGGACGGCATCGTCGACTGGACCGATCGCCGGCTCGGCCAGCAACAGCAGGACGTCGCTCACGAGGTGGGTGACTTCATCCTGAAGCGCGCCGACGGCCCGTGGGCCTACCAGCTCGCGGTGGTGGTGGACGACGCCGCACAGGGCATCACGCAGGTCGTGCGCGGCGAAGACCTGGCGGACAACACCGCGCGCCAGATCGTGCTGCAGCGCGCGCTCGGCCTGCCCACCCCGGGCTACCTGCACACCCCGCTGGTGCTGGGCGCCAACGGCGAGAAGCTGTCCAAGCAGAACGGGGCGCAGGCGCTGGACCTGCGCGATCCGATGCGGGCACTCAACGAGGCCGCACAGCGGCTGGGCCTGGGCGCGCGTGACGGCCGGCCGGCCGATGCGCTGCAGGCCTGGGCGGCCGAGTGGCCGTTCCTACAATCCGCGGGTGACTGAACCCGGCAACCCCGAACGCCCCGCCAGCCGACCGCCCGAAGGCGTGGCCCATCCCCGCGCCATCCGCAGTTTCGTGCGCCGCACCGGCCGCCTCACGACGGGGCAGGCGCGCGCCCTGGAAGCCCTGGGGCCGCGCTTCCTGGTGCCATACCGGCCCGGGCGGCTGGACCTGCGCATGGCTTTCGGGCGCGAGGGCCCGACGGTGCTCGAGATCGGCTTCGGCATGGGCGAGGCCACGGCCCACATCGCCGCACTGATGCCGGACACCGATTTCCTGTGCTGCGAGGTGCACGACCCCGGCGTGGGAGCGCTGCTCAAGCGGATCGCCGAGCAGGGCCTGCAGAACATCCGCATCGTGCAGCACGACGCAGTGGAAGTGCTGGAGCACATGCTGGCACCGCAGTCGCTGGCGGGCGTGCACGTGTTCTTCCCCGATCCCTGGCACAAGGCCCGGCACAACAAGCGCCGCCTGATCCAGCCGGCGCTGGTGGCCCGGCTCGCCTCGCGCCTGCAGCCGGGCGGCTACATCCACTGCGCGACGGACTGGGAGCCGTATGCCCAGCAGATGCTGGAGGTGCTGTCCGCCGAGCCGCTGCTGCGCAACACCGCCGAAGGATTCGCACCCCGGCCCGACTACCGGCCACTGACCAAGTTCGAGCAGCGCGGGATGCGGCTGGGGCACGGGGTGTGGGACGTGGTGTTCCGTCGGGTGTGAGGCTGGGGCCGGCTTGCCGACGCATGTCATTGCGGGGATCTATCCCAGCTTGCGGTCCTCCCGCTTCGCCTCCTCCATGGCTTCGGGCTCCAGTTCCTCGGCGGCCCGGTTCAGACGGATGAACACGCCCCAGGCCGCCAGCACGGCGGCGGTGGACAGCAGCAGCGCCGCCGCATAGCGCAGCTCGGCCATTTCCTCGTGGATGGCCTTGAAGGCCGCCACCAGGCCTTCGATGGCCAGGGCGACCACCACGACCACCAGGAAGCGCGACAGGAAGCGCCGCACCCGGGTGGGGGCGCTGATCTGCGCGTCGCGGATGATCTCCTCTTCGAACACGGTCTGGGAGATCTGCAGCGCCACCACCGCGGCCGCCAGCAGGCCCAGGGCTTCGATGACGATCAGGGCCGATCCCGGATTCAGCCCGTCGCCCAGCGCCGCCCAGGCAATGCGCACGGCGATCAGGACCAGCACGATGGCCGCGACCGCGAACAGCACCGCAATCACGCCGTGAACCGCCGAGAAGATGTGGGACAGTATCTTCACGGCGCCATCATCGGGCTTTCGGCTCAGGCTCGCTCGGCCACCCAGCCCTGGACCGACTGCAGCGCGGCCGGCAGCTTGTCGGCATCGGTGCCGCCCGCCATCGCCATGTCGGGCTTGCCCCCGCCCTTGCCGCCCACCTGCCGGGCGACGAAATTGACCAGCTCGCCGGCCTTGACCCGGGCGGTGCGGTCCGCCGTGACCCCCGCGGCCAGCTGGACCTTGCCGCCGTCCACCGCCGCCAGCACGATGGCCGCGCTCTTGAGCTTGTCCTTGAGCTTGTCCAGGGTCTCGCGCAGCGTCCGGGCATCGGCCCCGTCGAGCGTGGCGGCCAGCACCTTGATGCCCTTGACGTCGACCGCCTGGCTGGCGAGTTCGTCGCCCTGCGAGGAAGCCAGCCTGCCCTTGAGCTGGGCGACTTCCTTCTCCAGCGCCCTGACCTGCTCGAGCACCTGGCCGATGCGCGAGGGCAGCTCCGGAACCGGCGACTTCAGCGCCGCCGCCGCGCCCTGCACCGTGGCCTCGACTTCCTGCACGTAGCCCAGCGCGTTGGCCCCGGTCACCGCCTCCACCCGGCGGATGCCGGCGGCCACGCCGCCTTCGCCGACGATCTTGAACAGGCCGATGTCGCCGGTGCGCTGCACGTGGGTGCCGCCGCACAGCTCGCGGCTGGAGCCGATGTCCAGCACGCGCACCGTGTCGCCGTACTTTTCGCCGAACAGCATCACGGCGCCGGTGGCCTTGGCGGCCTCGATCTCCATGACCCGCGCCAGGGTCGGCCGGTTCTCCAGGATCTCGGCGTTGACGCGGCGCTCGATCTCGCTCACCTGGTCTTGCGTGACCGGCTGGTTGTGGGTGAAGTCGAAGCGGGTCTTGTCGGCATCGACCAGCGAACCCTTCTGCTGCACGTGCGCGCCCAGCACTTCGCGCAGGGCCTTGTGCATCAGGTGGGTCACGCTGTGGTTGCGCATGGTGGCGCGGCGGCGCGCCACGTCGACCCGCGCGGTGACGGCGTCGCCGACCTTCAGCGTGCCCTGGGTCTGGGTGCCGTGGTGGCCGTAGACATCGGCCTTGATCTTCTGGGTGTCCTCCACCCCGAACTGCAGGCCCTCGGCGGTGAGCACGCCACAGTCGCCCACCTGGCCGCCGGACTCGGCATAGAAGGGCGTGGTGTCGAGCACGACCACGCCCGCCTGGCCCTCGGCCAACTGCTGCACCGGCGTGCCGTCCTGGTACAGCGCGACCACCCGGGCCGGCTCCTCCAGCTTCTCGTAGCCGGTGAAGGGATGGCCGGCGCCGGTGTACTCCAGCGCCCGGTCCATCCGGAACTTGCCGGCGGCGCGGCCGGCTGCCTTCTGCTTGTCCATGGCGGCATCGAAGCCGGCCACGTCGACGCTCACGCCGCGTTCGCGGCACACGTCCTGCGTCAGGTCGAGCGGGAAGCCGTAGGTGTCGTGCAGCTTGAAGGCGACCTCGCCCGGCAGCACCTGCTGGCCGCCGGCCAGTGCGGCGTCCAGGATCTCCATGCCGTTTTCCAGCGTCTCGAAGAAGCGCTCCTCCTCGGCCTGGAGCACCTCGCCGATGCGCCCGGCCTCCGCCTTCAGGCGCGGGTAGGCCGCGCCCATCAGCGCCACCAGGTCGGGCACCAGCTTGTGGAAGAAGGGCTGCTTGCAGCCGAGCTTGTAGCCATGGCGGATGCCGCGGCGCACGATGCGGCGCTGCACGTAGCCGCGGCCCTCGTTGCCCGGGATCACGCCGTCGCTGACCAGGAACGCGGTGGCGCGGATGTGGTCGGCGATCACGCGCAGCGACGGGTTCTCCAGGTCGGGGCAGCCGGTCTCGCGCGCCGCTGCCTTGATCAGCGTGTCGAACAGGTCGATCTCGTAGTTGCTGTGCACGTGCTGCAGCACGGCGGCCAGCCGCTCCAGGCCCATGCCGGTGTCCACGCACGGGGCCGGCAGGGGTTTGACGCTGCCGTCGGGCTGCATGTCGAACTGCATGAACACGTGGTTCCAGATCTCGATGTAGCGGTCGCCGTCCTCGTCCGGGCTGCCGGGCGGGCCGCCCGCGATCCCCGGGCCGTGGTCGTAGAAGATCTCCGAACAGGGGCCGCAGGGGCCGGTGTCGGCCATCATCCAGAAGTTGTCGCTGGCGTAGCGCGCGCCCTTGTTGTCGCCGATGCGCACCACCCGCTCGGGCGGCAGGCCGATCACCCTCGTCCAGATGTCGTAGGCCTCGTCGTCCTCCTGGTAGACCGTGGCCCACAGCCGCTCCCGGGGCAGCTTGTAGACCTCGGTCAGCAGTTCCCAGCCCCACACCAGCGACTCGCGCTTGAAATAGTCGCCGAAGCTCCAGTTGCCCAGCATCTCGAAGAAGGTGTGGTGCCGCGCCGTGTAGCCCACGTTCTCCAGGTCGTTGTGCTTGCCGCCGGCGCGCAGGCAGGCCTGCACCGACGCGGCGCGCACGTAGGGGCGCTTGTCCGTGCCCAGGAACACGTCCTTGAACTGCACCATGCCCGAGTTGGTGAACATGAGCGTCGGGTCGTTGCCCGGCACCAGCGGGCTGGACTCGACCACCGTGTGGCCCTTGCTGGCGAAGAAGTCCAGGAAGGTCTTGCGGATGTCGGCAACGGTGAATCGGGGGGTCATACGGGCGGGCGGAGGGGCAAACCGGTGATTTTATGAGTTGGGGGCGCCCGGCCCGGGCCTGTCGCGGCGGCCACCGGGCCTGCCCCACCCGGCCGTGCGCCTTTGCCCGGCGGCGCACAATGCCGCCAGCAAGTACGGAGACCCCCATGGACATGAAGACCTCGCCGCTGGCGCAACTGAAAGACCCCTCCCTGCTCAAGACCGACGGGCTGATCGGCGGCCAGTGGATCAAGGGAGCCGCCCGCTTCGATGTGAACGACCCCGCCACCGGCGCCCGCCTCGCCGACGTGGCCAACCTGGGTGCGGCCGAAGCCGAACAGGCGATCGCCGCGGCCAACACCGCCTGGCCGGCCTGGCGCGGCAAGACCGCCAAGGAGCGCAGCGCGCTGATGCGCAAGTGGTTCGACCTGCTGATGGCGAACCAGGAGGACCTGGCGCGTCTGATGACGGCCGAGAACGGCAAGCCCCTGGCCGAGTCGCGCGGCGAAGTGGCCTACGGCGCCAGCTTCGTCGAGTGGTTTGCGGAGGAAGCCAAGCGCGTCAACGGCGAAACCCTGCCCTCCTACGACAACAGCAAGCGGCTGACGGTGCTGCGCCAGCCCATCGGCGTGTGCGCCGCCATCACGCCCTGGAACTTCCCGCTCGCCATGATCACGCGCAAGGTGGCGCCGGCGATGGCGGCCGGCTGCACGGTGGTGATCAAGCCGGCCGAGCTCACCCCGCTGACGGCGCTGGCGGCGGCGGAGCTGGCCATCCGCGCCGGCATCCCGGCCGGCGTGCTCAACCTGGTGACGGCCGACAGCGCCAACAGCATCGCGGTCGGCCAGGCGCTGTGCGCCAGCGACGTGGTGCGGCACCTGAGCTTCACCGGCTCGACCGAGGTCGGCCGCATCCTGATGGCGCAGAGCGCGCCCACCATCAAGAAGCTGAGCCTGGAACTGGGCGGCAACGCGCCCTTCATCGTGTTCGACGATGCCGACCTCGACTCGGCCGTGGAAGGCGCCGTCGCCAGCAAGTACCGCAATGCCGGCCAGACCTGCGTGTGCGCCAACCGGCTGTACGTGCAGGAGGGCGTCTACGACGCCTTCGTCGAGAAGCTGGCAGCCCGGGTCAAGGGCTTCAAGGTCGGCAACGGCTTCGAGGACGGCGTGGTGCAGGGGCCGCTGATCGAACCGGCCGCGCTGGACAAGGTGCAGCAGCACGTGGACGACGCCCGGGCCAAGGGCGGCAAGGTGGTGGTGGGCGGGCAGCGCCTGCAGGGCCAGTTCTTCCAGCCGACCGTCATTGCCGAGGCCAGCGGCGACATGCTGTGCGCCCGGGAAGAGACCTTCGGCCCGGTGGCGCCGGTGTTCCGCTTCAAGACCGAGCAGGAAGCGATAGCCGCCGCCAACAACACCGAGTTCGGCCTGGCCAGCTACTTCTACAGCCGCGACATGGGCCGCATCGTGCGCGTCAGCGAAGGCCTGGAGTACGGCATGGTGGGCATCAACACCGGGATCATCTCGACCGAACACGTGCCCTTCGGCGGCGTCAAGCAGTCCGGCCTGGGACGGGAAGGCTCGAGCCACGGCATCGAGGAGTACGTGGAGATGAAGTACCTCTGCCTGGGGGACGTGCTGAGATAGGGGCTACGGGCTAGGGGCCAGGGGCTGGGCGCCTCCACCGCCGAGTCGGGGAAGACCCGCTCAGCCACCGGGGGGAGTGCTTCCTACAGCAGGCACTGACCTGCGCTGACCCGGGCGCGCATGGGGCCGCCGGAGAGTCTGGAGCATTCCGTTCCAACAACTCACCGGAGGCCTCCATGCCCACTGCCATCACTGACTGGGGCGACGCGATGATGACGTCGCTGGCCGCTGCCATGGCCATGTTCCTCTCGGCCATCCCCAAGATCATCGGCTTCGCGGTCATCCTCATCGTCGGCTGGTTCCTCGCTTCGCTGGCGGAGAAGGGCGTCGCCGCCCTCCTGCGTGCGGTGAAGTTCAACGACCTGTCGCAGCGGTCCGGGCTGGCGGACTTCGTCCGCAAGATGGGCACCGGCACCGATTCGTCCGGATTGATCGGCCTGGTGGTCAAGTGGTTCATCCGCTTGATCGCACTGGTGGTGGCCTTCGACGCACTCGGCCTGCCGGCGGTCTCCGAGGTCCTGCAGGACCTGCTGTTGTGGCTGCCGAACGTGGTGGTGGCGCTGGTGGTGCTGGTGATCGGCGGGCTGGCGGCGCGGGCGCTGAGCAACCTGGTCCGCGGCGCCGCCGGTGAAGCCGGGCTGACCAACGCCCACCTGCTGTCCAAGGTCGCGTCGGCGCTGGTGTGGGCCTTCGCCATCGTGGTGGCCGTCAACCAGATCGGCATCGCGACCGCACTGGTGAACACGCTGTTCATGGCCTTCGTCGGCGCGATCGCGCTGGGCCTCGGCCTGGCGTTCGGCCTGGGCGGGCGCGAGACCGCCGGACAGATCCTTAGCAAGTGGTACGCCAAGGGCCAGGAGAAGGGGCCGCAACTGGCCCATGCGGCCGAGGCCGGCGGACAGATGGCGCGCGAGCGGATGCAGGGCGGTGGCGGCACGCCTGGGGGCGGCTACGGCGGCGGATCGCCGGGCGGCGGCTATGGCGGCGGTTCGCCGGGTGGCAGCTACGGGGGTGGATCGCCGGGCGACTACGGAGGCGGCTCGCAAGGCGGCGGCAGCTATGGCTCGGGCGGGGGCGGCGCCGAAGGCAGCCGCACCGGCCAGGGCGGCCCGCAATACCCGACCGACGGCGGCCCGCGCAGCGGCGCAGGCGCTCCACAGCCGGAGGGACGCGACCAGATGTACCCGACGCCGTCGTCGCCGCGGCACCCGTCGGAGGGCTGACGCCCTTCTTCGCCAGGACAGGGGGCACCGGCGGTGCCCCCTGCTATTTCCAGGGCCAGTGACGCCGCCGGCCCCTGGCCCTCTTCAGGCCGCTTGCTGCACCGGCGCTTCGATCGGCGGCGTGCCGGCCTTGATCGCTCCCGCGATCATCTGCCGCAACTCCGGCGTATCGGTGTGTCCGTGCACGGCGACGGCATGCTGCACGGCCGCCTCGAGCAATTCCTTTTCCGAATCGGCTGCGATCGCCACCGTGCAGTTGGAATCGCTCGGGACCTCGCGGCAATCGACGTACTGTCTGGCCATGGCGCTCTCCTTTCGCCCGCTCCGGGGCGTGCCTAGAAAATCGGGTTGAACGGCGTCTGCGACGTGCGGCCGAAGGAACCGAAGCCCCTCTGCATCGCCACTTCGCGCCCCTGCAGCTGGTCGCCCGCCACCGTCGTGGCATGCATCACGGCGCCCGCATCGCGGACGACGTCCCCCATGCACACATTCGGTTTCGACTCGTCGACGGCCATGTCCTGCTCCTGGGTGCGGCTGCCTATACTGGTTTCTCGGCCGCGCATCGTGGCGCGGCCCGGCGCGCGGCTCCATACGACGGAATGCGTACAAGCCGTCCGGAGGCCCACCTTGAGCCATCTCAGCCGCAACGACTACGCATCGGCGCTCGCGCTGCTCGTCGAGCTGGAGCAGGCCGCCGTCGATGTGCCGCGCCTGCTGCAGGCCACGGTCGAGCGCCTGGCTGCATTCATTCCCTGCGACGCAGCCGCGCTGGTCACCGGCGACGAGGACCCCGGCGCACCCTCGGCCGCTTCCATGCTGCTTCCGGCCGGCGGGCCGAAGCGCCTCTGGCTCGTCCTGCGGCGCCGCTGCCCGGCCTTCAGCGAGCGCGACCACGAGCGGCTCGCCTTGCTGCGTCCCCACCTGGGCTACCTCTACGGGCAGGCCCGGCGCAACGGGGGTATGGCGCTGACCGCCTCGGCCTGCCCGCAAGCGCCGTCGCCGATCCGCACCCGGCAACTCACGCGGCGCGAGGACGACGTGATGCGCTGGCTGTCGTGCGGCAAGACCGACGCCGACATCGCAGCCCTGCTGGCGATCAGCCCGCGCACGGTGCACAAGCACCTGGAGCACATCTACGAGAAGCTGGGGGTGGAGACGAGGACGGCGGCCGTGATGGCGGT